>NC_019689.1:447500-1047500 GCF_000317025.1 Pleurocapsa sp. PCC 7327 | reverse complement strand
AGCCGTCTCTAGCTTGTAAAACTTTGTATCCGGCTTGTTGGAGGGTCAGATATAACGCCAGCCTCACCGTTATGGAATCGTCAACGACTAATAGGGTAGGAGGGCGAGCCGTTTTCTCGGAGATCGTCCTTTGAGCAGGCGTTGCAGCCGCCGTGGCCAAAGCGTCATCATCCAAAACCGAATTGAGAAAAGCCGCGCCATCGATGACGGGAATTGGTTTGCCGGCTTTCGAGATCGTGCAGCCATAAAGATAGTGAGGACGCGCGATCGCAGTTTCAAAGGGCTGAATAGTCAATTCTAGCTTTGCAATTAACCGTTCGATTTTCAACTCCACAGCCAGGGTGCGATCGCCCCAACCGTATACCAGGATTGAAGAAAGTCGGCGCTTAGCGGCAGGACTTGTGCTGGTAGACAAATAAGCACGAGCCAGCAGTTCGGAGAGTTGATAGAGGGGAATCGCCTTCTCTCGCCATTTTAACCAGCGCTGTTTTTCAATCCGGCGGATCCGATTTTCTTGCAGCATGGCGATCTCGGCAATATTTTCAAAGGGCAGGATCAAGATAACCGAATCTGCCATACAAACAAATTGCTTTCTCGTCGTCAGCGTAAGCCGACTCGACACAGCAGCCTGAGAAAGATTATCTGTAACATCTCTACCCTTCGGCTGACCGTTGAGTTCTGAAGTTTTAGGCACAGTCGATGCGTTGTCGTTGCTTTCTTCCCCAACCATTCCCATCTAAATTTACCGTTATTCGATATCCAATTGCGCGGCAGTTGTTCCCATTTCGCGAGCGACTTTCAACAGATAGGCAAAGGAGTTAGCGACGGTCGCCGATTGCTCGGAAGTCCGATCTGCAATCGTCGCCGCTTCCCTGACGAGTTGGCTGACGGAGGTGAAGTTTTCGGCATGGGCGGCGGCAGCTTGCGCGATCTCTTCCACTAAACCGCTCGTCTGGGCGTTTATTGCTACCAGTTGAGTGAGTTTCTGTCGGGATTGGGCTACCCATTTGGTTTCGTCGTTCAATTGCTTGGCTTCTTGCTTCATAACCGCAAAGATTTCGTTAATAGCAGTTTTAATTTCTGTCATTAGGTCTTCGATTTCTGAAGTTGCCGTTGCTGACTGTTCGGTGAGGGAACGCACGGCTTCTGCTACCGCCATCAGCTCTTGGCTTTCTCGATCGTCTCCCGCGCGTCCGACTTCTACTGCTACGTTCATTGCCAAGACATTGATTTGAGAGACAAAATCGTTGAGGGACAGCATCGTTTGGGTAATCTTGCGCGACACTTCGTCCAGATACTCGGTCTTCCTAACCATCTTCAACAACGTTTCTCGGATTCCCGTCATGCCAACTTCAGTCTGTCGCATTGCCTCATCCTCAGCCCTAACGGCGCGATCGGCATCTTCCATTTTCCGTTTAGCTTGACGCGCCTTGAAGGCAACTTCTCGAACAGAACTCGCCATCGCCTGAATCGCATTGAAAGCCTCTGCTATCTTCTCTACCTGAAGCGCTGCTTCTAAGGAGAGGGTGTTGATGGTAGTTTCGTTGTCTTGGGTGGTTTGCGTTACGGCTTGAGCGGCGGCTCGTACCTGCGAAGCAATCTGCCGCCGACTGGTGATATCGGTTTGCAAGCCGATAAAATGAGTGACTTCTCCCTGCTCGTTTTGCACTGGAGAAATCGTCAGCTCGTTCCAAAAGGGAGAACCATCTTTGCGATAATTCTTCAAAACCACATGACATTCGCGCTGCTCGTGCAGTGCTCGGCGAATTTGCGCGACAGCATCGGGTTCTGTATCGGCACCCTGCAAAAATCGGTAGTTGCGCCCGATCGCTTCTGAGTGAGAATAGCCCGTCATTTTTTCAAAGGCGGGATTGCAATAGACGATCGGGTAGTCCGGTTGAGTCGCATCGGCAATGCAAAGCCCAAAACTAGCGGCGGCGATGGCGCGATCGCGAGGTCGGAGCGCTCCCTCCAACTCCTGACGAGCTTGTTCGATCTCTTCTAGAACAGCCGCCTGGTCGAGGGCAAATCCCACTTGAGTTGCTAGTTTAGTAAATAATTGAATTTCCGATCGCTTCCAAGTTCGAGGCGCGAAACACTGATGGGCGATTAGCAAACCGATTAGCTCCTTTCCTTGCAGGATGGGAGCCACCAAGTTCGCCCTAACCCCAAAGCGCCCCAATAATTCGATATGGCAGTCCGAGAGATTAGCGGTGTAGATATTATCAGTCGCCCGAACCCGACCGTTACGATACTGCTCGACGTGACGATCTTTGAAGCACGGGTCGATAATATTTGCTCCCAATGCCTTGGGCAAACCGGAAAGCACCGATTCGGCGACGACGGTTCCGCTCCAGTTAGGCTCGAAGCGATAGACCAACACGCGATCGGCTCGTAGTGCCTTGCGAATTTCCTGTGCGGTTGTTGTTAAAATATCTGCTGATTTGAGAGATTGGCGGATGCGAAGCGTAATTTCCATAAAGCGTTCTTCGGCTTCGGCTTCGGCTTTTTGCTCGGCAGGGAGGCGGCGATCGAGGGCAAATCCAATTTGCGTTGCCAAGCGCGAGAAAAAGTTAATTTCCGACTGCTGCCAAGCGCGAGGAGCCGAGCATTGATGGGCAATCAGCAGCCCCAGAAGCTGACCGTCTTTAAGAACGGGGGCTATCAAGCTGGCTTTGACGGCAAATTGTTCGAGTAACTGAATATAACACTCGCCTAAATTGGCTTTGTAGATGTTGTCGAAAGCTCTAACGCAACCGTTTCGGTACATCTCGATATGGCGTTCTTTAAAACAGGGGTCGAAAATTTTTGCCCCTCTGGCTTTTGGGAAACCAGGCATTACTGATTCAGCAATAATCGTGCCATTCCCATCCGGTTCGAGGCGAAAGAACAAGACGCGATCGCTTTTTAATACCTGTCTCACTTCTCTAACTGCAATGGTCAGCAGCTCGTCCAAATCTTGCGCTTCGCGCACCCGCAAGGCAATGTCGGTTAGCAGTTGGGTGCGATCGCCCTCAGCGTTTTGTTGTTTTAACAGATCTGGGATTTGGACGGCTAGTAAGTTCAGATCGGTTTTGAGAGCAATTAATTCATCTGCGCCGCTAAATTCTAAGTCGCTTCCGGTTTCTCCTGCCTCTCGTCGCAATAATTTTGCCGTCTCTGCTGCGGTTTTGGCGGCACCCAGCACGGGACGAAGAGAACGATTGGTCAGCCACAGAGCGATCGCCAGTGCCAGTAAAGCAACTGCCCCGGTGCCAATCGCTATCCCCATCTGGAGTTGTCTTTTAAGGAGAAAGGTCAGGTAGATAATGTCCGCTGCGCTTGGATTGCCCGATTGCTTGGCTTGGTTCGCCTGCTGCTCGCTCGATCGCTCGCTTACGTAGTAAGTCATTCCCCCAAGGGCGAGCACTGGCAGGACGCTAATCGCGATCGCGGTGGTCGTTGCTTTGATTCTCAAGCTCAATCCCCGCCGTTTAGAGCAAGATGGTACTTGGTTTTCTGCTTTTGGCTGTCGTTCGTCGCCTGCTGCTTCTTTGCGATCGACTTGCTCGTTCGATTCTGGTTCTGCTGTCGCAGGAGAATGGCTACGAATCTCGGTAGTTTCGATAGTTTTATCTGTCTGCTGAGACGAGGAAGATCCGGTCACGACCAAGCCCTCACTAAAAATAGATATCGCTCGACTTATTTAAGTTTGTTTGAAGCATTTGCGAGCGTTGCGATCGACAAACAAAATTGTTTGATAAAGGTTTTTTTAGTTTAACTTTAACTGGATTTTTTGTAAATTTTTATAAAATGCATTTGAAGATCCCAATAATTCAAGCGTAACCAATGACAGTCAGATAAGTGGCTGGAAATCGCTGAGAACAATCTTGGCAAGCGACCGACTCATTAAACGCGATCGCGTTTTTAGACCATAAATCTATCTTAAAACAAAAAAGAATCAATCCAAAGATAGTTGACAGATTTAAATCAATAAGTTTTCAAAAAAACAAGATATGAATGGTTAATTAATCGAGCAGTATCTAGTTTAAACTACTTTCAAAACTCTCTTCAATCAAACTATTGTGATTATAAAATATCAATAACAAAAAAGATAAATTTTAATTTTATATTGCTTTTGACTTTTGTCTAGATGTAATTTAAATAGATAAAAATAACCGTAGGGGCATTTTGCAAAACGCCCCTACAAATTAAAAAAGTAAAGAGTAGAGTATGGTTGAATTAACGCCGTCTTCTGCTGGTGCCAAAACTTTTACTGCGACTTCCGGCACTGCTACCGAAACTCCCGCTACGCTTTCTAGTCGAACCAGAGCGATTGGAAGGACGCAGCTCGCTCGAACCGTAACCCGAACCGCTTGCTCTACCAACGTTAGGCGACTGCCTGCGAGTGGTGGCTCTGTTTGAAGAAGGTCGTCTTAGGTTGCCAGTTGTTCGCAGCGTTTGGCGATTTCTGACGGCAGCTGGCGGCTCGTTGTATCTGGCTTGGTAGCTCTGAACGGCGCGATCGTAGCTGCTACCATAGCCGCCGTAGCCCGTAATAACTACGCCGGGTTGATAGACTGGGGGGACGTAGTATTGAGGCGTAAACAATAAGCTGCCCAAAGCCTGACCGGCTAGAGCGCCAGCAAAAGGTGCCCAGAAGTTCGATTCCCGACGGATGACAACGGTTTCTGGCTGACCCGTTTGCGGGTTAGTTTGAGTTTGCGTGACGTTGTGAACGTACTCGATTTTGAAATCTTCACTCAGGTGCATTACTGCGCGATCGCCATTAATCTCGGCATAAGTCTTTTCTCCCTTGGCGATCTCTTCATCACTCAGACGCGCCATTTGCAGGTCGCTGGTGCGAAAAACGGGAGGAGTGGCACCGAGCAACATCAAAGTATATTCCCCAGTCGCATCGTCGTAAGTGGCTTGCTGAACGGGATATTTTCCGCTACCAACTTGATTGGAAACCGAGGTACTAACATTGTTTGGAGCTGACTGAGTTGGCGTTGATGTAGGCGAATCACACGCCACAGTCGTCCAACACAAAGTCAAAGAGAGAAGAATTGCTACTAATTTACGCGACATAAATAAATGGTTGTTTTGAAGGTCTAATTTTTCAGGGTTAGATTCAAGGATTTTTACTGGTCATTAATAACTGTAGGGGCGGATTTGGGTTGTGGCTATGTAACAAGCGGTTATTTTTACAACTAAACCCGCCCCTACCGAATCGCCGTTACAGAGGAACGAGTTCGGGAAAATTGAGCAACAGTTGCTCGTCAGTGAGTTCGTCTCCTAACTGTGCTGGAGAGAAATGAACTTGGATGGCGCGCAATTTGTTTTGATAGTGAAGGTCGATTAATGCTTTTAGACCCTCTTCGAGTGCCTCTCGGTCTGCTAAGTTAGTCTCTAGTGCGGGAACTTCGCCTTCAGCGGCTATCGTTAGCATAACAACTAAATTGCGAGTGGCGGGTAAGGACAAGAGTTCGTCATCCTCCGACGCTACCTCGAAATCTGTTTCGCTTAGATACCGCTGAGCAGAATCGGTAAATAACTCGGTGACGTAATCGCCAGCTTCTCCTTCGTCCCAGAAGACATCGCCTTCGTTAGCAGCCGATCGCCAGTAGAGATTCATTTGGAGAAGGGTTTGACAAATATCTACCAGTCCTTCTCCCAAAACCTCTAAATCTCCCTCCGATTCGATCGCGTCCCTTGCTTTGCTATTGAGAACTCCCAGCAAAGGAGCGACTTCGTCGCCTGCTAGATGGATGAAGATTCGACAGACGACATAGCGAGTTTTCCCCGATAGTTTATTGAGGCGATCGCGCCAAGCACTCATTGATTTTCAGATCGAAATTGACAACTATTTCTACGATATCTCATTAGCACATCTGTCTTGGCTTTGTGCTGCTATCCAATCGGCGATCGCGCGAACTAACTGAGGATCGTTGGGAGAGAATTGTTGGAGCTTAGCAACCGATTGGTCGGTGACGACGCAAATCGATCCTTCAAATTTGCTGAGCATCTCTAAAAAGAGCGGAGAAAATCCTTGCCTTTCCGACTCAGTTCGATTTTCGTCAAAAACCAGCACAAATGTCTTGTCCGGATAATTGCGCCTG
Source organism: Pleurocapsa sp. PCC 7327 (assembly GCF_000317025.1). Taxonomy (NCBI): domain Bacteria; kingdom Bacillati; phylum Cyanobacteriota; class Cyanophyceae; order Pleurocapsales; family Pleurocapsaceae; genus Pleurocapsa; species Pleurocapsa sp. PCC 7327. The sequence continues at coordinate 1,041,399 of NC_019689.1, read as the reverse complement.
AGCATGTTCCAGTAAAGCCTCAGTTTTGCCATCGTGTCCGGTACGCCATACTCAAACTTAGGACAGTTTTGTGCCAGCATGCGATCGTAGATATCCACGAGCGGATTGTCTGGATCGATAAATTGGCTGCTGTCGATGCCAACGAGATGAATGGGCTTACCCAAGTTGGTGTCATCAGCAATCGCTTGCTGCAAGCGAGAGAATAAGTCGATCGCGTTGGCGCTGTCTGCTTGAGGCATCCTGTCGCTTGAGGCAATCTCTCCTGCAAAGTCTAGCGCTAGAGTTTCTGGTGCTTCGTCAATTTCTGGTTGGACGGGTAGGGGGCGAAAATACCAGGCTTGATGGAACTCAGGGTAGGGCAATCGCTGGGCGCAATGCCACATGACTTTGTAGGAAGGCAGATCGGGCGTTGCACTCTTGTAGAGGAAGCCATCTCTGAGGGTCGAGACGACGAGCATCATCTGTCTGTCTTGGAGCAGATGAATTAGGCTATCTGCGATATGTGCGCGGATGGTTTCGTCATCGCTAGATTGAAGCAATCCCAGCAAAACGGAAATCGCCTCTCGATTGCCCGCGCCCACTTTTGCCAAACTCTTAGCCGCTTGTCTGAGGGTATCTTTATCTCGCGCCGACTGAATCAAGCGGATTAACGTTGCGATCGCGGCGGGATTGTGGCTGCCAATTTCGCCTAGGCTTTCTGCGGCGAGACTGCGGACATCTTTATCTCGACTCAATTGAATTAATTTAACTAGCGCTTTAGTTGCCTCAAGATTGCCCGGATCGATTTTTCCTAAGCTATAGGCGGCTTGTCGGCAAGTGAATTCGTCGTAGCTAGTGCGGAGCAGCTCTTGCAGAGCGGCGATCGCTTCGGCATTAGCTGGATCGATTTTACCCAAGCTTTCTGCGGCTTCTCGACGGATGGATTCGTCATCCGCATACTGCATCAATCTCACTAAAGCCGCGAAGGCTACTGGATGGTTGGGGTGAATTTTTTCTAGACTATCGATGGCTTCTTTATGCAACAAGCCTTGTTGTGGCGATTTGATAATTTTGACGAGCGCGTCGATTGCCTCTTGATTGCCGATGGCGATTTTGCCGAGACTGCTGACGGCGAGCCAACGCATGTAAACATCGTCCGAGGTTTCGAGCAGTTGTACCAGGGCAGCAATTGCCTCAAGATTGCCCGGATCGATTTCTCCCAAGCTGTAGACGGCTTGTTGGCGAACCTCTCTTTGTTGCGCCGACTGCAACAGTTGAACGAGAACGGCGATCGCAGTTGGGTTGCCCGGATCGATTTTTTCTAGGGTTTCTGCTGCCTGACGGCGTACTCCTTCATCCTCGTTGGTGCGAATGAGTTGGACTAACGTCGCGATCGCCGTTTGATTGCCGCGACCGATGATAGCCAGACACTCAAATGCCCTCCGTTGAGTCGCGCTGGGGGTGGCAGTGCGGAGCAAGTTAATTAAAGTTGCGATCGCTTTTTGGTTGCCTGCGCCAATTTTTTCTAAGCGATCGAAGGCAATTTGCTGAATCTCTTCGGGAGTATTGGGGTCGAGCAATTGGGCTAAAGTTGCGATCGCTTTTTGATTGCCAGGTTCTATTTTCCCCAAACATTCTGCGGCTTGCCAGCGGATGAATACTAATTTCGTCGTATCGAGAATTTGTTGGAGCGCCGCGATCGCCTCTACATTGTCCTTGCCTATTTGTTCTAAACTTTTGAAGGCAAGGTTTTGAACTTGCTCGTTGTCTGTCGTTTCAATTAATTTTACCAGCAGCGCGATCGCTTTTCTGGGGTCGGTTGCGGCTAGCGCGGCTCTAGCTGCGGCAGCGAAGGGATGATTTAGTGCCCTTGGCAACCGAGACTGGCGATCGAGTTCTGCAAATCCCCACTCGACGAGCTGCGCGACAATTTTATCGGCTTGGCTGCATTTGCCAAACTCTGACAATCCTGCTGTCGCTAGAAAATAGGCTCGTTTGCCATAAAAGTTTTCACAACCGCAGCCGTCGTCAAACTCGATTAAGGCTTTAATAAAGTCTTCTTTAGCCTGTTTCGCGATATCTTCGCGTCCCAGCCACAATAAAATCGTTGGTTTCCAATGGGGATCGAAGATGCGATAGCCATCGTGGGGAGAATCTAGGGGGTTTTCTTTTTCTAGTTTGTCTTTTAAAAAGAAGTGCCAATCTTCTATTGTGCGGGCGGCAAAATATTCTTGAAAAGTCGGATCGAAAAATGCATAGTATTTCTCCTGTGGATTTTCTGTGAAAACTCCTACCGATTGCAGCCACCCCAATCGAATTGCCAGCCGCAACAATGGCGTATCTTCTCCGAGAGTTTCGGCAACGAGGCGGTGAGAAATGTTGTAAGGAAAGGATTTGGCTTGTTGCATCGACAGCAGGGCTAGCTTGCCCAAGGCGGCATTTAACTCTTGCTGCTGAGCTGCATTAGTTGGAGTCGCTTCGGCTTTCCACTGATAAAATTCTGGAATGAGTTTCTGGTACAGTTGCGATCGCGTATCGGGCAAGTCTTGCGGTTGCCTCTGCCATAGGCGACACAACAAAGCCAAACGCAAAGGATTCTTAATGATTTGGCGAATCTGTACTTTTTCGGGTCGATTCAGGACTTGAAATAATTTTTCTCCTAAGTCTTCGCCTTGTACTTTTTTATCGTTAGCCAAATGGTCGGGATTAAACCATTTGACAATAAATTCTCTCACCTGTTCTGGATAGGTTAGCTCTAGGGTTTGATAGGTATCGAATGCAGAGAGTAAATTTTTATTGTCTTCCCAAATATGGGTACGGCAGGTTAAAACGATCCGTACCTTATCCGTCCAGCTGCGAATTTGTTGAGCGACTGTCAATAGTCTAAGCAATCGTTCGTCTACGCCATCAATTAACAGCCACACCCGACCGCTATCGAGTAATTCCTCAAAGGCTTCTTGCCATTCTATCGGTGGCAGATCCGGACTATTGGCGGCTTGAGGCAGCCATTTTTGTCGCAAATATTGATCGAAAAGATTCGTCCCAAGCTGCGATGAAGTAATCCAAATGGGAACATCTTCTGTTTTCTCCAATACCCAACTGGCGATTTTTTGCAGGAAGAAAGTTTTTCCCGTGCCGGACTCGCCGACGATTGCGATCCGGCAACCTTGGCTAGGGCTTTTTCTCTGTTGCAGAATCCGAGTTAAAAACTGTTCTTGTGGAAAAGTTCTCGCGATTTGTTCTTCCTGGGAAGGATAAGAGAGTTCTTCTGGGTCTGATAAAATTTGGCTACCGTGGTGTTGACGCTGCTCGACCAATTCCAGTGATATGTTAAGGTTATCTTCTTCTGCGCGCTCTAAACCGTCGGGTTGGGTTGTTAGAGGATTGGTTGGGAGAGAGCGATCGAGCATAACACGGCAAACTTTATGCCAGTCGATTGCGGATTTTTTCCGAGAAAAAGATTCTTTTGCCTTTGTTGATAAGCACTTTTCAGACTTCATGTAAGCTTTTCTCAAACCGATTGCATAAGTGCCATGGCAGTTTTCTCTGCATTCGAGAAGACCTGCAATCTTAATGTACCCAAATACAATGGAATTGTATCGTAGGTCTCGAAGGTGAAATAATGGTTGATTGTGCCAAGGATTGCATTAATGGATGTATTTTGGGCGACCGGTGTCCTAACAAGGAATACGCAGCAGAAGCCTCTAAGTTTATTAACGAGACTTCTTTGGACAAAATGCTGGAAATGGCAGAAGCGGCTCGTTTGAAAAAACTAACGGAGCCTCCTAAATGGGTCATGCCCGACGACTTGTAAAAGCTCTATCTATAGGTATATAGATATATCATTATTTATGTCGTAATATATGTGTCCCTGCTATCATTTGTCGGGCGATTTCTTTTTCATGTCATCATGTTATCTCACCCCAAAGTTAGCCAGGAACTGAAGTTCCTGACTAATAGCTAAAGTCCTCTCAAGAGAACTAAGCAAAGAGGAGATATTAGATGTAGAATTAGAATCAGCCTTTGGCTAGCTGAAGCTGAGTGCGACGCACTCCTTGATAAAACTCGCTTACGGCGCGAAGATATTCTTCTTCGCTGACGGCAGCAACATTATTGTGTCCCGCATGGGGAACGAGTAAAAGCTGTTTGGGAACGCTAGCAGCCTCATATAAGTTTTGACCCATTTGAGCAGGAACGGTGCGATCCCTCGCGCCGTGAATCAGCAGTAACGGCACCCGCAATAATTTTAGTTTGCTCAGGGAGTCAAAGCGTTGACTCAGGAGCCATTTGACAGGAAAAAGTTTAAAAACTCCTTGACGGGCAAGCTGTTCGCCCATGGAAGTAAAGGTATTCTCTACAATTAAACCAGCTGCTTGAGGTCGTCGCACGGCTAAATCGATCGCGATCGCTCCTCCTAACGAATGTCCGTAGATAAAGATGTCGCGAGGGTTAATTTGCCGCTGCCGTACCAGATAATCCCAAGCCGCTTGAGCGTCTCGATACACTTCTGCTTCTGTAGGAAATTTACCTTTGCTGCGACCGTATCCTCGATAGTCAATCAGCAGTACGGAAAATCCTAATTGGTGAAAGCGTCGGGCATGTCCGAGATTAGCGCTAATATTGCCTCCATTTCCATGTAAATACAGAAGAACATCTGCTTTAGGGTTGAGAGAAGGTATCCACCATCCATGAAGGCGTTCTACCTTTCCCTTCCAAGTCAACACGGGCATCCACACCTCTTCAAAGGCTAAACCAAAGTCGCCAGGAGAGTTTTTGATAATGGCTGAGGGGAAAAAAATGAGTCGATTTTGCCACAGCGTCAAAGCAATGCAAAAGAGAAAGTAGACGATCGCACCTACACTGACAACGCCTAATAACAGTTGCATCCAAGGAGAGTGAACAATTTGCCACGACTGCATAATCACTTTCGTCTAAATTGGTTAAAAACAGTCTACTCTTTTCAGGAGTCAGAAGCTTCGAGCTTTGAGTTCCTCCATTTTTCCGATCCTATCTTTACGTAATCTTAACGACAAAATGTAGTGTTTTTGGCAAAGTTAGGCGATCGCAGTAAAAAAACGGGGGGACTGGGAGACGGGGACTGGAGAACAAGAGAGACAATTCATCCAAAATCTGCGTCTGGGGCAGTCGCCGCGCGCCGCTGGAATTGACGAAGTGCGCCGTCTCACGGCGGAGTACCTCGCACTTTCAGCGGAACGGCAGCCAAAATCTAAAATCCTTTCATCACATCATCACATGAATGATGATAGCTAATCCCCAATCTTTTTATCCACAATCGATCGCTAATAACCGTTAAAGTGGTGTTTTTCTGGTGTGCCAATCGGTGGATTGCTCGTAAGCATAGGCAACTTGAAAGAGCAAATCTTCTCGCAGAACATTAGCGATTAACTGCATGCCAATCGGCAATCCCTGTGCGTCGAATCCACAAGGCACGCTTATTCCCGGCAAACCTGCCAAATTCACCGGAATGGTCATCAAGTCCAATAAATACATGCTCAGGGGATCTTCTGTTTTTTCTCCAGCTTTGAAAGCAGTCGTTGGCGAGGTGGGGCAAATTAACACGTCTACTCGTTCAAAAGCCGTCTCAAAGTCTTGTTTAATCAGAGTGCGAACTTTTTGCGCTTTCAGATAATAGGCATCGTAGTATCCCGCAGAGAGTGCATAAGTTCCCAACATAATCCGTCGCTTAACTTCTTTCCCAAAACCAATAGCGCGGGTTTTCGTATACATTGATAGCAGCGTATCGCTATTTTCTCGAATGCCATATCTGACCGCATCGTAACGCGCTAGATTTGCCGAAGCTTCTGAGGGAGCAATGATATAGTAAGCAGAAACGCCGTAGCGGAATCGAGGACAGGAAACCTCAACAATCTCCGCTCCTAGTGTTTTGAGTTGTTCTATTGCGTTGTTGACCGTCTCTGCAACAGTCGGATCCAATCCTTCTCCAAAAGTTTCTTGAATCACCCCGATTTTTAAGCCAGACAAGTCTGGTTTGAGGAATTGAGTATAGTTAGGGATTTCTACCTTGAGGCTAGTAGAATCTTTGGGATCGTACCCCGCGATCGCGCCGAGTAAAATTGCGGCATCTTCTACGGTTCTAGCAAAAGGACCGATTTGATCCAACGAAGACGCAAAAGCAACTAACCCAAAGCGCGAAACCAATCCGTAAGTGGGTTTCAATCCTACGACCCCGCACAGAGAAGCGGGTTGACGAATCGATCCTCCGGTATCCGAACCCAAGGCTACGACGCATTCTTCGGCGGCTACGGCTGCGGCAGAACCGCCGGAAGATCCCCCTGGAACCCGCTCTAGATCCCACGGGTTGGCTGTTCTATAATAGGCGGAGTTTTCGGTGGAACCTCCCATAGCAAATTCATCGAGATTGGTTTTTCCCACCATAACTGCCCCGGCATCTTTTAATTTTTGAGTGACAGTAGACTCATAGGGAGGAATAAAATTCTCTAAGATCCGCGAGGCGCAAGTTGTGGGAATTCCTTGGGTACATATGTTGTCTTTGATGCCGACAGGAATTCCTTCGAGCATTCCGATTTCTTCTCCTGCCGCAATTTTAGCATCCACTTTCTTGGCGGTTTCTAGGGCTTGCTCGGCTGTAACTCTCAAAAAACTGTGTAATTTGGGTTCTAGTACTTCAATGCGTTCTAGGACTTCAGTTGTAATTTCTGTTGCCGAGCGTTCTTTTTTGACTAATTGTTGATGTAATTCGCGGATGGATGCCATGAGCGTATCGTTGAAACGTCAATAGGAAATCGTAGAAAAAGACTACGCCTATGTCACTGTAGCAAACAGCGGCAGGTTTTCGAGAAAATTTAACTTAATCAAGGATGTCACGCAATACTGCCTCGCTTGCGAGTTTCCTTATAAGAGACTCCTACATTCTTCATTCCCGCCCGAATCATCTGTTGTTCGAGTAAAGCAAAAAAACGGGCGCGATCGCCGCCTCTAACCACTGCCTGATTGTGTGCCTCTGCTAGGGAAATCGGATAGCCATATCCCTTGCTCACCTGCGCTAGCATAATCCCCAGCGATCGCTCGAACAGTTCCGAGTCTTCTGCAACCCAGGCAGGAACTTCAATGCGAGCAATTTCCGTTCCGACATTGACATAGCAAAAATACACCTTCAGCGAGTCGCCATACAAATCCAGAATTCTCAAGGAACTGCGCCACAGGGGACCTCGCTGTCCGGGTTCTAGTATATATGCCCACAGGGTCGCATCCCGCAGGGGATCGATGATTTGACAAGGCGTGCGATCTTCTTCGAGATCGGTACAGTTGGCGAGGCAGTTAGGACTCTCGTGAGGACAAGCTTGCAGGCGCAGAAAGTTAACGGCTTCGGTACTGCGAGAGGCACTCAGATAGCCCATTAAGGGAATTTTCGTTTCTCGCAACTGTTCCCATGCTTCCAGGATAGGTAATAAAATGCGATCGCGCGCCTCCAAGGGCAGCCCGTCTAAGAACCAGTAAATCAAAGACCCGTCAACTAAAGCGAGGTTGGGATCGGAATGCGCCCCCGGCGGTTTTACCCAGCGACAAGCAATTTCTGCTAGCATTTGCGTCTCTAAAACCGCACGCCGATATCCCATCCATTCCTCGGTACGAATTCCCCATTGTTTGGAGACGTAAAGGTCTTCTGGTTTGTAGTACACTTCGGGGATGCTATCGATTAGCGGATGCAAGTTTTGCCCGTAGTGCAGCATGACCCGACCGACATTGATTAAATAGCAATAGGCGATTTCGTGATGAGAGGGGGCTATTTGCGAACCATCGGTAGCAAAGACGCTGTAACGGTCGGGGGGAGGGGTAATGGTAATGCGAGTGTCAAAAGGTTCGACGGGGATGGCGACGGAGAAAATCAAGCGATCGCGCCATTTTTGGTGCAGTTCGATTAATTCCTCTTGTTTTGTCTGCGTTTCTAGTAATAATGCCTGGGCGCGTTCCAATCGTTGGCGACTTGCAGCGACTTCTTTTTTAAAGTGTTGGCTAATTCCAGGAATTTGTCCGGCAAGTTTGGCGAGATCGAGCATTTGATGCACTGCTATAACAGGCTCAGTCTATAACCTTAACACAATCTCAAGCGGTTGCCAGCAAAAAAAGAGTCAATCCGCGACTCTTAACCCAGTTTAGCGCTGGTTTTGAATAGACTATTTGATTTCTGACGGCGAGGAGATCCAGCCGCCAAAATAAGCCCCTAACCCAAAAACTGCTAAATCCTTAAAGACTGGGCGATATTAAATGAAAAAATCGGGCTTGAAAAATTAAAAGTTCTAGATGTTGAAAACCCTAGTATAAAGTTTGCAGATGTACCGATCTATCCTAGATTAATATATTCATCCCGATATTTATATCAGCAATCCTTCGGCTCTAATGCGCTGGCTTGGTTGGCGTTTTTTGTAGATTCAGTACTATAAAAATTTATCTTCTAACCAAGCAAAAATTAGTTCCAAAAAACGATTGGATCGACCCAGCGATCGCCAAATTGAAGCATTTCTTTGGAAAATTGCTAACACCTTAGAAAGTTTAGAGAAAACCGGACGCACAACAGCTTATTCTCTGTTAAGAATGAGAGTGATTGACGGTTTAAATGTACCTCAACTCAAACGAATTTTGAGAGCGCAAGGTTAGCCAATGACCGGAGTAGAAGTAAGAAAAATCATTAAGGAAGGGTTCGCTCAATTGCGAAAAACTTGCGAAATCATGCCAGATTGTCCTCAAAATGATAAGCAGGATTCCAAAAATGGAATTCCCAGGGATGCTAAGACTTATTGTCAGTCTCTGTTATCCAACTTTTTGAAAGAAGAAGATGTTTTCACAACTATCGATTGTTTATTGCTTCAGGCTAACAAAGAGACGCGGCTAGATTTCTGGCTCAATGAAATAGACTATTTTCTCGATGTAGAATTTGACAATTCTGCCTTAATTGATGAAAGAAAATTAGAAAAAATTGCCAAAACGATTAATGACAATATCGATAGCTATCTTGCTGATAAAAAAGAACGAATTGATAAAATGCTGGCTTGTTGTGCTAACGAGCAAGATATAGAGAATCTCTTAGTTAAGATGGCGAATGAAGAACTAGGCAGTGAAGAGCTAAAAAGCTTAGAAATTAAAGAAAAAATTAAGATTGAAATAGAGCATCTTATCGGGGAAAAAAGAGAGTATATGCTCGGATCGCATTGCCATGCGATCTTGAATTGCGGTTGAGCGCTAAATCTATCAAATGCGATCGCGACGCATTAGGCGATTAAGTCTATCGAAAGTTATTGTTAATGGTACTATGGATACTGTTTTTGACCATAAAATTCAATGGTCTACTATTAAACCGATTAAAGAAGGGTTATGACCGCCGATGCTCGCTGGCACGTTGAAAGACGCAAAAAAATTCTGGAAGAACATCCTCAAATAAAACAGTATTTTGGTAACTATCCTTGGTCGATCGCTGCGATCGCAATTCTCGTCGCCCTTCAATGGTTTGTCGCGTGGCTGGTCAGCGACTTATCTTGGTGGATGGTAGGTTTTGTCTCTTTTTTTGTCGGGCAGTTTATCCTACATTCGCTGACGACCTTCATTCATGAAGCTGCCCACAATCTCATCCTCAAAGGCAGGGTTGGTTCCGTTATTACTTTGCTCTTAATCGAACTGGGAACGCTTTCCTTCGGCTATTCACTGAAATACGTTTCCAGGCACAATTTTTCTCATCATAAGCATTTAAATGATTATATCAAAGATTACGAGTGGTGGGATAAAAAACGGGCTGACTTCTTGAGCGATCGGGTTTCTTGGCGAGCAGTCGAAGCCTTCTTGCATCTCTTTCCCGGCGGTTCAGTTTTCACCGACCTCATCGTTTCTAGCATGGTTTCATCCGATAGCGATCGCCAAATCAAGGGAGCGAAGAAGTCAAAATCTGTCGCTGTATTATTAATCGCAACTACTCTCATTCTCTATGCCTTAGCGTGGGGGCTGATTGGGTGGAAAGCTTCGCTGTATTTCTTTTGGACTGTATCCATTATGGTTGGGTATTGGGGAATAACATTTAGCGGACAATCAATTAGCGAACACAACATTTACCACCAAGGCAAGACCTATTCCACTTATCATTGGAGCAATATCCTATTTTTCAACACGGGATACCACGACGAGCACCATACCTTTCCCGAGGTGCCGTGGGTACATCTTCCCAAGATTAAGCAAATTGCTCCAGAATATTTTACCAACGATAGCCCCTACTCCTATTTCCAGTGGTGGTGGCAATGGGCAAGATCGGTTTTCGCTCCCGTTCGTTACCATCGCTACTCGCCTTAAGCTGCGCTGGCGGTATGATTGCGAGTAGAAATCTTTGTCCGCTTGATTGAATTTAGCCGTGACTCGTCAAAAGGTTTTTTTTGAAAAATGGTATTATAAGTAAAAATTCCACTTTTTGTTAATAATAGAGATGAGGATTGCGAACTAGAATTGAGTGGTATTTCGAGCGGCGAGAATTTATACGAGATAGTAGACATTTTTGGGGATTTATTAAACTCTTGTCCCGCTCCTTTTGAAATTGCTTTGCACGATATTGTAGAAGCCCTACCAAACGAAAACGGAGAACTTTACATCACTCGAATAGTTAAGAGATCGGGATATAAAGTACTTCGATTAATGTCTATAGCGTCCTCTACTTGTTATACTAACCTTTATCAAGGAGAACTAGCGAAGCAATTCTGCAAGAAACTAATAGAACTAGGTTGTTTGTCTTTAATCTCAATGGCATCTTTTTGGATTGTTCACATACCATCTTATGTCGATCCGCAAACCGTTCTGAACTACATCAAAGATGCACAAATACCATTAGCTGTAGTAGAATAGGACTTCTAGTTCTAACAAAGCATTGATACGAAAGTGCGATCGTATTTATAGAGGTTTTCACCTCCCTAGCCCCCCATTCTGGGGAGAAAACCCTTTAAAGTCCCCCGTGAGATGAACAGCGAAGCAACGCTTGGTTTCCTCCTTTCCAAGGAAGGCGGAAAGGGAATCTAACAGGGATAATGGGGGCAGAACCTATGCTTTACTCAACTGAAAATTGCTATTTTTGGCTGCTAGTCCAGAATCACAAGACAAATTAATGCAAAAACTTCTCGAATGGCTGACAGGTGCTTAGATATCGAGAACAGTGAAACCAGAAAATTTGATTGAGTTTTGTGTAAATAGCAACCAAATTACTAGCAAAACCATCTAAGATCAAATTAGAGTTAAGTAAAGTTTAATAAAACGTTAACCCAGTACATCACCGAGGTATTAGTCAATGGAAGATGTAGAAACATCCCGCTCAAAAGGTGGGTTTGAAGTTCTGCACGCTGTTGCCAACCGTGTCCGCCTCCGTGCTGTAGACGCAAAGGCTAAAGCAGAATTAAATAATGTAGCGCAACATCTACGACAGCAAAACGGAGTTCGATCTGTCAGTGCGAACGAACAAATAGGAAGTTTGAGCGTTACATTTGAACCGAACAAACAATCATTATCACAACTCAAGGAAGTCCTTCAACCCTTTCGTGTTTCTCAAGCGCAAACAGGGTCAGAGAACTTTCCCGATGAAGCTTTATCGCAAGCTTTTACGGGATTGCGATCGCTCGTTCCTCCTGTCGTCGGACTGATGACGACGAGGAGATTGGGAATGTATGGCTGGCAAGCAATTGCTACCTATTTAATCGCCACAAACTTGACTCGCGAGGCGATCGAAGGCTTCGATCTCCAATTGCCTGCCAAAGATCGGGAAAAGTCCTCTAGCGCCTACAAAATCATCCATCAGATTCCCGGACGCATTCGCTTGCACATTCCTCGCATCGCTTGGGATCGCAACTACGTTGCTCAACTCGATCGCATAGCCGCAGCAGACAAGAGAATTAAAAGCCTGCGCGTTAATCCCGCTACTGCCACGGTAGTCATCGACTACCGTGCCGATACCTCCTTCGATGCATCCGCATTCCTGTCTCAGATTCGGTTTGCTCGCCGGCAAAATCCTACGGCGTCGGTAGAAGAAAAGTCAGACGATCGCTCCTTCGAGCATAGCAAGATTGATGAGTCTCCTGAGTCGATCCCGACCCCAGAAGCAACTGAAGCAATCGCATCAACAGCATCAATCTCAGAACCCCCCAAGGCAGCAACGTTAGAAACGACAAGTCCTTGGTCGCAGTTTAAGTTTAGTGCGCTGGCGCTAATGCTGCAATCGATGGCAAATATGCCTCTCAAACCAGCTTTAGTGTTTATTTAAATCGTTTTGAAAATAAAAAAGGGGGTGAGATGGTTTAATAGCAACGAACTCAACGACTCCGCTGCCTTAGCTGATGCAGACGTGTCCGTATCCTTACGACGGTGTTGATGGCGGGGTTTTGTCGAGGCGATCGCCATTGCCCATTATGCCAAACCAATCGTCTACCCAAATGCGGGAATTGTCGCGGTTCACAACCTTTCTGGATTAGCGATCGCCACTACCGTAAGACTCAACCCAATGACAGCAACTTCGATCGACAATGATAGATCGAGCGCGATCGCGGGAGTGAATGGTCTCCGCGCAGCGTTTAACCGTCACTAAGAAATCAATTGGAGGTGTATTATGGCTTTTTTGAAACTCGATGTCGGCGATCTCGTAGAAGACTTCGGTCTTCCCGGTCTCGTTATTGGTGCTGGTGTATTACTTCTTGCCCCAATTGCCGGGCCTGCTTGGACAAAGGTAGGCAAACCGATCGCTAAAACAGCGATCAAAGGGGGAATTGTTGCCTATGAAAAAAGCAAAGGTGTTTTCTCAGAAGTACGAGAAGCTTTTGAAGACATCGTTGCCGAAAGTCAAGCCGAACTTGCTGAAGCAGCCGAGCAAAAGACGATAACAGTCAAAGCTCATTCGGAAGCTGGTTAATTCCAGTCCGCTAGGAACTGAAGTTCCTGGCTTATAGCTAAAGTCCACTTAGGTGGACTTTGGCTATTAACCCAGAAATTGATTTCTGGGCGTTTTAGTGCTTAAGGTGCAATATTTGCGTCTGTCGTTTCTCCCTAGAGTAACTAATCAAATTCATCTATGGATTGGCGGATTGAGGTTTGGCTCTGGTTGACTGACAAATCTTTGTCCCCTCATCCCTAAATCCCTTCTCCCACAAGGGGTGAAGGGACTTTAGTCCAAAGTCTTAAGTGGAAAGCCCCTCTCCCGCTCTGGGAGAGGGGTTGGGGTGAGGGCGATTTGAGTTTTGTCAGTCAACTAGGGTTTGGCTAGCGGTGGCAGCGGTTCGGGTCGTACTGTTACTTGCACGGTCTGCCCGTTGCGCAATACTTCAATTGGCAAGTTGTTACCTACGCCATTCTGCTCGAGAGTCCGTATAAGCTCGTCAGCATTAGCCACGGGACGATTGCCGACCGATTGGATGACATCTCCTGCTCGTAGTCCAGCTCTAGCGGCTGGAGAATTAGGAACGACGCGGGCAATCAGAAGACCTCTATCCGCCTCGATACGGATATCGCTGTTGGGCGCGCTGTTGATTTGTTGTTTTAGTTCGGGTGTTATGGGTAACATCTCTATTCCTAAATAAGGATGTTCCGCTTTCCCCGTCGAGATTATCTCTTGGGCTATTCTTTGAGCGGTGTTGATTGGAATAGCGAAGCCGATCCCTTGTGCGCCGCCAACAATCGCCGTGTTGATGCCAATGACTTGTCCGCGAGCATTGAGCAATGGTCCGCCGGAGTTTCCAGGATTAATAGCAGCATCGGTTTGAATAAAGCCAATCCGTCCGTCGGAAATCCCTAGAGCGCTAGCAGAGCGTTCTGTTGCACTGACAACGCCGACTGTGACGGTTTCTTGCAAACCCAAAGGATTGCCGATCGCGATCGCCCACTGTCCCGGTCGTACAGAATCGGAATTAGCTAATTCCACTACTGGCAGATTATCACCAGGAATTTGCACGACGGCAATATCGGTTACGGGGTCTTTTCCCAGCACTTTGCCATCAACCGTGCGACCGTCGGAAAACGTTACCGTTACTGTATCGGCATCGCTAACAACATGAGCATTCGTGAGAATCTGACCCTGGGAATTAATGATAAAGCCAGACCCAATACCGCGCACTACTCTCTCTTGAGTCTGCGTGGGGAATCTGTCTCCAAAAAATCGCCTGAAGAAGGGATCGTTAAATTCTTCCGGCAGCGACGGGACTTGAGTTCTGACAGTTCGGGAAGTATTAATTTGAACCACCGCAGGTTGTACTTTTTCGACAACTGCAACCACAAAGTTGGTATCGTCAGCCGTTGGTGTTAGGGATCGATCGCTTTGATTTTCTGGCTGCTCGACTGTTGGAGAGGGAGCGATCGCCGGACGATTTTCTCTTCCCCAATCTATCGTGCAACCGCTCAAACTTCCTACTGCGATGCTAAGCAAAGGTAGCAGCAGGTAAGTTATTGGTTTGTTCATAATCTTTTTGTTAACGCCAATATATATTAATTTCTTCTTCTTTAAATAATTATAACTATTTAGCCAATTTTTTATCTCTCTTGAGAAATCTTTTTTAATCTTGCGATGCATCCAGAGTTAATAAAAATAAATGCGACAAAGATCTTCATAAAAATAGGCGATCGCTCAAAAACAAGATATTTTTACCCATAAGAATTTTCTTTTTTCTACTTTTGAGAAACTTTCAATCCATTCTTTAGATAGAGGCTAGATCGAAGTTTATGATATAAGTTAGTCGCTAGAAATAGAGGGAGCGAAGAAAAAATGATTGATGATAGCGAGCTGACTGGTGTTTCTAGCCGATCGACCTATCGAGATTAAAGGATGAAAAATAAGAATTATGAAACGAAAATTGGTAAAAATCTTAATCTGTCTGGCTGCATCTACAGCAGCTCTAACAATTGGAGCTGGCTGCGAATTTCCAGAAAGAGAAGATGAAGAAGACGATCGCTACAGTATCGTCTTAGAGATTACCAAAGTTTTAGTATTTTGATGCCTAAATTTTCAAGAATTTATGCATAAAAAAAGCCAATCTTAAATTAAATCGGATATTAGTATCTCTGTCTGCTGCAAGCCAACCTAAATATTGTCTAAGATAGATAAAATTATTTAAGTCTTTATAACTCAAACTTTTCGAGATACATCGGTTGATTTTGCCGCTCTAGAGCGATCGCGCAACGAAGGGGATACCAAAATAATGGTATCGATGATGAGAGATGACTCACTCCTCTAATAACCAACCCGAACCCAATTCTAATCGGCGTTTGTGGCTTCTTCTCTTAAGCCGTACCAGTCTTGCGATCGGGGGAATTTTGCTAGTGGCGATCGCGGGAGGCGCTTGGTGGGCATGGATATTTATCCACGAAAGACTAGCACCGCTAGTAGAAAGAGATCTCAAGCAATTGCTCGGAAGACCCGTAGAAATCGGGGAAATTGAGCATGTTTCTTTAAATAGTCTGCGATTTAACTGTGCATCTATCCCTGCCACTCCTACCGATCCGGATCGCTTAGTAACCAAGGCAGTAGAAGTCAGGTTTGACCTCTGGCAGGTCGTTCTAAACCGAACCTTGCCGCTTAATGTCACGCTAATCGAGCCTGAAATTTACCTCGAACAGGCAAAAGACGGTCGCTGGGTTGAGACGGAAATTCAGACCCAAGAAGGGGAGGAAGATCTCATTGAGATTGACTTGCAGACGATTCAGGTTCAAAATGCCGACCTAGTGTTAGTACCAACTCCCGAACCCGGTAGACCACAAGGTTCGGTTGCGATCGCGCAAGTCAATGGAATTGCTCGATTGCTCGAACAAGGCAATCGCATTCAGTTTGAAGTTAGCGGTCAACCCACCAGAGGAGGCAAAGTCGCCATCACTGGAGAAACGCGCCCCGATATCGAACAAACCGACCTCGCCATCCAAGGGCAAAATGTTCTCGCAAGCGATGTCAGGCGATTAGTCGATTTGCCCGTTGACCCGTTTGGGGGTCGTGCCGACGCTAACTTAATCGTACAATTACAACCCGACCCAGAAGACCCCATAATTCTGGGTCGGGTAAGCTTGAATAACGTCACTGTCCAAATTGAAAATCTTCCCCAAGCATTCAGCAATACTCAAGGGAGACTGCTATTCCAAGCAGGTCAGAATATAGTCCTAGAAAATGTTTCTACGCGCTATGGCAGAATTCCGGTTCGAGTTGAGGGGGTCATCAATCCCCTCAAGGGTTATAACCTCTCAGGTAACGTACAAGCCGTTAGCGTCAAAAACGTTTTGGATACTTTGGATGTCGATCTGCCATTTCCTATGGCTGGAACGGTTAGAGCCGATCTTCGTTTGCAAGGCGCGATTTCCTCCGGAAGCGCTTCGCGGATCGCACGACCGATTTTAACCGGAACCGTTAGCACGATCCAAACCGCGACCGTCGATCGCGTTGAATTTAGTAACATTCGCACTCGCTTTCGCCTGGTGCCGGAGCAGCTTATCTTTGTTAGCATTCAAGGGACTCCTACCGTAGGAGGTCAGGTAACTGGCAGCGGTCGGCTTAACCTAGAAGGTCAAAATGAACTCGTTTTGAATTTTCAAGCGAGGAATGTTCCAGGAAACGCGATCGCGCGGGCGTATGGCACCTCACCCCCGTTTACTATCGGCAATGTATCGGGAACGGCACAGGTTGCGGGAACTCCTGGCAACATACAAACTCTAGCCCAATTGCGAGCGCCCGAAGCCACCTATCCCGGCACGGCGCAAGTTGTTATTACTAATGAGGGAACTACTCTGATCCGGGATGCGATTTTCCAAGTGGCAGGCGGTAGAGTGACAGGTAACGGTCAAATTGTCGAGGGTCAGTTTCAAGCCGTCGTCAATGCTTCTGGCGTAGCACTCAACCAGTTTTCTCAGGATTTGCGGGGGCGATTTAGCGCTAATCTGCGTTTAGAAGGAACTTCATTCGCTCCCTCAGACATTCGAGCGCAAGGACGGGTGGGCTTTTCCCAAGGATTAGCTATAATCGAGCGACCCATAACGGCACAAGTTAGGTGGAACGGTCAGCGGATTATTGTTCAAAACGCAACTGCGCCAGGATTTAATGCCAATGGAACGGTCGCCGTTCGGTTGGAGGAAGCTGAAGTCCCTCAAATCGTAGGATTCAATCTTAAGGTACGAGCAGAAGATTACAACCTGCCAGACCTTGGATTGAACCTTCCTGGAAATACAGTGCTGGCAGGTGCCGCAGATTTTACAGGACGGATAACGGGATCTCCAGACGCTCCCAATGCCGTTGGAGCGATTCAGCTACAAAATCTAAGAGTCAACGATTTAGCATTCGAGCTCCTATTATCAGGAAGATTAAATTATCAAGCAGGACAGCGCACGGAACTCCAGGTAGCCGGAAGGCAAGATCGAATTGCCTTCGTTCTCGACCCCGAAAATCGCCCGACTCAATTCTTTGTCCGACGGGATGAAGCGGTGGCAGTTGGCAGAACTAAAGACGAAAATCTAATTGTCAATCTCGAAGACTTTCCCATAGCGGTACTCAGGAACGCGATCCCTGGCGATGTTTTACAGAACATCGAACCGATTGCTGGGGATATCTCCGGGAACTTAGCTATCGATTTAGCTGAGGATATAGCCGAGTCTACCGTTGTAGCAGATATCGCGATCGCGCGACCCAGAGTTGGCAGAATTGCGGCTGACGCATTCCGAGGGCGCATCCGTTATGAAGATGGCGATTTGACGGTGAGAGAGGCTCAATTGCAACGGGGTGAGAGCCGTATCGCTCTAACTGGCGATTTGCAGGCTGGGCAAGGCTTTCAATTTCAAATTAACTTAGAGCGAGCCAAAATCGAAAATATCTTACAAACGCTAGGTTTATTCGATTATCAAGATATAGTAACCGGGTTAGAACCCACAGAACTAGCAGGAGCAGAAATCCTTCAAAATCTGTCTGTCGGTCTGCCTAATGCCCCCGTGCTCGATCGACTGCGTCGTTTCTCGGAAATTCAAGCCCTACTAGCACGACAGCGCCAACGGCGACAAGAGCCAACCATCCCTGCACTGGCAGAATTGAACGGCATCATCAATGGAAATCTTACTGTTTCTGGCTCTCTAGAGCCGGGATTGCAGCCAGCGTTTAATGTCAGTTTCGATCTTCTCGGTCAAGATTGGCTATGGGGCGAATACACGATTGATGAGGTGGTTGCTCAAGGGGCTTATGATAATGATATTTTGACGCTACAACCTCTGCGGGTTGACCTAGGCGAGGCACTCGTGGCTTTTACCGGACAGTTGGGTCAAGGGCAACTAGCGGGGCAGGTGCGAGTAGAAGAACTACCAATGGCACTGATAGAGCCTTTCCTGTCAGAGTTCCCCGTGCAGGTTGCCGGGAGAGTAAACGCACTTGCCATCTTAGCAGGCAGTTTAGAAAATCCCAGTGCCACAGGCGAGATAGCGCTGATTGATGGGACTGTAAATAATCGATCGATTGAATCAGCCCAACTCGACTTTAACTATAACAATGCACGGTTGAATTTTGACAGTACCGTGCTGGTGGCACAGACGCGGCAGCCAGTAGCAATTACAGGCAGCATCCCCGTGGCGTTGCCGTTCGCTTCCGTCGAGCCTGATAGCGATCGCATTAGTCTTCAAGCTAACGTGCGAGATGAAGGCTTGGCACTATTGAATTTATTTACCGATGCAGTCGCTTGGGTAGACGGTCAAGGACAAGTCAACGTAGCAGTTGAGGGAACTTTAAACCAGCCAATAGTGAGGGGAACCGCCTCGGTTGAAAATGCTACCTTTAAAGCCCAGGCTTTACCGCAACTGCTAACGAACGTGACGGGAACGGTACGATTTAACGACGATCGCATTGTTGTTGAAGGCATTCAAGCACGGTACGATGACGAGCCATTGAGCGCTGAGGGCGTTTTGCCTATTTTTGCCACTCAAGCAGCCCAGCAGTTAGCGGCGACTAATCCCCTTACCGTGTCCCTAGAGGATTTGAATGTCAATCTTGAAGGACTTTATCAAGGAGGAGTTAGCGGCAACGTTGTCATTACGGGAACGGCTCTATCGCCGGACATTGGCGGCAAGATTATTTTAAGGAACGGTCAAATCGCGATCGCAGCCGCAGGAGGTGAAAAAACTTCTACTCCAGCTACAAATCTAGAAGCCATAGAATCTCTCGCCGTAGGGGACACAACTCCTGCACCCAGCTTGCCGATAGAGTTTGCAGATTTGCAGCTGATCTTAGATGAGGATGTTCGCGTTACCGTTCAACCCATACTCGACTTTGAGGTAGAGGGCGATCTAACAATCGGTGGCACCTTGAATAATCCTCGTCCCGTAGGAACCGTGAGTTTGGTAGGGGGACAAGTGAATTTATTTACGACTCAATTCACTCTAGATTCGGGCTACGAACAAACGGCAAGATTCACTCCCCAGGGAGGACTCGATCCGATTCTCGATATCCAGCTCGTTACAACTGTACCGGAGGTAAGGGGCGGCAGGATTATTGTTGCCCCTTCAGACCCATTTTTATCTAGCGAGATTAGGGATATTCCCGCAACTGGCTTGAGATCTGTAAGCACTGTTCGCGTACAAGCAACGGCACGAGGACCAGCCAGCGAATTAGAAGAAAATCTAGAGTTAACTAGCGATCCTCCCCGCAGCGAGACAGAAATTGTTGCTCTGTTGGGAGGCTCTTTTGTCAATGCTCTTAGTGCCGGTCAAGCCGATCCCGCCCAAGGACTTGCCACCATCGCTGGTACTACCCTATTTAACTACCTACAAAGAAACTTTGGCGAACTGAGCAATGCGATCGGAATCAGCGAATTTCGTTTATTTCCTACTATTGTGACCGACTCAACTGAAAATACTTCGGTACTCGGTTTAGCGGCAGAGGTAGTATTTGACATTACTAACAAGATCTCTTTCTCGGTGTCAACGGTTTTTGCTGCCGACGAACCCCTCCGTTACAACGGAATTTATCGCATTAGCGACCAAGTTAGAGTACGTGCCTCTACTAATTTTGCTGGCGAGAGTCGGGCGCTAGTCGAGTATGAAAGCAGATTTTAGTAAAAGGTTGCTCAGAAAAAAACAAAGTCTCTCCAAAGAGCGATCGCGAAAATCTAGATCTTGCACCTTATTTTATCGAATAATATCTCTTAATCAGTCTTTAGCATGACGCATTGCCGATCTAAAGTTTTATTGTAGTGAATAAAAAGCATAACAGCTAAAAAAGCAATAAATGGAGGCAGTTTTGTGCATTTCAGGCAATGGCTCGGTTTACTCGTTCTTGTTCTCTCGCTCTATATTTTGTGGCAAATTCGGCAAATTGTTTTGCTTTTTTTTGCCGCTATCGTTTTGGCAACCGTCTTAAACCGAGTTGTACGGCAAATGCAACGATACCGCATCCAGCGAGGAATTGCCATTGCGATTACAGTTGTTGTTTTACTGGCAGCGATCGTTGGTTTTTTTGTTGCGATCGCGCCTCGTATGATCGAACAGTTACAACAGTTGGTCAATCTCTTGCCAAAAGTATCAAATCAGTTGGAAGTATGGTCTGACTGGCTACAATCTACGATTTCAGGACCGATGTTAGAACGGTTCCAGGGGTTTGACAATTTTTCTCAACAACTTCAAACCTGGATAGGGCGAATGATCGGCAACTTTTTTGTTCTCATCAATAACTCTCTTGCTGCTGTCGTGAGCTTATTGCTGTTCTTGGTTCTGACTGTTATGCTCTTAACAAATCCCTCCCAGTATCGACGGATCTTTATCCTTGCCTTTCCCGCTTTTTATCGGCGGCGCGTCGATGAAATTCTCCAGGAGTGCGAAACCTCTTTAGTGGGCTGGATTAAAGGCACTCTCATAGCCATGCTCGTCATTGGTGTGGTCTCGTTTATCGGGCTGTCAATTCTAGGAGTACCGCTGCCTCTGATCAATGCTGCTTTAGCTGGTCTATTAGAGTTTATTCCTAACGTTGGTCCGACTTTAAGCGTCATTCCACCCGCACTACTTGCCTTGCTCGACTCTCCTTGGAAAGCTGGAGCAGTAATTTTACTTTATATTGCGATTCAGCAGTTTGAAAGCTTGGTATTAGTACCGATAATTATGAAACAAGAGGTGGATTTGTTGCCAGTATTCACTATCTTAGCAGTAGTTGTTTTTGCCAGCTTATTCGGGTTTTTGGGTTTATTTCTCGCTATCCCTCTTCTGATCGTCTTACAGATTTGGATCAAAGAAGTTTTAGTTGAGGATGTACTCAACAAATGGTATCTAGATAATAATGGCAAATCTAGGTAATACAAATTAAAAAAATATTGGCTACAGATAACTGAGTAGGGATTAAGTCTTACCATTCTATTCCAGTAGATCTAACAAATTTAATGTAAAATTTCTAACTTGGGTAAGATTTTTATATACCGCTAGAGCGATCGCAATTAGATCGAAGAGTAAAAAGTTAAAAATATTTGCAATTAGTGGAATAAAACTGCCAGAAAAATTTTCACTATTTATAATAGAAGAAAGGAAAAGATTCGCCTCAAGCTATCTCATCTATTTTGCTATTTAAAAATTTTGAGCAACAACTGTTTTTTTATTGATATCTAAAAAAATGTCTTCTCGCCGTCGTCGGAATTGGTATTATCCATTAATTAGCCTCTCAGTCGCATTGGGCATTAGCGTCGGTACGCCTCAAATCGCCCTAGCAGTTCCTTGGTTTGAATTGCTGATTCGAGGAGCGCAAATCGTCCAACTATCTAATATTTCAGACGAACAAGAAGTTCAGCTCGGCAGGCAGATGGATCGACAGCTTGTCGGTCGAGAGTTTCAACTTTATCGTAATGCCAGGGTAAATCGCTATGTAAATCGCGTCGGTCAGCGGTTGGCAAAAAATAGCACTCGTCCCAATATTCCCTATACTTTTCAAGTCGTGCGAGATAACAGGATCAATGCCTTTGCAACTACTGGCGGCTACATCTATGTCACCGCTGGCTTGCTAAACGCTACCGATAATGAAGCGCAACTAGCTGCTGTTCTCGCCCACGAAATCGGTCATATTGCCGCTCGCCATACCATCAAGCAAATGCGAGAAGCCGCGATCGCGCAAGGGATAGCTTCGGCGGCGGGTATAGATAATGAGGCGCTGGTGCAGTTAGGCGTAGATCTGGCGATACACCGTCCCCGCAGTCGCGAAGCCGAATATGAAGCCGATCGCCTGGGAGTTGAGACTTTAGCACGGGCTGGTTATCCTCAAGTTGCCATGATTGACTTTTTAGAAAAATTGCGCAATCAACCCTCACCGCCAGCATTTTTGAGTACTCACCCAGCGACAGAAGATCGTATTGCCAGACTCAGAGAACTGATTGATTCTCCCCAGGCAGGATCGTAATAGTTAGGAAAGACATGTCGATCGCTAGCCTCTCATTCCCTAATTTATGCCCTTACCGAACGACCGGAATTGATTAAGGTTTCGGCTTGAAATTTAATTTCCCCATCTTCATCTGCAAGTGCCATGTCTTGTGCCAAACGACCGTCTTCCATATGCACGATGCGATCGGCAATGTCAAGGATGCGGTTGTCATGAGTGACTAGCAGAATAGTACAGCCCTGCTCCTTTGCCAAACGCCGTATAATCTCTACTACGTCACGCCCAGATTTACTGTCAAGTGAAGCAGTCGGTTCGTCGGCTAGGACGAGTTTGGGATGGCTAACCAAGGCACGCGCGATCGCTACCCGTTGCTTTTGACCGCCAGAAAGGTTGTCGGGATAGTAATCCATTCGATCTCCCAGTCCCACGGCTTTTAGCATAGAAACCGTTCGCTCGGTTCGCTCCTTCATAGAAATATCGTCGTGCAATCGCAGGGACATGCGGACATTTTGCTCGGCGCTCAGGCATGAAAGCAGGTGGTGTTCTTGGAAGATGAAGCCAATTTGAGTGCGGATTTGTACCAGTTGTTTTTTACTAGCGCCCAATAGTTCTTGCCCCAAGACTTTGAGGCTGCCTTCCTGCACCGATCGCAAACCGCCAATCAGGCTCAGCAATGTGGTCTTGCCACTGCCGGACGGCCCTGTCAAAAGGACGATTTCGCCCGGATAGATCTCTAAGTTCACATCATACAATACGGGTTTGCGCAAGTCTCCCTTGCCAAAAGCGTGATTGAGATTGCGAATCGCGATCGCGGGTTGTTGAAGCATGGTTAATTGTTAGAAGTTAGTGGATAGTGGATGAGAGTTTGGTTGAGATTTTGGGATTAATAAAGTTAAGGGCGCGCGTAATTTATTCGATCTAGATTGGATGTGGAAAAATTAAATTTTGAAAAATTACAAATTTACCAACTAGCCGAACAACTCGCTGATGAAATTTGGTTTATTGTCAAAAACTGGGATGAATTTGAGCGAAATACCATCGGCAGACAAATTGTTCGTTCCGCAGATAGTATTGGGGCAAATATTGCGGAAGGAAATGGTCGTCATAACTTTAGAGACAATAAACGATTCATAAAAATTGCCAGAGGCTCTTTAAATGAAACAAGACACTGGTTGAGACGAGCTTATGTGCGTAAACTTTTAACTAGCGATCGGGTTAACCAACTCAAGCCAATTGTTAACGATCTTTCCATCAAACTCAACGCCTATTTAAAATACCTAGAAAAAGCTTCACAATCGACTTAGGAGTTAGAAGTTAGTAGATAGTAGTTAGTGGTTATTACTACTATCTACTAACCACTAACTAAAATACATCCGCAGGATCGGCAGACTGAAGTTTTCGCATCGCGATCGCAGCAGAGATCAAACACATTAAAATCGTCAACGCAAATACTTGTAAAGTTACAACACCTCCCATCGCGATCGGAATGCGGGTTAAACTTCCAAGTAAGGAATAGATTCCGATTGAAGAGGCGAAACCGGGAAAAAACCCTAACACGGCGAGAATCGTTCCCTCCTGGAAAACGACAGCCAATAGTTGCAGATCTGAGTAGCCCATTGCCTTCAAAGTAGCATATTCAGCTAAGTGGTCGTTCACATCCGAATACAGCACTTGATAGACAATCACCACCCCGACGATAAATCCCATCGCTACGCCGAAGTTAAAAATTACGCCAGCAGGATGCTTATCCCAATAACCTTTTTCGGATTGCAGGAATTCTTCGCGGTTCATCACCTTGACATCATTGGGCAAATATGAATCGATCGCCCTTTGTACTGTTTGTAAGTCCGCACCAGGCTCTAACTTAATAACGCCAACGCGAACCTTATCGATGCTGTCTTCTCCAAACAGGCGCAGATAATTCCAGTCGCTAGTAACAATATGCCCTTCTGTAAACAGGGTACTGCCCAAGGCAAAGATGCCGTCAACCTTCACCCTACGGTCTGATAATTCAGTAGTAACCATTTCTCCTTTTGCCAAAGTCTCAGCTACTGGTCCGAAGTCGGGTTGAGATTGGCTATCAAACAGAACTGTATCGGGTAGCTTGAGTTTTTCAAGTTGTTGGTTGACTTCGGGTAAATCCATGACTGGACGTGCGGGATTAAAAGCCATGATAGCTACGTTGACGATCTTTTTATCCCAAGGATTAACCCACTTCCCATAGGCATAGTAAAAGGGACTCACAGATTCGACCCCCTCGACTGCGTCTGCTTGGTACAAATGGTTACGAGAAAATGTCTGACCATCAGCGAGAAATTCGGCGCGGTTGCTTTGTAGAAATAAATCTCCTTTGAGATGCTCGTGAACGCGGGTAACGCCGTTAAAAAGGCTAGCGTTAAATCCTAGCTGGGTAAAAATCAAGATATCGGCAAAGGCAATCCCCGCCATCGCCACGCAAGAGCGAACTTTTTGATGAGCAAGTTGCGCCCAGCCTAAAAGCGGCTCTTTAGAAACTTGAGTAAATAGATTTTTGAGTGATGGTAGTTTCATTCTATTTTGTTAGGGGTTAGTGGTTATTTGTTGCCGATCGATTGGTTAGTGGTTAGTCGTTCTGCGTTGCTTCTAACCACTAACAACTAATTACTAACCTTTTACTAACCTTCTTATCGAGATCGATTTTGACGCGCACCTGCAAGTTGGTTAGACCTGCTACTTTCGGGCTGTCGGAGGGATCGATGCGAACTTTGACTTCGACAACGCGGGCATCTTTTTCGGCGGCGGGGTCGGATTCCAGCACGTCTTTCTTTTTAATTTGCAGACCAATATGGTCTACAGTGCCGCCCAATTCGCCCTCAAAACCACCGTGTTCGCTGATTATTGTCGCCCGCTGACCAACTCGGATTTTGCCTATGTCGGTTTCATAGACTTCGGCAATGGCGTACATGCGATCGGTTTGTCCCAGTTCCACAATTCCTTCGCTGGTATTGACTTGCTCGCCGATGCGGGTATTGATCTTGAGAATTTGACCTGCAACGGGAACCCGCACGTACAAGTCATCGAGTTCGGCTTTTGCCCTGGCTACTTGAGTGGCGGCATAGTCTACCTCGGCACGAGCAACTTGCACGTCCACTGGACGTACTTCTGTCAGTTTGTTGAGGAGCGATCGCTCTTGTTGGATCTGTTCTTGTAGAGTGGATACAGTAGTCTCTAGTTGTGCCCGCACCAGGTTGAGTTGTGCTCGAGCTGTTTCAAAACTTTCCCGCTTGTTATCTAGGTCGGATGCACTGACGGCTCCGTCCCGATATAAAGTTTGATAGCGCCGATAGGTTGTCTGGGCATTGCGAAGTGCGGCTTCGGCACGGGCAATCTCTGCTTCTCTTGCCGTGGTTTCGGTACGCAGCTGTGCTTCTAGACGAGCAATGTTGGATCTTTGCGCCGCAATCTCTGCTGTCTTTGCTTCTCCTGCTTGGATTTGAGCCAATTTCGCGCGAGCGATCGCCAAATTTTGTTCGGCTTCTGCTAAAGCTGCTTTTCTCTTGTCGAGTCCTTGTAGAATCGCAATGACCTGTCCGGCTTTGACGCGATCGCCTTCTTGCACTAGCAGTTGGTTGACTCGGCTGTCTTGAGCATTGGCTACCGACAGCTTAATTACCTCGCCTTGAGGTTCCAATCGTCCCAGTGCAGTCACGGCTGTAGCGCGGACAACCGTTTTCGTAGACGCGGGCGGTGGTGACTGAGTTTTTACCTGAGTCAAGGTATAGTAACTGACTCCTACGCCGAGAAAAGCGGCGATCGCACTACCAATTACCCAGGGATTGACCTTCTTTTGATGCAGTCGTTTTTGCACGATCTTTTAATGATTACAACCTACTGACTGACTGGTATGTCTTATTGGTTATTATAACATACTGACTGACTGGTATGCGATCTTAACAAAGAAGCCTTCGGAACAAGTTATACCATTTCTAAAAAAGAACGCTTAAAAAAGAACGCTACAGATGCTCAATAAAAAAGCTTTGCACACAGAGCTGCTGACTAATTGCGAATTGGTATTATCTTTAACCAATAGAACCGCTGATGTAATAATCTCTAGTGCCTTTGGCATCCATGGCTTCTCCCAAACGGTTCAAAGCATGAATATAGGCAGCAGTCCGCATAGAAACCGAAAATTCCCGCGCGATCGACCAAACCTTTTCTGCTTCAGTGACTATTTTTTCCTTTAGTCGTTGATTGACTTCCTGCAAACTCCAATACAAGCCGCTACGGTTTTGTACCCACTCAAAATAACTCACCGTTACGCCGCCCGCATTGACCAAAATATCTGGAAAAACATAAATTCCCCTAGCTTCTAGAATTTTATCGGCTTCAGATGTTGTAGGTCCGTTGGCAACTTCAAAAATATATTTAGCTTTGATGTCGGGGGCATTTTCTTCTGTAATTTGATTTTCTAAAGCTGCCGGAATTAACACGTCTACATCCAAAGTTAAAAGTTCTGCATTGCTGATAACTTTGTGTTCGACAATATTGCAAACGCTTCCTTCGCAGTAAACGCCTTTAATAATTTGATGTTGCTGTTTGTATTGTCGGATGCTGGGAATATCTAGTCCTTGTTCTGCATAAATTCCGCCTTGAGAATCGCTAACCGCTACTACTTTGTATCCTGCATTAGCGAGCAATTCTGCTATTGGCATACCAACTTTCCCAAATCCTTGCACCGCAACAGTCGTTTTTTCGGGAATCAAATCGAATTTAGGTAAAAGCGCACTAATAACGTAGAAAGCTCCTGTTCCCGTAGCGGCATCGCGTCCTTGACAACCTCCCATAGTCAGAGGCTTGCCCGTAACGACCCCAGGGCTGATTTTTCGCTGAATAATGCTATATTGATCCATCATCCAGCCCATAATGATGTCATTGGTGTAGACATCGGGCGCGAGAATGTCGATGTCAGAACCGATGAAATCGGCGATCGCTTCGATATATCCTCGACTCAATCGTTCTAATTCCTGTCTAGATAATTCTTTCGGATTGAGCGTAATTCCCCCTTTTGCCCCGCCAAAGGGAAGATCCAACAAGGCACATTTAAAAGTCATCCAAAAGGCGAGCGATTGCACCTCATCCATACAAACATTGGGATGATAGCGTACCCCTCCTTTGCCTGGACCTCTCGTATCGTCGTAGCGTACTCGATACCCCTGAAAAATCCGCAGGGAACCATCATCCATTCGCACGGGAATAGAAACACTCAGGCTAGCTTTGGGATATTTCAAGCGCTCGCTCGCATCTTCAGAAATCGAAACGTATTTTAAGGCAGTTTCTAGCCTAGTGCTAGCATCGGCAAGCAGAGAGCGAGACATATTTAAATTTCTCCTTAAAAGCGAAAGAGAATAAGGGCAGACTCAATGTTTGCGCCTCAAAAGAGCAGAAAAATAAAATTTCTATCTATTTTCATTAAATCACAAAAAAAGTAGATGCTGCTATAATTTTTTTAAAAATAGTGTCTTTTATTACATTTTATTTTTTAGTTTTATGATACGGAAAAACCGCAAGAATCGGAAAGAAAAAGTTTGACCTCCGCGATCGAGAAGAGCATCTGCGAGCCTCTAAACTAGATATAGAGTTCCTAACGGTTGGTTTCTCTTTTCGCCTCATTTTAATAATGCTTGTCGCCGGACTTCTAGCCGTACTTTCTGCGTCAGCAGCCGCTGGCATGAGAATTGCCCTTCCTCTTTTGATTCTTGGCTTATTGCGCAGCGACGAATTGTGGTCGAATGTTCCTGTGCTGTCTAACTTCGATCCTAAAGTTGTCTTGACCGTTCTCACCAGTTGGTCGTTATTTGAGTTGTTCGGCTCCAAAAGCTTGCTAGGACAGCGCACTTTGCAGGCGATCGAATTAGTCTTTAGCCCGTTTGTTGGTGCTTTGATGGGCATTACCGTCGTCAATATTACCCGTTTGGAGATTCCACCTATTTGGTTGATTGGGTTAGTGGGGGGACTTTTGGCACTGGTTCTCAAGCTAGTTCAGGTAGGATGGTTTTTTCGCTTGCGAGGTCTTCCTATCTGGATGGTTTGTCTAGAAGATGTTCTTTGTATTTGTCTCGTTTTTTTTGCCTTGAAAGCTCCCGAACAGGGAGGTTTGATTGCTATTTTTCTGCTATGGCTAGCAGTTCGTAGTTCCCAAGAATGGCGACGCTGGTATTTAGAAAAAAAGAAGCTTCCTATCGATCGCTAGAGAAGTCAACTACATCTATCATCGATCTAATCATACTGCTCATACTGCGATCGCGTCCCCAAAAAAGCCTGCACCGACAGCAGGCTTCTCAAGTTTTCTAGAGATTGCTTGCAGGTTTTCAAACCGCAGCAGCAACCTTCTCGACAGGACGGACTTGATTCAACAAGTTCTGTAACTCTTCTCCTTCAATGACCTCAGTTTCCAGAATTTTTTGCGCGATTTGTTCGAGTAAATCCCGATTCTGTCTTAGGATTGCCAACGCCTGTTGATGGCCCTGTTCGACAATTTCCTTTACTTCTTCGTCAATGGCTTTTGCCGTATCGTCGCTTACCATGCGGCGCGGATTCATCATACCATCGCCGAGGAAATTATTCTGTTGACCTTTTTCGTAAGCCAACGGACCTAAAATCTTACTCATGCCGTAGGTCGTCACCATTCTTTCGGCTAAATCTGTAGCACGCTGTAAGTCATTTGCTGCTCCAGTGGTGATGCTACCAAAGACGATTTCTTCGGCTGCGCGTCCGCCTAAGAGAGTGGCAATCTGATCGCGCAATTCAGATTCAGACAAAAGAAAACGATCTTCGGTCGGCATTTGTAAGGTATAACCTAAAGCCGCCATACCGCGAGGAACGATAGAAATTTTTGCCACTTTGCCGCCACCGGGCATCACAGCACCGACTAAAGCGTGACCGACTTCATGATAAGCGACGATGGTCTTTTCCTTATCAGACAAAACGCGACTTTTCTTCTCCAGTCCGGCGACGACGCGCTCGATCGCTTCTCGAAAATCGGCTTGAGAAACGGTTTCTCGTCGTTCGCGGGCAGCTAACAGGGCAGCTTCGTTGACTAGGTTAGCTAAATCTGCACCAGCAAAGCCAGGAGTTCGCGTTGCGATCTCCTTTAAATCGACATCTTTGTCTAATTTGACTTTCTGAGCGTATATTTCTAGAATCTTCAAGCGACCGGATAAATCGGGGCGATCGACCAAAACTTGTCGGTCAAAACGTCCCGGACGCAATAGCGCTGGATCGAGGGTTTCCGGGCGGTTAGTCGCTGCTAGCACGATTACGGTAGCATCTGATGCCGAGAACCCATCCATCTCTGTCAATAACTGGTTGAGAGTTTGTTCGCGTTCGTCATTGCCGCCAACAAATCCACTACTAGCGCGAGACTTGCCAATGGCGTCTAATTCATCGATGAAAATTATACAAGGGGCTTGTTTCTTGGCTTGTTCAAATAAGTCTCGCACCCGTGCAGCACCCGCGCCGACAAAAAGTTCTACAAACTCAGAACCAGATATGCTGAAGAAAGGTACGCCTGCTTCTCCAGCAACGGCTTTGGCAAGCAAAGTTTTACCCGTTCCTGGCGGTCCGACAAGCAGAACGCCTTTGGGAATTCTCGCTCCAATTTGGAGATAGCGCTGGGGTTGCTTGAGAAATTCGACAATCTCTTCTAACTCTGTCTTAGCTTCTTCTACGCCAGCGACATCATCAAAAGTAACTTTTGTAGTATCTCCCTCAACATAAATCTTAGCCTTACTCTTGGTAAACGAGAGAGCACCTGACGGACTTCCACCGCTGCGACCGAGGAAAAATTGCCAGATCCCAACAAAAATGAGAGGAGGAATCACCCAGCTAAGGATACTGCTTAACCAGCCATTTTTAGAAGGCGGTGCCGCCGCAAACTCCACTCCTTTACTTTCTAATCGCTTCGGTAATTCAAGATCGAAGATAGGAGTAGTTTTAAGAACTTGTCCGAGTTGGTTATCTTCTCCTTTGAGTTGATAGCGGATTTCGTCTTGACCCACGTAAACCCTGGCTACATCCCCATCATCGACTTGATGGATGAATAGGCTATAAGGCACTGATGGAATGGTAGGTCCAAATAACTGAGGCAAAAATAAATTTGCCAAAAAGAACAGTCCCGCCAGCAGAAGGAGTATGTTTCCTATCTGGCGAGGACGAGATGGCGGTTTGTCTTTAATACCCATTGCTATGAAGTGTTCTTATAGATCGAAGAGCTTTTCTCTAATAATTGTAAGATTTCTTCATCGAACTTGGTTGGGGCGATCGCGGCACATAACCGTAATCTTGGGTTCGGTTATCTCAACTTTTAAAAACCAAATATAAATTATTTGGTTATCTGGAGATGTTTCCCTTGGCTTAACACGATCTTTGATACCTTTGAGAGAGCCACTTGGAGGATGTTTGGAAAGTCCATTTTGTCATTCTGAGCGCAGTAGAACATAACGAAGAATCTCTGTTTGGAGTTGGTATGCTAGATAGATTTTCGAGTCAGTAGAATACAGGATTTTTTCCCTTTTCCCTCGATGCTCAAAGAAGCTTTGCTATCCCCCCTATCAGGGGGGACAAGTCGAGAACAATCATTGCTGTCCCCCCTTGATAAGGGGAGTTACTCGCTCCCGCGTGCGCGTTGGCTCCCCCTTTCCCCCAATCGACCAATTGGGTCTCTCATCTAACTGAAAACTGCTATAAGACCATCTCTAAACAAGAACGCTACAGATGCTCGAGGAAAAAGCCTTACGCACAGAGCGGTTGACTAATTGATAATTCGCCATTCGCCATTAAAATCTAAAAACATTGAATTCCTGGCTAGAATCCATCTCTATTTCCCAATTGCGAACTGATAATTGCCAATTGCGAATCGGTAGAAGATGTTTCGCTTCGCGATCGCGACGCTCAACATGACATTCTCTACTTTTCAGACAACCTGTTAATAAAACGCAAGACAATAAGACAATTATTAATGATTTGACTGCAATTATTAACATATCGAAAATGCAAAAAACTTTATTGCTATACTACAAAACGCTATATTATTTATCCTGTTATAAGTTTTAGAACGCTACAGAAATTGTAGAGGAGAATTTAAGTCAAAAGAAACTCAAAGATGAATGGTTTAATTTTTGCGCAAACAAGCAGGGGGATATTGTGGTAGCCATCAATCAAACTTTACAAGATATTAATCTACATACTCTAGAACAAGAACCGATACATATTCGCGGTCAAATTCAACCTCATGGCGTTATTTTCGTTCTAGAAGAACCCGAACTCAAGATCGTACAAGCTAGTACGAATACTTATCATATCTTCGGAATTAATCCCGAAAATATACTTGGAAAAACACTTGAGGAGATCTTCGATCCTTTTCAAACAGAAAGAATCAAACAGAGAGTAACCGACGATAATCTAGACTTCATCAACCCCAGTAAGCTTTGGGCAAGAGTAAAAGGGGATGACTATGTTGTTTTTGATGGCGTTTTTCATCGCAATATAGATGGATTCTTAATTCTGGAATTAGAACCAGCCATCTCACTAGAAAATATCCCATTTCTGAGTTTTTATCACCTGGCGAAAGCCTCTATCAATAAGCTTGAAGAAACTGCAAACCTTCGCGATTTTTGTCAAATAATCGTCAAAGAAGTCCGAAAATTGACAAGATTCGATCGGGTGATGCTCTATAAATTTGATGAGGAAAACCATGGAGATGTTATTGCAGAAGATAAGCTAGAAAGTCTGGAATCTTATTTAGGACTGCACTATCCCGAATCGGATATTCCCGCGCCAGCGAGAAGATTATTTAGTTCCAACTACATCCGATTGATTCCAGATGCTAAGGCTCAGCCTGTCAACCTTTTCCCCATTAATAATCCAATTAGCCAACAGCCGTTAGATCTAGCACTTTCAATTTTAAGAAGTGCTTCTCCCTGTCATTTAGAGTATTTGCATAATATGGGAGTTGGGTCTTCTTTAACCATTTCTTTGCTCAAAGATGGTCAGCTCTGGGGACTGATTGCTTGCCATCATCAAGCCCCGAAATATGTTTCTTATGAACTGCGCAAAGCCTGCGAATTCTTAGGTCGAGTTATCTTTTCCGAACTTTCAGCAAGAGAAGAAACGGAAGATTATGACTATCGCATGAAGCTGACATATATTCAAACGACCTTAATTGATCGTATGGCAAGCGAAGAGAATTTTATTGATGGTTTAGTCAAACACGAACCGAATTTACTCGATTTAACCAGTTCTCAGGGTGCAGCCGTTTGTTTTGGCGGAAATTGCACGATTATCGGCAAAACTCCCAACGAAGAAGACCTCAATTATCTCGTTCAATGGCTGCAAAGCAATGTCCATGAAGAAGTTTTCTCTACCGAGTCTTTGCCTCGACTGTATTCAGATGCAGAGAAATTTAAAGACGTTGCTAGCGGTTTGTTAGCCATTCCCATTTCTAAGCGAAATTACGTTTTGTGGTTCCGTCCGGAAGTCATTCAAACGGTTAATTGGGGAGGCGATCCTAATAAAGCTTATGAAACAAGTCAGCTTGAGAGAAGTTTACGCCTATCGCCTCGGAAATCTTTTGAATTGTGGAAAGAAACGGTTCGCCTAAAATCTCTGCCTTGGAAACAAGTCGAAATTAAAGCGGCGCTAGAGTTAAGAAAGGCAATTGTTAATATCGTGCTGCGTCAGGCAGATGAATTGGCGCAATTGGCGCAAGATTTAGAACGTTCCAATGCAGAACTGAAGAAGTTTGCCTATGTCGCTTCCCACGACTTGCAAGAACCTCTCAATCAAGTGGCGAACTACGTACAATTATTAGAGATGCGCTATCGGGAAAAACTCGACGAAGATGCTCAAGAGTTCATAGGCTATACTGTCGAGGGAGTCAGCCTCATGCAAACGCTGATCGATGACGTATTGGCGTACTCGAAAGTAGATATGCAAGGTGCTGAGTTCGCCTTCACCGATGCAGAAGCGGCTTTAGAAAAAGCGATCGCCAATTTGCGGGGACGCATCACCGAAAGCAGTGCAAAGATTACACGAGATCGCTTGCCAACTGTCATGGCAGATGGCACTCAGTTAATGCAACTGTTCCAAAACTTGATCGCCAATGCCATCAAATTCCGCAGCGAAAAGCCGCCAGAAATTCATATCGGTGCCGAACGAATCGAGGACGCTTGGTTATTTTCCGTTAAAGATAACGGCATTGGCATCGATCCCAAGTTTGCCGATCGCATTTTTGTCATTTTCCAACGCCTGCATACGCGGGAAGATTATCCCGGTACGGGCATGGGATTGGCGATTTGTAAAAAGATTGTCGAGTGTCATCGAGGTCGGATCTGGGTCGAGTCAGAATTGGGTCAAGGCGCAACATTTTACTTTACTATTCCAGTAGGAGGACGGGATGGCGATCGCAGGAATACAAGGAAAGCCCAGAACTATCTTTTTAGTCGAGGACAATAAAGCCGACATTCGCCTAATCGAAGAAGCGTTTAAAAGCAATCCAATCCCGCATCAAATGGTAACGGTTAGGAATGGGGCGGATGCCATGGCATATTTGCGCCGAGAGGGAGAGTATGCTAACGCACCGCGTCCCGACCTCATTTTGCTCGATCTAAATTTGCCAAGAAAGGATGGTCGAGAAGTTCTAGCAGAAATCAAAGCCGATCCCCATCTAAGACGCATTCCCGTGGTCGTCTTGACTACCTCAAGAAATGAGGACGACGTTTTTCAAAGCTACGACTCGAATGTCAATTGTTACATCTCTAAATCTCGCAATCTTGCCGAACTTTTTAAAATTGTCCAAGGAATTGAAGAGTTTTGGCTAGAAACCGTTATCTTGCCGTCTGAATGAAAACTTGCCCGCCAATTGATTTTGATTGGCAGGCTAATAGTGTAAGTCTTCTAAAGAAGACTGAGAGCGGGATTCAGTCCATTTTAACTCAGATCTTGCACCAGTCGCCTGACGGGGAGACAACCGCCAGAAAGCTTAGATAGCAAGGGATTTATCAGATTTTGTCACTCAGTCAAAATATCAGTGGAATTGACGTAATATTCAACGGCAAAATTCAGAAAATTGGCAGAATTCTGAAATTATTCTGATTATTTTCAATTATAAGGCGGGAAATGATTAAGAATAACTGTTACAGAGTATAGTCTAGCGTGGTTGTCTCCCCGTCAGCCTCGTCTCTTTGCTCCTTTGTTAAGCGACGGATCGAAGAGATACATTTTTCAACTAAATTGGCAAATATAATTACCGCATTTGCGATCGAATAGTTGAAAAACAAATGAAAAACTGTTCTCTTTGGATTTTAGTAGCGCGAACTGATGTTGCCTTCATGATCCATACGATTCCTCATCTAGCGAGGATGAGCAACTTTCCCTTTGAAGAAAAGGTCTTAGCTGTAGATACAGCGCCATTAATGGGGGAGAAAGCGAGTCGTCCTGGAATCGGAACGATGCAACAGTTACGGGATTGTACGGAACAGCTACTAAAGGCTAGTGTAGTCGATCGCGTCGTCGATATCAATTACGATCGAGACTATCGAAACCAAGTTTATCGCCAACATTTTGGCAGTCCGATTCGTTTTACCCACAACTATAAGGGGTATCCTATCCTCGGCTCAATTTTTCCCATCGAAGAATGCAAAAGTGACTACATGTTGCACTTTGACAGCGACATGATGCTTTATCAGAAACCTGGTTATAGCTGGGTGGAGAAAGGAATAGATCTGATGCAACGACATCCCAACTTAATGTTTGTCAGACCTCTCGTTGGACCACCTACAGAAGACGGGACAATCTACCAAAGTTGCCCTTATGAGAAAGACTTAGATGGATTTTACAAATTCAAGTTTTTTGGCAGTCGAGTTTATCTGATTAACTGCGAACGGTTCAAACAGCTGCTCCCCTTACCGAAGATCTGGCGTTCCTATCGACGGCAGTTTCTCAATCGTTTACCCGTACCGATGAAAACTCTTTATAGTAACGTGACTGGAAAAGGCTCGTTAGATTCTTGGGAAATTATGATATCGAAAAAATTAGAACAAACTGATTATGTTCGAGGTATGCTAACGAATCCAAACGCTTGGACGTTGCATCCAAAAGAGCGCAGTCCGAGGTTTATTCAAGCTCTACCTCATATTATCGAACGAGTAGAAGCGGGAAAATATCCTGCCGGACAAGCAGGTCATTACGATTTCATCCCAAAACTGTGGTTGGATTCTAATTTCTGACGGGGAGACAACCGCCAGAAAGCTTAGATAGCAAGGGATTTATCAGATTTTGTCACTCAGTCAAAATATCAGTGGAATTGACGTAATATTCAACGGCAAAATTCAGAAAATTAGCAGAATTCTTAAATTATTCTGATTATTTTCAATTATGAGGCGAGAAATGATTAAGAATAACTGTCTCCTATTTGATTGATGAGACAGTTTAAATCAAAATAATGTTACCTCAATTTGATCTTGATTATCTCAAAACTTATCTACCATCATCTGAATTCTTAACATTACAAATTCTAGTTTGGCTTTTACAAGTACATCGTCAAGTCAGAATTGAGAGGCTCGCATCTAGCTTTCCTTATCCCATTAAATGTGAAAGCCGAAGGAAAAAAATACAAAGATTTTTATCTTTACCTAGATTAAGCTTGCCATTACTTTGGTTTCCTTTAATAAAAAAGATAATTTCTAGCCAGTTCAAAAAGGGAGAGCGCTTAATCCTAACTATCGATCGCACACAATAGAAAACTAATAATATTTCAATGGTAAGTGTGATTTGGAAAAAAAGAGCATTACCAATTTATTGGTTACTCTTATCCAAGAAAGGTAGCAGCAATTTTTATGAGCAAGTAGCTACAATTAGACCGATACTTCGTTTACTAAAAGAGTATAAGCTAGTAGTAATAGGTGATAGAGAATATAGAAGTACTGCCTTTGTCCTCTGGCTTACTAAAAAGAAGATATTTTTTATTCTGAGATTAAATAAGAATACCAAAATTAAACCTAGATACAAGAAATACCAATCTCTTGATTCTTTAGATATTAAACCCGGCTCGCGAGTCTTATACTCTAAAGTTTTAGTCACAGAAGAAAATAAGCAAGATAGATTTAATGTAGTAATTTATTAAAAAAGAAAATACAATAATAAACAACTACCTAACCCTTGGTATCTGCTTACTAATCTAGAGAATCAAGAAGAGGTCATAAAAATATTTGCATCTCGTGGCGGCATAGAAGCTATGTTTCGAGATTGTAAATCTGGGGGTTATAATTTGGAAGGAAGTCAAGCTAATATTCAACGTCTTACTAATTTAATTTTCTTAATAGCGAGCGCCTAGACTGCGAGTTTTTTAGTGGGTCTAAATATTAGAAATACTCGGTATCAAGAGGATATTAATCGTCTTAAAATTGAAGGTCAAAATCGACCTAGACCTAGTTACTTTTGGACGGGATTATACGGCACTACTTGGGTGTTATCCATGGATATATGTTGGCATTGGGTCGAAAAGTTAATGAAAACTGCTCTCAATAAGCTGCCATTTTATCAAAAAGGTTTAAGAGCTATGAAACGCATACAGAGTATAGTCTAGCGTGGTTGTCTCCCCGTCAGAACAGTCGCATTAGCCACTTTAAGCATCAACGCCTAGAACTTTAGTTCTAGGCTCAAAGCTCAACTCGATTAAAATCGACTGAAATTTTCTATCGGGTCTTCTTTAGGAGACTTTTTTGCTCGGCCAGGAAATTCATTACAATAGCAGTTGTTGAAAATGATGCAAGATCTCAGTTTTAATGGACTTGGGCTGTACGCCAAGAAATTTATTTCTTGGCGGCATATGAGGCTTACTGATAACGGACGCGACTAATAACAATTTATCTGTCGATCTAGCAACGCCGACTCAAAGAAAGCGAAAGGGATTTGGCAATAGACTTCTTGCAAATTGCGATCGCTAAGGATCTACCCAACGACCATCGGCTTTAATGAGATTAATTAATTCCTCCACCCCATTGTCTTGAGGAACTCGTTTGATCTCTTCTCGTCCGCGATAGAGAGCAATATATCCGGCTTGTTTGCCTACATAGCCGTAGTCTGCATCTGCCATTTCTCCGGGACCGTTAACGATACATCCCATGACGGCAATATCTAATCCCGTAAGGTGTTTGGTTGCTTCTCGCACTTGATGCAAGACTTCTTCTAGGTTGAATAAAGTACGACCGCAGGACGGACAAGCCACGTATTCCACCATAGTTTTCCGCAGTCCCAGCGCTTGCAGAATGCTGTAGCAAACTGGAATTTCTTTCTCTGGCGCTTCTGTAAGAGAGACGCGAATGGTATCTCCAATTCCCTCAGCTAGTAGCGTAGCAATGCCAGCAGTTGACTTAATCCGACCATATTCGCCGTCTCCCGCTTCGGTTACACCTAGATGGAGGGGATAGTCCATGCCTAACTCGTCCATGCGCTTGACCATTAAGCGATAGGCAGCTAGCATGACAGGAACGCGAGAGGCTTTTAGAGAAATAACGAGGTTCTTGAAATCGAGGGATTCGCAAATTCTGATAAATTCTATGGCAGACTCTACCATTCCTTCTGGGGTGTCGCCGTAAGTAAATAGCATCCTCTCGGCTAGAGATCCATGATTTACCCCGATTCGCATCGCTTTTCCTTGTTCGCGCAAAGAAATCACTAGAGGCTCTAGGGTTTCTCGAATTTTTTCGCCAATTTCATCAAATTCTGCTTGCGTATATTCAGTGCGATTGGCTTTTGGCTTTTCAAAGACATACAACCCCGGATTAACCCGCACTTTATCGACGTGTTTGGCAACTTCGAGGGCGATTTTCAGGCCATTGTGGTGAACGTCGGCTACGAGGGGCACTGGCTTGTAGGTTTTGGTGAGTTTGTCTTTGATTTCTGCCATTGCCTTAGCATGAGCCATACTGGGCACGGTAACGCGGACAATCTCGCAGCCAATTTCGTGTAAGCGGCGAATGGCAGCCACCGAACCATCTATGTCTAAGGTATCTTCGTTAATCATAGACTGCACCACGACCGGATAGCCACCGCCAATGGTGACATCTCCGACTTTGACAGGACGAGTTTTGCGTCTGTGGATTACCGTGTCAAATTCAGGAGCAGAATTCGTAGTAGCTTGTATAGAACTGTCCAGCGTTTGCATAACCTTTTGATAAACTCGGAAAGCGTAACGATCCAGAATCACTCTTTATCTTAACCTTCGAGGAGATCCCTTATTTCCAGAAAGCGATCGCGATCGGCAATGCCAATAGACTTAACTGGCTATCGTTTGGGCATGGTTTTGAATCCCGACGATTATTTGATTAAACCTTTTACGAGGAATCAACTGCTAGAAGCAATAGCAAAAAATTGCCAAAATAGTGTTAATCGAGCTAATAATTAAAGCTGGATTCCATACACTATATGCCCAACTCTTTCAGAAATCGCTCCATATCAAAATATTCTGCCATCAATTTCTGAATGTATTCGACTTTAATTGGTTCCTGAAGGCGCACGCGACCAAAAGCGCGATCGATAATTTCTATCGTTGTTAACGTATCGAGATCGATGGCCAAAATAGGGATTTCCAAGTCTTCGGCGCGACTGAGAATGAGGGGTTGAGGCGGTGCGTTACCCGTGAGAATGAGACAACTGGTTGAGGTTTCTAAAGCCGCTAGTTGCAAGTCGGTGCGATCGCTGCCCGTGACGACTGCTTTATTTTTTCCTTGGCGAAAATATTCTAAGGCAGCATTGACGTTCATTGCCCCAATGGTTAAACTTTCTACCATAAAGTCCAACCGATCCGGACGGCACAAGACTTGAGCCTCTAATTGACGCGCAATTTCTCTAACGCTGACGCTGCGCAACAAACTGCTACTGGGTAACGTTCCGAAAACGGCAATTCCTCGTCTCTCTAGAAACGGTTTGACGCAATTTTGTACCTTTTCTAATCGATCGCTGGAGATATCATTGATTAAAACTCCTAACAAGCGATCGCCGAGTTCTTTTTTCGCTTCTAAAAGATTATCTGTAACGAGAGGAGAAGTGTAGCGAGATACTAATAACACGGAAGCATCGGCATTATGAGCCATTTGCTTGACAGACAGACCAAAGATACTCCCTTCTAAAAGCGTTCCCCCTCCCTCCAAAAAAACTAAATCTCCTTCAAGCTGTTGGATGTAGTGTTTTAACAACTGAGGATAATCTATAGCATCTTCGCCTTGCAGGCGTTGTTCGATCGTTTTTTCATCGAGGGATAACAACGGCGAGCGCACTTGTTTTTCAGATAGCCTCAGCAGATTGGCGATCGCCTGTATGTCTCCTTCTTCGTTTTCTTCGTTCTCGGCGGCTAAATCGCTCAAACAGGTTCCTATAGGTTTTCCATAAGCGATCGATACTCCCTTTTCTTGTAACTGACGGGCAATTGCCAAGATAATTCCCGTTTTGCCGCTACAAGCTTCAATCGACCCAATCAAAAGATATTTGGCAGATTTTGCCACGTCTTTACTCCTTAGCCATGGATAGATCCACTATACTTCAGCTACATCAAAACGTAGCAGTTTTCGGTAAAAGGCTTGGGGAAAATCCGCCGAACCCCCTTCTTTAAAAAGTGTGATGGCATCCATTAGAAAATTGACAAATTCTGAATTGGAGATAGTTATCTCATAGCTTAATTCTGCCTGTCCCTCAAATTGCAATCGACAGCGAGTCAATTCAGCTGGAAGTTTGGAAACGAACCAGGTAGCAACAAAAGGAATCCCTTCACCTCCTTCAATGTGGCGCCGTCCTTCTAGATAGCCTTTGGAATATAAGGTCAGCGCATAGGGCAGGATGGCATGTTTATCTTTGGGATAGTAAGGCATGTAGAGGATAACCTCGGCTTTGCCAGCAGGCTCTAATTTATCGATAGTAGTAGACATAACTGACTGGATATTGACGCGGAAATTGTATTTCTCTAGTCTAAGAGTACCCCGCCAGAGAAAATAACTATCAGATAAGCTGCTTGAGCTGCTTGAGATTGCTGGAACGACCGATAATTGTTGCCGAGTTTTCGTCGATTTTGACCAAGATTTTGCCAGCAAACATCGTTTTTAGGGCAGATTTTCCATAGACAACGAAATTGTCGAGCTGGGTTTGTCGATCGAAACCCATTTGGGCGAGGGCTGTGTCTAACTGCTTCCTAAAGGCTTTTGGGTTTTGAAAAGTGATTGAAATGGTCGCGCTACGATTGAAGTAGGCTCCGAGTATTCCGGCTACTAATCCGCATAACGTGCCCAACTGATAGAGAAATCTCGATTCCAAACTCATTCCCATTCCCTGTGATGCGAGTAGAAGCACGATTAGGGTTGTAGTGGCGAAATAATAAAGAAATGTGACGATAAAGTTAGGACCTTGTGGCATATACTGTCCATTCCATGATGCTCGACGATAACGGACAAAGAAACTCCAGCGGCAATCCTCTCAGCGTCGCCCCGATGATGGAGCGAACCGATCGCCATTTTCGCTATTTTATGCGCCAGATTACTCGCCGTACTCTACTCTATACCGAGATGATAACCACGGCAGCCATTTTGAGAGGCGATCGCGATAAACTCTTGGGTTTTTCTCCCGAAGAAAAGCCCCTGTCTCTGCAACTCGGTGGCGATAACCCGAAAGACTTAACCGAATGCGCTCGGATTGCCGAAGATAGGGGTTACGATGAAATTAACCTCAATGTTGGCTGTCCTAGCTCTAGGGTTAAGGAAGGGAATTTTGGAGCGTGTTTGATGGCACAGCCAGAGAAGGTAGCGCGGGCGGTTGAAGCCATGCAAAAAGCAGTCGATTTGCCCGTGACTGTCAAGCATCGCATTGGCATTGACGATCGCGATCGCTACGAAGATATGGCTAACTTCGTCCGCATCGTTTCGGAGGCGGGTTGCCGTCGCTTTACCGTACACGCCCGCAAAGCATGGCTGCAAGGCTTGAGTCCTAAGGAAAACCGCACCATGCCCCCGCTGCGCTACGGGGACGTCCATCGTCTCAAGCGAGAGTTTCCCCATCTGTTTATCGAGATCAATGGCGGAATTACCACCCTAGCCGAAGTTCGAGAGCAGCTTAAATCGGTAGATGCCGTCATGATCGGGCGTGCTGCTTACGATAACCCTTTCCTATTTGCTACGGTCGATCGCGATATTTATGGCGAGAAGGTGACTCCTCCCACCCGTCGCGAAGTCGTCGAATCTATGCTTCCCTACATTGATTATTGGCTCAAAAAAGGCTGGAAGCTCCACGCCATCAGCCGACACATGCTCGAACTCTTTGCCGGACAACCGGGTTCTAAAGCATGGAAGCGACACATCAGCGAAAATGCCCATCTCCCCGGCGCCGATTCTCAAGTGCTGCGGGAGGCTTTGGCAAAAGTTCTCAATTCAAGATAACAAGGAAAAAATTTCGATTTTGGATTGGGGAGTAGTTAGTGGTTAGTGGTTAGTAGTTAGTAGTAATTTGTTTCTAATTCCGAATTCCGACTTCCGAATTCTCCATCTCCCCACACTCCCCGTCTCCTTGTCCCTTTGTCCCCCACACTCCCTGCTTCATTGCCAGCTCATCAAGAGCGAGCGATCGCGCTCTCTATTGTCGAAAGCAGATCGGATTCTATATAGGGTCTGGTAAAGTAGGCAGTCGCGCCCAATCCCAGGGCAATCTTACGATGTTGCCTGCCGCCGCGATTGGCTAACATCACAACGGGCAACTT
This sequence comes from Pleurocapsa sp. PCC 7327, assembly GCF_000317025.1. Taxonomy (NCBI): domain Bacteria; kingdom Bacillati; phylum Cyanobacteriota; class Cyanophyceae; order Pleurocapsales; family Pleurocapsaceae; genus Pleurocapsa; species Pleurocapsa sp. PCC 7327. The sequence continues at coordinate 999,289 of NC_019689.1, read as the reverse complement.
TGCCCATTCCTCGCGGTGGCGACAGTAGCTTAAGAACTCAAAGCCATTCAGGTGTGGCATTTCGATATCGCAAATGACCAACTGAATTTTTTGACGATCCATTTGCAGTTGTTCGATCGCGTCGAGACCGTTTTTCGCTTGCACGATCCGATAGCCCGCTTTTTGCAGCAGCGAGGCTGTTTGTTGGCGCTGGCTAATCGAATCGTCAACAACCAAGATGGCACAGTGCGAGGGCAACAGACCTGTTTGCCGAACCGGAGTTTCTGGCGCGAGCAATGGCATGTCTCTTAGAGGTAGGGCTGATTGTAGATTGGCTTTGAAGCCATATGAGTGAGGAGCGTCGCTAATGCTTTGCCTTGCCAAGGTTTGAGCTTGCTGGACGAGAAGGCTACCGTCGATCGCGAGGGCTAGGCGATCGCGATCGAGAACGCTGCAACCATAAACGTAATTCGGAGAGGAGATCGCGCTGCCGAGGGGTTTGATAGCCGTCTTTTGCTCGCCAAAAACGCGATCGACTTCTAAACCGATAAGTTTTTCCCCGTAGCGAAGCACAAGTAGATAGCTTTGAGGCTCGCTTGCTTGTTTTTGGGCTTCAATTGCCGACGAGCGGTTTGCTTTCTGGGCAATGGGCGACCCATAAGCGATTAGCTCCGACAGTTTATGCACGGGCACGAGGATGGGGTCTTCCGCCAAACGGTAGCTGAGAAATTTTCTTCCTTGGGAGCGCACGAGCTGGCGCTCGTTGGGGAGCAGGATTTTTTCTACCGTATCCGAGAGCAGGGTGTAGAGCATTTTTCCGGCTTGCACGACCGTTAACTTAACAATGGTTAGCGTCATGGGGAATCGCAGGGAGAAGGTCGTGCCCCGATAGGGTTCCGACCGCACCGTGCAAGTCCCATTGAGAGCTTCTACTTCTGCTTTGACGGTCTCTAAACCGATGCCGCGTCCTGACAGTTTGCTAATTGTCGAGGAGGTAGAAAATCCCGGCTCGAACAGCAGCTCTGACAGTTGCTGGGTCGATAATTGGCTGGCAGCTTCGGGTTCAAACAGATTGAGGGCGACGACGCGATCGCGAATGCGATCGAAGTCCAATCCCTGACCGTCATCTTTGACTTCGATGACGGTTTGCCATCCCTGTTGATAGGCGCGAATTTCGATCTGACCGACTTCCGATTTTCCGTGTTGTCGGCGCACTTCAGCCGGTTCGATGCCATGGTCGAAAGCATTGCGAATCAGGTGCAGCAAAGGGGTGTAGAGTTTCTCGGCGATGGCTTTATCCACTAAAATATTGGTTCCGCTCAGTTGCAACCGCACGGGTTTGAGGTGAACGTTTTCCAATTGTCGGACTGTCTGGCGAAAGCGATCGAGCACCTCTGCCAGGGGAACCATGCGAGTTTCGATCAGGTCGTCTTGCAGGTCGGATACCAAACGGTGCTGTTTTTGAGATGCTTGCCGAGAGCTGTTGGCGATTTGCTCTAGCGATTCCATGGCGGCTTGTAGGTGCCCCGTTTCTACAAGCGCTCTGCGAGCGAGAGATTCCAGCTCGCTATAGGAGTCTCGTTGTTGGTAAGCGAGGCGAGAGGGATCGAGCAAAGCTTCTGTCTGTTTTCGTTTGCTGGCGATTTTTTCAACCCAATCGCGCAGGCGCTCGATTGTCTGTTGATGGTGTTTCTGCGATTCGATTAAGTCTTGCAGGATGCGCTGGAGTCGATCGCGATCCGACGATTGGCGGTTATTATAAACTTGGATTTCTCCCAAGGCGCGATCGATGCGCTTCAAGCCTTCTAGTTTCACTCGCACGCTCTGGGGTACGGGGGGGTCTGGCAGTGGTTCTGGAGTGGCGATCGCATGGCTTTGAGCCAATTCTTCTGCCCGTTCGGGTTCGGAGGCGGGCTGGGCGTTCGCGCTCTCGTTCCAGAGTTGCTCTAGCAAGAGCGCTGGTTCGGCTTGTTCCGAGGAATCGCCCAAGCTCTCGGTTAACTCGGTTAAACTGTCCCAATTTAGCTGCTCGACGGCATCTGAGGCTGGCAAGCTCTTTTCGGACTCGAATTCTGCCAGGGCGAGTTCCAATTCCTCCCAAATATCCTCCGATGGCGAGGCTTGAGACTGATGAGTCTCTTGGGGCGGCGCTTCTGCCATTTTTAACAACTCTGGAGACGGTTCGCCGCCCCGTTCGCGATCGCCCGCTAGGACTTGCTCCTGTCCCTGGAGCAAATTGTCTAAGGCAACTTTAGCAATCGTCGCGGCTTCTTGAGGACGAACTTCCAAGGCTCTCAAGGCGGTTTTGGCAATTAGAGCAAATCCCGGCAAATTCAGCGAGTCTGCCAATCCTATCAGTAGCTCTAGCTCTGAGCGCAGATTAGCCGCTATCTCGTCCATTTCCTTGGCTTTGAGCAGGATTTTCCCTAGTGCTTCCAGGCGCTTCTGGACTCCCACTTCAAAAATGGCTCGAACGAGATCGAACTCTCCTTGCTCTGGAGGCGTGAGAAGCGAGTTTTGCTTCCCGTAATACTTGACCAATCTTGCCCGCAGTTGTGCGAATAGGTCGTTGGCTTCTTTGACGATCTCGCGTTCGTCGAGCGCGGCTTCGGTCAGTTTTGCCGTTACCAAATGGCGCAGGCGATCGAAGCCAGCCAGCAACATCGAGAACAATTCTATATCTACGATCAGGCCGGGATGGTAGAAGCTCTGGACGATATCTTCAAAGGCATGGGCGAGGGCAACTATTGTCTCCAGCCCAACTGTAGAAGCGGCTCCTTTGAGCGTATGGATGGCTCGCATGACGCTATGGACGTTTCGATTCCTTGGCTCGGCGCACAGGGTCAGGAGATTTTGCTCGATCGTCCCCAAAAGCTCTGGAGCTTCTTCGAGAAATTGTCTGTAAGCGCTATCGCGGGTTTCCGAGTCAGCAGTCATATCAATTCGCAATTCACAATTGACAATTCGCAATTTTTGCTAGCGGTTGGCGATTAGAGATCGGGCAACCTCCTACTCACCTGTCGCCATTTACTTCTCACAAGTTCCTAGCCTACTTTGAACTGTCCGGTACTCTTTTGGAGGTCTTGCGACAGGGCTAGCAACACCTGAAATGCCTCCGCGATTTGCCTCGATTTTTCGGCATTGTGATTGGCGATTGCCCAGATGTTTTTGATTGCCCCAGTCACCGCTCCAGCTTGCGCGTGCTGCTTGTGAGCGACTTGAAGAATATCCTCGACTTGTTTGCCGATCTGGGCTGTCGCCGCTACGATTTCATTGAGACTTTCGCGGACTTCATCGACCAAACCCGTTCCTTCGAGAACGCGATCGATTCCCGTTTCCATGGCTTTGGCAACTTCCTCGGTTTCGCTTTGCATCTGAGCCACTAATTCTTCTATTTCGGTTGTGGCGGCGGCGGATTGATGGGAGAGCGATCGTACTTCTTCGGCGACGACGGCGAAACCTCGTCCGTTTTCTCCAGCTCTTGTCGCTTCCAAGGCGGCATTCATTGCCAGCAGGTTGGTCTGGGTGGCAAAGTTGCCAATTAACTGTACTACCTTGGAAATTTTTTGCGACGATTCGCTAAGGCGCTTGATTCGCTGGGCAGTTTCCGAGACGGTTTCCCGAATTGTCAGGATGCTGCCCACCGTCAGGTTCATGGTCGTGTCTCCCTTTTGCAGGATTTGATTTGCCTCGCGAACCGCTGCTTCGACTTGTTTGGCTTTCCCGGCGGCAGTTCGGGTCAGATTGACCATTTGCTGAATTTGGTCGAGCGCTCCTTTGAGGTCTTGAAACTGTTTCCCCATTCGAACGGCGCATTCTTGAACCACTGCCGTATTTCCTTGGGCGGTTTGTGCTAGCTTTTTGGCTACTGCTTGCACTTGCACGACGATTTTCCGCAGCGATTGCAGGGTTTCGTTATAGGCGTCGGCGATCGTGCCGATTTCATCGTCTGTAATCGGGGCACGGACTGTCAAGTCTCCGGTCAAAGCAGGCAAAACCGAAACTAACAGTTGACTAGCCCGTTGCTGAAGTTGTTCTTTGAGAGCTTTTTCTCTTTCTATCGAAGTTGCCAATTGTTGGGATTGGGCTTGTACCCGTTCGAGATAGTCGGCTTGCTGGATGGCAACTCCCAACTGTACGCTGGCTTGAGCGAGTAGATCTACCTCGCTTTCTTGCCACTGGCGAGTGTGGTTGTTTTGATAAATTTCCAATAATCCCCACAATTGCTCGCCTTCAAAAATCGGTGCGATCGCGCAGGCTTTAATCCCTAGTTGCTCGAACCACTCCGACTCGAACGAGGCCAGTTCGGCGCTGTCGATATTGTCGATGACGAGGTTTTGGCGATCGCGGTAGCGACCGCCTTGACTGTCTTGCAGGTCGGGATTTTCTACCAAGGCAGCTTCTGTTCCTGCCAATCTGACGCAGCCAGCGCTAATGTCTTCTGCGATAAATTCCCGATTCCAATCTGGCGTAAAACGGGAAATCGCCACGCGATCGACTTTCAGTAGCTTGCGCAATTCCTGGGCGCTAGTTTTCAGCAAACTCTCTAGCGCAAGTTTTTGCTGGCTTTGCTCGATAATTCTTTGATTGATTTTCACCAAAAAGCGAACGAAGTTTTTTTCTCGTTCTGCCGCTTGGGCGAGTTGTTTTGACTGTTCCTCAATCGTATTGACATATCCAGCCTGTTGCAGAGCAACGCTGAACTGAGCGGCAATTTGCTTGAGAAATTTAATTTCTGTCTCTTGCCAAGGACGAGTTCCGGAGTTTTGAAACGCTGCCAGCATTCCCCACAGTTTTTGCCCCAGAAAAACTGGGACGATTGCATAAGCTTTGATATCGTATCGCTCTAAAGTTTCGAGATAACAGGCAGGAAACCCGGCCTGGTAAATATCTTCTCGGACATAAGCTTCCTTGTTTTGCAAGCGACCGCCTTGATTGTCTTGCAAATAGGTATCCGTCCACCGTGTCCGACTGGTTTGCTCGTTGCCACTACTGGCAATCAAACTTTGTATGCTAGCGCAGTCGGTAATGCTCTCTTGCAAGCCAGAAATCCGATTCTGCCTCTCGACTAATTTACTCCAGCCGCTGGTAACTGACTCAGCGATAAATTCGCCACTCCAGTCGGGATTAAAGCGATAAACCGCCACGCGATCGACATTCAGCAGCGATCGCACTTCTTTGGTCGTTGTATTAAAGATGGTGTCGAGGTCGAGCGATTGACGGATGCGAGCAATGACTTTGGCAACGGCTTGCTCTTGCTCGACCAATTGAGCTAGACGATCCGATTTAGCTTGTACCTGTTGGAGGATTTCTGCTTGTTGTAGTGCGGTGCCAAACCGAGCGGCGATTTTTTCCAAAAAATTTACCTCAGACATTTGCCACTGTCTGGGTTTGTCGTTTTGGTAGGCGGCTAGCAGTCCCCAGAGCTTTTGTCCCTGGAAAATTGAGACGATGATGCATGATTGTGCTTCGTATTGTTCCAATGCTTCGATATGACACGGAGTCAGCTCGGTATTGTGAATATCGTTGAGGATAAAAGGCTCGTTGTTGCGAAAGCGACCGCCTTGAGTTTCCTGGAAGTAAGGATCTGCCCATCTAAGCAGGTTTTGTGTCGCTTGACTGCCGATAATCGGCATCCAGCCGCTGGCGACTGACTCGGCGACAAAATCTCCACTCCAGTCGGGATTAAAGCGATAAACCGCTACGCGATCGGCTTCTAGAAGCAGTCGCGCCTCTCTAGCGGTCGTATTAAAGACGGTGTCGAGATCGAGAGATTGACGGATGCGAGCGATGACTCTGGAGACGGCTTGTTCTTGTTCTAGAAGCTTTGCCAACTGGTTGGTTTGGGTTTGCAATTGCTCGAAGGTTTCTACTTGTTGCAGTGCGGTGCTAATCTGAGTGGCAATTTGTTTGAGAAAGCCGATTTCTGTTTCCTGCCAGTTTCGGGGAGCGGAGTTTTGATAGACAGCTAGCAATCCCCAGAGGTTTTTTCCTTGAAAGATAGGGGCGATCGCATGGGATTTGGCTTGATATTGCTCTAGCAGGTCTAAATGACAGGCCGATAGTCCAGCTTTATAGATATCATCGAGAACATAGATTTCGTTGCCGCGAAAGCGACCGCCTTGGGTGTCTTGCAAGTAAGTATCTTCCCATCTGGGATTTGTGCCAACCAGAGGAACCCAGCCACTCGCTACTGATTCGGCAATAAATTCGCCGCTCCAATCGGGCGCGAAGCGATAAACCGCTACGCGATCGGTTTTTAGCAATAATCTTGTTTCTTGCGTCGCTGTCTTTAAGATGGCGTTCAAGTCGTCGGACTGCTCGACTTTGCCGATCTTTTCTAGGACTTTGGCGAGGAGTTGATTTTCTTGGACTCGCTCTTGCAGTCGAGCGCTAAATGCTTCGCGTTGCAGGCTAGTGGTGAGTTCCAGACAGATTTGGTGGAGCAGATCGATTTCTGCTGCTTGCCAATCGCGTCCTGCCGAGCATTGCTGGACTGTCAATAAGCCCCATACCTCGCCTTCTACCAAAATCGGCAAGCTCAAACTGGATTTTATCTGAAATCGTTCTAATAATTGTCTTTGATAGGGGGTGAGTTGGAATGAGGCTGCGTCGATCGCGCTAGCTTGCCGAGTCAAATAGTCTCCTCTTCGCTCCAAGCCAAAGGCGATCGCCGGAAGGTCTTCGCCAAGACAGGGAGTCCAACCCGCAACCTTCGACTCTGCCAAGACGTTGCCTCGCTCGTCAGAACTAAAGCGATAGACAAAAACGCGATCGGCTTCTATTTTCTCGCGCATAGAAGCAACGATAAGGTCGAGTAGCTCGTTTAAGTCTCGAACTCTACGAATGCGATCGATAATTTCTGCTAAGAGCGTGCGCTCTGGCTTAAACCATTCCCTTGCTGCGGATGATTTTTTTTGTAAATTTTCTTGAAAAAAATAAGCAAGTTGCTCGATTTGTGCTATCCGTTCTTTGAGTTCGGGTTTTTCTAAATAGCCGGACTCTTCTAGAACGGATTTGACGGCGGCAACGGCGGCTAAAGAAGTCTGAGCGTCAATTTGAGCGCCATTTGAGGCAAGCGGGTTATCAAAATTGCGATCGGGTTCGCTAAATTGGGTTGGTTGATGGGTAGCTGTCATGGGTGCGTCCTCTAAGCTTCTTGGTATCCTCAAGTATCGATCCAGTAATGGCTAGGGATTTTACTCGTGTTGTCAATGCTTGATGCGAGTCGGCGTTTGAATTGTCTGCCTCAGTTGGCTGCGAGCGTGCCTGGATTAGAGTCAATAGAGTAGATTTACCACAAATATCGTTTTTTGACTGTTCCCGTAACTACGAAGCTGCGAGAGAAATTTTTTATCTATTCGATAAGCTTTTGCGAGCAAGCGAGAAAAATTCCCTTTGCAATCAACAATTTGAGAATTTCTTGTCCGTTTTTTAGAAAAAATCCCTGTAAAAAAGGCATTAACTCCGGCGAGAATAATTCGTCTGAGGGATCGTGCAATTGTTGCCAGTCGTACTCCTCAATACCATGCACTCTGGGAACGACCAATCCCAGGGAGCGCGTTTCGATCTCAACGACGATCGCGTAATGCTTACCCTCCCACGATAGGGGAGCATATCCCAACAAGTAACTCAGATCGATCAGCCAGAGCATTTCATCGCGCCACTGATAAATTCCCAAAACCCAGTCGGGAAGATGAGGCACGGGTAAGATTTCCTCGGCTGCAACTAGGCGAATTTCTGGCGCGATCGCGGCTGGCAGAAGGGCTAATTCTTCTCCTTCTAGCTGAAATTGCAAAAACTTCTCTTCTGTCGATTGCACTTCCTTACTTGTTTAATTTTTGGTAAATTGACGCACGATTCCGATCAACTCCTCTTGTCGCACGGGTTTGCCCAGGTAAGCATCTGCGCCTAACATGGTGCCCCACATTTTGTCCACATTCGTGTTTTTAGTCGAGCACATGACAACGGGAATTTGACTAGTGCGGGGATTAGTTTTGAGTTCTCTACACAGTTCAAATCCACTTTGACCGGGCAATATAACATCCAAAAGAATCAAATCGGGTTTTTGTTGTTCGAGTTTCTGCTGTGCCTCTTCCCCGCTTCTGACACAGACGACAAAAAAGCCTGCTTGCTGCAAATATCGGCTAACGATTTCTGTATCAGTCAAGCCATCTTCTACGACCAAAACAGTATTCAAAGCCCACCTCGCTCAAAAAACTCGCTCGAATACAAAAATACAGTATCGCTGAGCTTCGATAAATATTTTGTCAGATATTGTTACTCAACATTGTGCTGGGGAGGGCGCGACAGACGCAGAACTTCGCTCGCTTCAGTCGCTCATACGAACTCGCTAACAACTTTAAGCAATTTCTCTGTCTCAATTGGCTTAGTTAAATAGCGATTGGTTCCAGCGATTATCCCTTTCATTTTGTCAACCAAAGTATTTCTAGTTGTCAACATGACAATAGGCAAGTCTCGAAACTTAGGAAGACTTCGCACGGTACGACACATTTCTAATCCGTCGATATCTGGCAGGTTGATATCCAATAGCAATAGCGAGACGGGTTCTCGAGCGAGCAGGAGCAACTTGAGTCCATCCGACCCATTGCTAGCTAATAAAACTCTATAGCGATCGCCCAAAGCTTGCAAAATCCGCATTTGGATCGTTGGGCTATCATCGACAGAGAGAATGGTTGGTAGATTTTTGCGATCGCTAGCAAGATTTTCTTTAAAACTGACCCAACCTATTTGCGCCCAAGTTTGATAAAGTCGAGCCAGTTGCAAGGGATCTCGATCGATCTTTTCGGCAATATCAACCAAGGTATGCTTACCATCGACCCATTGATACAAATGCTGGCGAACTTTTGGTAAGGGAAGTCGTTTTAGATCGGTTTGTAGGAGGTGGGGAACTGCCTCCATTGAGGGAATAGTAGGAGCGAGATAAGACCATTCTTTATAACGGCGAGCAATATTAAACTTTAACTTAGACAAATTTAAGCCGCGATGAGCTTCGCCATAGGTCAGGTCGAATTCAACTGTTGGATTGAATTGAAATTGTCCGGCATAGGGTAAAATTTGCTCTAGGGCGATCGCAGTTCGAGCGAGAACGAAGGATTCGATTTGCTCCCAACTCAAGACTCGAATTTTGCACAAGACTTCTAACAGTTCCCTTGCCGATGTTGAATTGGTGGCTTTTTCCCTGGCAAACTTGATTGCTATCTCGCTCATGGCGGGCTTAAATTGCTTCGTCAGCTTTTTAGCTAAAGAGAGGCGATCGGGGATACTATAGTCACCGTAAGTAATTTCGCCGCCTTGAAAAACCAAAACGCGAGATCTCGCTTGCGCGTCAAGAGCGATCGTTGCTTTTACGTGCAAAGTCCCGCTAGCACGATGACTGCGGAGGATGTTTAGAAGGGTACCAAGCTGCTTGGGTTGATATTTACCGTGAGGCATAGAAAAGCAAGCGCTACGGTTTGCTAAAGCAATTTCTTAAAACTCCCTGAGTTTATTTTACGAGTAATTGCTTAATTCAAGCTGCATTGGGGATCGACATTACATAGCCAGTATAGTTGACGAACGCGATCGCAACTCAAAATTTGCAGCTACTGCCGCCTATAAATATGGCTAGCAGCGCAAGGTGAAAAATATACGTCGAGTATTAAAAAATATGTATTTAGATTTATGACTCAATCGAATGATTCGGTGTTTTTGCCCCTTTAATTCTAATCTTTTATAGTGGCGATCGCGGACTCAAAGCAAGATGGTTTTATCTACTTTACCCGCTTCATCTTTGCCTATTAGCTGCAATAAAAGGGTGCTTGAATGCAGCTTAAGTTTTATTCTCCATCGCAGCTAAAGCGAAAAGAATCATCTAAATCTTTTGGTAAAATCAATGTGCGAATATTAGCAGCTAAAGCCCGTTCGCATAAAGACTTACTTTCAACGCGATCGCGCAGATATTTTTTGTTATATTCGGCGTTAAAAATCGGTTTTCCTTGCTCGATAAATGGTCGCAATAAATTACATTCATTAAACTCGTGGCATTGTTCGTTAATGCTGAAGTCAAAGTAGAAAACCAAATCTGGCATTTGGTCTAAATCGTTTTTTAGTGCAACCGACAAACTCCGTTTATGAGCTTCGTTAGCAATAAAACGATTGAACGCGAGTTGCTCCTCATAAGTTAAATGAAAACCCGTATTATTAATATAACCGTCAACATTATCTGGTTCCACGCCATCGCAATGTTTTTGTACGGCAAGATCCAATCTAGATATGATTATCTTACCAACATTGGGAGAGCGTATATCTAACCAACGTTCGTCAGGATAATCATCTAATGCTTTACCAATTTCGGTTGGTTTAAATCGAGTGGCATCAGGTCGAAAATTTTCAACGGTTCCCGCCGAAAAGTAACAAATTACCTTTTTTCCTTGGCTGTGAAGATTAGCAATTAATTCTGGCGATGCATTAATTAAATCGATGTCATATACTTCAACGTTATAGCTTGTATTAACGGTTCCTACAAGCTGCCATTGCCAAGAAGTTTCGATCGCAGGACGAAACCAGTTACCATCGGCAATAGCGTTAAAATCTATAGGTTTTCCATCGATCCTACACCCCAATAGGATGGTAACTAAGAAAAAAATTGCGATCGCTCGTCTGGCACTAGCTCGCATCCTGACGATTTTGAGTAACAGAGCAACCGATCGGATAAGCTGAATAGTAAGTAGAGTCTCGTTTTCCGAACCACTGATAGCGATTGTCTCGAACTTGTTCGTAAGTGCGATCGCCGAGCCATTTTACACCGGGCAATGCGCGGTATGCTGCGATAAATGCCTCTCCCATCGGCAGCAAACGGGTAATTTCTTCTACTGCATCGCTGCCTTGCCACCGACATTCTGAATTTTTTGCATCAACTAAGATCATTCCCATCTGGCAGTCATCAGGGGTAATGCCAAATCGTTGCAAAGCAGCTTCATCTTGCATGGGAGTGTAATCAAAAATTGTCCCGCGATCGAATTGTTCCAGCAGTTGAGTAAAAGTAACGCAAAGATTGCAATTGCCGTCGTAGATGACGTGATATTTCATAAACGATGGGAGTTAAATAGGTCGTCTTAATTTTAATTAAATATTAGATGATAGTGCGAGCATCTTGAAAAGCGTATGAGCGAGACGCTCACATTACCATTTATGAAATAATCGTGTCGTTACACTTATAATTGGTTTATACTATTTCTAAAAAAGACCCGATAGAAATTTCAGTCGATTTTAATCGAGTGGGAGCATCCAGTTTTGGAAGATTTACCATTTATGGGAAAATGTAAAGGGAAATAATCCTGTGCGATCGCTGACAATGAACCAAGAGAAACAAGAACGGATCAAAGCCTGCTTACAAGAATTGTCAACACTGCTGTATGAAGAAGCAGACAAAAGTAAGCTGACAGACCTTGAAGGCATAGAAAAAACAGTTCGCAGTCAAGTATTAGAACTAGTCAGCCCAGAAATAGCCCTTTTTTATCGAACAAAAAACTGGAACAAAAGTAGGTAAAACTAGGAAAATAAAAAGCCTAGTAGGGGAACTGAAATTAAAAGCCAAACAGCTTATTAGACTAGGTTTAAAGCCAAGAACTCGCCTAAGTCCATTACTTCAAAAGTGCTGTTTGAGGTTATCAGCTAACGAATCATACCAAAAAGCAGAAATCGAGATTGAGGCATTGACAGGAGTAAAAGTTGGTCATTCAACACAACAACAACTAGTGCTGTCACAAGATTTTCAACTACCACTTGCTAAACAATCAGTTTCAGAAGTCAGCGTAGATGGAGGAAAAGTCCGACTCAGGGGTAAACCGAAAGCAGGCTGCCACTGGCGAGACTATAAAACCGTTCGTCTGCAAGGGATTTACTATGGTGCATTTTTTGATGACAACCAATCATTAATTGATTATGTCAATAGCCAACAGTTGTTAGACCCTCTTGTTTGCTTGGGAGATGGACATGATGGTGTCTGGAATCTGGTGAGAGAATTTGGACAAGACCAGTTTTCTCGCTGTGAAATTTTGGATTGGTATCACCTGAAGGAAAATCTTTATAAAGTTGGTGGTTCTTTAAAGCGACTCAAAGCTGCGGAAACTCTGTTGTGGCAAGGTCAGGTAGAAGCGGCCAAGACCCTATTTAATCATTGCCGAGGTAAACAAGCTAAAAATTTCATCGCTTATCTGGAAAAACATCTCCCTCGCATTGTCAATTACAGCTATTATCAGGCTGAACAATTATGTTCTATCGGTTCAGGGGCAGTTGAATCTGCAATTAAACAAATTGGTTTAAGGATCAAAATTTCTGGCGCACAGTGGAATGTTGAAAGTGTCAATCACATCCTCTCTGTTCGTTGTGCTTATCTTAATGGTTTACTTGCTGTCTGATTGGGTGTTTCTTCCAAAAGTGGATGCTCCCAATCGAGTTGAGCTTTGAGCCTAGAACTTTAGTTCTAGGCGTTGATACCTTGCAAAATTATTATCTAAGCTTGTCAAAGTATCATCTCTAGGAGCGTACATTCCCACACCAATCTAGGTTGAACGTAATTGAGAAGGCATTGACGCGCTTTCTCTAGTAACTCAAGTAAATCTTGTTGTTGCCAATTTTGCCAATAGATATATTGAAGATAGTCGATCAGCCAAATTTGAGCTTGCGTGTCTAACTCGCGATCGATAGTTTTGGCTAATTCTAGGGCGTTAAGCGGACTGTCTGGCAACTGACTTAGCTGTTGTCGCAAGGCTTCTGGAATGGCTTGTAGTTGAGCGAAGGCAGCGATCGCCTCTCCTGGACTTCCTTGAGCGATCGCGAGAATTTCTGGATAAGTTAGAATCGCTTCATGACCATTGCGACGCAGAACTTCTTCCATTTCTTCTGGCGAGAGTCGATAAAATGGAATTTTTTGACAGCGAGAAACGATGGTCGGCAATAGGACATCAGTGCTGGGAGCGATTAAAATGATGGTAGCTCGTCCGGGTTCTTCTAAGGTCTTGAGTAAGGCATTAGCTGCCGCTTCTGTCATCGCTTGAGCTTCTTCTATAACGACTAGCAAACGAGAGGTTTCTATAGGAGGACGATTGAGAAATTGGGCGATATCTCGAATCTGCTCGATGCGAATTTGGGGGGCAGCTTTGCGCTTGAGTCCTGCGGCAGCAGCTTCTTTTGTCGTCAATAATTGCCCTTGATGCTGATAAGTTGCCTCTACCCATAATAAATCGGGATGATTGCCAGCTAAAGCGCGTTTTTGAGCTATTGCACTTTTTTCGGGCGAGAGATTGAGACTCAGCAACCATTGACTGAAACATTTAGCAGCCAGAGATCGTCCTACCCCTGGAGGACCGGCAAATAAATAGGCTGGGGCGATGCGATTACGTGCGACCGCCTCCTGTAGCAACTCAACGGCTTGGCGTTGACTTACGAGTTGAGAAAAATAGTTCATCGATCCAAAATGAAGGGGTCTAACAGTCAGAATTTTTAGCTAATTGTAATTATGGCTCGCTATACCTGCTCCTATCGCGTCAAGGTCGATCTGGAAAAACTGCAACCCCTAATGATCGAAACTCTGCAAGCTTGTCATTTTGAGGTGATTTATCAGGCGGTCGATTATATAATGGCACGCGAATTTCTCGGTCAAATCGGTTTTTCTAAGTTGGTGACGGTGGAGGTACTCATTGACAGCACGACTGCTATTAATGATGAGGTACAGGTGAATTTAGTTGTTAAGAATGATGAACTTCCATTACAGCTAAACAATCGCTGTCGGCAACAGTTTGCTCTCATCCAACAGGCGATTGCTGAAAATCCGCAATGGAAATTAATAGAAAATGTAACCAGTTAACCGACTATCTTCTTCCTTCTGTTCCTTTTTCTGTATCGAGCGCCTCTTCGTCATTGTCCATCATAGCAGGATTGATCAAGGTGATATCGAAAGGGTCGTTATTGGAAGCCGTGGTAAATTCATCTAGTTGTCGATAATGATAAACAGCAACTACTTGCGGTCCGAAAACCACCTCGTCTCCATCTTTGAGATCGCAAACAGTGACTTTACGACCGTTGACTAACATTCCATTGGCGCTCGCTTTTCCTTGGGCGTCTCCATCGATAATGCGATAGTAACTAGAGCCGTTGTCGAGATCGAACCTGAACAGAGTAGCGTGGTGGCGCGAAACAAATTGAGAACGCAGACGAATGTCGCAATGTTGCGACCTGCCCAATGAATAAACCGGGTATCTTAAGAGGATTTCTTGTCTCCCTTTGTCGTCTTCAACAACGAGAAAATGTTCTTTTTGAGGGAGTACGGGCTTACCAGTCATCACGCTATCCTAAATTCTATGCATTGCGATTGTGGGATTTAAGATTGGCAACACCAAGGCGAATAGCTAGTTTGATTTGTAGATAGTTCGCGTTTGGATTTTGAATTGACGACGCAACAGGAGAGAATTAGTCACGACTGTGACGGAGCTAAATGCCATTAGCGCTCCGGCTAATGCCGGACTCAACAGTAACCCAAAACCGGGAAGCAAAACGCCAGCAGCAACAGGAATGGCAAGAGTATTATATCCCAAAGCCCAAAACAGATTTTGGCGAATTTTATTAAACGTAGCCAGGCTCAATTGGATGGCTTCGACTACATCGAGCAATCGTTCTCGCATCAAAACAATGCCCGCCGTTTCGATCGCAACGTCCGTTCCTCCGTGCAAAGAAATTCCGATATCTGCCTGTGCTAAAGCTGGAGCATCATTGATTCCATCTCCAATCATGGCAACAATCTTGGATTTTGGATTTTGGATTTTGGCGAAGCCGCCGCACGCTCCTTGAACCTTTTCAAGGAGAACGGCGGATTTTGGATTGGGGATGAAAGGATTTTGGATGAATTTCTTCGGAGTCCCCCCACTCTCCCCACTCCCCCTTGTCCCCTGATTCCCGTGCCTTCTAACTTCCGACTTCCGTTCTCCCATTTGCAGGGATTTAATAATTTCTGCCTTCTGCTGGGGACGAACTGAGGCAAAGACTTGAGCAATGCCGACTTGTTGTGCGATCGCACCGGCAACATCTGCGCGATCGCCAGTCACTAGGATAACTTGCAATCCCAATCGCTGAAGGCGTTCTACGGTTTCCTTGGCATCGGGGCGCAGGGGATCTCGAAGGGCAATAATTCCAGCGACTTTCCCGGCAATGGCGAGGTAAACAACGGTTTTGCCTGCTTTTGCAAGCGATCGCGCCTGAATCTGGGCTGCTTCGTCGATTGCTATGCCGCGATCGCTCATCCAAGCTTCATTGCCCAATAAAACTTCTTCTGTGCCAACGCTAGCAGATATGCCCAGTCCAGCTTCGGTATAAAAGTCTTTAGCCTCTAAGAGAGGTAATTCTCGTTTTTGGGCTTCCTCAATGATTGCCGTGGCGAGAGGATGATTGGTGCCGCTTTCTACTGTTGCGGCGAGTTGCAAGAGACGGTCTTCATTAATCTCTGTTAGGGGGATACAATCGGTAACGGTAGGATGACCGATAGTTAGCGTTCCCGTTTTATCAAAGACGATCGCGTCTAATTGATGAACTTTTTCTAAAATCTCTCCGCCTTTGATTAACAATCCGTGTTCGGCACCAATACCAGTCCCGACTAAGATCGCTGTTGGCGTAGCCAATCCCAAGGCGCAGGGACAAGCAATCACTAACACGGCGATCGCAAGTTTTAAACTCAAGAGCAAAGGGGAGGGCGACATGACCATCTCATGTCCCATGTCGTGAGACATTCCCGCCATGAGAACTTCTGGATAGAGTTTCGTGCCGATGAGATCCCAAAATAGAAAAGTTAGCGAGGCAACTGCCATCACGCCGTAGGCAAAATACCCAGCGACGGTATCGGCTAGCTGTTGGACGGGGGCTTTGCGGGTTTGCGCGTCTTCTACTGAGGCGATAATCTTGGCTAGGGTGGTATCTTTGCCGATGCGGGTAGCTTTAATTGCGATCGCGCCCGACTGGTTTAGCGTTCCTGCCGTTACCGTATTACCTTCTTGTTTTGCCACGGGTAGCGATTCTCCCGTCAGCATCGACTCGTCCACCGAACATTGACCCGCGACAATTTCCCCATCGACGGGAATTTTTTCTCCCGGCAATACCCAAACCCACTCTCCCACGCGCACTTGCTCGACCGGAATTTCAATCCCCGACGGATCTGCGGTACTGGGATCGCCAATCAAACGGGCAAGGGGCGGTTGTAGGGCAACGAGGGCTTCTAGAGCAGAACGAGCGCGAATTCTTGCCCTAGCTTCTAGGGTGCGCCCCAGGAAGATAAATCCTAACAGCATGACGGGTTCGTCAAAAAAGCATTCCCATTCCAATTGGGGAAACAGAAGCGCAATGCAACTCGCCAGATAAGCGCTAAACGTTCCCAACCCAACCAGGGTATTCATATTGGGCATTCCGTGCCAAAGGCTTCGCCAGCCATCAATTAGGAGAGAACGCCCCGGAAATAGTAATGCAAGGGTTGCTAGCGCCCAATGAAACCAAATATTGCTAAAAAAGGGAATCTTCGGACCGCCAATATGGTCTAGATGCCCAAGACTAGAGAAAACTAATAGAATAGCCGCGATCGCTAAATTCCGGAGCTGTTGCTTTACTTCCTGTTGCCGCCGTTCTACCGCACTTGTAGCTAATTCGCCGGCTCCTCCTGCCGCCGAGGAACGCAATCGCGAGGGAAAACCCGTTTCAGTCAGCTTTTGGGCTAAATTCTCCGGTTGAATGGCTCCTGGAACGTACTGGACGACGGCTACTTCAGTCACGAGATTGACGCACGCAGAAACCACTCCCGGATTTTGAGTAAGTTGCCTTTCTACGGCTTTAACGCAGCCGGCACATTTCATTCCCGTCACATCCAGCGTAGCAGTTTCTAGAGAAGCTGCAATTGTTGTCGTTTCCCCAGCTTTAGGCGAAGTTTGTACCATAAACAGTTATTAGTTATTCTATTAGTTATTCAATGAAAGGATTGGGGATTAGTTAGTAGGGGCGAGTTTATCTAAAAACGCTAGCGATTTCCCAACAGTTACTCTAAAAAACCCGTCCGTACAGTGGTTAGGTGGTTAATTGTCTCCCAACTCTCTCCACACTCCCCCCACTCCCCGTTTCCCTATCCCTCTTAATCTTCCTAGAGGATGTACTACATTAAATGGTAACTTTTCCAAGTTTTATATCCTCCTGTTAAATTGGAAGCATTAAACCCATTTAATCGTAGGATACGAGTAGCATAGTAGGCGCGTTGACCGACTTGGCAATAAACTAAAATTTTTTTATCTTTTGGGAGTTCGGGAAGGCGATCGCGTAACTGACTCAAAGGAACATTAATTGCTCCAGGGACGTGACCTGTTTCAAACTCTCCCACTTCTCGCACGTCCACTAATACGCCTTCGGTCAAATCTAAGCCATCCCATTGAGCGATCGGAGCATCGCCTCGTAAGGCATTAGCGGCTATCATACCAGCAAAATTAACGGGATCTTTTGCCGCACCAAATTGGGGTGCATAGCACAATTTGGGGTGCATAGCACAATTCGGCTTCTTCTAGATCGAAGACAGTAGAGTGACGCTGAATTGCCATTGATATAACATCAATACGTTTTTCTACTCCTTCTTCTCCCACTGCTTGCGCTCCTAAAATTTGCCCGTCTTTGGGAGAAAAAAGCAATTTCAGGTCAATCGGTTTCGCACCTGGAAAGTAGCTGACGTGATGACCGGGATGGAGATAGATTTTCTCATAGGGAATTTCTAGCCGTTTTAGAGTTTTCTCGCTAGCTCCCGTATTGGCAACGGTTAACCCAAAGATACCGCAGACGGCAGTACCTTCCATGCCCCGAAAGGTAGAAGGGCGACCTGCGATCGCATCGGCTGCAATCTTTCCCTGGCGGTTTGCTGGTCCTGCCAAAGGAATTAACGTCCATTCTTTGGTAACATAGTCTTGTACTTCTACTGCGTCTCCGACTGCCCAAATAGACTCGTCAGAAGTGCGCATTTGTTCGTTGACGCGAATTCCGCCTTTTTCTCCTATTTCTAATTCCGCCTCTATAGCCAGTTTGCTTTCCGGACGCACGCCAAGTGCAATAATCACTAACTGAGCGGGATACTGCTTTTGCGATCGCGTCGAAACGAGAATATTCTTTTCCTGTTGCTCGAATTGCGTTACTTCTTCTTGCAAATACAACTGAACCCCATGCTTTCTCAGACGCTCTTGTACGGGAACGACCATTTCTCGATCGAGGATTGGCATGACTTGAGATGCCATTTCTAGTAACGTCACGGCAATGCCTCGATGGACGAGATTTTCTGTTATTTCTAAGCCAATTAAGCCACCACCAACGACAACAGCTTGTTTGACTTGACGTTCGGCAATCCAATCGCGAATGCGACGGCTGTCGGGGATGGTACGTAGGGCAAAAATTCCTGGCAAATCGATCTCCGGTAGCGGCGGACGAATCGGAGAAGCTCCCGGTGCTAATACCAAAGCATCGTATCGTTCTTGATAAATTTCGTCAGTTGTCAGGTTTTTGACCGTAATTTTTTTGCTTTGGCGATCGATACTTAAGACTTCATTTTTAATTCGGACTTCAATATTAAAACGCTGCTTAAATAGATCGGTAGTAGCTACCAACAATTTCTTTTCTTCAGCAATGACATTTCCTACATAGTAAGGCAAGCCACAATTGGCAAATGAAACAAAAGGCCCTCGCTCAAAAATAATAATTTCTGCTTCTTCAGATAGACGGCGGGAACGAGTTGCACAAGAGGCTCCCCCTGCTACGCCACCGACAATTAAAATTCTTTTTTATCTCATATTCTATCGTTCGATCGGTTATGGCTGACCTCGATCGGGGAGAATGATTAGAATCCTACATTTGGAAAATCCGATCGCCATCTCTATTATATTTTTATTAACTTATTAATTGCCGAAAATGTGCTGACAAAAAAAATTAATTTTTAGCTCGAACGCAATCTCTCTAAAAAATCAGTTTACCCTAAAAAATAGGCGAAATTAGCATTAGTCCCTAGGTAGCGAGGTAACTAGCAGAGCATGCCCGGTAATCTCTGTAAAATCCTGTTGATAGAAGAGAATTGCGATCGCATTAAGTTGATTGAGAGATTGCTGCTAGAATCTGAGGGCAGCTCTTTGGCTGAGGGATTGTTCTTTACCCTGATCTTTGCTAAGACTCTTTCCCAAGGCATCGAATGCTTAGCCAAGGAAATCTTTGATGTCATTTTACTCAATTTAATGCTGCCTGACAGTAAAGGAATTAATTCTCTCATAGCGCTCAGAGAGCGATATCCTAAAGTGCCAATTATCCTGCAAACAGAGAGCGAGGATGAAACATTAGTCGTTAAAGCCTTTCAGCTAGGCGCGGATGGCTATTTGCATACCAAAACTCTCGATCGCAATTTTCTAGTCTACGAAATCCGCCTAGCCATTGAAAGACAGGAATACCTCGCCAAACTAGAACGCTTGCAACAACAAAAAGAACAAGAGCTAGAATTTCAACAACTCGAACGACGCGCCAACTCGACCAAGACCAGTATCACGGCTCGCATGTTTGGATCGGAAACCCTGCGAGAAAGCATACCAGACATATTTGAGGAACTCGCGCAAACTTATGGAAAATTGCTCGATCTCGCTTTAGAAGAACGCGCCTATAAAGTCGAACATAACATCTCCGATCGCTTGCGCGCCTTAGCAGATAAATTGGGCTTCCTCAAAGCCAGTCCCAGAGATGTTGTAGACATCCACACCAAAACATTGAGGGAAAAAAATCAAGGCGTTCCTCTGGCTAAAGCCCAAGCTTACGTGGCTGAAGGACGCTTGATGGTTTTAGAACTCATGGGGTATCTGACCTCGTTTTATCGAAAATACTATATTGGCTTGAGCAATATTAAATTTTCTCCCCAGCTCGAACAGGAAAATGAGTCATGAGCAAATACGTTCTGAAGTTATATATTACCGGAAACTCCCCCAAATCCCAGCGAGCGATCGCCAATTTATTTCGCATCTGTCACGAAGAACTCGCCGACCAGTACGCGATCGAGATTATCGATGTTTTGGAACAGCCTCACATGGCGGAAGCTGAAAAAATTCTGGTCACTCCTACCTTGATCAAACAACTTCCCCCGCCGCTACAACGCATCATCGGCGATATGTCGAATACTCAAAAAGTTCTTCTCGGACTCGATCTGCTGCCGAAAGAGTTGGAGATGAAATGAGAGTGGCTCAATGATTGACGAGGAGGAGAAAATGCACGGAGAATTAATAAGCGATCGCTATTCAAGAAACTAATGAGTCAGAACAACGGACGGGAGTTTATCGAGAAATTAGAAACAGGGATTCCAGGATTCGATTTTCTCTCTCAGGGGGGACTTCCCAAAGGTCGGGGAACTTTAGTAGCAGGAACGGCGGGAAGTGCCAAGACAGTTTTTGCTTGTCAGTTTCTCGTAGAAGGGATCGTGCGCGGAGAGAATGGCGTTTTTGTCACCTTTGAAGAACCCCCAAAGGCACTAAGAAGAAATATGCTCGGCTTCGGCTGGGATATTCAAAAATGGGAAGAAGAAGGAAAATGGGCGTTTGTCGATGCCTCGCCCCAACCGGGGGAACGTCCGATGGTCAGCGGCGAATACGACCTCGGCGCTTTAATTGCGCGGATCGAGTTTGCCATCCGCAAGTACAATGCTCAACGAATCTCGCTAGACTCTCTCGGCGCGATTTTCAGCCACTTAGCCGATAGCGCTCAAGTTCGCAGCGATTTGTTCAGGCTGGCATCGGCACTGCGGGAATTGGAGATTACTGCTGTCATGACCGCAGAGAGAACGCAAGAATACGGCGAAATCAGCCGCTTTGGAGTCGAGGAATTCGTCGCAGATAACGTGGTTATTTTGCGCAATGTCCTTGCCGATGAAAAGCGCCGTCGAACTATCGAAATTCTTAAGTATCGGGGAACCGACCACCAAAAGGGGGAATTTCCTTTTACCGTGATTCGCAACCGGGGAATTACGATCATTCCGCTAGCGGCAATCGAACTCGAACAGAAATCATCCAACATCCGTATTACTTCCGGTAGCGAAGAATTGGATAGAATGTGCGGCGGCGGATTTTTCCGCGACTCGATCATCCTCGTCTCAGGAGCGACGGGGACAGGGAAAACCCTGATGGTGACAGAATTTATGGCAGGTGGTGCCAACAGTGCGGAAAGGTGTCTCATTTTTGCTTTTGAGGAAAGCCGAGAGCAATTGTTTAGAAACGCGATCGGTTGGGGTGTCGATTTCGAGCGGATGGAACGCGAAGGCAAGTTGAAAGTTGTCTGTCGCTATCCCGAAACGACTACCCTGGAAAATCATTTAATCGCCATGAAGGAGATCATCGAAGAATTTAAACCCAATCGCGTTTCAGTAGACAGTCTCTCGGCATTGGAGAGGGTTTCCACCCTCAAAAGCTTTCGGGAATTTATTATTGGTCTGACTTCATTTATCAAACAGAAAGAAATTGGCGGACTGTTTACGTCCACCACCCCGACGCTTTTAGGCGGTTCTTCGATTACAGAGGCACACATTTCTACTATTACTGACTCGATTATCCTGCTGCGTTACGTGGAAATGTACGGAGAAATGCGCCGGGGCATTACAGTACTAAAAATGCGCGGCTCGATGCACGATAAGGATATTCGCGAGTTTGCGATCGACAACCGAGGCATGCATATTGGCAGACCATTCCGCAACGTGACTGGAATTCTGGCAGGAGCGCCGATTTACATAGCTCAGAATGAGGTAGAGCGCCTTAGCGGTTTGTTTGAGGAGTGAGGCAAGGAGACGGGGAGACTGGGAGACAATTAACCACTAACCACTGTACGGGCGGGTTTTTAACAATAACTGTTGGGAAATCGCTAGCGTTTTGAGATTGATCCGCCCCTACTAACTACTCACTAATTCCCAATGACCTATGACCAATGACGAAGGACAACTGACCAATCCCTAGTAAGATAAGAAAGTTAGATTATATGCGATAATTTGTTACAGACATTTTAAGATTTGCTTAGTACTAGCAATGAGCGATCGACCTGTAGAGAAAACGCTGGCAGAGCAAGCTCTAGCAAGCTATGAATGCCGTGCTTGCGGCTACGTTTACGAGCCAGATAAGGGAGATAGTAAAAGTAACACTCCTGCCGGAACGCCATTTGAGGAATTGCCCGTCGATTGGCGCTGTCCGGTCTGTGGGGCAAGCCGTTCTGCCTTTGTCAACATTGGAGCCAGAAATGCTCCCTCTGGATTCCAAGAAAATCTCAATTACGGTTTTGGTGTTAACCGTTTGACTCCAGGACAAAAAAATATTTTGATCTTCGGAGGACTAGCCCTAGCCTTCTTATTTTTCTTAAGCCTATACGGTTTAAATTAGGCTCGAACCAAGCATCGCTGCCAACTCCCTTTAATTGATATCCCTATTTTTCGCATTAAATGCAATCTTACCGAACAATTTTAGCCGGGGAGAAACCGATAAATCGATTCCTAGCTGTTATCGACTAAGAATATGAACATATTCATGAGAAAGCTGAAACAAATCTTCATATTAATTGCGTTTTCCTTATTTTGTATCAGTTGTAGTACCGTTCCCTCTACCAGTTACAATCCCTGGTCAGTTATCCAGTTAGAAACCGAATCGACTTTTGCCGATCTAGCTTTTACCGACGACCCAAATCATGGCTGGTTGGTCGGTTCTCAGGCAGCCCTGTTTGAAACAACTGATGGAGGCAAAACCTGGCAAGAGAAAAAACTAGACTTGGGAGAAGAAAAAGCCAGCTTTACAGCCGTCAGCTTTAACGGACAAGAAGGCTGGATTACTGGAAAACCCTCTATTTTGCTGCACACCGAGGACGGCGGTCAGTCTTGGTCGCGTATTCCCCTAAGCGAAAAGTTACCGGGTGCGCCAAATGGTATTGTTGCACTGGGTTCTAAAATGGCAGAAATGGTGACAGACCTGGGAGCGATTTATAAAACTAGCAATGGCGGTCGTACCTGGCAAGCTTTAGTCGAAGGTGCGGTGGGGGTCGCCCGGACGATTGCTCGCTCTGCTGACGGTAAATATGTTGCTGTTTCCGCCAGAGGAAACTTCTATTCAACTTGGGAACCGGGACAAACGGAATGGACTCCTCACAATCGCACCTCTTCTCGCAGATTGCAGACAATGGGATATAGCGAGGACGGACGGCTGTGGTTGCTTGCTCGCGGCGGTCAAATTCAGTTCGCTAGCACTGACGGTCAAGACGAGGAATGGGGAGAAGTTATCTATCCTGAACCCTCAACCAGTTGGGGCTTATTGGATTTAGCCTACAGAACCCCCGAAGAAATTTGGGTGAGTGGCGGTAGCGGCAATGTGCTGGTAAGCTTTGATAATGGGAAAACTTGGCAAAAAGATAGAGAAATAGAGGATACTCCCTCTAACCTTTACAAAATCGTCTTTGTGACCCCTGAGAAAGGATTTATTCTGGGTCAAAAAGGTGTTTTACTTAGATATGAGCCGCCAGCAGAAACAGCTTAAAATTAGGCTATAGCTGTTAGCACGATCGGCGGTTTTGGATCGTATAAACTATAGAATTGAAACGATAACAATAGGAGGAGAAATTTAAATGTCTGGTAGCACTGGAGAGCGTCCGTTTTCGGACATTATTACTAGCGTTCGTTACTGGGTAATTCACAGCATCACCATCCCGATGTTGTTTATTGCGGGTTGGTTATTCGTCCAAACGGGACTAGCCTATGATGTTTTCGGAACACCCCGTCCCGATGAGTATTTTACGCAAGAGCGTCAAGAATTACCAATCATCACCGATCGCTTTAAAGCCAAGCAGGAAATCGAGCAGTTTAATAATTAAGTAGTTATAAAACAAGGATGGAAATTATGACAAGTCGGACTCCTACCAATCAACCTGTTTCTTATCCGATTTTTACGGTGAGATGGCTAGCCGTTCATACTCTGGCCGTTCCCACTGTATTCTTTTTAGGCGCGATCGCCGCTATGCAATTTATCCAAAGATAGGAGAAAGTCATGGAGAGAAATCCAAATCCCAACAGACAACCAGTAGAGCTTAATCGGACTTCTCTATACTTGGGTTTGTTACTGATTGCAGTCCTTGGTATCCTATTCTCCAGTTATTTCTTCAACTAATTATTGGATAATAATTGAAGTTTCAATCGGAGAAAAATAGGAGGTTAAAATTATGTTTGCAGAAGGACGTATTCCGCTGTGGGTTGTTGCCACTATAGCTGGTTTGGGTGTCATTGCTGTTGTAGGTCTTTTCTTCTACGGTGCCTACGCTGGTTTAGGCTCTTCTCTGTAGAGTTTATTGCCTTTTAAATTAATTGCTTTAACACCATCGAGCAACAAAAAAACCGCCTCTTTACCAAAAGTTGGCGGTATTTTTTATCAGGAAAAAGTGAAAAGGAAAAAATTTTACTTTTGTCTTTTTCCTTCTACCCTTTACCTTTCTCTTACCACTTGAGTAGATTAAATTGCTCCATGTCGATCGTCTCGCGGTTGCGATAAATCGCAAGTACAATTGCCAAACCGACTGCTGCTTCTGCTGCGGCGACCGTAATCACAAAGATAGTAAAAACTTGACCCTTGATTCCTGTAGGATCTAAGAAATTAGAGAAGCCCATCAAATTCAGATTCACTGAATTGAGCAGCAACTCGATGGACATAAGAACTCGTACTGCATTTCGGCTGGTAATCAAACCATAAATCCCGATACAGAAAAGCGCAGCAGCCAATAGCAAACAATATTCCAGTTGCAGTTGCATAAATCCTCTTTCAATGGTTATCGATACTTCGTCAGTCTTCTTTGAGAATTCATCATTTATAATTCCGAAGACTTGCTACCTAATGAAGCTACTTCGCGGGGACGTTCGGGTAATGTTAAAGGGGTTGTCGTGGGTTCTTGAGGTTCTGGAATTATATCGCGACGGGCGAGAATAATTGCGCCGACCATTGCCATCAACAACAACACCGAAGCCAGCTCAAAGGGCAATAAGAAGTCGCTGAAGAAATGTTTGCCAATTTCTACGATCGTACTTTCAACCGCAGCAGACGAAGTGCCAGCTATCGACCAAGGAGTCACTAACACCATCGTCGCCAGCAGCGCAAATAAACCAAGACAAACTAGCGCCGTTGCTCCCTGGCGAATCCAACGTCTGGGGACGGCAATAAACTCTTCGCGCTTGTTGACCAGCATGATAGCAAAGATAATCAGCACGTTAATAGCGCCGACATAGATTAAAATTTGTGCGGCTGCTACAAAATCAGCATTGAGTAGGATATAGATACCAGCAATGCTAATGAATACGCCTGCTAATAAAAAGGCTGAATAGACGATATTGGATAAAAGCACTACACCCAAGGCAGCGCCAAGCATCATCACAGACAACAGACCAAATGAAACAATTTGAACGCCTTCAGCTAGATTCACAGTCTTTTATTCTCCTTAGTAGGAACGATTGTTGTTGGTTATTGGGCTATATAGAGCTAAAATTTCGCGTCTGGAACTAACCCCTAACCAACAACAAATCTACGATTAACTCACACCTTCTTTGTTAGATTCCATCTCTTTAACGATTTCCTCTGGGCGCTTGCCAGGTCTTTGACTTCCCGAAGGTAAATCGTGAGGTTCGAGGACTCCTTTAGGCAGATATGCCAACTCTCGTAGAGGAGTTACCATCGGATCTTGGGTAACTTTATATGGCAAGCGTCCGAGAGCCACGTTATCGTAGTTGAGTTCGTGGCGATCGTAGGAAGCGAGTTCATATTCTTCTGTCATAGAGAGGCAATTGGTGGGGCAGTATTCCACGCAGTTGCCGCAGAAGATACAAACGCCAAAATCGATGCTGTAGTGCTTGAGCTTTTTCTTCTTGACGCTCTTGTCGAATTCCCAATCTACTACGGGAAGGTTGATCGGGCAAACTCGGACACAGACTTCGCAGGAGATGCACTTGTCGAATTCAAAGTGGATTCTACCGCGAAAGCGTTCTGAAGGAATCAGTTTCTCATAGGGATACTGAACGGTTACAGGGCGGCGACGCATGTGGTCGAAAGTGACAGAAAGCCCTTCGCCGATGTATTTTGCTGCTTGCACGCTTTCTTTGGCGTATGCCTGGACTTGTTTGAGGATTTGGTTGAACATATCGTTTGTCCTTTGTCATTGGTCACTGATTCTCTATCTACCCTCCAAACGCAAAGGGAAAGGCGAGTTTGAGGGCAGCCGTCAAAAGTAAATTGGCTAGAGAAACTGGCAGGAGAAACTTCCAACCTAAATTGAGGAGTTGGTCGATGCGAACGCGGGGAACCGTCCAACGCACTAGAATGGCGAGGAAGATCAGGAAATAGGCTTTGAGAACCGTCATGGTAATTCCCAGAGAAGCCGTAACGATCTGCAACCAGGAACTGGTTTCGCTGACTCCCAACCAACTTGCCAAGCGATCGAGAGGAATGGGAAATTCCCAACCGCCAAGATAGAGAATGGCGAAGACCAGTGCAGAGAGAACGAGATTTACGTAAGAACCTACGTAAAATAGACCGAATTTCATGCCTGCGTATTCGGTTTGATAGCCAGCGACCAATTCTTCTTCAGCTTCGGGGAGATCGAAGGGCAAGCGTTCGCATTCTGCCAAAGCAGCAATCCAGAAGATGATAAACCCTATAGGCTGTCGCCAAATATTCCAGCCGAGAATTCCGTAGCCCGATTGCTGTTCCACAATGTCGATGGTGCTGAGACTGTTCGACATCATAGCGATCGCTAATACCGACAGGGCGAGGGGAATTTCATAACTGATTGACTGGGCGGCTGCTCTCAATCCCCCTAAGAGGGAGTATTTGTTATTCGAGGCATAGCCAGACATCAGCAAACCGATGGGAACGATGCTCGACAGAGCAATCCACAGGAATATGCCCACGTTGAGGTCGGTAATCACCAAATTCTGTCCGAACGGTACGATTAGATAGGACAGAAATACGGGCAGAACCACTAAAACGGGTCCCAAGGTGAACAACAAGGGATCGGATTTAGCTGGAATGACATCCTCTTTAAACACTAACTTGATCCCGTCTGCTACGGGCTGCAAGACGCCTAGCGGTCCAGCGTATTCGGGACCGATGCGCTGTTGAGCGGCAGCAGAGATTTTTCTCTCTAACCAAACGGCTACTAAAACCCCTACCGTTGCCCCGATAATCATTAAAAACATGGGTAGGGGCATCCAGATGGCTTTAGCAACACCAGCAGGGACTCCTAAGTCTATGAGAGATTTGATAAAACTTCCTTGTAGGTCAATTCCTGGGTTCATGCTTGCTTAGATAATAGAGCTTTAATACAGTTAGTTACTCAGTTAACCCGATTGGTATCTTGTCAAGACGTTTCTCAATGCCTAGTATATCGTTGTCTGGTTCTTAACTAGAGTAGATAGCTACAGAAGATCTGCTTATGGATGTGATAAGAATCTTTCTATGGAAAGTCAAGCGCGATCGCTGTGTTTAACTTTTCTAGGGTTTATATATCAACGACGTTGTAGAGTCAAAGAAGAAACTACCAAAGTTAAAGAAGCCAATAAAATCAAGGTGGATACTGCATTAATCGCAGGAGTGACGGCAAACTTAATCATGCCATAGACGTATAAAGGTAACGTTGTTGCTCCCACGCCGGCAGTAAAAAAGGCGATCGCGAAATCGTCTAAAGATAAGGTAAACGCCAATAAAGCCGCGCTCAAAATACCGGGGGCAATTAACGGTAGAATAACGTGCCGCATGGTTTGCCATTCATTGGCTCCTAAATCCCAGGCAGCTTC
Source organism: Pleurocapsa sp. PCC 7327 (assembly GCF_000317025.1). Classification (NCBI taxonomy): domain Bacteria; kingdom Bacillati; phylum Cyanobacteriota; class Cyanophyceae; order Pleurocapsales; family Pleurocapsaceae; genus Pleurocapsa; species Pleurocapsa sp. PCC 7327. The sequence goes on along the minus strand of NC_019689.1, from coordinate 971,433 downwards.
TTCTACAGAGGGTTCTAATTCTGCAATTTTTGCCCTGACCGTTACGACGACAAATGAGATATTAAAAGCAATATGACTGATGATAATGGTAGGTAATCCCAGTACTAAACGAATCCCTGTTAAATTTTCTAATAATTGAAAAACCAGACTGAAAAACACTAATAAAGAAATGCCCATGGCAATATCGGGAATAATAATAGGCAGCAAAACCAAACCTTCTAAAGCCGTTTGCCCGCGAAAGCGAAAGCGCTCTAATGCTAGGGCTAGCATAGTTCCTAAAAAGGTGGCAACGACCGTAGAAATTGCGGCAACTAAAAGACTATTATTAACGGCATCCCAAATCATGATATCTGTAATCTGCGCCCTGCCGTCGGTTACTCCCGTTAATAAACTGCGATACCAATCTAGGGTAAACCCTCGCCAAACTGCATTGAAACGCGATGAATTGAAGGAATAAATGACTAGAATTAAAATTGGAATGTAGAGAAAAGCAAAGCCGAAAAAAGCATTAAACCACAGTCCTACTCGTCCTATTTTCCGAATGAATAAATCGAATTTTCTCTTGCGATCGCTCATGATTTAACCCTACATAAATTAGAGAGAAAGCTTATACTTAACCAGCGTCTTTTTCAGCCGTGCGCAGATAGAAGAGGATCGGAATTATTATTACTGCCATCATTAAAATAGACAGGGTAGAACCGAAAGGCCAATCGCGGGCTTTGAGAAATTGATTTTGAATGAGATTGCCGATCGTCAGCGTTTTCGCACCGCCTAAGATATCGGGGGTAATAAAAGCCCCTACAGAAGGGATAAAAACGAGTAGCGAACCTGCGAGGATGCCTCGCCGAGTTAAGGGGAGTATTACCTGCCAAAAGGTACGCCAATCGCCAGCACCGAGATCGTGGGCAGCTTCTATGAAAGAAAAGTTGAAGCGTTCGATGGCGGCGTACAAAGGCAAAACCATGAAAGGAAGATAACCGTAAATTAACCCGATGCCAACGGCGAAGGGAGTAAACAACAGCGTTAAGGGTTTATCGATGAGATGCAAACCCTGGAGAAGAGTATTAATGACCCCTTCGGTACGCAGCAAAACCATCCAAGCATAAGTACGCACCAGAAAGTTAGTCCAGAAAGGAACGATAACCAATAAGAGACAGATACTGCGCCAAGGTTGGGGACGAGTCGCGATGAAGAAAGCAAGCGGATAGCCAACCAGCAAGCAAGCGAAAGTTGTCAGCAAAGCCAGCCAACAAGATCGCCACAACACCGTCCAGTACACGCTTCCAGCAAGTCGCTGGTAGTTCTTGAAGGTAAACGTCCAGCTAACGCCGCCATAGGTTCCGCGATCGAGGAAACTATATACCAGTACGATTAACAAAGGAAGAACGAAAAAAATCAGCAAAAAAATCGTTGCGGGCAGAAGCAAAACTAAAAGACTCGCTTGCTTGCGTGTTTCAATCGTTGGAGTGGTTGAAAATGTTCGATCTGGCTGCTGCCAAATGGTCATATCAGTTATCAGTTGTAGAGCGGGTTGAATAATAGCTATATAGTCCTTACAACCTATCAGAATAACAAGTCAATTATTCTATGAATTTTTCGCCAGAACTCGCTGCCCTCGGACGATATCTCGCAGGTGAATTCGACAATCGGCAACAAGCCCTTGCCGAACCTATTTGGTACGTTCATCTGCGCCTGTGGTTGCGCCCGACTTCTCTATTTAGGGAAGATAGTTTGACGCTCTTTGCCGAACAAGCGAGTATTGTTAATCTAGAGCAACCCTATCGCCCGCGTTTGCTGCGATTGAGACAAAGCCAAACCCATCCTCTTCCCCTCCGAGTAGAGCATTATATGTTTAAGGATCTTGATGCCGTTCGGGGTGCGAGCAGTAAGCCGGAATTACTTCGGCAACTGACTCCAGAACAAGTGGAGTTTTTACCGAGTTGTACCCTGAACGTCGAGATAGAGAGACTAGATCGCGATCGCTTTAAGTTTAAAGCATCTCCGGCTTCAGAAAAGCCTTGCCGTTTCACCTACGGGGGTCAAACCTATCAAGTATCGCTTGGGTTTGAAGTCACTCCCGACGAACTGAAAACCCATGACAAAGGAATCGATCCGACGACGGGTCAAGCGATTTGGGGCGCATTGATGGGTCCCTATCGCTTCGTCAAGCGTCAGGATTTTTCAGCCGAATTCCCTGTCTGAAATCTTTATTAAGACAATTCCTGCCGCAGTCGCGCCAGAATTGTATTAGGTTCTATTTGAGCGAAGATCTCTCGAATTACCGTACTTGGTCCAAGCGGTCCCCAACTGCATCCTTTTTCTAAATATTCTTGTGCTGCTTTACCGATTCTATAAGCACTGTAGCCCGCTATGCCGCCTTGAGTCAGTGCGGTGCTAGCATAGGTTGCCAAGGCAGCAGGACTTTCAAAGAGACTGGTTGCAGCAGCCGTACTTTTCTCGATTCCAAGCACGAAACTACTAGCAATTTCTCCTATCAACAATCCGCCAGAACTAATCAGAATCGTTCGCCACAGCTTGCCCGCTTCATGACTGGTTATCGGCAATCCATACAACCGCGCCAAAGCCCGAATCAGGGCTAAATCCGCCATCATGCCGCCGACTAAATCCAAAATAGCAATGGGATTGAGCGAAACGGCTAGGGCTTTATATTTGGCATATCTCCAGATAATAGCTTCGGCTTCTTCTTGACGGATTTCTAGAGTTTTTTTAGCAATATTGGCTTCAGCTTCTTTGGCTTGAAAAAGAGCATTGAGAGCAAGCAGCGATCGCCCTTCTCGATTTAAAATTTTGAGAATATTCTCTTTGAGTTCGTCAATCTGGGGAGGTGGCATTTCCCATTCCTCAGTCACTCTCCCATCTGACCATTCCACTCTTACCGGAACGGGTTGCGGTTCTGCCGCTACCATGACGATTTCATCGGGCGATAAAATTTGTGGTGCGTCTCTATCCGAACTCCCCGTTCCCAACACTTGTAATTGTTTATAAATTTCTTCTCGGTCTACCTCTGGATAAAGATCGATTTTATTAAAGACCAGAATTAGTGGCTTTTGACTCTTCCTGAGTTCGCATAATGCTTGATATTCTGTGCGAGTAATATCCCCTGCCACGATAAACAAGATTAAATCAGCTTGACGCGCCACTTCTCGCGCCATTTCCGCCCTCGCTTCTCCTTCGATTTCATCGAGTCCCGGCGTATCGATCAACTCTACGTGTACCTTACCGCTAGCAGGAGTCCAGCGCACCGAACGGGGCCATTGAGTTACGCCATGAAGGGGTCCCGTTTGCAAGACTTTCTGACCTAGCAACGCATTGACGACGGCAGATTTGCCGCGACTGACCAACCCAAAAGCTGCAATCCTAATAACTTTTTGCTCTAGTTTGTCTAGGGCAGATTTTAAAGACTGTAAGTCTTTGCGCACGGATGCTTGCAGTTCTGGATTGGGAGGATAATTCCAGTGACGGCGAAAGCTGGAATACCAGGACAAGGCTTGTTGCAAGCTAGCGCGAGCTTGGTTATAGTGAATTTCTTGATGGGATAGAGTTTGAGTCAAGGTTGGATAGAAAAAAGATAGCCTACTAGCTCTATTTTGCTCTAATTCGAGGACTAATTGAGGGGCATGGAACTTCTTAACTCATCGATCGCTGTTTCTGTAGAAGCTAGATTGAGAAATAAATCATTAGGAGTCGATTTATGAAAATATTTCTCACAACAACGATCTTTGCGATTATCGGTGCTATTTTAGTCGGCGCCGAGGTTAGCTATGGAGAATCTTTTATCTATCCCGAACAAGGACAAAGCCAAGCGCAACAGACTCAAGACCTACGCGAGTGCAATCAACAGGCAAGAGAACAGACTGATTTCGATCCTACCAAGCCTATGTCTCAAAAGGAGTCTCAAGATCCGCAAGCACAGCGCCAGAGACAACAGCGCATACAAGCTTACAATCAAGCTTTAACTGCCTGTCTAAAAGCACGCGGCTACACGATTCGATAAACATTTAGTTCAAGCGTAACTACGCCCAATGAATTTAAAAACTTTCCAGACTCGATTATCCTCCTAACTTGCCCTTGACTATTTCCTGAATTTTTTTTCCCTCTGCTTTTCCTTTCAGCTGTTTCATGGCAACGCCCATAACTTTGCCTATATCTTTCGGAGATGTCGCGCCTACTGAAGCAACGATCTCATCGAGAATCGCGCTCAGTTCTTCATCGGACAATTGCTTGGGTAGATAAGTTTCGATAATGGCAAGTTCCTGGGCTTCTTTGTCTGCTAAGTCGTTTCGTCCCGCTTGTCGGTACTGTTCGATGGAGTCGCGTCGCTGTTTGGCTTGTTGAGCTAGGAGTTCTATTTCTTGTTCTTCTGTTAAGCTGTCTTGTCCTGACGGACGTACAGCTACTTCTTTTTCCAGTAAAGCTTTTTTAATACTTCTGACAGTTTCTAAACGAATTTTATCTTTAGCTTTCATAGCTGATTTGATGTCTTCTCCCAGACGATCTTTCAGACTCATTGGGGCAGAATCTTTTTTGGGAGCTGCTACAGAGACGGAATCTTCTTTTTTCGCAGAGGTTAATTCCTCAGTTGTCTGCAAGGTTTCTGTTGGTCGAGCAACTTGTTCCGATCCGGAATCTTCTCTAGCAACAACTTCTGAAGTATTATCCTCAGTATTATCCTCAAGCGATCGCTGGCTTGGTTGCGATTCTTCGGTAGAAAACTCAGCTAAAGAAAGAATCTTCTTTTGAAAAGCTATTTGTCTAATTACTCCTTTATCCAAATATGTTTTGTCTTTTTTTTGAGAGGTTTCTACGATAATTTCTCCCAATTTTTCTCCAACTATTTTAGCTTGCTCCCAACTCTTAAAAGGCTCTTTGCTAATCTTGCTTACTAGCAGAGCTAATTCTTTATTTCCCTGTCGAGTTGATGGATTAATTCCTTTTTGAACGAGCGCTTTCTTGATAGTCTTGGTCAGGAATTTAATCAGCTTCTTGCTACTAAATTGTGTTTGAATCTGTTGGGCCATTTTCTCTCTACCTTAATTCAAGCTTCTGAGTGGGGGAAGTTGTCCGCATCTATATTAAAATCTATCAATATAATCCAAAATTTAGATTAAGAACTCAAATGCCTTGCCTCAAAGAAGATGAATCCACGTGGCATTTGGCAAACAGGAGATCGTGCGATCGCACTTTAGCCAAAGACAAATCGCTTTCTGTTTATCCACTTCTTAAAATATAGTTACACTAACGGCAAAAATTAACTTTAATGATAGTAAGTAGTCTTTTAGGTGATTCGAGCTATGAACGCTAGAGTGTCAGCAGTCGTTACAGCAATGACTACCGCTCCTACTGTAGCGCCAGAAAAATCCAGTCAGGTCGTTGGTCAACCCTATCCCAACTATAAGGTAATCGTTCTCAACGACGATTTCAATACCTTCGAGCACGTAGCGCGGTGCTTGCTTAAGTATATTCCGGGAATGACAAGCGATCGTGCTTGGAGTTTAACCGAACAGGTTCATTATGAAGGACAGGCAATCGTCTGGGTAGGTCCCTTAGAACAAGCCGAACTCTACCACCAACAATTAAGACGCGAAGGATTAACGATGGCTCCTTTGGAGGCGGAATAGGGAACAGGAGACAGAGGCTTTTTTCTAAAGGAAAGAGAAACTGGGAGTATGGGGAGTGTGGGGAGTGTGGGAAGTTGGGGGATGGAAAGACAATTAACGACTAACTACTCCTCAATCCGAAATCGAAGGACAAAGGACAAATGACCAATGACCAATGACAAAAATTAGGAATTGGCTCGAGCTAATCGTTAGCTTGTGGGTCTTTTTGTTTCTGTTGCTGTGGACTTCTCCAGCTTTAGCCGCATCGGAAAGAGTTCCTTTAACCCTACCTCTATTGCAAGAACGCCTCAATTCTCCCCTCCTTAGCGAAGGATTTTATACAATCGATCTGCGAAACTTTATTATCGATTTAACTAGCGAAAATACTATTTTTCGAGAACAATTTTATCAGCAATTACAGACTCATCTCAATCGTTCTAAACAACCATTAGGTTTAGATTTTAGCGACTCTTTTATTCAGGGAGAATTTATTGCTAGTAAATTAGGTCTGTTAACCCCTCTTTTTCAAGCATCTTTACCGCCATTATTTACGCCAATAGAACAAGAAGAACTCAAACAGGATAAACGTTTTTTATCACAACCGGGCGAACAAATTACTTCAGTAACGGTTGTTCGAGGGCCTTTAATCCTAAATAATTCTCGATTTGCAGGTCAAGCAGATTTTAGTAAGGTAATCTTTTTACAACGGGTAGAAACAACAGATGCTACTTTTACTCAAGAGGGAAATTGGTCGGAAACTCGTTTTGCAAGAACGGCTGATTTTAGCCGAACGACTTTTAGACGAGAGGTTAACTTTAGCAATAGCGTCTTTCTTGGAGGGGCAAAATTTCGTCAAGATCGCTTTTTAGAAAGCGCTAATTTTACAGGCAGTCATTTTGAAGCTGAAGTTAGTTTTAGCCAATCTGAATTCGTTCAATTAGCGACTTTTACTCGTATTCAGTCGCTAAAAGATGCAGATTTTAGTCAGATCGATGCGCGCGATCGCATTTTATTTTCTAAAAGTCACTTTTTTGGATCTCTTTCTTTAGTTAATTCAACTTTTGAACAATCTATTGCTTTTCGGGCAACTCGCTTCGATCGTTCGATAGACTTTCGAGATGTAAAACTTCTAGGACAAGTCGATTTTAGTAATGCATTTTTTTCTCCTAAAACTACTTTAAATGTTTCGGGGTTAGCCTTTGATTCAGATCGCGCCAAAATTCTAGGAGATACTGGAGTTATCGGTCGCGTTATGTCGTTATCCAACCTTGAAGACAATAAGACAGTTTATCGCAATTTAATTCGTAATTTTCGCAATTTAGAGCAAATTCCCGACGCCAATCAAATCGAATACAAAATCGAAAGACTGAGACTCCAACAATTGGGCAAGGAGATTTTTGAAATTCCCTATCAACAAGTTTTTCAATTGAAATGGATGAGAAATCTTTTCAATTGGCTCTTTTTAAGCTTACTGATTCTTCTAAGCGGTTATGGAACTAATTTTAGTATTGTTTTTGGAGTAGGAATTATCGCGATCGGTTATTTTGGGGTTTTATTTTGGGCGATCGATCGCTGGCGACGACGCATTCCTACTCCTATTCTTCCCAATCGCTACGACACGATTTGTATGATTGCCAGCGTGGTTTTGCTGACGATAATCGGTCTAACCAATATTTTTCAAGCTTCAGAAGAACCTTGGATAACATTAGCCTGCCTGAGCGTAATTTTGTTTCCCATTCCGCTTGGATTAGTCAGCTATCTTTATCACAAAGGTCGCTATCACGATTTAATGCATTCTTCCTATTTTCTTGAAGATGGAAGTATGCGACAATTGCGTTTATTAATCGTTCGATTGCCTGTCATTCCTAATTTCCCCTTTTTCCGCGATCGCTACGTACCTCTAATTTGGGAACGCCGCTGGAATTGGTTAAATTACTACGATTTTAGTTTAAATAATTTTATTAAATTGGGATTTAATGATATTCGCTTGCGAGACCAACATCTTCCCGGCACGATTTCTACTATAGTTTGGTATCAATGGAGTTTGGGAATTCTCTATATTGCTTTGTTATTGTGGACGCTTTCTCGAACTATCCCTGGATTAAACTTACTGATTTATCTGAAGTAACAATGCGATCGCTACAAGTTCTAAAATAGAGTTACAACATTAAGTTACTAATTAGATACTTATGAATCCAATCTAACTTTAGAAGAAATTAAAACTTTAATCTTTCAATTACCCATACAAGAACAGATCGCACTATTAAAAGACCTTGAAGAAAAGTTAGAAACTCTAACTCTGATGCAATTGGCAGAAACGGGATTTCAAGAGTGGGACGACGAGGAAGGAGATATATATAATGTTGAATCCTAGCAGCAGAAATTTGGTTAGTTAGATTTCCTTTCAGCGATCTTGCATCAACTAAAGTCAGACCTGCTCTTGTTTTAGCAACTCATCGAGAAGAACTGATTATTGTAGGAATATTTTCCAAAATTTCCAATCGCAACTTGCAAGAGGCTTGGGGACTAATTAAAGAAGACCATCCTGAATTTTCTCTAACAGGTTTGAAAAAGACATCTTTAATTAGGGCAGATAAAATCGCTACTATCGCTCGATCGGTTTTGCAAAGAAAGCTAGACATTTTGCCATCATATCTTTTAATTTTAGTCCAAAATGCACTTAAGAAAGCTCTAAATATTCCTTGAGGTTATATTTAGCGTAACGCACTGCCTTGGTATCTGTTAGAGCAGGAGAAAGAAGATGCGATCGCTTTCTTTCAACAATTAGGCGATCGCGACAAGTTTTAAAATAGAATAAAAGTATTAAGTTAGCAGTTAGTTGAGGCTAGACTTCTCAGTTAGCTGCTTTTTTGGCTTTTTAAGACCGATCCCATGCCAATCGCACCCAATGTAAGCAAACTTATTACAGAAGCAGGTTCGGGAACTTGTTTGCCAGGATCGGTAGGCTTATCTGAAAAACTACTAGCTTTAATGAAAACAGCAGAATCGAGTATACTATCTCCAGTGTCAGCGATCGCTAGTTTAATTTTATGCTTACCTGGAGTTAATCCTAGTACCTGTGCTGTAAACACTTTAGTGAAGCCATCGTACTGAATATTGAAGGGAGTAGGCGTTCCTAAGTCACTGGGATCGTTGTTGTTGTAAAAAGCTGAATTGCTCCCTAAGTTAACATTGTTAATTGCAACTGGCGTGCTAGTTCCAGGAATGAGAGCAATATTTACTCCATTGAGGAAGAAGCCAAAAACATCATTGAAGCTAGAATTAACATACTCGTTGTATTCCTCTGAAGCGAATACGTAATCAAAGAATAGGTCGCCACCAGCACTTTCAAACTCGAATTCGAGGATATTAGCATCATAGGTAGTAGCTCCACCGATTAACGTACTTAGATCGGCATCCCCCGGAGTTGAATTATTTTCGCTAATATTATCCACAGTATTTGGTCCTACTGCATTAGTAGCTCGACCAGTAGTTAAAATGATACCTTGGTCAATGCCAATACCAGATGATAGTCCGTTCGTGAAAGTTCCCGCCGCACCGTTTACACCAATGTAGTTGATAGAACCTGGTACGATAGAAATCCCGGAACCTAAAATGTTATTGGCAAGAGTATTACCATCGTTAGTTGGAGTAATAGTAAGAGCTTGAGCAGACCCAATTGCAAATCCTAATCCCAAAAAAGTTGCTGCACTGTATTTAAGAAAGTTAAAGCTTGCTCGCATCATTGTTCTAGTTTTAAAAAAATTTAATGTAAATATCAGTAATACTCCAGAAAAAATCGCGAAAATCCTGTCCATATTTATCACAAATATGAATGGTGACAAATCCTGAGATACAGATTAAGTGCAATTAATTTCTAGTTAATTACCGATTGATAATAACTATTTTCACTACTTTCTACCTAAGATCGTCAATACTTATTCGTATCCTTTACTGAATCTTTATACAGTTTCACTGAAGCTAAATATTGATACAAGCAATTCAAGCTGTCAATTTCCCAATCAAAATCTAGTCTTATCAAGTCTTTTTACTATCATCAATGTGCTACTTAAACAAGCAATAGCACTCGCTTATATCGTTTGCTTTATGTAAAGTTTTAATAAAGTACTTTTCTCGATTAAAATTAGGCAGTAATATTTACTCTCGTAAAATCGCTTGCTTCAGACTTCAGCTTGCAAGCAACACAAAACTAACCTGCTTGCAAAGTTTTTCAGTAAACCCCGCATCAGCAAGCTCGCTCTGGACTAATATTTAGCGATCTTTTATTTAGTTATTTTTGCGATCGCATTTTCATCAACTGCTTTACTTCTCGCCACAGAAAAGACTGACTGGAGTTAGAAGCGGGATGGGTGAGAATTCCTTGAGTGGGACTGAATAAGAAAGCTAGAATAAATAGCCCCGATACAACTAGAACAATAGCAGGACCAGAAGGCAAATTATAAAAATAACTCAGATACATGCCACTGATACTAGAAAAAATGCCTATTCCCACCCCGAAAATCATCATTTGGTGCAAGCGATTCACTAATAAATAAGCGGTAGCTGCTGGCGTAATCAGTAGAGAGATTACCAGTATGACTCCCACTGCTTTTAGACTGGCGACGATGGTCAGCCCAATTAGTATCATTAGTCCTAAATCTAACAGATGTACGGGTAATCCTACTGCTTGAGCGCCTAATTTATCAAAAGTATAAAAGAGCAATTCTTTATACAGCATTGCCACCACTAATAAAACAACGATCGCAATGATTAAAGTATCGCGAACATCTTCAAAAGTAACGCCGAGAATATTGCCAAATAAAAAATGATTGAAATCGATCTTATTATCTTTTTGAATAATCGTTATTAAAGTAATCCCAAGGGCAAAAAAGGCAGAAAAAACGATTCCCATAGCAGCATCTTCTTTAATGGGCGATCGCGTTCTAATCAAATTAATTAAAATCGTGCCGAGCAATCCAGCAGTAAAAGCCCCAACAAAAATATTAATATCTAACAAAAAAGCAACCGCTAAACCAGGTAAAACCGAATGACTTATCGCATCTCCCAATAAAGCCAAGCGCTGCACCATTAAATAGCTACCCACGATCGCACAGATAATACCAACAATAATCGCTTCAATCAGCGATCGCTGCATAAAACTGTATCTTAATGGTTCGATTAAAGTTTCTATCATAAAACTTCCTCTGCGCCTCTGCGTGAGATAAAAAAACACTCTCCTCTTCAACTCACGCCACAACTCGCAAGGGATTTTCCTCAAAGAAAACCACCTTACCTCCATAGGCACGATAGAGATTTTCTTCTTTCAAAACAGATTGTCTTGCACCAACAGCAATTAATTCTTTATTCAAAAGAATCAAATCATCAAAATTAGTAATTGATTCCCCTAGATCGTGGTTAACTACTAAAACAATTTTGCCTGCATTGGCTAATTCGTGAAAGATATTAAAAAGAATGTCCTCAGTTTTGCGATCCACCCCAACAAAAGGTTCGTCAAAGAAGAAAATATCCGCTTCTTGAGCAAGCGATCGCGCTAAAAATACTCGCTGTTGCTGTCCCCCGGAAAGTTGACCGATAGGACGATCGCGATAAGCACTCATTTGTACCCTCTCTAATGCTTCTGCGGCGAGGCGACGACTCATAGCAGAAAAACGTCGAAACCATCCCGTTTTCGGCACTCGTCCCATCATTACCACATCCCAGACCGTAGCAGGATAAGTCCAGTCAATTTGCGATCGCTGAGGTACGTAAGCAACTTTGTCCAAACAATCTATCAAAGGTCGTCCATCGTAGTGTACCGAACCTTGATTGATGGGAATCAAACCCAACATAGCCTTAATTAAAGTACTTTTGCCAGCACCATTGGGACCGATCGCACCCGTTAACCGTCCGGGTTTTATCTGTAAGGTGATATCCCTCAACGCCTCGACCGTTCGATAGGAAACTCCCAAATGGCTGATGACAATTCCATCAGTATTACTCATAAATATCCAGTACTCCGATCGCTCGCCTACAGACTTCAATACAGCCTTATTCAACTAGGATAATGCAAAAATGAAAGAAATATGAAAATAATTATGAGAAGATTATGAAAGCAACTATAGAAGGAAATGAAATGAATAGATCTCCGTGGCTAGTAGCTTTAATAATATCGATCGTATTCTGCGGATTTGGCTGCCAACCTCAATCATCGGATAGAAATGAGACTACGACAAAAGTCGTCTCTACTAGCACCATCATTGCGGATTTAACCCAACGAGTTGGCGCAGATGAAATCAAACACAAAGGCATCCTCCAACCCGGTGCCGATCCTCACATTTATGAACCCGTTCCCGCAGACAGCGCCGCTTTTGAAGAAGCAGACTTAATTTTTTACAACGGTTACAATCTAGAACCCGGACTCATTAAATTAATGAATGCCGCAGGGGTGAAAGCTACAAAAGTTGCCGTTGCAGAGGTCGTTACCCCTTTAGATTTGGATAAAGAAGGCAAAAGAGTTCCCGATCCTCACGTTTGGGGAGATGCAAAAAATGTAATTGCTATGGTAAATGCAATTCGCGATCGCTTAATCGAAAGTTCGCCAGAAGATAAAGAAGAATTTACCCAAAATGCAGCACAATTGGTCAAAGAACTACAGCAACTCGATCGCTGGATCGCTCAACAGATTCAAACCATTCCCAACAATCAACGCAGGCTAGTAACTACCCACGATGCCTTTCAATATTATGCTCGCGCCTACGGATTGAAGATCGCTGGTACGCTAATTGGAATTAGCACCGAAGAACAACCCAGCGCCCAAACGGTCAAAAACTTGTCAGATTCTATCCAAAAAACCAAAGTTCCGGCTATTTTTGCCGAAACGACGATTAATCCTGCTCTTATTAAAGCCGTCGCCGAGGAAGCAGGAGTAAAAGTAGCACCGCGAGAACTCTATTCGGATTCCATCGGCGCACCGGGTAGCGACGGAGATAGCTATATCAAGATGATGGTGTCCAATACTCGCGCCATTGTAGAAGCCTTGGGAGGAAAATACAGTGCCTTTAAAGCGGATTTTCCAGAACCTCGATAAAGAACTGAGACGATTTGTAAAAAAATATGAATAATTCAGTCAATTAGCATAAAAAACGGGTTTTTGAGGCAAGTAAAAGAAGACAGCCAACCCAAACCATCCAAACCTCTAAATCAAACCACGTTGTCGTAACCTATCGGCAAAGGAGGTGCTCCCCGAAAAAAACAGCAGCAATGGCAACACACAATCGCGATCGCCAACAAAAAGCGATCGCTTTTTTATCTGATGTTAGATTGCCAAAGTGCATATAAAACCAAGCGAGCGATCGCAATTGGTAAAATTTAATCTTATTTTGCTAAAAAAATTAGGATTTAGAGAAGAATATGAGGATTAACTGATTACTGATTACCCAACACTTTAGCGATCGCGTCTGTTGAAATGGCTGGAGATGGTTCTTCAACGTTTCGTCGGATACGGGTTATAGCTGCTGCGTTGCCTTCGTCAATCTCAAAATATTGATGAAATTTATCCGTGATTTCTAACCAATAAGAACGACCGTTGGCTTGACGGCGTTTTCGGACAAAGCCTAATTCTACTAATTCTTGAATTTGTTGATAGGCACTGCTACCGCGTAATTCGATTAAATCTGTTTGGAGAATCGGACTTTTAAGAGCGATCGCGGCTAGGGTTCGCAGAGCACCCGTTCCTAATTCTGCCGGAACCAATACTTGAAGCAGATTTTCAAAGACAGAGCGCAATTGAAGGCTATAACCCCTAGGGGTTTCCATAACTTCTAAGGCGCTGTCTCGATGAGCGTAATCTGACATCAGTTCGACGATCGCTTCTTCTGCCTCTTCGCGAGCGCACCCAGCCAACTGAGCAATCTCATTCGCCGAAAGCGGCTGACCCTTTAGGTAAAGAATAGCTTCAATTTTCGTTGCTAGTCTAGTCATTTAATTTTGGATTTTGGATTGGAGATTAGTTAGTGGTTAGTGGTTGGTGGCTAGTGGTTAATTGTCTCCCCATTTCCCCGTCCCCCCTCTCCCAGTCCCCTCGTCTCCCCGTCTCAAAAGTCCCCATCCCTCAATCAAGTCTACGTCCTGTCAGTTCGACAAAAATATCTTCTAAATTAGATAGGCGAGTCATTGTCCCCGTTTTGTCTGGCAAGGTTTCTAAATAAGCATTCGCTGCTTCTAGAGTAGGAAAAAACTTGTATTCTAAGCGATCGCCCGCTTGCTTAACCACCAATCCTCGTCCGTACTTAGAACGAAAATAGTCCATCGTTCCCAACTCGATTAGTTGACCAGCATCCATAATGCCGATGCGATCGCACAAAAACTCTGCCTCTTCCATATAATGAGTCGTCAATAGTATTGTCATGCCTTGACGATTTAGATCGCGAATAATTTCCCAAAGGCGACGACGGGTTTGCGGGTCTAATCCTACTGTGGGTTCGTCCAAAAAGAGAACTTGCGGTTGATGTAGCAGTGCCCTAGCAATTTGCAAGCGGCGTTTCATTCCACCAGAAAGAGTTTTCACCAGAGATTCCTTGCGATCTGCCAGTTCTACATATTCCAGCCAGCGATCGATCGACTTTTGACGCTTTGGGTTGGGAATGTGGTGCATTCGTCCGTGAAACTCCATATTCTCCCATACCGAGAGATCCCCATCAACGCTAATTTGTTGCAAGACTACACCAATATTTTGCTTGACGCGATCGCGATGGCGATCGATCTCGTAACCCGCCACTTCGATACGACCTTGGGATGGTTGGGTTAAGGTAATCAACATCCGAATCGTGGTTGATTTTCCGGCTCCATTTGGTCCTAGAAGCCCAAACATTTCTCCCGCTTCGATCTCGAAGGAGAGATCGTTAACGACAGGAATCTTATTATAGACTTTACCTACCCTTTCCAGAGAAACAGCAGCGACCATCAATAGACCTGTGGGTGAAAATAAATTTTCATCCTCGATTGTGAGGGCGATCGCCATCATGCTCGTCTTTTGCAAAAGTAGCGATTGCCAATTATTTTGACACAAAACCAAGTTCATAATTATCAATATTGGGCGCTTCGTTGATGTGAGGATGAGAGGAGTGATTGTTTTTAGCATGAAAAAGTCTATCTTCAAAAGTTCGGAAAGCGCGATCGCACAGAAGATCGCGAAAAAAAAATAATTTGATAGGATTATGTGTAGTTTTGTTGCAAGTTTTTATAAAGATTATGAATTTCTTAACAAATATTTTACATTTGATTGGAGCGGGTGCTGCTGCTTACTTTTCAGCTCGCCATTTGCGCGATCCCCTGACTCGTCCAAACTTTCTCGCTGCTTTTCAACTGGCAGAATCCGGGTCGGTTCCGTTTTTAGAAGCGCTCCGTAAACGGGCGCAAGCAGAAGGCGATGAATGGCTAGCCGAAAAACTCGCCCGCCATGCGTCCGATGAAATGCGTCACGGTCAAATCTTTGCCCACGCCCTCAAACAGCATGGCAAACAAGTCATCGATTTCAAACAATTGCCCCAGGAAAAGTCGTCCAAACAAGAAAGAAAAAGTCCTTTTTTCGAGGCGTACTATGAAGGATATTCTCGCGAAGATATCAAACCCGATCGCATTGATTGGCTTGTTTTCCTCGCTAGCACTTATATCCTAGAATTAGATGCCAGTAAAGATTTTGCTAGGATGGCGGCAGTGTTGCCAGAAGACGAGCCTCGCAGTCGCTCTCTCAAGCAGGGAATCCTCAGCGTTGCCCAAGACGAAACCCGCCACGCGGGCTATCTCTACGAAGCACTTCAGCGTCGCCTACCACAGGTACAAGTCGATGCAGTAGTAGACGAATGGCGAACTCGCAAAGCGAAGGCGCTGCTGGCGATGACGCTCGATCTTTTACAAAAAGGTGGCAAAAGTCGCTCGCTAGTAACTGACGGCGCACTGGTTGAAAGCGAGGTGGACTTGCCCGTAGCAGCTTAAGGGATGGATTGCCTTAATAATTTTATAATCTTGCCGGATGCTATCTGAGAACTGCCCTCTGCCGTAGGGAGCGAAGCCCGATAAGCGCTCTTAACATTAGACCTGTTCCTGTGAAAATTGATTTTTCTGACTTTTTCATAACAGGTCTACTGAGTTATTCGATCCCAAAAAACAAAAAAAGTTCGCGTAAATTCTACACGAACTACATTGATATTAAACTAGCTACTCCACTGATAAGTCACCCAAGAAACTTATTGACCCGTTCCTGAAGGGCTTTCTACAGGCGCGGTCGTACCGCTAGGCGAAGTCGTGCTGCCCGTTCCCGGCTCTGAGGGGCTGGAGCTAGGTTCTCCAATCGTCCCCGAAGGACTAGATTCTTCCATGGAACCCGAAGGAGAAGTAGAATCGGCATCCGGAGATGTCTTCATAATTTTCGGGTCTTCGGTGGTCGATTCGGTTTCCGTAGCCGAAGGATCGGTTTCGGTCTCGGTCTCCGTAGCCGAAGGGTCTTCGGTGGTCGATTCGGTTTCCGTAGCCGAAGGATCGGTTTCGGTCTCGGTTTCTGAAGTAGAAGGTGTTCCAGTGGATTCGCTTTCTACTTCCATGCCAGAGCCTGGAGTTGTCGAGCTTCCAGCTTCTGTTGCTTCCGTTGGCGATCCCACGGTTCCAGAACTTTCTGGCATTTGAGCTAGAGTGGGCAGACCGAGCATGATACTGGCTCCAGTTGCACCCAGCAGGCTAGCCAACAGATTGAAAAAAGTGATACGAGAACGAGATTTCATAGAGTAATTCCTCTCTTTTTTCTCTCAATACTTTGATGTATGCTTAGTAGCGACCAGCTTGTTTGCTGTCTTTATCAGTAGACTCCCGCGAAAGCTAATTGCTAGGTTGCTCTTCTGGAGCTTTACTCAAGCCACTATTTTCAGGATTCCCAAAGTCAACAATTTCGCCTTCTTGCGTTTGTTGCTCTAACAGAAATACTTCTTGGTCATCCGTGGGGTTCTGTGCGCCATCGACTTCGACAATTTCGGTGATAGGCTTGCTCGCTCCTGGCGAAGAAGTGTTTTCCTCTTCTGGTGGGGAGCAAGCTCCTAACAAAGCTGTCCAACCGATGACGATTAATAAAGCTCCAGGCTTCAGCGGCATGAGGGTAATCCCCAATGTTTTTAAAGCTTAGATAAAGACTAACAACGAAAAGTAAAAAACTTGATAAAAATATTAAGGGTATATAAAGAAACGATAAACCGAGAATTGGCGTTGTTTCTAGCTAATTTTTTGTGAGTTTAATTTACCGTTACAAGCCCCATTCATAGATCCGAGAAAATGTCAAATCCTCTCAAACCTGCCGTTTACTTTATCGGTGCGGGTCCGGGCGACCCAGAATTATTAACAGTTAAAGCACACAAAATCATCTCGCAAGCTGATGTTATCGTGTTTGCCGATTCTCTCGTTCCCAAACAAATTTTACAAGATGTCCGTTCCAATGCCGAACTGATTCGCACGGGCAATAAAACCTTAGAAGAAATTATCCCTTTAACTATCGAACGAGTGAGAGCCAATCTGTCTGTAGCCCGCATTCATTCGGGCGATCTAACCCTCTACAGTGCCGTTGGCGAGCAAATCCGAGCTTTGGCTGCTGCCAATATTCCCTACGAACTGATTCCCGGCATTAGCGCCTTCCAAGCTGCCGCTGCTAAATTGGAGGCAGAATTGACCGTACCCGACCTGGTACAGACGATTATTCTGACCCGTATCGGCGGTCGCGCCTCATCGATGCCGGAGTCGGAAGAACTCTCTTCTCTGGCAGCTCACAAAGCCAGTTTGTGTCTGTATTTGGCTGCTCGTCACGCCGAGTCAGCCCAGGAGAAGTTACTACAGCATTATCCTCCAGACACTCCCGTTGCTATTTGTTTCCGGGTTGGTTGGTCGGATGAGAAAATTTGCATTGTGCCGCTCGAAAAAATGGCTCAAACGACTAGGCAAGAAGCGTTAATCAGAACGACGCTTTATATCATTAGTCCGGCTTTGGGCGAGATCGGCGAGGAAGCGCGATCGCGTCTTTATCATCCCGAACATTCTCACCTATTTCGCAACAAATTATGGCAGCCGCCTATAACTAAGCCCGTCTAATATTCAGACAAGCCCAATCTTGACGTTTCCAAAGGGCGGCGACAACCCAACCATTGTCTTCGAGAGGTTCCATCACCGATTTAGCTTGGTCTAATAAAATGCCGCTCAGAATTCCCCAGCCTTTAGGTTTGATCAGCTTGGCAAACTGGGGAATCATCTCGATAATCGTTTCTGCGAGAATATTACAAAAAACGCCATCAACGCCTTCAGGAGCCATTTCTAGCACTTTTTCAAGACTGCCTTGCTCGATTATCAGGCGATCCGCATCGATTTGATTGAGGGCGCGATTTTGACGGGCGGACTCGACGGCGAGGGGATCGATATCGACAGCGTAGACTTTGGGCGCTCCCATTAAGATAGCAGCGATCGCGAGAATGCCAGAACCGCAGCCAATATCGGCCAGCACCGCTTCGCCGCTGGGATAGAGCATGCGCATCTCCAGCGATTCCAGACACAACTGAGTGGTTAAGTGGGTTCCCGTGCCGAAAGCAACGCCGGGATCGAGGCGCAGGATAATCCTATCTGAGTTTTCGGGGGGGGTTAACCAAGCGGGATAGATAAGAATGCGATCGCCCACCTCCGTTGGTTGCCAGTGTTGTTTCCAGCTACTCGCCCAATCTTCTTCGTCAATCAATTGCCAGCGAGTTATCGGTTGGGGAAGATTCAGAATCATCGCATCCTGGCGCAGCCACAGAGAAAGCGCTGCTAAATCCAGCGCCTGCGCCTTGATTTGAGGCAGATAAGCGCGAATTAGATAGGATTGTTCCTTTCTTTCGGTCGCGGTTCCCGAACACCCAAACTTTTGCAACCGCCAAAAAACGGATTCTTCCATGTTTGGATGACACAGAACTTGAATTTCCCACCAACTGTTTGACATAGGAGGAGATTGGTTATCGATCGCTGTTTATTCATTGTTATTTATTTGTACGTCGATAAACAACAAACAATAACAAATCAATAACAATTTCTTAAAGCTTGACCGTATAAGCATCGCGAATACCCGCGACTTTGGTAATTTCTGATAGCAATCCCTCTGGTAGCGGATCGTCGAGGCTAAGCGCCATGACCGCATCGCCTCGAACTATCTTTCGACCTACTTGCATGCTGGCGATATTAACGTTAAAACTCCCCAGTAGAGAACCGATTTTGCCGATAATTCCCGGCATATCTCGATGGAGAGTAAATAACATATTGTTGCTGGGCGGAACGTTGATGGGGAAGTCATCGAGATCGGTAATGCGGATTTCTCCATTGCTCAACAGCGCCCCCGTGACCGAATGTTCTCCCATCGATCCCTGCGCCTCTAAATAAAGCGAACCGGAGTAATCCCGAACCGAAGCATCTTTAGTTTCGATGATGCGAATCCCGCGTTCTTTGGCTTCAATTGCGGCATTGACGTAATTGACGCGCTCTCGCAATGCTTGAGAGAGAAGTCCTTTGATCGAAGCGATAACTATTGGCTGGCTGTTAACCTCAGCCAAATCGCCTTGCAACTTGACCGTCAAGCGCTCGATTCGTCCCCCTGCCAGTTGACCGACTAGATTGCCCAGCGTTTCTGCCAAGCGCAGATAGGGTCTGAGTTTTTCCATCACGTCAGGGGTCAGTCCCGGGATATTGACTGCCGATCGCGCTGGCAATCCCAACAGCACGTCTCGAATTTGTTCGGCAACGTCGATCGCGACATTGACCTGCGCCTCTTCTGTCGAAGCTCCCAAATGAGGGGTAAGAATCACCTTAGAACCGAGTTCTCGCAATCTCGATTCTCCTAAAGGTTCTTGCTCGAAAACATCTAAGGCTGCCCCAGCAATTTTGCCCGATTCTATGGCTTCTACTAAAGCCTCTTCATCAATAATGCCACCTCGCGCACAGTTGATAATGCGAACGTTAGGTTTCATCTTGGCAAGCGTTTCCGCATTGATGAGATGGGTGGTTTCCGGCGTTTTGGGAATGTGTAAGGTGATATAGTCGGCTTCGGCAAAGAGAAAATCCAAGTCTACTAAGGTACAACCGAGTCGATCTGCCCGTTCCTTAGAAATAAAAGGGTCGTAGGCAAGAATTTTCATGTTCATTGCTTTTGCCACGGTTGCGACGTGGGAACCTATCTTCCCTAGACCAATCACTCCTAGCGTTTTCTTGTACACTTCGGAACCGATATAGCTTTTGCGATCCCACTTTCCCCCTTTGACAGAGGCATTGGCATCGGGAATATAGCGGGATAAGGATAGCATCATCGCTAGGGTATGTTCGGCTGCGGCAATCGTATTGCCTTCGGGAGAGTTGACGACGATAATGCCTTGACGAGTCGCTGCTGGAACGTCGATATTGTCTACGCCCACGCCTGCCCTGCCAATAATCTTGAGTTGAGTTCCTGCTTCAATGATTTCTTGCGTCACCCGTGTACCAGAACGCAGCATCAGTGCATCGTATTCGGGAATAATTTTAATCAATTCATCAGCAGAAAGCCCAGTTTTTACGTCTACTTGGGCAACTTGCGAGAGAATCTCAATGCCCACTTGGTCGATAGGATCGGATACGAGAACTTTTGCCATAGTCCTTTAAATAATAATTTGATATCTATTACTTTGAAGACAATAAGAAAAAGAATAAATTTTTTTCTTTTTGTCTTTACTTAGGGGACATCTAAAAAGTCCATTTTGTCATTTCCAGTGTAGGAGAACGTAACGAAGAATCTCTGTTTGGAGTTGGTATAATCAGATGTTTCGCTTCGCGATCGCTACGCTCGACATGACATTCTATACTTTTGGGACAACCTCTTAGATCTTGCACCAGCTTTTCATCCTACCAAGAAATAAATTTCTTGGCTGATAGCTAAAGTCAGATAAATCTGACTTCAAGAAGAGATAAGTCCGTTAAAACAGACTTATCCTGTTAGGGTTGAGAATTTATTCTCTGGCGATAAGTTGGGTAGGTGCAAGATATAAGTTTATGCAGTAGCTTATTGTAACGGTAAAGGTAACGCGCCGCTTTGAATTCTTATAAAAGATTTCCGGTTTTTGTCGCAATTGTTGTAGCGCGAACAACTTTAATACCAAGAACGAAACCACATGCGATGGTCAAATGCCTCCCTTGATAAAGGCAGACCTAGATAGATAGGCAACCAATAAGCCAAACCCATCAAAATGAAAAAAATAATATTTATAGCGATCGCCCGCCACCAAAGATTATCGCTATACAGCCATCGATCGACTAGATAAGCGATCGCCAAAAAACCAAAAATCGAGGCTGGCATATAGTAGTAGAGAAAAGCGCAGCGATGCACCAGCATCCAAGGCAACCAGTTCGCCCCATAATTCAACAGCAAATAAAGCGGAATCGAGAAATCAAACTCCCGTTGTCGTTTTTTCTGAATCGGGTATACTTGTTGCGCTATTTTTCCTACTAAAATGAGCATTGCGATCGTGCCTAGCCACCATAGAATTGGATTGCCCATGCCATGCACGTCGTAAACGGTAGATTGGGCAGAATTTCCCGATTTCTCAAAAAAATACGCCACCGGACGAACCATCAAAACCCAACTGTACCAGGGAGAACAGTAGGGATGGATCTGAGAACTACTCCCTAGTTGTTGGTGAAACGTCCAACTTTTCTGATGTAATTCCCAAAATCCGCGATCGCGATCGAGTTGCCAATGGGGAATCCAGAGCAAGCAATAAACGACGACTGGAATTACTCCCAAAAAGACCAATAAAGGCCATAATTTGAATTTGGATAAATTCTGCCAAAAAGGTTGATTGAATGATAGCTTGCGATCGCGTTGCCACCAGCTAACGATCCGGGCACTTGCCCAAACCGCACCAATTCCCAACCAAAATCCCAATCCATACCATTTAACCGCAGCAGAACACCCGAAAAAAATACCAGCCAAAACGAGATACAACCAACGCAGTAGAGATTTCTGGGCTAAAGCTATTAAAAAACACCACTGAGCCAATAATCCGAAAAAAACTAGATAAATATTCAAAAAAGCATAGCGAGACTCAACCAATAGCAACCCGTCGGCACAGGCAAACCAAGCCGCGATAAAAGCGTAGCTGCGACGATAACTTAACTGATAGGCGATCCCAGCAACAATTAGCAGAATCAAAGAACCAGTCAAAGCATTTAGCCAGCGATAGCCAAAAGCTGTCGTCTGACCTGTAGGATTCCAAAAATGAAGCTTGCTAACCCAAATCCCAAAAGCAATTAAATATTTCCCTAGCGGGGGATGAACGTCAAAAAAAGGCGTGCGACTTAGATAGTTTTGAGCGTATTTAACGTAGTAAACTTCATCGAAGACTAGCTGATTAAATCGTCCCAACTCCCAAAAACGCAAAGCTAACGATGTTGCCAATAAAATAGCGATCGCCATCCAAAACCAAGAAGGCGCGAAGAAAAAAGACCTTATCTTAGTCTTTAGTATGTTTGTCATGCCTGGAAAACGTCTTCTCTTACTTGGCTTCTTCTATCTTAGAGAGTCTCAAGACAATGCTTCCAAATCCGACTAGCCGCTAAAATAAACATACGTATTTGCCGAGCCAACGCTTAGACTATGACGATCGCATCCTCGATAGAATTCCAAGACGCTTTTGACGTCATCGTAGTTGGGGCAGGACATTCAGGTTGCGAAGCTGCCCTCGCTTGCGCCCGTCTGGGTTGTCGTACCCTCATGCTAACCCTCAACCTAGACAAAATTGCTTGGCAGCCTTGTAATCCAGCCGTCGGAGGACCAGCCAAATCCCAGCTTACCCACGAAGTCGATGCACTGGGCGGGGAAATTGGCAAAATGGCAGACCGAACTTACCTACAAAAGCGCGTTCTCAACTCCTCGCGAGGACCTGCTGTCTGGGCATTGCGCGCCCAAACCGACAAGCGCGAATATGCCGCAGTGATGAAAAATATCGTCGAAAACCAAGAAAATTTGCTCGTTCGCGAAGGCATGGCGACAGACTTGGTATTGGGGAAAAACGACGAAGTTATCGGCGTGCAAACCTACTTTGGCGCTTGCTTCCAAACCAAAGCCGTCATTCTCACCACGGGAACCTTTTTAGGCGGTCGCATTTGGGTTGGCGGTAAATCGATGTCAGCAGGACGCGCTGGGGAGTTTGCCGCCGTCGGGTTAACTGAAACTTTGAACCGTCTGGGTTTTGAAACCGGAAGGCTGAAAACGGGAACTCCCGCACGAGTAGATAAGCGTTCTGTTGACTACAGCAAATTAGAACCTCAACCTCCCGATGAAGAAGTCCGTTGGTTCAGCTTCGATCCAGAAGTTTGGGTACACAGAGAGCAAATGAATTGCTATCTCACCCGCACAACTGCCGAAACCCATCAACTGATTCGAGATAACTTGCATCTCTCCCCAATTTATGGTGGGTTTATCGATTCCAAAGGACCGCGTTACTGTCCTTCTATCGAAGATAAAATCGTTCGCTTCGCCGATAAAGAAAGTCACCAAATCTTTATCGAACCCGAAGGACGAGATATTCCCGAACTTTATATCCAGGGATTCTCTACCGGACTGCCAGAGAACCTGCAACTCGCCATGTTGCATACTCTGCCGGGATTGGAAAACTGCGTCATGCTGCGCCCTGCCTATGCGGTGGAGTACGACTATCTGCCTGCGACGCAGTGCTATCCCACTCTCATGACTAAGAAAATCGAAGGATTATTCTGTGCGGGACAAATTAACGGAACGACCGGATACGAAGAAGCCGCAGCCCAGGGAATCGTGGCGGGAATCAATGCAGCTAGATTCGTTAGGGGGCGGGAAATGCTCGTTTTTCCCCGCGAAGAAAGCTATATCGGAACGCTAGTTGATGACCTTTGTACCAAAGACCTGCGGGAACCCTATCGCATGTTAACTTCTCGATCTGAGTATCGGTTGATTTTGCGTTCTGATAATGCCGACCAACGCCTCACGCCACTAGGTCGCGCAATTGGTTTGATAGATGACCGTCGTTGGGAAATCTTCCAGCGCAAGCAAGCAAATATCGTTGCCGAGAAGGAACGACTGCACGAAACGCGCGTCAAAGAAAAAGATGAAATCGGCATCGCGATCGCGGCGGCAACCGGACAAAAAATCAAAGGCTCGATTCCCCTTGCTGACCTGTTGCGCCGTCCCGGTTTTCATTACGTCGATTTAGAACGTTTTGGCTTGGGCAATCCCCATCTCGATCCCGCCGAAAAAGAAGGCGTAGAAATCGAGATTAAATATTCCGGTTATCTGCAACGCCAACAAAATCAAATCGACCAAATCGCGCGTCACGCCAATCGCCAATTACCCAAAGATCTTGACTACATAAAAATTGACACTTTGTCAATGGAAGCAAGGGAAAAATTAAACAAAGTTAAACCTTTAACCATCGGTCAAGCTTCCAGAATTGGCGGCGTGAATCCGGCTGACATTAATGCATTGTTGGTGTATTTAGAAGTGCGATCGCGCTATCAATCCGTGTAAAGATTATCGATTTATCGAACTTTATCAATCGTCAACGAAAGCGCGCGATCGCGAGATCAAAAATAGCCATGAGGAAGATTTGCTATAGATTTTAGCGCGATCGTTTGCGATATCGCGAAATCAATTAGTGGCAAAAGACTCTCGATCGATTAAAAGACTTTCAAGCCCACGCACTTTAGTCGTGGGATAATCTAAAATCGTAAATCTTTTCATCGGTTGACTAACCACTAACGACTCACCATGCTTGTCTCTATACTTGTCAGCGGACTACTCGCAATCGTTGCTTATTTGTTCGGTTCGATTCCGACTGGATATCTAGCCGGACGCTATCTCAAAGGAATCGATATTAGAGAGCATGGTTCTGGTTCGACTGGGGCAACTAATGTTCTGAGAACGCTAGGAAAAGGTGCTGGGATCGCGGTTTTATTAATCGATCTCCTCAAAGGAGCGATCGCAGTTGCATTGGTCGATCTTTTTTATGCGGTTTATCCTACAGAAATTCTTCCTGCCAATTGGCAGCCTTGGCTCATCGTTGCCACAGGTTTAGCGGCGATCTTCGGTCACAGTAAATCGATTTTTCTCAACTTTAGCGGAGGGAAATCTGTAGCCACTGGCTTAGGCATTTTATTAGTAATGAACCCTGTTGTGGCTTTGGGAGCGTTAGCAAGTTTTTTAATCGTTTTAGTACTGTCGAGAATCGTTTCTCTCAGTTCGATTGGCGGCGCGATCGCGGTTAATATGCTAATGATTTTTCTCAAACAACCCCTTCCTTATATTCTATTTGCAGCCATAGCGGGAATATATGTAATCGTTCGTCACCGAAGCAATATCAGTCGTCTCCTTGCCGGAACCGAACCTCGGATCGGGCAAAAATTACAAGAAGAAGCTTGATGTTAATTGTCGTTAAGCCAAACTATCCCAATAATAGCGGTCGCTATCGTAGGTGTTCAAGAGTCCGGTAAATAAGCGGTCTAATTGTCCGCTACAGTAAGCGGGCGGAGATATCATCTCTCTGGCATTAATAAAATACCCTTGAATTGCCTTGAGAATGGAAGGCTTGCCTTCAGATTTGTCGGAGTCAGCGTATCGATTGCCTAAATTAAGAACGCTCAGCCAAGCATCTACAGTGGGAGGAAGTTCTCTAGCCAAACGAAAAGTTATTTTCTCGTCAGAAAGCGATTGGACGTAAGCAGGCGATAAAAAC
Source organism: Pleurocapsa sp. PCC 7327 (assembly GCF_000317025.1). Lineage (NCBI taxonomy): Bacteria > Bacillati > Cyanobacteriota > Cyanophyceae > Pleurocapsales > Pleurocapsaceae > Pleurocapsa > Pleurocapsa sp. PCC 7327. Next base: position 946,034 of record NC_019689.1, on the reverse strand, counting down.
GGTCGATAGGTTGGGGCCGCGGGCGTTAGCTGTTCGACAAAGGCTAAAGCGATCGCCTTTGCCATTTGTCGCATCGATTCGGCATCTTTTCCCATCACCTCTTGCACTAAAGTACTTTGTCCGACAGTACTATTTAAGTTACTGATATCCGTCAAGCTCATGTGAGTTGCGCCGATCGCGACTAGAAGGTATTTTTCTCCCGACAATTGCTGAAACGGTTGCAGTTGGTGAGAGATAGTTGGCGTGATCCCATCTCCCGATGAAGAAACCATTAATGTCGGCACCTTTACCCCAGACAAATCATTGCCGAAGAGATTGCCGATAATGGGATTGAAGGCAATAACTTGGGCGACTCTGGGATCTCTAAACTGTCGTCTTCCGTAGGGCAATTCGGAAGCCGCACATTGCAACCAGTCGGCAGGCGAACGCTGTAGAAGAGACACGGCTTGGCAAAAGCTGCGCAGCGCTTTCGGATTGAGTTCTGCTCCCGCGACGGCTAAAGCCGTATAACCGCCATAGGAGTGACCGATAACCGTTACTTGCCGCACGTTCAATTTACCTTTCAGGACACCTTTGCGTCGGTTGAGGATCTCTAGTCGATCGAGTAAGAAACTGATGTCTTGAGGGCGATCGATAAACTCGGAGGCAGGCAATAGCTGACTGACTCGCATGCCCAAGGCTTTTTTCACTAGCACGGCAATATTGCTACCGGGATGGTCTAGGGCAGCGACTGTCATGCCGTAGGACGCTAGATGTCGGGCAAGATAGCGGAGAAATTTGCGATCGGCTGCAAATCCATGAGAGATGACGACCAAAGGACCGCGAGTATTGCTGCTGTAGTAAATGTCTACGGGAATATTGCGCTGTCTCGTTCCATCTTTCAACCTCAACGTCACCATCGAAACGGCTTCGTTACCCGATACGGTTGGATCTATACCGAGAGGAACATTTTCATTTGCCTCTACTCGGAGGTCGCGTTCTAGTCGAGGACTCATCATTTGATTTTGCCAAGCGGAAGCATTAAGTTGCACGGCGATCTTAGCCACCTCGGCAAGATCGACGGTAAGATTTGCGTCGGGATAGGCGCGTATAAAACTCAGAAAATTCAGAGCATCTCTTCCGTGCAAAGCAAGGCTGAAGGTATCTTTAATCCGTTGCGCGTCGGTTCCCGGTAGCGCTTTGCTGAGTTGGTCGAGTAATTTTTCGCCATCGGGAGAGCTAAATAAATCTGCTAGAAGTGGCTCGATTAGAGCCGAATCGACATGTAAGCTCTTAGTAAACGCCTGCTTGATAGTAGGGGTTAACAAAAACTCATAGGATTTTAGCGAGGATGGCACTTCTCCCGTCTTGGCTAAATGTTCCAGGGACTTTACTTCGACTGAGTGCTCAAAAAGTCCCGCGCGAACGGTTAAGCGTTCGGCTGCCCAAGCAGAAGGAGCAATCCAATAACCGAGGGAAAATAGAAGGGCGGCAACGCTGCCGAATAAAGGAATGGAGGATTGGAAGGGCTTTTGAGCTTTTGCGCGATCGCGGGCGATCGTGCCTTCAGGAAATTTAGATCCGTTATCGTTACGCCAACCGAGCCAAGATTTCATAAGTCCGGTTTAATTGCAAGAGGAAAAAATTGTTAGCCTTAGCCCCTCTCTGACCCCGATGATGGCGCGATCGATCCGAGCTAGCGAACTTCTTTTTATAGATTGCCCCGAAATCCTATCTTTGTATCAATTTCCCATTCAAATTTTTATAAATATAATCCAGCAATTTCTCCCGTTAAAATTGCACCCATTAACCGATCTAAATAAACGCGATCTTCAGCGGACAAAATTGAATCGGGATGGCAAATTCGCATCACTTCTGCTTTGAGCTTTGGATCGAGATAACCATCTCTTAAACCCTGTTTGAAGATCTCCTTAAGACTCATAGTTTTTCGGGGCTTTCCATAGATTCTATTATCGCTCTCAAACTCAAGCATAGCTTCTACCGTTTGACCTAAATTTCAGCGTAAGCTCCCGATTTCGGCATGTCAGTCCCATTCAAAAGGGAAAAAAATACTACTTTTCCAAACAAACCAGACGGGCGATGGCGCGATCGAGCAACTCGCATCCTTCCTCGACGGTTTCGATCCGAGATACTTTGTCTCGCAACTCAGATGCATTAGCAAATCCCGTACAATACCAAGCCAGATGCTTTCTAGACTGAAAAATCCCTCGTTTGCCTTTATATTCCCACAGAAGGCACAAATGCTCTTTGGAACATTCGAGACGTTCGACGGGTGTCGGTGATGGTAATGGGTTTCCCGTCTTCAAAAAATAATCGATCTCTCCAACCAAAAAAGGATGCCCTAGGGTTCCCCGCGAACACATAACCCCATCAGCACCCGTCTCTTCTAAACAGCGCACGGCGAATTCGACAGAAACGATATCTCCGTTGGCAATAACGGGAATTGAGAGTACTTCCTTGACTCGTGCGATCCAGTCCCACCGCGCCGAACCGTTGTATCCTTGAGCGCGGGTGCGTCCGTGCAAAGTCAACATTGCTGCGCCTGCGTCTTCCATTCGTTTGGCGAAGTCGAGAATGTTGATTTCGCCATCGTCCCAGCCAAGGCGAGTTTTGACGGTTACGGGAACATCGACCGCTCCGGCTACTTCTTTGACGATCGCTGCGGCAATTTCTGGCTGGCGCAGTAAAGAAGAACCACCGCCTTTTTGGGTAATTTTATTGACCGGACAGCCCATATTGATATCAATTGTTTGAGCGCCCTCTGCCACTGCTTTCTGAGCGGCATCAGCCATAAAATCGGGGTGACAGTCGAACAGTTGAATGCTAATCGGCTGTTCGTCGGGGTCGATTTCCATGATTCTCGGCAGTTCCTTGAGGTGATGGATTTCGGTCGCGCTTACCATCTCCGTATACATCATCGATTTTGGCGCATAACGCCTCACCAAGCGTCGAAATACCAAATCCGTCACCCCAGAGAGAGGAGACTGCAAAACGTGACTATTAACCTCAAGCGAACCGATCTTTAGAGGTGTAGAGAGTTTGGCTTGTAGGCTAGGAGATAGGGTCATTTAAGGGCGGAGAAATTCGGGGCGCAGGGTTGTTTCATTAGCGAGCAGGGCAGTATGGGAATCTGCTGTCTTCCGATTGCGAATTGTCAATTGGTTTGGCTCCTAATGTTTCAAGACTATCCGATATCGTGCCTTGCCGCTGTGGAGTCTTTCCATCGCCTCATTTACTTGGTCAAAGGTGAAGGTTTCGGTAATCGGTTCGAGCTGATGGCGCTCAGCAAAATCGAGCATGCGAGCGACAGTAGTAGGGCTGCCGAGCGGACTGCCAGAAATTGACTTCTGACCCTCTATAAGAGGAAAAACATGAGCCGATACGGGGTTGGGAACGACTCCAACGAAATGTAACCGACCCTTGGGGCGTAAAGTAGCAATGTAGGTGCCCCAGTCTAGATCGGCATTAACGGTAGAAAGAATCATGTCAAAGGAATTGGCTACTGCCTTCAACGCTTGTGGATCGCGGGAGTTGACGAAATGATTTGCCCCCATTTCTCGCGCCTCGGCTTCTTTGTCGGAACTGGTGGAGAAGGCAGTCACATCGCATCCCCAAGCGCGAAGAAAACGTAGCGCCATGTGTCCGAGTCCGCCAATGCCTATCACGCCGACGCGATCGGTCGGCTTAAGATCGAATTGGACGAGTGGGTTAAAAACGGTTATCCCGCCACAAAATAATGGACCTGACGTAGCGGGATTGAGGTTTTTGGGCAGGGGAAGTACCCAGCCTTGGTGGGCGCGAACTTTTTCGGCAAAACCGCCGTAGCGACCGACAATCGTTCCCTCTGCTGTCTGACAGAGGTTGTGGTTGCCCCCCATGCACCACTCGCACGTCATACAGGAACGGGAATACCAGCCTAGTCCAACCCGTTGTCCGAGTTTCAGTTGTTTAACTCTGTCTCCTAAAGCGGCGATCGTACCGATAACCTCATGACCGGGCACGAATGGGTAGCGAGTCATGCCCCAATCGTTATTCAACATGCTCAGGTCGCTGTGGCAGATGCCGCAGTATTCGACTTGGATTTCTACCTCTTCTTCTCCTAGAGAACCTGGTTCGTACTCGAATGGCTCTAGTTTTGCACCGGGTTCGCGGGCTGCGTAGGCTCGAATCATGATTTTCCCTCTCCTCTAGTCAATCTCCTCTTTAGGATAGATGACTCGACCGACTTTGGAGATTGGATTGAAAAAAATCTTTCTCAAGATATATTTCTGGGGAAAATCCAAACTCTTGGACAGCATCGATGCGGCAAATTTTAAGAATGATTGGCGGCAATTCTCGACAGATTATGTCCGTTTCCATTGCTGCGATCGCGCGCGATCGCGGCTGGCGGCATTGCAGGCATTGGCGCATCCTCAAGGACATCTGGATTAAACCGATAGCCGACGTTGCGAACGGTTTGAATTAAACTGGGTTGCCGGGGATCGGTTTCGACTTTTTTGCGCAGCGAGAGTACGTGAGTATCGATAGTACGAGGGTTGTCGATCGCTTCGGGCCAAGCTCGACGCAGCAATTCAGACCGACTCAGTGCCATTCCCTCTGCCTGGGCAAGAACGTAGAGCAAGCTAAATTCTTGAGGCGTTAGCTCGATAAATTCTTCCTTGAATTGTACCCGACGCTGCACTAAATCGATTTTCAGGTCGCCGTACTCTAGATACAAGGGCGCAGAAGCGGCTCTCATGCGGCGGGTTAGGGCTTCTATACGCGCCATAAACTCCTGCATGCCAAAGGGCTTGGTTAAATAATCATCCGCACCCGCTTTCAGTCCTTTGACAATCTCTTTTTCGCTATTGCGTGCCGAGAGAATTAAGATCAGCGTCTGTCGCTGTTGATAAAGCCAATGGCACAATTCGATCCCGTCTCCATCGGGCAGATCGGAATCCACAATAGCTAATGTCGGTTGGCGATGGAGAAACGCCGTTCTGGCTTGCCCAATCGTAGCGATTTGTTGCGTTCGATAGCCTGCTTGCTGTAGATGCCAGCCTAGCAGCGATCGCAGATGCGGATTTCCCTCAACAATAGCAACGTAGATCGAACCCACCTTTGCTTTTTTCCTTCAAAACAGTTGTTTTATAAGCTAACAGAGTCAATGTCATGATTTTGTAACATTGGCTACGGAGAGAAGCCCTAAAAACTCAGAAAAAAATAAAAAAAAGTGGCAATATTCAGCATTTTTAATATTTCCCGTTTCCCTGCACTACTTGTTTGAGAGTCGTAAAGGTTTCTAAGCTAATCAGACCCCGACGGTGACCTTTCTGGTTGGATATTCCTAAAAATACAGATTCTCCCTGTTTGGGATTGCGCGAGAAGCGAGGTGAGGAATTAATATATACCAGGGCGCTATCGATTTCCATAGCAAATTGGCGGCTCTCTTGATAAGATTCTGTCACCAGGCAATCGGCATGACCGCTGCTGTAGCGATTAATCCAGGCGATCGCCTCCGAGAGATCCCCAACGACTTTAAAAGCGACGATCTTATCGAGATAGGGTTTGCCCCATTCTACTTCTGTGGCTGGCGTTAAATAGTCGGAGAAGTCTGCTAATAATTCTTTATCGCCTCTCAACTCAAATCCCTTTTCTTGAAGGCTATTAAACAGACGCACTAACAACGAAGGATTGTGATTGGGACCGATTAAAACTTTCTCGATCGCGTTGACCGGATCGGGTTCGCTACCGTGGCTGTCGATAACGATCCAGCGCACGAGATCGAGATCGCCACTAAGCGACCAATAGAGATAGCAATTTCCCATGGCTGATTTGAGAACGGGGGCAGTTGCCAGTTGCGTTACTTGTTCGACTAAACTGGGACGACCGTAGGGAATAACCAAGTTAATATACTGGTCTTGGGTTACTAGCTCTTGAATCGAACTTCCCGAATCCGAGGGAATTGCTTCTATACATCCCGCTGGCAATCCAGCGTCTTCTAAGGCATTTTGTAGCGCTTTGGCAATGACCGCATTAGCATAGCTCGACGCGCTGCATCCGCGCAGGATAAGGCTATTCCCGGTTTTCAGACACAACCCGGCTGCGATCGCACCTAATTCGGGAAATGCTTCGTGAATTAACGCGATCGTGCCTAGGGGCATGCGCTGACAGTAGGTTTGGAAAGGAGTCAGTTGATAGGAAGCAACGATTACCTGTTGCAGGGGATCGGGTAACTCTGCCAACCGTTGCAAAATCTCGACCGTTGTTTGCAACCGTTTTGGCGTAAGCTTTAACCACTCCAAGATCAGTTCCGGGACTGCCATTTCTCGGCTCATTTCCAGATCGAGGGTGTTAGCTTCCAGAATGTCGTTAAAGGCATCCTGAAGTCCTCGAACCATCGCTTTAACACCCCGATTGCGCTCCAAACCACTGCTTTTTCCCAATTCGACAAAAGCGTTATGGGCGCGCTTGGCTTGGGCAAGCAGAGGGTTGGAGGAGCTTTCTTGCGTCATATTTTGACCTTTAATGCCGATTGGCTAGCCAGGACATCAGTACTACTATACTAAAAATCAATCCTACTGCGATCGCTGCCCAAATCATACCGATACTCGGTAGCGATCGCAATGCCAGGGCGAGCACGATGACGATCGTCGCCAAGAGCATGACCAACATAAAAGGCAGCCCACTGTCTCCGAGTCCGGCAGCAATCCAACGATATCCCGTCCAGCGCCAAGCGCGTTTGCCGGGATAGTTAGAAGATAATTGTTCTATTATCTGATTTTTTTCATCAACGACAAAAATTTGCTGGCAGCGATCGCAGCCAAATGCGTCTGTCAGCAGAATCGGTAACAGACGACCGCGCCGCCGACAGGGACAAGGATACTCTTTACTTAAATCTATTTTCAGAGACTTCTGAGGTCGCACGAGCATTAACGATCGTTAGAGCGTTGGCACTATATAGTATAGTCTCAGCACTCGAATCAAGATATCAAGCGAATTTAATCTCTCATTAACAAAACGAGTCAGACTATAAATCCTAGCACCTTCCTCTGACTGGGCTTCAACTGGTTTGATTTTATTTTATCTTAAAAGCGGGTAACGCGATTCGAACGCGCGACGTTCACCTTGGCAAGGTGACGCTCTACCACTGAGCTATACCCGCATAATCTTAACACCTTCTCTAGTATCTCAAAAGGATTTTCATCTGTCAAGGGCTTAGCCCCATCCAAGAAATTGAAGTTACTATTGAAAAGCTTGTATTTGTTGATTTTCTAATAAAAAACATTTTGATATGGAGATCGGACGGTAATTACTCTCCTTATGCGGTCATGTCAGGTAATACCTCAAGGAAGGAGGCTTCTAATTCCCGTGTCTGAAGCTTTGCATGTCCCCGTCAATCGACTACTGGCAGCTTTGCCAGACTCAGAGTACCAGTATCTCGTTCCTCACCTAGAGCTTGTCTCGCTCTTCCTCGGACAAGTCCTCTACGAACCTGGCGAACCGATTAGAGAGGTCTATTTTCCCGATCGCGCAATGATTTCTCTCGTTTCTGCGCTCGCAGACAACTCGACAACTGAAATCGGCTTGGTAGGCAATGAAGGCATCGTGGGACTCCCCGCATTTTTAGGAGGCGATTTTACCATCAACCGCGCTATCGTGCAGATTGCCGGAAATGCGATGAAGCTGGATGCTAGCGTACTCAAAAGAGAGTTTGACAGAGGGGGAGAACTACAAAGACGGTTGCTACTCTATACCCAAGCGCTATTGACTCAAATCTCCCAAATTTCTGCGTGCAAATCCCGTCATCGACTAGAGCAGCAGTTGGCTCGTTGGCTGCTGTTAGTTCGAGACTGCGTAGGGCAAGACGAGTTCCGGCTGACTCAGCAATTCATCGCTGAGATGCTGGGAGTGCGCCGCGCTAGCGTCACCCAATTGGCTGGCACCTTTCAGAGAGCAGGACTAATCCGCTATAGTCGCGGTCAGATTGCTATCCTCAATCAATCAGAGTTAGAAGCAACTGCCTGCGAGTGTTATCGCCTCGTGCGCAGCGAGTCGATCCGCTTGCTAGGCACGAGGCAAAGCAGTTGAATCTTAAAACTAAACCCTTCACCCCTCTATGTACGCTAGCGTACTGAAAATCCCCCGGATAGAGGTATGATTAATTCTCTCATTTGCAGGAGATTTCTATTATCGGTGCCCGAAGACAATTCTGTTCCTATTAACCAACTGCTAGCAGCTTTACCCAGATCGGAATACCAGCGCCTTGCTCCCCACCTACAGCTTGTATCGCTCTCCGCCGGACAGATTCTCTACGAACCTGGGGAAAGGATTTCAGAGGTTTATTTTCCCAATCGAGCTATGATTTCTCTCGTCTCTATTATGGAGGACGGCTCGACAACCGAAGTTGGTTTGGTGGGCAATGAAGGCATGGTGGGACTTCCCGTCTTTTTAGGAGGAGAGTTCACTACTAGCTGCGCGATCGTGCAAATTCCAGACGGAGCAATGAAGCTAGATGCAGGTGTGCTTAAGGAGGAGTTTCATCGGGGAGGAGAACTTCAACGACGGCTGTTACTCTATACCCAAGCGCTATTGACTCAGGTTTCGCAAAGTGCTGCCTGCAACCGTCAGCATACTATAGAGGAGCGACTCGCTCGCTGGCTGCTATCAGTTCAAGATTGTATCCAGAAAAATGAATTCCCGCTGACTCAGGAATTTATCGCCAATATGCTGGGTATCCGTCGTTCCGGCGTTACGGTGGCAGCAGCCACCCTTCAAAGGGCGGGAATGATTCGCTATAGCCGTGGGAAGATTACCATTATGGAGCGGGAGAATTTGGAAGCCGCTGCTTGCGAATGTTATCGCCTCGTGCAAAGCGAACTGATGCGCTTGCTTGACTCTCGATGAGGTTAAATGTTTAATCAATTGTAAGGGTTGGGGGATTTATGTACGCTAACGTACAGACAAGGCGCTAAAATCCATATAGCATCTGAAAAGACAATTGAGAAAAGCTTTTAATAACAAAAATTTAAGAACTCACAACCAGGAAGCAAAGCTTCTTTTCTAGTATTTAGAAGTTGTCAATCGCGAGATGACAGCTTAAAACAAATTATGGCAAAAGTTGCTAGGTTTCCTGAGCTAGATGCGGTAAATCTAACTAGAATTGTTCTCAGTTGGAGCTAGCGACCATGATTCAAATATATGCGCACTCGATCGATCTGTAGCGACTCCGAGCGATTTCCAGCTTCTTTGCTTTTATATTAATGCTACCAGTCGAATTCAGGTAATTCGGATTACCAATATTCCTAATTTTCACTGGGAAAAAGTGATTTTGCCAGGTCAGAAATTGCTATTTGAGACAGTAGCAGATGCCCAATTAGAAATTCACACCAGTCAGAATGGCGCTAACGTTATTGCTGATGTCATTCCTTGCCAGCAGTTGCGCGTTACCGAAGAAAAACTTAAGTTCACAAAATAAGAAAGAAATTATAAGTCAATGTCTTACCAAATTGTCAACTTAACTTTGCTATTTGTCATTAAAGAAATTGAAGATATTTTGGTGTATTATCCTGAATATCCCTACCAAGTAGCCTTCTCTATTCCTTATTGGCGGCAAAGGCTAATTGCCTATGTCCTCAATCATGTTCGCAATCGGCATATAGTGATTGAGAATACAAAACAACTTTCCGAAGACCCAAATTTGACATCTTTTCCCTCGGACGAGCGGTTACGCATAGAAAATTGGATTCGTTCGGGGATAATTATTCTCCTCCAAGACAATCCAGACTGGGATAATTACCAAATCCCTCAAAAGGAAAAAGTAATTTATAACCTCAATATTACTCCTTTAATTAGGGACAATCAAAGAAATTAGCTTCAATTTTAAGTGACAGAATTCTCTTAGTTGAGTCGCTACAAGTCAGTGATTTTTTTGACTTTAATTTTTTTTTAATGCTTAAAGTAGGAACTTTAATTCGGGTTATTTATCCTGAATATGCAGTAGGCATTCATGGGTATCTTCAAGCTGAGGAAAAATCGGGTCGCTGGATAGTTAAGTTACTGAAAAATCCGCTTGAAGATGAAGATGATAAAGAGCCTTTGCTGTTATCTTTAGAAGAATCAGATTTTGAAGCGATCGAGCCTCCTTACCTTACTAAAAAAATTGATGAGTCGGTTTAATCGGGTTTTCTAAGCCTCATTTTTCCTTGACCTCTTCAATCGATTCTGGTGCGATCGCATTACTCTCAGAAGAGACAGGTAAAGCTGGGGGAATTTCCCCATGCAACTCGCCATGGCTGTTGTAGGTAGGCGAGGGAAATTGACGGTTGACTTGTCGCATCAAACTTGCCATTTCCAGCGCGTCAAGGGCGTAATTCCAGCCGTGGTTGCTTTTGATTCCTGCCCTTTCTAAAGCTTGCTGCATGGTATCTGCCGTCAGAATGCCAAAAACGACTGGCACTCCGGTTTGAAAGCTAGCCGCTGCCACTCCCTTAGCCGCTTCGGCAGAAACATAATCGAAATGGGGAGTTTGTCCGCGAATCACTGCCCCCAGACAAATTACTGCGTCGTAGGCATGAGAAGCTGCCACTTTTCGCGCTAGCATAGGAATTTCAAAACTCCCTGGCACCCAAAAATAGTCTACTTGCGTTCCATTGGGATCGACATCGACTCCGTGACGTTTAAGACAATCTTGGCATCCAGACAAGAGTTTGCCCGTCACCAAGTCATTGAATCGACCAATGACGATCGCAAAACGCAAGGAAGACGGATCTTGAGTAAAAGTGCCCTCGAAAACAGCCATAATCAATAATTAGTTATCAGCAATTAGAGTTGGGAGTTCGGAGTTCGGAGTTAAAGAAAAATAACTCCGAACTACTATCCTCTAACTTTGAATTTTCCCTGGTCTGTGTTTGCTAAGCTATTTTCTCTTAGATAACGAAAAAGTTTAAAACGGCGACTAGGATAACTAGAACAACCCAAATCGCAGAACCGACAAAGAGTAAAGGTTTGGATTGATCCCAGTTTTGGGGGGAAGCATAAGCTACCGGAACCCCAATCACCATAACAAAGGAAAATGCAACTAAAGCAAGCAGCGCGATTTGAAAAAGGAAAGTCATCTTATAGTTCTCCTAGAGTTCTCCTATTACAGAAAGTGAGCCTTTGATAATTCTCACCTTTAATCGGTCGATTTTAAAATACTTCCTGAATAGTACGCTACCAAAAATTGACCCATCTGTCTCACTGGATTTATCAGACGCGGTAGAGTAGGGAATGGGGGAAGAAGACTGGGGGACAAGGAGATGAGGAGACAAGGAGACAAGGGGACAAGCAAGAGTGGAGAGATGGGGAGACAATTAACGATTAACCACTGTACGGGCGGTTTTTTCTACTAAATGTAGGTAAATCTCTAGGGTTTTTAGATAAACCCGCCCCTACTAACCATTAACTACTAACCGATCCCCAATCCAAAATCTGCGGAACGGCGACCAAAATCTAAAATCTAAAATCACATGACCAATGACCAATGACAAAGAACAATTGACCAATTCAAAATCTAAAATCGAACGATGGATTTAATTTTGTGTCATCAGACGGCTGATTTTGACGTGCTGGGGGCAGCAGTGGGGCTGTCGCGGCTGAAAATTGGCAGCAGGATTGTTTTGACCGGGGGAGCGCATCCAGCCGTGCGAGACTTTTTGGCATTGCATCGAGACGAATTGTCGCTCATCGAAATGCGCAGCGTCAACCCGAAAAAAATTCGCTCTTTGGTAGTGGTAGATAACCAACAGCGCGATCGCTTGGGAAAAGCGGCTGAATGGTTCGATCTGCCACAAGTGAAGGCGATCGCGATTTACGACCATCATCTCGATAGCAGCTCGGATATTCCGGCGACTCAGAAGCAAATTGAAGCGGTAGGCGCAACCACTACGCTCATTGTCGAACGATTGCAGCAGGCGAAGGTTGGATTGAACCCTGTAGAAGCAACTGTCATGGCGCTAGGAATTCACGTGGATACGGGTTCGCTGACATTTCCCCAAAGTACGGCTCGCGATGCTCGCGCTTTGGCATGGCTGATGGAACAAGGAGCGAATGTCAAAACGATCGCCGAATATGCCGATCCCGGTTTTCCGCCTTATTTGCAGCAATTACTGACAGAAGCGATCGAAAGGCTGCAAATGTCTGTCGTCCGAGGTTACACGATTGCCTCGATTCTTCTCACTACCGAGACTTTCGTGCCAGGATTGTCCAATCTGGCAGAACGATTGATCGAGTTAACCGAAAGCGATGCCCTACTGTTTGCCCATCAGTACAGCAAGGGTAGAGGAGAGGAGCCTTTTAAGGAAATTCGGTTGACGATTATTGGGCGATCGCGCATTGAGGGGACCAATCTTCATCAGTTATTCGAGCCATTGGGCGGCGGCGGACACGCGCAAGCAGCCTCTGTGATTCTGCGAGGAGTCGATCCAGAAGCGACGTTACGAGAATTGGTCGAGCGCTTCAAAGAGCAAATTCCTCACCCGCCAACAGCACGGGATTTGATGTCTTCTCCCGTACGTACCATTCGTCCCGATACCACCATCGAACAGGCGCAGCGAATTTTATTCCGTTACGGACATTCTGGCTTATCGGTGGTGGACGAGAGCGATCGCTTGGTAGGGGTAATTTCTCGACGGGATATCGATTTAGCCTTGCATCACGGTTTTAGTCACGCACCCGTCAAAGGCTACATGACCCGAAATTTGAGGACGATTAAATCGGATACGCCGCTGCCAGACATTGAATCGATCATGGTCACTTATGATGTCGGACGCTTGCCTGTAGTAGAGTCCGGTCAATTGATCGGCATTGTCACGCGCACGGATGTTCTGCGACAAATTCATAACGATCGCACTCACAAGCGAGACGAACAAGGGAAAAAAGAGCCTTTGGTTTCTTGTCTGCTGCCTTCGCTCCAAAATCGCCTTCGCCCGTCGCTTTGGCAATTCCTCACTACAGCGGCACAAGAGGCACAAAAGCGCGGCTGGCACCTCTACCTAGTCGGGGGAGCCGTTCGAGATTTACTGTTGGCAGAAAACCACGAATCCCTGCTTTTGCAAGATATTGATTTGGTAGTAGATGGGTTTCACCGCTCTGCCGATGTCGGTGCGGGGGTAGAATTAGCCTCTAGGCTGCGAGAAATTTATCCGCAGGCGCGTTTATCGGTTCATGGCGAGTTTCAAACGGCAGCCCTTTTGTGGCACAAAGACCCCGAATTCGGCTCTCTGTGGGTAGATATTGCTACGGCACGGACGGAATTCTATCCCTATCCTGCCGCTAACCCAGAAGTTGAGGCGAGTTCGATTCGCCAAGATTTATACCGACGGGATTTTACCATCAATGCCCTAGCCGTGCGGTTGACTTCTCCGAGAGAAGGGGAATTGTTAGATTTCTTTGGCGGGATGCTCGACTTGCGATCGCGTCAAATTCGAGTGCTACATGCCAATAGTTTTATCGAAGATCCGACCAGAATTTATCGAGCAGTACGCTTTGCCGTCAGGCTAGGATTTGGAATCGAACCTCAAACCGAAGAATATATCCGCTATGCGATCGAAAGTGGCGTTTACGATCGCCTAAAACTAGAAAATCATCCCGCACCCGCGCTCACGACTCGACTGAAAGCAGAATTACATTATATTCTCGAAGCTGATTATTGGAAGCCTGCCCTGCAATTGCTTGCCGATTTAGGAGCGCTGCGCTGTTTGCATCCTACTTTAGTTTTGGATAAAAAATTATGGTGGCAAATTCGCTGCGTTTCTCGTTGGTTGAGGTGGCTCGATCCAGAAAATCTTTTGCATCACTGGTTAATTAGATTAGAAGTTTTGTTGAGCGCTATAGAATCGTCAGAAGGCGTTAAAATTGCTACCAATCTTCAGTTACCGAAAGATAGCCTCGAACGACTAGAGCAATTAAAAACCATCGAACGAGAAGTTAATAGTGCTTTGCCGAAGTGCGATCGCCCTAGCGAAGTCGTCAACTTATTGCGTCAATATAAATTGGCGAGTTTAATATTAGTCGCCGTTAGAAGTTCAAAAAATATCCGCCGTACAATTTGGCAGTATCTCGCTCGATGGTCGCAAGTTCGCTCGCCATTGGATGGAAAGGATCTCAAAGCAATGGGTTATAAACCCGGTCCTCAATATAGAGAAATTTTGGATGAGTTATTAGCAGCTACACTTGATGGAAAGATCGGTACCCGCGAGGAAGCAGAAAAGTTTTTGCAAGATCTAAAAGCCAGGAATCGATTGTGTTGCTAGCTACAGTTCTCCAGCAGATTTATAGGGGAAGATTAAAGTTTAGCTTTTGAACGATAGCGGCTAGCTAGGCAAATCGATGAAACCCCGAATCATTGTCTGCGGCTTAGGTCGTACTGGGTATAAGATTTTTTGCTTGCTCAAACAACAAGGCGCAGCGGTTTTTGGCATAAGCGATCGCACCATTCCTGGCGAAGGAAGCGAAAATATCGTCGTTGGGGATTTGCGTTCTCCTGCTACCCTGGTAGCTGCTGGAATTAAAGACGCTCATACTCTCGTGCTTGCCAGCAATGACGATGCAATTAATTTAGGAGTTTTAACCCAAGCGCGACTGCTCAATCCTCGCATTCGCATCATTAACCGCCTGTTCAATCAAACTCTGGGGGAACGCTTAGATCGCATTTTACCCGATCATGTCAGTATGAGCGTTTCCGCACTGGCAGCACCGATATTTTCTTTTGCGGCCCTGGGAAATAAAGCGATCGGACAATTAGAACTCTACAATTGTACCTGGCCAATACAAGAAATTCTCATTGGTGAGAATCATCCGTGGCAAGGATTGAAGTTGAGCGACCTTTGGGACGATCCCTCGCGAATGCTAATTTACTACTTACCCAAAGATGGAGAAATCGATTTGATTTCGGCAGTCGTGCGAGGGAAAACCTTACAGACAGGAGATCATTTAATTATCGGGACTAAACCGACGATTCGCGTCAAACGCCGTTCTTTTTGGCAAAAATTTGTCAAAGCGATCGCTAATCTGCGTCAATATCAGCGCTACGTTCGTCCTGTCATGCTTGTCAGTCTGTCGCTGCTAGCAATGATTTTTGTGGCAACTCTGACCTATGTTTGCGTCAATTACAATACTTCTATTGTAGATGCACTCTATTTCTCCGTCGGCATGATTACGGGGGCTGGCGGAGAGGAAGACGTGGTTGAAAAAGCTCCTGCTAGCATCAAAATCTTTACTGTCATTATGATGATTGTCGGCGCGGGAGTCATTGGAATTTGTTACGCTCTGCTCAACGATTTTATTCTGGGCAGTCGCCTCAAACAATTTTGGGACGCGGCACGAGTTCCTACCCGCAACCATTTTATTATCTGTGGTTTAGGGGGGATTGGCACGCAAATTGCCCGTCAATTGCACGCTCAAGGACACGAAGTTGTCGTCATTGAATCGGATGATAATAATCGCTTTTTACATACTGCTCGCTCTCTTGGCATTCCGATTATTCTAGAAGATGCCCGCATGAGCGCGACGCTCAAAGCAGCAAATAGCGATCGCGCAGATGCCCTTCTCGTCGTTACCAGCAACGACATGGTAAACTTGGAAATCGCTCTAACTGCTAAAGCGGTTTCTCCAAAACTATCGGTTGTCGTTCGTTCTCAAGATTCTCAATTTGCTTGCTCGATTCAAGAGTTTTTTGAGTTTGATAGCGTATTGTGTCCGACTGAATTAGCAACCCCTTCTTTTGCCGCTGCCGCCCTGGGAGGCAAAATTTTAGGCAATGGCATGACTGACGATTTACTATGGATAGCCCTGGCGATTTTCATTACTCCCAAACATCCCTTTTGTGGCAAAGCCGTAAAAGAATCTGCAATGAAAGCTAATTTTGTTCCCCTTTATCTCGAACGAAAAAACTATACAATTCATAGTTGGGAGCTTTTGGAAACTCGTCTCGCACCTGAAGACATACTGTACCTTACCATGCCAGCCACTGCACTAGAACAGCTGTGGCGTACTAACGATTCGGAAATGATGGTAGGTTAATAGAATTCGGAATTCTGAATTAGGAATTCGGAATTGATTATGACTAATTATTCTGTTGTTACTTCAAGTAAAATTCTCCATAATCAAGTTGCTTCACTGCTGCTTTATCAATCAGTTTTAAAAGATGAAGTAGGAAGGAGTTTTTTGTATTTACTGCAAACGCTAAACAGTAATAAAAGCGATCCGAAAACGCAACCATTTACTTCGATTAATTGCTTACAAGCTTACGGAAATTGGTTTAAAAGTTTAGCAGCTCTAAATAAAAGCTGGGGCGATTATTTAATTGCACAAATTTTGCACGACGATAATCCTTTTAGCAGACAAGTCCAAACAGTTTCTCTAGAAAATTTACCGCGATCGCTAATTGCTGCCGCAAAACACGATCTAAAAATCTTACAGAATCTCTCTCGTTGTAGTCCGCAACAGATTAGCCAATGGGTAAAAACAGCGACGCAAGTGTCAGTAACTCCCATTGCGTGGGATCTAGAATCAATCTCGAAATCTTTTTTCCATTGGCACGAGAATTGGGAAGATGCTTTAGAAGAATTAGCCATTTATTATCAAAAAAATGGGACGGGAATTTTGGCTAAATATAAAGCTTTACGCTGGCAAGAAGGGAAAATGCTAGGAATTGCTCATCCCGATCCAATTGAGTTAAGAGAAATTGTTGGCTACGAGTCTCAAAAAGAAGCCTTACTCAAAAATACTGAATTTCTTTTAGCTGGATATCCTGCCCTTCATGTTTTACTTTATGGGAGTCGCGGTTCGGGAAAATCCTCTTTAGTCAAAGGATTATTAAACCAATATAGCTCGCAAGGATTGAGATTAATTGAAGTTAGCAAATCCGAGTTAAAAGACCTTCCAGTTATTTTAGAAAAGCTACGAGATTTCCCTCAGAAATTTATTATTTTTGTGGACGATTTATCCTTTGAAGAAGATGATGATGCTTTTAAAGCACTCAAGGTTGTTTTAGAAGGCAGTTTGACCGCTAAAGCTCAAAATGTTGTGGTTTATGCGACTTCCAATCGACGGCATTTAGTGAGAGAATTTTTTAGCGATCGCCCTCGTCCGAGCGATGGAGATGAAGTGCATTCTTGGGATACACTACAAGAGAAATTATCCTTTAGCGATCGCTTTGGTTTGACGCTTACTTTTGAACCTGCCAATCAAAACACCTATCTAGAAATTGTCCGTCATTTAGCACAATTAGCTAACATTCCTCTCGACAAAGATGAATTAGAATTTTGTGCCAAACAATGGGCAACTCATCATAACGGATGTTCAGGAAGAACTGCCAGACAATTGATCGATTTTTTGAGAGGAGAATTAGCGATTAACAGTAAACAGTAATTGGTTAGTGGTTAATGGATAGTGGTTAGGTGTTAATGGGTAGTCTAACTACTAATATCGAATCCAATTATACGATCGTAATTAAACAAGTGCGACCATCGCGATCGCAAGCGAGACGCACGCGCTTACGCGTACGCTACGCTTTCCGCACTACATATTATGTCTAAGACATAGACACACTGAAAAATCCCGTAACCGTATGCCATTTGAACGATTGTTATTTATGGTGGAATTCTCAATTTCCAAATTTTGTCATCGCGATCGCTCCTCTTTATAGAAAACTTTTGCTATTTTAAGAGAGGGCAACCCAACCTCAAAATCTTAGATTTTTGTAAAAAATAAAATTCTTTGTTAGATTTTTGCGTAACCCTTATATTAGTAAGGCAGGATAAGTAATTGAGATGCCGTCAACCAAGCTAGCGAATCGGATTTTGCTCTGTTTAGTGGCTTTTGGCGTAGGTTGTGGTATTGGATTCATCGCCGACAGAGATCTAAAAAAAGCACTGACAACGGGTGCGATCGCAACAACTGCTAGTTTTATCGGAGCATCAGTTGTAGATAGAAAATCCCTCAGACAAGAGCGAGTAGTAAGAAACTCTTTAAAAAATAAAGCGCAAGCTCTCAAAGATGAGATCGATCGCCTCGAAAATTATGAAAATCAACTGCGTCAGTCTTTAATGACGACGACAAACGTCAGACAAGAAATCGAATTGAGCCTTGGTAATTTAAATGTAGAAAGAAATTATTTAATCAACCAAGTTAACGAACTGCACGAACGACGAGGAGAAATCCAACAAGAATTACCGCAACTTTCCGAACAAAAGCAGGAGTTAGAAGAAGCTTGTGAAGCTTTGCAAGTAGAATTGCAGCAAATGAGCTATTTCAAAAAAGAACTCGACCAAATTATTGCAAATCGACAAGAACAAATCGATCGAGAGGAAACTTGCTTAACCCTATTAAGGGAAGAATACCAGCAACTGCAAGACCATATCTCAGAGATATATGCCCAGAAAGAGCAACTCGATCGCGACCTATATGAATTAGAAAGCCAGAAACAGCAATTATTAGGTTCGGTTAACGATGTACAATTGCATCTCTGTCAGCTTGAGGAGCAAAAACAATCCTTCATAGAAATAGAACCAGAAGAACAAACAGAAGAGGCTTTATCGACTCAGCCTCACGAGGATAGAAACATCTCAGAAGCGTCAGCCCCACAATGGGAAGAGTGGGACGAACTTTTAGATAGCATCTAACCTAAACTTGATTCGCTCTCCAATTCCGACTTCCGACTTCTTTATGAAGCATCTCTAATACAGCGGATAGATGGTTCGGACTCGTGCTAGGTTTAGGATCGTCTATAGCGAATTTTGAATTCCGAAAAAATAGCAGATACCTTAGTATTATGAGCAAGCCCCTGACTTTATCCAAAGGATTGGTTTAAACATCAAATGACGCTTACACAGCTTTGGGGTTCTCTACTGATTTTTATAGCGTGTCCCCTGCTAGGAGGACTTCCTCTAATTGACTGGATTACCTATGGGCTAACGGGACGAAAGCTAGCGAGATTGGGAACGGGAAATATCTCCGTCTCGGCAGCTTTTTATCACGGCGGGACTGTTGTAGGAATATTAGCCGTTTTGTCAGAAGCGGCAAAAGGAATCGCCGCCGTTTTCTTAGCCCGTTGGTTCTTTCCCTCCCAACCAGTATGGGAGTTAATCGCCTTGATTGCCCTAGTTGCCGGACGTTATTGGATGGGCAAAGGTGCCGGAACGACCAATGTATTTTGGGGAATTGTCGCTCACGATTGGAAGGCAGCCCTTTTGACCGTTCTGATAGGGGGAATTAGTTTTACGATCTTTCGGGAGCGCAAATCCGGGCGTTTGGTAGGACTGTTTGTGCTAGCTCTGATTTTAGCCTTGCGACATCCCAATAGCAGCGAATACATTGCTGCTGCGATCGCGCTAGTTGGGTTGCTTGCCTGGATCTATCAAAAAATCCCCGACGATCTCGATCTTCCCTCGCGCTCGGCAAAAGCAGGATCGCGAAAACTGTTTCGTTTTTTCCAAGGCGATCGCGCCATCCCCTCCTTAAATGATAAGCTGGATGCCCGCAAAGTCGGACAAAAAGCTGCGACTCTCTCGCGCCTAAAACGATTAGGTTACGACGTTCCCGATGGCTGGGTTCTTCCCCCAGGCGACGACCCGCAACCGTTACTTGCCTTTCTCGAACCCTCGGTTGAAAATCCCTTGGTCGTTCGTTCTTCAGCCATTGGCGAAGACTCGGAAACCGCCTCAGCAGCGGGACAGTATATTACCATTTTGAACGTTACTAGCCGCGAAGCCCTACAGGCTGCCATTCTCGACTGTCAAACCTCCTACAGTCTTCCCTCTGCCGTCAGGTATCGTCAAGACAGAAATCAAACTAATGCTGCGATGGCGGTATTGATTCAAAAACAGGTTCGAGGCGTTTTTTCTGGCGTTGCTTTTAGCCGCGATCCTATAAATCCCTTGAATACAGCCGTTGTCATCGAAGCCTTGCCAGGAGACGCAGCGCGAGTGGTATCGGGGAAAGTTACTCCCGAAAGATATTATATAGAAGTAGGAGCAAACGGCAGTTCGCCCGGACAGAATTCAGAAAATGGCGACGTTCCGCGAGAATTACTGCAATTAGTTGCCCAAATAACACGGGAAATAGAAGATCTGTATCACGGCATTCCTCAAGATATCGAATGGACTTTTGACGGACAACAGTTGTGGTTGCTTCAAGCGCGATCGATTACCAATCTGCATCCGATTTGGACGCGCAAGATTGCCGCTGAAGTCATTCCAGGGGTCATTCGTCCGCTAACGTGGTCGCTCAATCGTCCCCTCACTTGTGGCGTGTGGGGCGAGATTTTTAGGATAGTTTTGGGAAAACGGTCAAGGGGATTGGATTTTAACGAAACGGCAACGCTACATTACCAACGCGCCTATTTTAACGCGACGCTGTTGGGAGAGATTTTCCGCCGCATGGGACTCCCTTCAGAAAGTTTAGAGTTTCTTACCAGAGGCGCAAAATTTAGCAAGCCTCCCTTAGAATCTACCTTGCGCAACCTTCCGGGATTGCTGAGGTTATTGGAGAGAGAGTGGAATTTAGAGCGAGACTTTGAGCGAGACAAATATAGATACTTTACGCCAACTTTTAATTTGATCCAAGCTATCCCTCTATCAGAATCGTCTCTTTCGGAGTTATGGGAAAGGATAGATACGATTTTACCCGTTCTGAAACAGGCAACTTACTACAGCATACTCGCTCCTCTAAGTCTTGCCCTGCGACAAGCAATCTTCAAAGTATCGCCCGAACAACTCGATAACAGCCAAACTCCAGAAGTTGCCTCCTCGCGATCGCTTGCCGATCTTGCTGTTTATGCTCGCAACTTACTACCTATCGAACAATTGAGCGGTTATAGCTGCCCCTCCCTATTCGCATATTTGGCAGAAACCCCCGACGGACAAAACATTTTAGAACAGTTTAAACAATGGCTCGAACGCTATGGCTACCTGAGCGAAGTGGCAACCGATATCGCAGTTCCTCGCTGGATAGAAGATCCTCGCCCGATGAGAGCCCTATTTACCCGCTTTCTCTTTCATCCGCCGCAACCGAAAGAGAACGCAGTGCAAACGCAGGCATGGAAAGTACAACTCGTACAAAAGCGTCTCAATCTCAAAGGACAAGCAACTGAAATCTACTCGCAACTGCTCGCTCATCTGCGATGGACTTTTGTCGCTCTAGAGGAATTTTGGCTTAAAGACGGCACGCTTTCTGCTCAAGGGGACATCTTTTTTCTAGAATTTGATGAAATTCACCGCTTTATTGAAAATTCCGCTCCCGAACTGAGAGAACGGTTGCCCCAACTCATCCAACAACGACGAACTCAATATAAGAAGAATCAAGCGATTACTCACGTTCCCTTCGTCGTCTACGGCAGTCCGAAAACCTCTTTTCTGTCTGCTGCGCCTCTGCCTGCCAAAGGACGCTTGCAGGGAATTGCTGCCAGTCCTGGCATAGCAGAAGGGCAAGTCAAAATTCTCAGAACGCTGCAACAAATAGGGGAAATCGACCCACAAACCATTCTCGTCGTTCCCTATACTGATTCCGGTTGGACAGCTATCCTCGCTCGTGCTGGCGGAATTATTGCTGAAGTTGGCGGTGCTTTATCCCATGGCGCGATCGTTGCTCGCGAGTACGGAATTCCCGCCGTCATGGATATTTACAATGCAACTCACCTGTTGCGAGATGGTCAGCGAGTGCGAGTTGACGGTCAAATGGGGGTGGTGGAAATATTGGAAGATTAGAGTTCTATTTTGGCGTTCTTTCTACAAATTTGATGATACTTCTGGAGGAGCTTCAATTAGGGTTGGATTAACGTCTTTTTTCCTTATCTCAGAGATATACAAGGAAATTACACTGAAATAAATCCTTATGTAGATGCAGCAATTAAAAATTGGGACAGTCCATATTTAGCCGAATCAACTATGGATTGTTTCCCAGTTGGTTTATCGCAAGTTCCTTTTGTTTGGAAATACTATCAAGAAATATTTAATCTGAATTTTATTGGAGGTTTTGTTGGCGTTTCTCAAGAGCGAAATAATTTGGCTCTACAAGCAGAAATTGGTTGGGCAATAACTCAATCTGACTAAAACGTTCAATTTTATTGGGATTTGGAAATTTTTCAGGACGACTACTTATTTATTTGGTGCTTGGGCACTCCAATAGGCATTAACTCGTTTTTTCTTTCCACTGCTGCCAGTAAAAGTCAATCTCTGCTTTCTCGAACCAAAATACTTCGGCAGGCATATTAGGAATGGCTACGACTAGCAAAGTGCGGCCTAGCTCGATACCAAAATTTTGATAGGAAGAATCAATCCCTCCTAAATACGCAATTTTAGTACAATTGTATCGATTACTTCAGCGTAAATTTAAACTTGAGGATTAAAAATAATGGCTAGACGGAAGACTGTTACCCATTTTGTAGCGGTTAGCGACATTAACCAGCCTGCCGACGAGCAAGAAGGAATTCTCATTGAAGTAGAAGGCAAAGAAGGAGATACCCCACAAAATCGAACCAAAGCTTTAGAGATTCTCCAGCAAATGTGAGAAAGAGGAGAAATCGAAGCGGACAAATTCCCCGATGGCATGACTGCCGAACATTTGTTTTACGTTCCTCCGGAAAGTTCTCGCCTGCAAGAGTCGCAAGTTTCTCAAAAAACCGATACCCTCGCTCTCGTAATTCAAGGAGCACAAGAAATCGTCCAACTGACTAAACTGCAACTAGAAGTTCAAGAGGCAGCTGAGGAAGCTTTTCCCTACGTTCCTATCATTCAATCCGTTTTAGAGAAAACGCGACCTCTCACTGCTGAAGAGAAGGAGTTAGTTAAAGATAAAAAATATGGAAAGACCATAGAAAGACTGGGAGCTGCTATTGCCGAGCAAGAAGACTATCGAGAACGTTGCACGGGAAATGGCACTCTCATACTCAACGCCATTATTTGGCAGCTCGATCGCGGAGTTAAATCTCCAACTGAGGAAAAATAAGTTTTTCAAAAAGAAGGAGACGACTAATTTTATCATCCTAACCTTTCTATTTTATCGCGATCGCCTAATTTTTATTGCTGGAAATGACGAGAAGCAGCGATTTAACATCTAGCGAGTGCTGGATAATGTATCTAGTTATCAATAGACCTAAAGCAAGCTTTTCTTATGAGTAAGGCTATCTTTCGCGTCAAATCCTTTCTAAAAAGCGTTTTAGATAGATTTTTTAGTCAGCCAACCAAGAGAACTATTTTCGCAATCTTTTGTTTTGTGGCTTTGGCGATCGCGGCGATCTCTTTGCCCGCAGAGGCGGTAAAGTCCAGACGCGAGCCTTCCCTGTGGCAAGTCTATCAGCAGTCGCTCAAAAACGCCAAATATGTCGATCTCACCCATGCGATCGCGCCTTCAATTCCCGTCTGGGAAGGGTTTGGACCGTCCAAGTTCGAGCCGACAGTCAATCCCAAGACTGGCAAACCCTACACCTACAAAACCGATGGCTTCGAGGCAACCCACTACGACTTATCTACAGATCAGCTCGGTACTCAGTTAGATCCGCCCGCCCATTGGGATCCTTACTATCCAACCATCGACGAACTCCCAGCCACTTATGCCATTCGTCCTCTCGTCGTCATTCCCATCCAAGACAAAGTTGCCAAAGACCCCAATTATCACCTCGCCGTTAAGGATATTCTTGCTTGGGAGAAAAAGCACGGCAAGATTCCCGAAGGCTCGGTTGTCTTCGTGCGCTCCGACTGGTCTAAGGAATGGCCCAACCCCGATTTGGCTAAAAGACGCAAATTTCCTGGCGTAGGGCTGGAGGCGCTCAAATTTCTGCATCTAGAGCGCAAGATCTTACTGCACGGGCACGAGCCACTCGATACCGACAGCACGCCTACTCTCGAAGGAGAAGCTTGGCTCTTACACAACGGGTATACCCAGGCAGAAGGAGTGGCGAATTTAGATCGGGTGCCTGAAACGGGGGCTTTGGTTGCCATCGGATATTCCAAGTTCAAAGGCGGTTTGGGAGGGTATGCACGTTATATTGCTATTTGCCCGCCAGACTGGAAGTATGGGGTATCAGTGGGACAGACTCCAGAAGCTCCCTTGCCCAAGTCCGATAAGCCAATTCATTGGGACAAGGCACTCGGCGTGCGCGTCAGGTGAGACTCCTGTTTCTCCATTGCTGCTTTGAACTGTCTCGCTGCCATGAAGACTTGAGGCAGAGAAATCCCATCCGGGAGATTGGCTACAGTAACTACGCCGCCCATCATGGCAGGAACAATGCCTCCCATAAACAAATCCGCGCCCGTTAGATATAGTCCCGGTACGGGAGTTTTCGGATGAGTCCAAGCAGCATTTTCCTTCTCAAAGCGTTCGGGAGCAATAGGCAGTCCATAAATTCCCCCGCGATCGTGTCCTGTAAAATGCTCGTTAGTTAGCGGCGTTGAAAGTTCTTGATATTCAACAATCTTTGCAAATCCGGGATAATGACGATCTACCAAGTCGATTAACGATTGGCTCAACTGCTGCTTGAGTGCCCGATACTCCTCATCTCGTTTCAACCAAGGTTGCTTCCGCCAGCGAGCAAATGTTTCATAATCTGCCCAAGCAATAATTTCTGCGGTATGAGCTTTCGCCTGGGGATCTTTGAGCGATGGAAACGATAGATAAACTCCCATCGGTTTTCCATTCTCAATCCACTCACCCCGGCGATTATAAATACTATCGTGGTCAAAACTCTCGTAAATCCAGTGATTTTCCCCTTGAAATCCTAGTTGGCGCGGATCTTCGGAAAATCCTAAATACAGGGTAATATTCGTCACTGGGGAATGCTGCCCTACAAAGCGTCGCAGCGACTCGCGGAAAGGAATAGGATAATCGCTGGGAATTAGTTTGAGATAAGTAGCCGTCGCTCCTACATTACTGACAATAACGGGGGCATAATATTCCTCAAAAGTCTCTTCCTTGGCATTGACTTTGCGAACCCTTACCCCTACAGCTTTTCCATATTCTATTAAAATCTCGGTAGCTTCCCGATTTAAAAGAATCTTACCCCCGCTCGCTTCTACAGTCTCTCGAACGCTGGCTGCAATATTACCCGCACCGCCAACGGGATAGTATGCCCCCTCTAAATAATGTTGCGCGATCGCCGAGTGAACGGCAAAAGAACTCTTGCTTGGTGGAAGTCCGTAAGTTCCCCATTGAGACACTAATAAGGCTTTCAGTTTGGGATTTTGAAAATGTCTGTCTAAATATTCCTGAGTCGTTAGGTTTAGTCTGGGAGGATTAAATAGGTTGACAATGGCACCGAGCAACTTCAACCAGCCACCAGATTCGCTGGTTGCCTGCATCCCAAGAGCGATCGCTGCTTTAGCCGTATCGCGGAAATATTGGCGAATCGCTTTTTCTTCTTCGGGGAATTGCTCGATTAAATCCCGAATATAGCGTTCTTTATTGCTGTATAGATTAAAGGTGAAGTCGGGATAGACGAACTTCTCAAACAAATCGGGCATTTTTTGCCAGCCAACTCGTCCTTGAGTCACTAGATCGAACAAGCGGCGCATTTGAGAACCTTCTCCCATTTGTCCGACATAGTGAATGCCGACATCCCAATGAAACTGTTGTCGTTTGAAGGAATGAGTATATCCGCCTGCTTTGAAATGGCGTTCTAGGACTAAGACTTTTTTCCCTCGCATCTGTGCCATTAGGCTTGCAACGGTTAGAGCGCCCATCCCCGAACCAATTAGGATTATGTCGTAGTGTGAGGTATTCATATTATTTCCTCCTGAATCTACTGTTTTTGGCGCGATCGCATCGCAAAAGTTCAATGAAAACAACTAATTCGCTCCAATTGAGCAGTTTTCTCATCTGTGCCATAAACAAAGGCTCCATGCAGTGCCGAAATGCCGACTTCAGCTGCGATTTCTTGAAGTTGCTCTCGCGAGATAGAATTCTCCTGCTCAAGAGTCGTTGCCTGTCGCAGAATCTGTTGTACGTCTTCGTTGCTGTAGCTGTTAGACATCGTGATGCCTCCACCTAGATAAATGGGTTCTTCATGCATGTTTACACTGTTAACATTTAATCTAGCACCAATATGTTTACACTGTCAACATTGATAGGTGAAAATAGAGTTAAGAAAAATTACGAAATCCTATGCAGTCTAAAAAAACCTATCACCACGGAGATCTACGCCAAGCTTTGATTGACACGGCTATAGAATTAATCGCAGAACGAGGCATGAGCAATTGGTCGCTCAGAGAAGTGGCGCGGCGCATCGGTGTGTCTCATACTGCTCCCTATCGACATTTTGCCGATCGCGAAGCTCTCTTGGCAGCCGTTGCCGAAAAAGGGTTTCAAGAGATGAGTAACTATTTGCTCCAAACCCTAGAGAAAATCCCGAACGAGCATTCCCAACGATTGCAAGCCATTGGCGTTGCATACGTGCAATACGCGATCGCGCATCCCTGCGAATACGAGGTCATGTTTCGCTATTCTCAGAAAGATGAAGGGCAATATCCTGCCTTGAGCGAAGCAGCCACAACAGCCTTTATGATGCTAGTCAATGTCATTATTGAAGGTCAAAAAGCCGGAGCGTTTCGTGAGGAAAATCCCAAGGGATTAGCCTGGGTTGCTTGGTCTTTGGTACACGGCTTAGCCATGCTGCTCGTTGACGGTCAGATTAAAGTTCCAGAAAACAGTACGGTAGAAGCTTTAGCTAGCTTTACAACGCAAATGTTGACTGAGGGCTTACAAGCTGATAGATAACGATTTATTAATTAATACACATTACAGATATTTAAGTAAAAGTTTATCAGCCTACAGACTTTCCATAAATGTCATTGACAGCCGTCACAAATAATCTAAGTACAATCGCGGAACCCTAAGAAAATTCAGCGAGTTAATTCCCTATTACTACCGATGGTCTCAAAGAAAGATTCCCATAGGATGATATCAAGCTAAGAAATTTAAGCTTATAGATTAGCTTGATAAACATGAGGATATTTATCCTATGGTCTATACTCCAACCAATTCCAACCCCGGTCAAAAACTCTTTCTCAAAACAGCAGAACATACTCTAAAAAAGAAATATCCTAAAAAGCACCATCACTTTCGCTGGGAAGATTTCTTCGTCTTCCAAACTCAAAGCGGAGAAATTCTCGATTGGAACGAATCCCGTAACATTTTAGCGAGCGAAGACTTCATCGTCGGATTGATCGAAGGTTTAGAGCAAGAAGTCGGTAATGCCTCTGGCGTTGTTATGTACAACATTGGCAAAGAATGGGGCAAAAGAGATGCCGAATTTTTCCGAAACTGGTTTATCAAAGAGTACGAGTATGAGACCGAAATCAGCCAACTCAATCTGCCCTACGTGCTAGAAGCGTGGTGGTGGCCCTTTACCGCTCAAGGCTGGGGCAACTGGGATTTCGACCTGAGCGATCAAAAAAATGGCTTTATGTTCGTCAACATCTTCGATTCAGCCGTAGCCCGGACATTAGGCGATGTTGGCAAACCCGTCTGTCACATCTATGCAGGTCTTCTAGCCGGGTTCTTCAGCAGCCTAGTTAAAAAAGAATTGAACTGCATTGAGATCCAATGCTACGCCATGGGAGAAACCTACTGCAAGTTCCTCTTAGGCAAACAAGACCGCCTCGATGCCGCTACCTTCTGGATGCACGAAGGCGCGACAGCACGAGATATTGAAACGCGCTTGCAAGATGGGGAACTCAGATGAATGAGGTAACTTTCTGGCAATGCCTAAGCGTCCAAGATTTTTTTGGCAATTCCAATTGGGAAGGTCGTCAGCTTGCCGCACAAGGAGAGTTTTTTGAAAGTGCGATCGCGCCAACTTCCTGGCTGTGTCTGAGTCTCGAAGACTTTCTCAACCAAAGTAACTGGGAAGGCAAGCTTCTCGGCAAGCAAATTTTCTACCAGCAGGCACCTAAAGAACTGTCACTTATCCTGTCAGTTGGCGAATTTTTCCAAATGAGCGCATGGGACGGCAAACCAGGAATGGCTCCTCTTGCCTCTCGCAAATCTACTCCTGCGTCGAATCCCATCCCTTCTCGAAACCAACAAATGAAACTCAGTAATTTATCCGATTTATTTTAGAAAGAACTCCTATGCATACTGACTTTGAGGCTTTGTTTCAACAAGCCGAAGATCGCTACCTGCAACCCATGGAAATTAACGCTTTCAATCTTCAGGTTTCGTCTTTAGCCAAACGACTCGAAACCTATAAATCCTTGCGCGACCAGGAAGTCGTTGTTTTCCAACCCGTTGCCGACAAACTGCTAGAAACTTTTCCTAATGAAAACTCTAAAACTCTAGAACGCGCGCTCAAGCACTGGCTCTCAGTCATGCGCTACTGTGCTATGGCAATGCTGCTAAACAATCCCGAATATTTAGAGCGCCGCCTGCTCGAATGGCTCACCGATATCGTCAAAGCTCACCAAATGGAGGCAATTGAAAAGCACCTTTACGAATCGTTAATCTTCAGCTTGCAACAAGAACTACCCGCCGAGCAATTCGTCCTAATTCAACCTTTCCTGGCACAAGCCTATAAAACCCTGGTGGGTGAAGCGTCCGTTGAAGCCAATACTAACAACTGATAACGGGGTAGGAAAAATAATGATTAATATTGCAACTTTAGTTAAAGAACGTTCCTCGCTAGGAAATTATTTCGCTCCCGATGCCTACGTTAAAGGCGAATTTGAATTCGGTCTGATTGAAAACCGCAGTGGCTCTCGCTTGCTGGCCTTACCCCATACGCTGTTGCAAGCCATTTATACAGGACTCGAACAAGAAGTCGGTCAAGAAGGATCGGGATTAGTTATGTTCAACTGCGGTCGCTGGTGGGGCAAGAGCTTCTTCAAGCGATTCGCTGAGGAAGTTGGCGAATACTATGGCAAGCCTATCGCTCAGATGGAGATGGTAGAGTTCTTACAATGCGTTAAGCAATGTTGGAAAACCCACGGTTGGGGCGTTATCGATATCGACTTCGATTTCTACCAAAAAGGATTTCTGGCTGTCAAAGTTGAGAATTCTGCCTTTGCTCGAGTGGCTCCTTCGGGAAAGCAACCTATGTGTTTTTTTGAAGCAGGGATTCTGAGCGCCTTCTTCAGCCAGCTAACCGGACGCAACTTGCACTGCGTGCAAACTGCCTGCGAATCGATGGGTGCAGAATGCAACTTTTTTATCTTAGGTTTAGCCGAGCGACTCGAATCCGTAGAAGCATGGCGAGAAGAAGGACACGACCATAACAAGATTATGGAACTACTGTGCGGAAACTAATCATAGGAGGATAAATTAAGTGGCTAAAGTCGTTAAGCTCGACCCCATTAACACAGAAATAGCTATCCAAACTAACGACAATCTTTTGTCTGGGTTGCTCAAAAATGAGTTGAACATCATGAAAGAATGCGGCGGTCGGGGAATGTGTGCCACTTGCCACGTATTTATTAAAGAAGGCATGGAGAGCTTGTCTCCAATGAATCGCCGAGAACAGCGAACCCTCGAAGTCATTACCACCTGCAATCAATTATCTCGCCTAGCTTGCCAGGCAAGGGTAATGGGAGAGGGAGTTGTGATTGAGTTGCCTTCCGGTACTTACGTCAACCAAATCGAAGACGTTGAATCCTTGATCGGTCGTCGAGCCGAACAAGATATTCTGCATCCTTTAACTGGTGCCGTTTTAGTCGAAGCCGGAAAGTTAATCACCCGTACCATGATTACCCAACTCAAAGATACGAAGGGACAAGTCTCGGAGTATCTGGCGAAAACGAAAGACGCTTAATTGGTTGGTTAATGGTTAGTCGTTAGTGGGATGAATGCCACAGCTATTAATTAATAATTAACAGTTTGATCGAGGAAATTTAGGACAATGTTGAAACAATTGGCTCGTTTGAGTGTGGACGTTGAAGGTCGTTACGCTACTGACAAAGAGTTACAGTTTCTCGAAGCATATCTTGAATCTGTCAAAGATCGTCTGAGCGCTTACGAGAAGATTCGGGATAATGAAGAGCAAATCATTCATCGGTGGGAAGCTCAAAAGCGCAGTCGCAATGAAAATCTCTTTGAGCTGAACGGAAAGGATATTACCGAAATCTGCCGTCGAGACATGACAAATATGTTGCGCTGCTCTGCTACTTTCATGCTATTTGATGACTTGGATCGCCTGCAAGACGGTCTGTTGCTCTGGTACAAAACCATCGTCAAGTCTTTTGGCTATACCAAATACGCTCAGATCAACTATCTGCTCATTCAAGATGTTATCAAACTATATCTGAGTGCTGAGGAAGCAGCACTCATGCTCCCTGTCTTGCAACTCGATCGCGCGGTTTTGGGCGCTGCTTAACTCAGTCTACTCTCTCAGCTCAATTTTCTAGATTATGAACGACAAAACCTTTTCCGTCACTTTAGTCAACGAAGCCAAGGGAACTCAGGAAGCGATTCAAGTTCCTAGCGACCAATTCATTCTCGATGCCGCACAAGAAAGAGAAATAGAACTTCCTTACTCTTGTCGAGCGGGTTCTTGTTTCGACTGTCTGGGTAAAGTCGTTGAGGGGAAAGTAGAGCAAACAGGACAAGCCTCAAGCTTCCTAAAATCTGACGAAATCAAGGCTGGTTTCGTTCTTCTGTGTTCTTGTTCTCCGGCCTCAGATTGTACGATCCTTACCCATCAAGCAGAAAAATATCTCTCATAGTTTGTAAATAATTTAGAACATTTTATTGAAAGGTAGCGTGACACTATGGAAAAGCCATTAGAAAATCCCCAAGCAACCGCCAAAAACGCTTCTGGGTTAAATACTTTAGATATTATTGCCTTAGTTAGTGCTGCTGGCGGCTCGGTTGCCTCGCTCGTTTTTCAACAAGTTGCCTTCGCTGCGATTCCGCTATCTGCCTCAGTTGCCCTTCATGTTTTCAATCGCAAGCAACTGATGACCCAGATGGCTGACAGCCAGCAAGCCGCGATCGCGCAATTAAACCAGCAAATTAGCCAGCAACTTAGTAGCGTACAAAAGAGCATTGCCGAGTTGAATCAATTTCAGCAAAAGTCTGTCGCTCAACTGAGCCAGCAAACGCAAGCCCATCAAACTAGCCTCGACACCCTGTCGGGACAACTTGGAGAACTTCAGAAATTTACAGCTAATCTCAACCAAGAAACTCACAAGTTAAACGAATTCGATCGCGCCCTAGAATCCCAACAAAAGCAATTGGAAGCCGTCGTGCTGGAAATGCGAGAAATCCAAGAAATCACCCAGAAAATGTCAGCTAATCCCAACTCGGCTGAATTCTATTTCCAACGCGGATTTAGCCAAGAGCGTTTGGGAGACAAGCAAAAAGCCATTGAAGATTACGGCGAAGCCATTCGCCTCGATCCCACCTATGCCAATGCTTACTTCCATCGAGGCATGCTCAACAAAGATATCGGACATCGCAAGATGGCGGTTGAAGATTTTCGCAAGGCGGCTAAATACTTTCTCGAACAGGGAGATATCGGGAATTACCAAAAAGCTAGAAATCTTAGCCAAGGAATGCACGACTTCCGCACTGTTGCCAAACACGAGGAACCAGAAACTAATAATCATTTCTCTCAAAGAATCCCTGTTAGCGGATTGTTTGAATAAGAAGGAGTCAGAAGTAACTGTACGGGCGGGTTTAGATTGTTTCCTGGGAAAAGATTAATGATTTTGACAAATAAACCCGCCCTTATCACTGGTCACTGATAAACATGCAGCGCTCCAAATACCGAATTTTGGGTCAGATAGGACAAGGGCAATTTGGTCGAGTATTCTGTGCAGTCCACCGCGAAACCGGAGAGATAGTGGCGCTCAAAGACCTCGACAAAGACAGATTTCCTACTCGGCTATTTTTACGCGAATTTGCCCACCTTACCAGCCTGAAACATCCTAACATCGTCAGTTGCCAGGGGCTTGAATATGGCAAGACTAGGCGCTATCTCGTGATGGATTACTGCGAGGGCGGGACGTTACGAGACGTGATGGAATCTGAAGGTAAGCTTAGTCTAGTGCATGGTCTAAAAATTATTACCGATGTTTTGTTGGCACTAGAACACGCTCACAGTCGAGATATCGTTCACTGCGATCTCAAGCCAGAAAATATTCTCCTCAAGATCGATCGCTCTGGTTGGACCGCTTGCATCTCTGATTTCGGGATCGCTCGGCTCAAGCTAGAG
The DNA here is from genome assembly GCF_000317025.1 of Pleurocapsa sp. PCC 7327. Taxonomy (NCBI): domain Bacteria; kingdom Bacillati; phylum Cyanobacteriota; class Cyanophyceae; order Pleurocapsales; family Pleurocapsaceae; genus Pleurocapsa; species Pleurocapsa sp. PCC 7327. The sequence continues at coordinate 913,876 of NC_019689.1, read as the reverse complement.
GCAGGCGGGAAAGGGACGGGACGAGGATACACGGGCAGTCCCGCTTATATGGCACCAGAGCGGTTTTATGCACAATATTCTCCTGCCTCCGATTTCTATGCGGTTGGCGTGATGCTCTACGAACTAATTCTTGGCAAACGACCTTTTTCTGGAATGCCTGGGGAATTACAGTCAGCTCACCTCAATCAACCCATAGAAATTCCTAAAAGCGTGCCTTTTCTTCTGCGTTCTACTATTCTGACTGCCCTACAAAAATTACCCCAAAGGCGATTTTCCTGTGCCAGCGAAATGTTAAAGTCGGTTCGGTTAGCGGCTGAAGTCTTGGCAGCCGAGAAGTATCCAACTGGCTTTTTATCGCTTGCTCCCTTAGAAGTCTCCTCTAACGATCTGAAAATTCTCTTTCAAGAACCTCTTTCAGAACCCATTACTCATTTAGCCGTTGACTCGCAGCAAGTATATTTAGCCATTGGCAATCGCGTTTTGGGTCGCATTTATGCCAGTAACGAGCTAACTGGCAATCCCGTACAGCAGTGGCAAGTCAAATTTGATGCGCCTGTCGTCGATTTGAACGTGCGTCCTCAAGGCGGATTTGTTACCACGAAGTCCCACCAGGAGACTTATGCGATCTATTGCTTATCCAAAAGCGCCATCGATTTAATATGCTGCTTATCTGGCGGTGCCAACGATTCGGAAACATCCGAGCTAGTGCCTTTATTTTCTCACAACGCTAAAACTCTCGTCAGCGCGATCGAATCCCAGGGACATTGGATCGCGATCGCTAGCGATACCCCGTCCAAGTCGCTACAAATTTTCAAATTACCAGATTTTCAATCCCTTGGAACATCGATCGATTCTCCCCTACCTTCTCAATTAATTGCTCTCGATCGCCATCATGGACTCGCGATCTTTTCTTTTCTCGAAGAGGGCAGCGACGATACGGTATTTCGATTGTTTAATCGTCGCGGAAGACTAATAGATGCTTTTTCCTTACCCATTACTTTACATCGCGTTACGCCAAGCACAAGCGAACCCTATCGCCTCTTTGCGATTGAAAAAAGCGATCCGATTATGAGCGTACTCATCAATCTCAAACCTTTGAAAGTTACTCGCATTACTCTCGAAATCGTCCCAGAATTTATTCTCGAACGAGAGTGGGGTTACATTCTTGTGGATCGTTCGGGGCAATTCCGCCTCTTGGATCGAGAGGGCAACCGCATCGGACAATTTGAAGTGCCTTTCCCTCCCACGGCAATGGCAGCGTTTGGGGAATTTAAAATGTTAGTTGCGACGTGGTCCGAACGCAAAGGAATCTTGTTTGCGATTGATTTCCAAAAAATTGTTAATTTCAAGAAAGATGATGATGGAGATTTACGCAGGTTAGTTTAGATCGTCTTTTCTACACGGGGCAGAGCTTCTCGCTTCACCTCACCAAGATTAATATTTACTACATTTCATTCTATGACATTTGTCATAGTCTGAATCGGGATTGCGATCGAGGCGAGCATTTTTAGTGTTTAATAGTATTTAGTTTATTTAAATTCTTTCCTGCATACTTCTCACAATTTTGGTCACGAGATTTCTGGGAGTAAACCTAACACTGAGAGTCAGCAGCTTATTTTTTAGACCGGGGACGATAACCGTTTGATTGTTCATTAAGCCGCGATAGCCTATCTCGGCAACAGTTTTCGCATCCATAATGCGTTTTCCGCTCACCAGCTTGGATCGCTCCATGTTGGCCCTCGCTTGAAAGCCAGATTCTGTCGGTCCGGGACAAAGCGCCGTGACGGTTACTCCCGTTCCTTGTAATTCGTTGGCAAGCGCTTCAGAAAATGAGAGAACGTAAGCTTTAGTGGCGTAATAAACCGCCATCAAAGGACCTGGCTGAAAAGCAGCAGTAGATGCGATATTTAAAATTTTCCCCTGCCTTCTAGCCACCATTTCCTTAAGAAATAATTTGGTTAAATGGGTCAGCGCTACCATATTAACTTGCATCATTTGCAATTCGGCATTCAGGTCGGTTTCCCAGAAAAATCCATAGGCAGCAAAACCAGCACTATTGACTAGAACGTCAATTGCGATCGCGTCTTGTTGGAGTTGTTGAAAAATTTTTGTTGGCGCATCTGGTATAGATAAATCTTCAACAATAATCTTCACTAAAGTGCCAAATTTTTCTTGGAATTCATCGGCAACCCGACTGAGTTTTTGTTCGTTTCTAGCAATTAAAACCAGATTGTAACCGCGATCGGCGAAGATCTTCGCCAATTCATAGCCAATGCCGCTAGAAGCACCAGTAATTAGGGCGGTTTTGGAAGAATTAAAATTGTTTGCATTCACGATCTTAAGCCCTATTGAAACTTTGCATTCATTTGCTGAGATTGGTAGGGTAGATTACAATCCACCCTACCTTACTCGGAATATGAAAGGATTGGTGAGATTAGTAATGAGCGATTAAGGAATTTCCCAGTCACCAATCACCTTCAATTAAAAAGTCTTCAAGAACTCAATCAATGCTCGTTTGTCTTCATCCGGCAAATCCGTGCCAAAGTAGTGTCCGTGGTCTTCGATAAAATCGGGAGACTGGTTGTTTTTCAGCAGCAGCGGGGCGAGCACATCATCGGGAATGAATCTAGCCAGAAATTGTAGCTTTTTAGCCCCTGCTTCTGAGTCCAACGTTTTTTGCAGGATGGCTGGGGTATTGCGGGGATCTAAATTTGCCAGCAGATTAATTGGCGTGCCTTGAGGAACCGTTGCTTTGAGTCTGCCGATTTCTAGATAAGTTTCTCGATCCGTTTGCTCGATCCTTCCCTGGCGTTTTTCGGGCCAGAGAAGCTTTTCAACCGCATCGTTGAAGGCTTCCATCCGTCCCTCCTCTGAGGGATCGCCATTATATTTACCCAGCTCATTATTATGGAAGAAGGGAGCGCTCGACCATAGGCTAATCAGCGATGGAGTTCGGTAATAGCCCGTGCCTCCGGCTGGTATTTTAAATGCGATCGGCTTATCTTTGTCAAAAGGATTCTCAAGCGTAAGCGTACCCGGCGATGGGAGTTCTTTGTAGGTCTTTGACGAGAATTGCTCCCAAACATGACCCTGCATGGCATTAGTTGCCAAGGCGCGGGAAGCATTGGTGCCAATCAGCGTGACTGGTTTGCGCAGATCGTCGGACAAGAAGTTATGGTCGAGAAAATCCGAACTCAGAACGGACTCGCGATACCATTGCTTTGCTTGTTCGGGATTGGCTGCAATTTCAGCAGGTGGTTGCTTGCTAGAATGACAGGTCGCGCAAGTATCGGCAAAGACAATTTTCCCTCGTTCGAGTACCGTTCGATCGTTGGTTAAGTAAGCTTTCCCTCCAGGTGCATCTGCCAGATGAAGCGGTTTGAGAGTCTTCAAGAAGGCTTCGGCATCTGCCATGCGTGCTTCCGTTTTGGGCCAATATTCGCATTCTTTCCTAGCTGTCTCAATATCAAAAGGCTTCTGGGACTTTCTGCCCAGCAACGGATCGTGGAGTGTCAGCCAATAATCCGAACACGAGCCGATATTGATATATACGCGCTCCGAAGCGAGGGCAACACCAACGGAGTCCGCACCATCTTTGAGAATGTTGGGCACTCCCTGGGTTGTCCCATCGTTCATGACTTGTTGATGGCTGGGTTGATTTGCTAAGATCAGCCGCTCTTCGAGATTAAAAATCGCGTTAATGGCATTGGGATTGTTGATATGATCGGTAGCGATGCGAGAGGTATCGGAAGTCCCTGGCGGCTGTCTGTCAATTACCTGTCTGCGAAAATCGTTGGCTGGTAGATTGCCGCCGAATAAGGCTCCTTCTTTAAGATACTGGTTGCCGATCGCCGACGCTAGATTCTCCCATCTCGGATTTTCTGGATCGGCAGGGGGTTTGAGGGGATCGTAAGCGATATGACAAACCCCACAAGAAATCCCGATTCGGTAAGGAGGTTCGAGTTGTGCTTTTTCGTCTCCGGTTGCATAGTATTTGGCTACATCCCATTTCTGGGGATCGAAGTTGGGATTGGGGAACTTACGCGCTCCCATAATTCCCGCTGCCTGGGGATCTTTATCACAATTATCCAACCATAAACCGTACTCGTCTGGTTCTGTTGCTTGTTTGCATCCAGGATCGTTAATGGCTCCAATGGTCTTAAAACGCTCGTTGCGTTGAATGTGATGGGTGTCGCCTGGCAACAGTTCGCTATCGGGACGGGCATCGAGAAGGCTAAAAAAATCGGCTTCCCCGTGGGTTCGCTTGGCAAAATCGCGGAAGAATTTTTCGTTGCCGCCAGTCCAAAAGTACCAGGTCTGCAAACCGCGCTTCTCGGCTTCGGTTAAATTGCCATAATAATCGTCGGGTACATAACCGAGATAATCGCGATCGTAGGATTCTGCATTTTTTGTAGATTCGTTCTGGCTATACTCAGTTGCTTGCGTAGATAGATTTGTGTTTTGGTTTTGGTCGTACTTGGGCGATGCAGAAGAGACATCAGCTTTAGCTGCATTAGCTGCCTCGGCTTGTGCTATCAACTCTCTGAGGCGTTCGACAGATGTCGTTTCATATTCATAGGGGGAACAACTCAGAAGCATTAGCATCAGCACCACTAAACAGGCGATCGCGCCTATGCGTGGCTTGTTCATAAATTTCTCCTGTCGGATATTAAAGCTTCGATTAGGGAACTTTTTCTCAACTGTGGTTTTCTATACTACCCTGTCTTCTTGTTAGAAATAAATCTCGTATTTGTAATAATTTGTAATTTAAAATTGGCAGATTTTTTAATATTTGTTATATTATCTCTTTATGTTAAGAAAGTTTGCTATTATAAACAGGTTAAATTACTTATAGCCAAAAACCTATTAACAATTAAAATTTCTTCAAGGCAACAATTTAACGAATTGTGCTGAGCTTATCTTCCGTCGCTGAATGGCGATTGGATCTCAAAAGCTTTACTAGAATAAGGATACTAAAATTGTATCTCTTGAATTGCTACTTCTGTTAAGCGTGGATTAAATAGCCATTTAATATCTATATTTTTTTGAATAATTATGGAGTATTAATAATTTTACTTGCTCTTATTAAAGAGTTTAGTCCTCTCATAAAGCTCTCGAACGGCTTAGCAAGATAATGATTCGCCTCAAAGATAAATTTTTGTCACAAACAGGCTTTCAAGCGAGCGATCGGTAAGGTATTGTGGGGAAGAAATCGTCTAAATATATTGAAAGAAAGGTTAAAACTAAGCAAAAAATTCCTGAATTGTTTAAGACAGGGAGAGATTTAACGAGATTCTACGGAAATTAAACGTGGATTAACTCTTGTATTTATCCCTCGATCCCACCGTATTTCCCTCAATAGCGCTTAGTGATTACTTCATAAAAAGTACTTCCGAATCGGTCTATCTTTAGCATTGCTACAGCTCTAGATTCGGTTAGTAGTATATTGCAGCAAATTTAAGGGATCGCAAATAAAGCAAAACGCTCATGGAAAGCGATATTATTTTTCAACCTTTGGAATTCCGCCATCTAACCATTAAAAATCGGATCTTTCGCTCTAATATTTCTGGAAGATTTGACAACTACGATGGTTCGGGCAATCAGGCAAGGATAAATTGGGAAGAGAAATTTGCGCGAGGCGGTGTCGGAGCAATTGTTTCTTCCTTCGTTCCCGTCACGATTAAAGGACGAATCGTTCCCAATTATGCAACGATTGATCGCGACGATCGCATTCCTTTCTGGCACAAAGTCGGCGAAAAAGTTCACGAATACGGCTGTAAGTTTATCATGCAACTGAGCCATTCTGGTCGTCAGCAGGACATACAGGGCGTTGAGAACGACGATATACGCCAGAGTTCGACTGGTCGTACCGAATTATTCCACGGATTGGAGTGTCGGGCAATGAGCGTAGATGAAATTAAGCAGGTCGTGCAAGCGTTTGGCAAAGGGGCTAAACGCGCTAAAGAGGCAGGATTAGATGGTGTAGAATTGCATGGAGCGAACGGCTATCTAATTACACAATTTCTCAGTTCGGGGATCAACGATCGCACGGATGTATTTGGCGGTTCTTTAAAAAATCGCGCTCGCTTTCTGCTAGACATTATCGAGGCAGTTCGCACAGAAGTCGGAGACGATTTTCACTTCCAGATCAAAATCAGTGCCGAAGACTTTAACAATGCAGTCATTCCCTGGGAAAAAACCGGAAATAAGCTAGAAGATACCGTTCAAATTTGTCAGTGGATAGAAGAGGCAGGGGTAGACGCGATTCATGTTTCAGTTGGCAGTCTTTTTCCCCATCCTTTAAATCCGCCAGGAACATTTCCCCTCGCAGGCAAGTATGCTACCGATAAAGCAAGCAATACCTACGATACGATGCTCTCTAGCGGCAACCAAACCTTCCGCAATTATCTCCTATTCCGTTATCGAGCCTTGCATAAGATTTTTGAGTGGCTTTGGTATCGGATTCCGCGAAAAGTATACCGACAACCGAATCTCTTGCAAGGATTGCCCGTCAAAGCAGAAGAGTTGCACCCCGATTTTCGGAAATTTGTCTCGCCGCAAGAGCTACAAAAACTCCTAGAGACTTATCAGGGAAGAAATCTCGGCTATGCACGGGAGATCGCGAAGAATGTTAAGATTCCAATCATCTGCACGGGTGGATTTCAGCAAGCCTCCTATATTCGCAAAGCCATTAGCGAAGGATTTTGCGATGCGGTGAGTATCGCCCGTCCTTTAGTTGCCAATAACGATTTGGTCGAGCATTTCGAGCAAGGAAAAGACCTTCCAGAGCGACCTTGCACTTACTGCAACCGTTGCTTGCTCAACACCTTAGAAAACCCGTTAGGATGCTACGAGCCAGCACGCTACGGCGACGACTACGAGGCAATGATTCGAGAAGTGATGACCGTGTTCGATCCACCACCATTTAAATGATTTTGGATTTTGGATTGAAAATTTGCATGCAGGCGATCGATTTATGAGCGAACAAGAGAAACAAGAGAAGGCAGCAGGATTTAAAGCGATTTTTAAGCAAATTTTGATGTTTGTGGGTGGAGTCGTCGTAGTTGCGACTCTCATTGTCTTCCTTCTTGCCTTGCCCATCATTAGCAATAACGGACCTGTTAGACATGCAGACATTAACGAACATTTTAAATATGGGTCAATTGGCGGCGAGAAGGCTAATGGCATTCCTTATTGGATCTGGAAAGTGCTTCCGGTCGTGTTTGCCGATAAATTACCCGGCGAAGGGTATACCTCTTTAGGCTTTATTCAAGAACCCGGACAAGATCTTCCGATAGGCTTCTCAAAAAGTAAGATTGGGTTTGAACGGGTCGCTCAAAACTGCGCTACCTGCCATGCTGGAAGCTTGCGAGAGACACCTGATAGCCAACCGCGCATTATTACGACTATGCCCTCAAATACCGTCAATTTGGGGGCGTATATCCAATTTCTCTCCAATATCGCGATCGACGAGCGGCTCAATGCTAGGGAATTGATGCCGCAGATTGAAGCGATGGGAACCAAACTCAACCCGCTTGAGAAATTGGTTTACCGCTTTTTTGCGATTCCGCAAACGCGAGATGCGCTGCTCTTGCAGAGAAGTAAATTTGCGTTTATGGATGACCAATCAGAATACGGTCCGGGGAGAGTCGATACCTTTACTGGCTATAAAACGCGCCAGTTTAATTTTCCCATAGAGAAGCTCTCAAAAGACGAACTGAACGGCATCGCAGATTTTCCGAGCATCTGGCAGCAGAGATCGCGCCAGGGAATGCAGCTACACTGGGATGGCAATAACGATTCCGTTGACGAACGCAATAATAGTGCGGCTTTGGCATTAGTTACGCCAACCACCATCGACTTTGATGCGATTCACCGCGTTAAAGATTGGCTCCTAGATCTGCCTGCTCCTCGCTATCCATATTCGATCGATGAAGAATTGGCGACTGCCGGGAAATCCATTTTTGAAAGCACTTGTGCCAGTTGTCATGCATTTGGGGGGTCTGGGGTAGGTAAAGTAGTTCTGATTGAGGAGATTGGCACCGATCCCGGTCGCCTGGATTCTTATACCTACGAGACGCTCTCGAATCAGAATACCCTCTTTACTGACATTTTTTATCGAGGTGTGGATCAACGATTTCAACATTTCCGCAAGACGAATGGCTATGCCAATATGCCTTTAGATGGGGTGTGGTTAAGAGCGCCTTATTTGCATAATGGTTCCGTACCGACTTTAAGAGAGTTGTTAGAAGTTCCCGAAAAGCGACCCAAGGTGTTTTATCGGGGGTATGACGTTTTCGACCAAAAGAACGTCGGCTTTGTCTCCAATGTCGCCTCAGAAAACGGCAAGCAATATTTTAAGTTCGATACGACTCTGGCAGGTAATAGCAATAGCGGTCATGTATATGGCACCGATCTCTCGTCGGAGGACAAAGAGGCATTGGTTGAGTATATGAAGAAGCTTTGAAGGAGAACGCATGAACGTTTATGCAAAATGGTTTGGGCGAGTTGTCTGGCTGGGGATTGTCGTCAATATGTTTTTTGTCGTTCCCCTACTTTTCTTTCCAGAAGCACTACTTTCTTTGCTAAGAATGCAAATTCCCGTTCCGATTATCTGGGTGCGTGCGGCTGGGTTGCTGCTTTTAGAAATTAGTATTCTCTATATTCCCGGCGCGATCGACCCCTTTCGTTACAAGGCAACGGCTTGGATGTCAGTATTGGTGACGCGAGGGGGTGGGTCGTCGTTTTTCCTGGTTGCCGTCTTCTTCTTCGGTCAAGATCTGGGGTTTGTGACGATCGCTCTAGTCGATCTTGTCTTCGGAGTCGTCGAGGGCATTCTCCTATATCTTGCCATGCGTGGCGATGGGGTGATGGGGAAGACGGGGAGACGGGGAGCAGGGAGACGGAGGGACTCGGAGACGGGGAGATAACTAACCACTAACTACTAACCACTAACTATTAACTAAAAAATGGAAATATTAAGGAGTAAATTAATAAGAGCGATCGCAGCCATCGCTATTAGTCTAAGTCTCCTGGTAGGCGTGGTGGCTTACGTCGGCTGGTATAACCTCTTTAGAGAAGTTCCTACCTACTATGAATCGCCAGAGGAACATTTTAAATATGGTTCCATCGGTACGGAAAATGCCGAAGGAATGCCTTATTGGGTATGGCTGGTACTTCCTCGACTGTTCCCAGAAAAGTTGCCAGGATCCGGCGGCTATACTTCTTTAGGATTGACCTGGGAAGAGGGGAAAGAGACTCCCGTTGGGATTTCCAAGAAAACGATCGGGTTTCCTCGTCAGGGAATTACTTGTGCGGTTTGCCACAACACCACCTATCGGAAAGACCCTAAAGATAAGCCTACCATCGTTCTCGCCGGACCTGCTAACAAATTTGATTCTCAAGGCTACCTGCGATTTTTGTTTGCCTGTGCCAACGACCCCAGATTTACTGCCGATTACATTCTTCCGGCGATCCAATATAATCATCAGTTGTCTTGGTTGGAAAAACTACTATATCGCTATCTGATTATTCCGCAAACCAAAAAAGCAATTCTCAAACAACAGCAATCTTATGCCTGGATGGATTCTCGACCTAATTGGGGTCCCGGTCGCATCGATCCATTTAACCCAGTAAAGTTTAGAACCCTCAGTCTGCCGCTAGACGATACCATCGGGAATTCTGATATGATGTCGCTTTGGAATCAAAAGCAGCATCAAGGGTTTGCGCTGCATTGGGATGGCTTGGAAACGTCACTGACGGAGACTGTGAATACGGGAGCGATCGGCGACGGTGCGACGAGAAAGTCAATTCCGATCGCGGATCTCCAGCGCGTAGAAGACTATATTACTCAACTCGATCCGCCGAAATACCCATTTCCTATCGATCGCGCTTTAGCTGACAAGGGAAGTAAGATTTTTGATAATAGTTGTGCCTCCTGTCATGCCTTTGGCGGAGAAAGAACGGGAACGGTTATCCCGCTTGAAGAGGTAGGAACCGATCGCTATCGCCTCGATATGTGGACTCAGCAAGCGGCAGATGCCTATAACCAATATGCAGAAGGTTACGATTGGGACTTTGACAACCTTCGCAAGACTGATGGCTATGTATCTGTCTCTCTCGATGGACTGTGGTTGAGAGCGCCTTATCTGCATAATGGTTCGGTTCCCTACCTAACAGACCTCCTAGAAGTTCCAGAGAAACGCACTCCTGTTTTTTATCGAGGCTACGATGTCTACGACCCAGAAAAAGTTGGCTTTGTTGCTCAAGGACAAGAAGCCCAGAAAGTCGGTTTTAAATACGATACCAGCGTTGAGGCAAATGGAAACCAGGGACATCTCTACGGCACCGATCTGCCTGCCGACGATAAAAAAGCCTTGATCGAATATCTCAAATGCGCCAACTTATTTCGAGCCTATTAGGATAGAAACGGATGATTTAGCAAAATCCTATGCGTTAATCGACGGCGGCGTTTTTGCCAATAATTCAACTATGTGTGCGCTGGTTGAAGCGAAAACGACTTTTCCAAATGTCAACGATTTTTTAGTCGTCTCGCTAGGAACAAGGGAACTCGTCCGCCCTAACGAGTCTTACCAATATCCATATTCTTAAGTCAGTCGCCCAAGAAATCATCCGCGACAACAGCGATGCTCTCAAACGCTTAAGCGACCAGCTAGTCAGTTAACTAGCCAGACTACATCGAGAAACTTTTTTTGTCTTCCAAAGCTCGATCTAGCTTGGTTTAGTCACGATTATTACCCCTCGAAGCTTTTTAAACAAGAACTCTATCAAGTAACGAATCAGCCCCAAATCGAACGACATCGGTGCAAGGAAGCCCGGTGTCTTGTCTCACTCGTTCGATCGCTTCTTGCGCCGCTTCTGCATCGAGATGAGACGTGTTGAGCGCGATCGCTTTCACTTTAACCTGCCCAAACACCCCAGCCGCACTCGCTACCATCTCATAAAGCTTTGCGACCTCTGTTAATGGCGGGATTAAAATATCTGGTAAATCCCGGATATGCTTTTGTCCTGCTCGATGAACCAAAACCAATCCTGTCGGTTGGCTGCCTCGGAGTAAGGGTAAAGTTGCCGTAGAACCAGGATGCAGCAAAGATCCCTGGCCTTCTATAAACAGTACCTCATGCTCGTCTTCCCAATCAAGTACCATCTGTTCTACAGCCCCAGCTGCAAAATCGACTCGCACGGCATCGAGGGCAATTCCATCCCCGGCGATCGTCAATCCGCCTTGTCCGGTTGCCAAAAACTTAGACTTAATTCCCCGTTTCTGTGCGGCTCGATTTAACTCTATACTGGTTGACATCTTGCCGATCGCCATATCCGTGCCAACTGTTAAAATCCGCTTACATGTAAGCGATCGCGCCTTTCCTTGCCCGATGTGCAATTCTTTCGGTTCCTGACGAATATCCCAAATCCACTGCCCCTCGCGCAACTGTCTGAACCGATTTGCCATTGGCGTATGCAAACCATTGGCTAAAGATAACCCGGCAGCGATCGCGCCTTTGACTTCCTCCCACCAAGCATCGGGTAATGCACCTCCCGACGGGGCAATGCCGATTAACAAAACGTCGGGATTGTAAGGCAATGCCTCTGTCACATTCGCTACGATGGGAATGTCTTTCTCAATCCCCGTCAAGGCAGCTAAAGACTCTCCGGCACATTGCGCGTCAATCGCCGCTACGACGGTTGCTCCTCCGTAACGCAAATATGCCAACCCCGTTTTTCCATGAGTTCCGCGAATTCCTTCGTGGAGTAAAATGGCAACTCGATTTTGAGCCACTATTCGCATAAGTTTATTACTACATCAAAAATAGTTTTTCTAAGGATTGCCTACAAATCCAAATAATTTAGCAAAGCCACCTAAAATAGCTATTACAAGCGATATTAGGATTCCGCTTTCCAAAACCAATAACTTTTTCGTCTAGCGATTTAATCTCTCCCCCAAGTTCTACTTCTACTCGCTTTAACTCGCCTTTGAATTCTGTCATGGAGATTTTTATCTCTCCTACATCCTTCTGTACGTTGTCAATTTTCATCTCCAATCTGGTCAGAATTTCCTTGAGATCCGATTCATCAATGGTTATGGACATGGTGCTAAATTCCTACGATACTGCACTCCCAATCCTGGTAAATCGTTGGGAAGCAAGCGCCCTTCCTCTAAGATAGCCCCGGCAAAAGGATCGTCAGCTAAATTGAGATGGCTGTCTAAGTCGAGATAATCGGCTAAAGGAGCGAGGTGAGACATGGCTGTATTAGCTAAACTGCTATCGGAATAGCAGCCAAACATGATCTGTAACCCGCACGCCTTCGCCACGTGGATCGATCGCATTACTTCGGTTAAACCGCCCGCTTTCATCAGTTTGATATTAATTCCGTCCGCACAGTTGGCAAGTCGGGGAATATCGCCGCTACTAAAGCAACTCTCATCGACAAAGATCGGGATGGGCGATCGCGATCGCAATTGTGACAAATTCTTCTCTTCTCCTACTGGCAGTGGTTGTTCTACATACTTAACCCCTTGCTGTGCCAGCCAATCGCACATTTCCATTGCCCCTTCGAGATTCCATCCCCCATTGGCATCTACGGTTAATTGGGCATGGGGGGCTTCCTCGCGAATTGCTAGCAACATTGCCCGATCTGCCTCAATTCCTTCTGGACTTCCTAGTTTTACTTTCAATAGTTTTGCCCCCATCAATGCTATCCAGTCCTTAACCCGTTTCCTAGCCCCTTGGGGCGTATTAATTCCAATTGTCACCGAAGTTGGTACGATGCGATCGCGATTTAATCCCCACAATCGCCACAGGGGTAAACCCGCCCGTTTTCCCAACCAGTCGTGGAGTGCCGTATCAATGGCTGCCCGCAGCGATGAGGATACCTGCATTTCTTGGAGTTTTTTTTCAATTTCTTGTCGATCTAGCGAGCTATATTTTTCTAAAGTTGGGATAATTTGCTCTAATTCTTTTAAAAGTTCGTCGGTATTTTTGCGATCTTCTCGAACGATAGAAAATGGCGAAGCTTCTCCCCATCCTTCAATCTCATCTTGTTCGATCCGAACTAAAATATTTGTTGTTTGAGCCGTTGTACCGCGACTAATCGTTAACGGAAACCGCTTATTAACGGTAAAAGTTTCAACAGAAATTTGCATATTGAATTTTCAAAGATTTTATGGATAATTTAATTATTGCTTAAGTCGCGACTTCAGATGAAAGAAATTCATAAGTGGAAAATTCTTAATTCTAAATGGGTTATTAATAATCATTGGTGCAAGGTTAGACAAGATAAAGTAGAGCTAGCAAATGGAAAAATTATCGACGACTACTTTGTCAACGTTAGACCAGAAATTACTCTTATTTTACCCATTACCGAACAAAAAGAGATTGTTTTTGTTCGTCAATATCGTCATGGCATAGAAGATATATTATTAGAACTTCCAGCAGGAACTTTTGACGGGCACAAAGAAGATAGTTTAATTGCAGCTCGTCGCGAACTAGAAGAGGAAACGGGTTATATTGCCGAGCCATTCATTAAATTAGCAACTATATACGACAATCCCGTTAAAGATACTAATAAAATTCATATTTTTATTGCGCTTAATGCTTCCCCTCTTAGCAAGCAAAATTTAGATGATACGGAGGACATCGAAGTAGTTGTAATTCCGATCGAAGAGGTTAAGAAAAAGATAACTAGCGGAGAAATTTGTGTTGCTGGAACAATTACAGCAATTTTTCTAGGATTGGATTTTCTTGAGTGTCAAAATATCCAGTAGTGCGTTCGCGTAGCGTGCCCCGGAGGGGCATACATCTTGCTCGCTTTTCAAGACGCGAAGCGCGAAGGCTCTTTCGCACTAACTATTAGGCTAATTAAACGAATTTGAGATCGCCCACCAAGAAATTAATTTCTTGGAACCAATATATGTAAGTCCTATAGGCGAGGACTTGTGCTGTAAGCTGGGAAATTAATTTCCAAGCGAAATTTGAAGCAAAATCGAATTCTGCAAAAGTTCTCTTTTTCTTTTTTAACACGATCGCTCTTAACTAGCTGTTAGTTAACAACTAACTCCTCGCTACTAAATGTCGAGATTTCCTTTAATTTTTCTGCTACTTTACCCTGAATTAACATCGCTTCTGCTAAGGCGAAACCTGTTTTTAAATCTTCGCAAACGCCACATCGCCAGAGATAAAACCCACCATTTAAAATAGCCGCATCCATCAGTTCGCAGGGTTGGGCTTGCAATACCGATCGCATCTGTTCGATTGCTTGGTCTGTCGATTCGAGAGGCACGTCTTTGGGACTGAAATCGTAATCGCGAGGATTTAACAACAGACGCTCAAAGGTAGGCGGATCGGTAGGTTGTCCTAAACCGATAATAGCAGTGCGGCTGCATGCGAGATCGCAACTTCCTTCCAAGCCTTTGACCGTCGTATAAAAATTAATGCCCTGCATGGGGAGAGTTTCTTGAAAACGTTCTTCTGTGGGAGGATGAACGAATCCAGCGACGAGATGCACCTTGCCTTCACAGGGCGACCAAATTAATTCTGCCGTGGCGAAGGGAGGGCGTTTGCCAATTTGATCGCGGTAGGGAACTAGATCGTGTGCCTGGGGAAAATGTTTGGGAAGATAAATAAACCCCAGTCCGGTTTTCTCCAGTAGCTGTCGAACTTGAGGAAGAGATAAAGCGGTAAAATCGACTCCCAATTTCTGCCAAATTTCAACCAGAGGAATGCCGTATTTAGTTGGCATGCGATCGCCGCCATGCATCACGACTGGCACGCCTGCTGCGGCTAAGATGAGAGTTGTAATTGGCGTGACGGGAACGGTACGCGATCGCCCGTCGTAGGGAGTACCTATGACAGTAACGGGTTTTTCAAAAGGCAAGTTGGCGACATCGATTTTTGGTCCGAGGCGATCGTAGGCATCTAGTATTCCCGCCAGTTCTTCGGGGGTGGGGCGCTTGATGCGGTGCGCGATTAAAAATGCCCCAATTTGCGCTGGCGTTGCCTGCTGTCGCAAGATCGCTTCCGTCGCCGCCTCTGACTCTTGGCGGGTTAAATTCTCTCCCGTGTGGACTCCACTGCCAATTTTTTTTAGTAGTTCTCTAAATGTATTGCTCATCAGGGATCGGTTTTCAATAGAGACGCGATCGGATCGGCTCTGTACATTAACTATCAGCGTACTAATAATGATTTGCCGTCGATCGAGCGCTGATGTTCGGCGGCATGGGTTAATTGTCGGACTAAATGGCAAAAGTGAGCAATAGGGGGAATTTGCAGGCGATCGCTAGTAGTGACTAATACGACTTGACGGGTTAAACTGCTTTTGAATCTGCCATTAGACAGGACTGTAGCGGCGGAGTCGGTGGGCGGGGCAATCGGGCGCACGGCTAGGGTAGGATCGTAACAAGCTTCTACTAAAGCACTTTTGGGCAGCAGGGCAATCATTTCTCCCTGTCTTACCACGCCTCGGAAGGCATCGAGCGTGTTCAGTTCCATCACGGCTTTGAGAGTGGCATTTTGACGGGAAAACCATTCTTGTACCAACCTTTGCATTCCATAGCCGTCTTTAAAAACGACTTGGGGATAACGCACTAATTCCGACCAAGAAACTTGCGCGTGTTGAGTCAGTGGATGGTCGGCCGCCATTAAAATTTCGATGTCTTCTTCGTAAAGTAACTCGACGACGACTTCGGGACTCGACGTTAAAAAGCGATTGTTCATGACGATCGCTATATCGACTAAACCATCCCGCAGGACTTTTAGGGCGCGATCGCTTCCCAATGCCGTTACCCGTAGTTGAACTTCTGGATAGTTGCGGCAAAATTGTTGTAAAACGGGAGGTAAGTAAGAGGAACAGACGGAGTGAATCGCGGCAATGCAGAGTTCTGGCTGTTTTCCTGCTTGTAGGTCGGCGATTTCTCGAGCAATCGTCGTCCATTCCTGGCAAATTTTGCGAGCGCGAGGCAATAGTTTTTCTCCTGCCAGGGTGAGTTTAGCTTGAGAGGTTCGATGAAACAGGGGCAGACCCAAATCCTGTTCCAACGCCTGAATTTGTCGGCTAATGGTGGACTGGGTTACGCCACATTTGTGCGCCGCTTGTCCGAAATTCCCCGTTTCTGCAACTGATAAAAAAGCCTGTAACTGCTCGATCCGCATTATTTAGCTTGGCTCGCTCCCATTATTGTCATAATTTTTTGAAGATAGCGAATTTAGTACTTAAGTTCGGTAGAAATTGATACATCTAATTATTTTATTTAATCTATATTGCGCTCCACGATCGCGATATCCCACTGACCGAATTGACTGGTTTGAAACGCTACTTTTCGTCCGTCGCCGCTAATGGTTGGGTTGCTGACCGTTCCCCGCACGTTAGCGCTCAGTAGTTCCGCTCGTTGGGTTTTGCGATCGTAGACCATAATATCTGTCTTGCCCCGCTCGTTGGAAACGTAAGCAATGTAGCGTCCGTCAGCACTTAGGGCGGGACTATCTTGACTCGAATCGCCGCGATTTAAATTGGGCAAGGAAACGAGACGGCGCTGTTGCAAGTCGTACAGAAAGATATCGCGATTGCCGTTGCGATCCGATGAAAATGCTAAATATCGTCCATCGCTGCTATAAGCGGGCGATTCGTCGGGCGCTTGACTATTTAATCCTCCAGTAGGAATTTGAGGCGAAATCAAAAGGGCATTGCTACAGCCACTAACCATCGAGGTCAGTAATATAAGTAAAATTTTCAAGATGTTTGACGGTAGGAGAGTATGAGAACAGCAAATGGAGATCATAAGCTAATTTCAGGGTTCTAGGAACTTCAGTATATTGGCAGATTAGCCTATACTTTTACTACTGCTACTACTGCAAAATGCGATCGATGCGATCGCGAAACTTCATTAAAGCCATGCAGACCTATCCATCAATAGGAGCGCGTCAAGCAGCGGATTAGTTGAAAAAAAACTTTATAAAGTTAGGAAAGCGGCTATGAGGGCAAAAAAAGTTGCGATCGTTACGGCGGCAAGTCGCGGAATTGGAGCGGGTTGTGCGCGAGAATTAGCAACGCGGGACTACGCCGTTTCGCTCATGGCGCGATCGCCCGATATTTTAAATCTAGCCAATGAGTTGGGCGGCATCGCCACTCAAGGATCGATCGCCAACCCCCAAGATTTGCAACGATTAGTTGAGACAACGCTGGCTCGATTTGGTCGCATTGATGCTGTAGTAAATAGTTTTGGCGATCCGCCGCGACCAGATTTGCTCTCGATTTCTGATGAAATGTGGCAGGCAAATTTTGAAATGCTATTTTTGAGCGTCGTTCGCATAGCAAGACTGGTAACAGAACCCATGCGACAGGCAGGAGGCGGCGCGATCGTCAATATTTCAGCTTCTGACTCCCACGAACCAGCACTGGGAACCCCTTTTAGCGGAACCCTCCGCGCTGCCATGGAAGGATTTACCAAACTGTATGCCAGGCGCTACAGATCTGACAAAATTCGCATGATTTCTGTAGCGCCTTTTTTCGTAGCCGATTCGATGGAAGAGTTGGAAGGATGGAATGTTCCGACCGATCTTATGTTTGGTCGCCCAGCTACCTATGCCGAGTTTGCCAAAACGGTGGCTTTTCTGCTTTCTGATGATGCCAAATTCGTCACTGGCACAACCCTTAAGGTTGACGAAGCCTATTCCGCCGCAATTTAATCTCGCGCTCGTTCATTGCGCTACCTCTCTCATATAGTCACCCCACAGGGCAGCAGCTTGAGCGCTACTGCCCTGCGTCGGAGAATTATTGTCATTGCCCAGCCAAACTCCCGTCACCAGATCGCGTCTGGGAACGTAACCGATAAACCAGAGATCGACGGAATCATTTGTCGTGCCTGTTTTTCCAACTTCCCCCAAACCAATGCGGGCTGCTTTACCCGTTCCACCTCGAACGACTCCTCGCAAGAGATCGGTCATCGTATCGGCGACGGCAGGCGCGATCGCTTGCCTGCTGGCGGTATTATCCTTCTCAAAAGCATAAATCTCGCGGCAAGTATCGAGATCGTCAGCATCCTTGCAATCGCTTCCATCGAGAATTCGTTTGATGGCATGGGGACGATTCCAGACTCCTCGATTGGCAAAGGTGGCGTAAGCGCCAGTAATTTCTAAAACGTTGACTTCGCTTTGCCCCAAGACTAACCCCGGCACTGGATTGAGTTTGGATTTAATGCCCAGGCGACGTGCCATCTCTTCTACCCGATCCAAACCAACCTCCCTAGCTACTCGTAGGGCAACGGCATTTTCTGACTGTGCTAGGGCGCGATACATGTCGATATCGCCGCTACTGCGTTCGCAGGGCTTAAACCGTTGTCCCTGCCAACTGACGGCATCGCACGAGTAGGTTTTCTGGGGAGAGATGCCTTGTTCTAGGGCTGCTGCATAGGCAAATACTTTAAAGGTCGAGCCGGGTTGCCGCTGTGCCTGAGTCGCTCGATTGAACTGGCTTTCTTTGTAATTTACGCCGCCTGTGAGGGCGAGAACGGCTCCGGTACGAGTATCGATGGTAACGATCGCGCCTTGAGAATAATTCAAGCTTGCTCCATTGGCGTTCACGGCATTGCGCAGGGCTTTTTCAGCATCCGCTTGCATGTCCAAATCCAGGGCGGTTTCGACAATAAAATTCCCTTCTTTGGCTAATTCTTCTCCCAGCAGCATACGAAGTTCTTCAAAGACGTAGCTGTAGTAATAGGGAGCAATGATACTGGAGAGCGCTTCTGTCGCTTTAGGACTGACTTCAATGCGCGATCGCCTTGCTCTATCCGCCTCCTCTGCGCTCACCATTCCCAAGCTTGCCATGCGGCTAATCACCCGGTTGCGCAGTTGTAAAGCTGTATCGTAATTCTGCACCGGATTGTAACTATTCGGGGCAGGTAACATCGCTACCAAAGTCGCCGCTTCCGCCAGGGTTAAATCTTGGGCAGATTTCTCGAAGTAAAACCGCGCCGCATCTTCAAATCCATAGCTTCCCGCCCCAAGATAGACTCGATTGAGATAGGTTTTCAACAACTCGTTTTTGCTGTAAACAGCTTCCAGTTTCAGGGCAACTACCATCTCTCGCAGCTTCCGTCCCGCCGTATTCTCTCGCCCAACCTCGGAAAATAGGCTTCGTGCCAATTGTTGCGTGAGCGTACTAGCTCCTTGACGAATTCCCTGTCCGCGCAAATTAACGATCGCTGCTCGCAAAATTCCGTAAGGGTCGATGCCAATGTGCCAGTAGTAGCGGCTGTCTTCTGAGGCAATGACTGCCTTGGGCAAATAGGGCGAAAAGTCGGATAAATTTTCCAGTTCTCGGTGAGTATTCTGTTGAACGGGACTTAGGGGCGTTTGTTCGTCTCCGGCATAGATGACCACCGGACCCGTTATTCCCGATGGCAGGGGACGGACGGGAATTTTTGTCCATTCAATTCCGATCCATAGCGCCAATACCCCGCAAATTCCCCCAGTTCCGTAAAGAAAGTAGCGAAATCCTTTCACCCAAATTGGCGGCGGATTGTAGTATTTAATTTGAACGGCGGCGGCGAGTTCTGGCGGACCGAGACTAATCCTATCGCCGTGATAAAGAGAGTGCGATCGCAGTTTGCGCCTGCCGAGATAGATGCCGTTGGTTGACTGCTCGTCTTTAAGGATAAAAGAGCGGGGATTTTTGCGATCGCGATGCAGCGAGCAATGAACGTGGCTGACGATTGGGTTGCGCACTACGATATCGCTAGCTCTCGAACTTCGTCCCAAGGTATAGCGATCGCCCACTAGCGGCAATTTTTCGGGTTTATCTGCATTGCCATCCCAGATCCACAACTCCGGTACTTTGGCTCCTTTCTTGAGGACACCCGTTCTTACCTTTGCCTGGATTTTTTGTACTGCCTGAGTCAACATCCGACTCAGTTGGGTTTGTGACTGTGGCGGCGGATTCTTGGTCATCGGCGATCGCTCGGACTGGCATACTTACATATCTACATTAAACCAACCATCAAATCCTTGAAGGGGAAAGTTGCTAGATTGATGGGGTTTTCTCCTGATTCCTCTCATCAATAACAAACCCGCCCCTACTGCGATAACGATCTGGGGCGGGCTAGATTTTTTTAGTTAACAGCAAGCAGAGATAACTCCTCTGACTATCTACAAATTAAGCAACACCTTGAAAAACTTCTTCTTCTTGGTGTTGCATCATACTAGGCGACATAGGAAACCCTCGTTCAATTTCTTGAACTTTAATTTGCTTGGCTTGAAGCGCTGTTTGCAAAATTTTCATTGCTTCTATTGGCTTACCCCGTCCGCAGAAAAAGAAATCCGCTGCGAAATAGCCGTGCTCTGGCCAGGTATGGATAGCAATGTGTGACTCTGCAAGCGTTGCAGTTGCCGTGACACCATGAGGACTAAACTGATGCACGCACATATCGATCAACGTTGCTTCTCCGGCGGCAATCCCGTCCATCAGAGCTTGACGAATTCGTTCGGCATCGTTGAGAAGGTCCGCTGGTGCTTGCCAAGCTTCCAGAATCAGATGGGTCCCCAGTTTTTTCATTCTTTCTATGTTTACTCCTGCTAAAACCTTCCAAGATATATAGGTATAGCATAGCAAGGTTACAATCTCAATGGCTATCCGTATTTTTGTTGAAAACAACGCAATTAGGGAAATTACTTAGGTAATCTCCCCGATACTTGCACTCACTAATAATCTATTTTATTTGTTCGCAAAGTCAATCCCAACACAATTCGCTTTGACTTCCATTGGGTAGGATCGTTTCTTCCAGAGAAGCCGCCATCAAATTGGCTTCGGAGAGTTGAGCGCCAATCAAATTAGCTTGATGCAAATTTGCCCGACTTAAATTTGCGCCTGTTAGATGAGTCAATAACAAACCTGCATTGGCTAGGTTTGCCCCACACAGATCGGCATTGCCCAGGTTAGCATTGAGTAAGTTACATCCATTGAGATCGGCATGGGTTAGATTGGCTTGCTGAAGATCTGCACGGCTTAAGTCGGCTCCTTGCAAATAAGCTCGATTCAAATTCGCTCCAGCCAGATTTGCCCCCGTTAGAATCGCGCCCTCTAAATTTGCACTTTGCAGATTTGCCCCCCTCAAGTCAGCCGATCGCAGATCGGCAAAACTCAGATCTGCTTTCTCTAGATTAGCGTCTCTGAGATTCGCTCGATGCAAATAAGCGCGGATCAACGTTGCTTTCCTTAAATTGGCTTCGCTGAGGTTGGCTTCAGTCAAAATGGCACGGGTTAAAATAGCCTCGCGTAGGTTTGCCTGACGCAGCATCGCGCTGGTAAGGCTAGCCCCGGTAAAATTGGCTGATTTCAGCTTTGCCCTGAACAGTTGTGCCTGAACTAAACTGCTACCGACTAAACATGCTCTACTCAAATCGACTTTTCTTAAAATCGTACCGCTCAATATCGCTCCGCTTAAATCTGCTTGAATCAAGAATGCTTCTGTCAAATTTGCTCCTGACAAATTCGCCTCTATCAGTTTAGCTCGGCATAAATTAGCTTGCTGTAAATCTGCATTGCTGAAATTCGAGCTAATGAATTGCCCACCTTTTAAATTGCCTTGTTGGAAATCTGCCTGCCTAAAATTGGTGCGATTGAGATGGGCAGTCTTAAAGTTGGCTTGGAGGATTTGTACGCCTTGAAAATTGCGTTCGCCTTTTTGATATCGACTCAAAAGTTGCTTGACATCTAGCAGTTGCTTGGTACTCATAAAAAATTGCTAAGTTTTCTGGAATAGGAACTTCCAGGCTTTCCATTGCTTTTTTCTAGTTAAATTTCAATGGAATTGCGAGGACAGTTTAATCTATTTGCCCTAATTAAAAATTGGTTCGGTTTAGATCGTCCAAACTTTCTAGTTAGAAACAATCTTGTTCCGAAAATTTTGCCTGTTACTTCTTCTAATGCTAAGGAGACAGAGTGGCGTTAAAATAACCAAAAACTGGTTGTGTCCAAACCTATAAATCTGGAACTTTTCCCCAACCAGGTCTGGGCATCAGACTAGAGAAATCTTGTTTGTCGCCTCTTTCAATATAATCTACGGCTCTTCCGAAGACGTTGCTCGGTAACATACGTTTATATAGCGCTTACATACTGCTATAACATAAATTTTAGTAAAAGTAAAGTTTCTAATGACAGAGTAATTCTGTCGGTTACGCTCGCTACAGAAAGGTTTTGCTGGCTGAGATTGTCGATGAGTTTGGACGGTTGCGATCGCAAGCCATGCAACTCTAGCAACTCTAAAATAATTATTAACGGTTCAAGCAGCGATCGCGAAGCTTATTTGTTGTCTTTATATAGCAATTATATCCTCAACTTTCCAAAATAACTTTTTAGCTATTTAACGTCAAGATTTCCAAGATAATTTTAGATTTCTAAATCTGCTCTTGAATTATAGTGCTTGCGATCGCCTTCCAATTCCCAGGCTCTAGCTTTTGTAACTTTGATTTTCATTTTGTATTGTCGCAAACGCTTTTCATTTTGACCTCAATATCGTAAGCTTTTAGAAGCTTATACTTCTCGGTCAGTTATGCTTACATAACCATGTTCTTGGAGAAGTACTGATAACAATTAAATCGAACATTACTTTAAGACAAGCTCGAAAGATGACCTCATCTTTCTACTGTTGTTCTGTTTATAATTCGATCCATCATGTCTAATAACAATCGCCTCTCACGCTCGCTTTCCTTAGAAGACAACCAAGAGACAACTACACTTTTAAAACGTCGTTCCGATGAGATTGAAGCTGAGAAAGATACCAGCTCGAAGGTTCAAGAGAAGACAGATAATAACTCCGATGCTCTCATTAATTCGGGAAACACTTCCAGTTCCAAACCCAATAACTCTGCTCGCGATCCAAAACTAGCAAACAGTGAAACCCTAGCAGGAGAAAAATCATCGCCACAAGAAACTCAACCCATATCTGTCGCTTCTACTGAGAATGGAGCGAATTCTTTAGTCGTTACAAATACCAATGATAGTGGCGCTGGGTCTTTAAGAGAAGCACTCGAAAATGCAAAATCGGGAGATACGATTAGATTTGCTGCCGAGCTAGCGAATAAAACAATTACCCTCAATCGCGAACTTTCGATTCCCACGGGCAAAAACTTAATCATAGACGGACAAGGCGCCTCTAATTTGACGATAAGTGGGAATAACCAAACTCGCATATTCTATCTCAATTCCACTTCTGCAACGCCAACCGACTTGACCATCAAAAACCTTACGCTTGCTAATGGCTCTACCAGCGATCGCGGTGGAGCCATTAGTACCACTCACCAAGGAAGCGTAATCGTAGAAAATGTTGACTTCATCAACAATAATGCCAACCTTGGAGGAGGAGCGATTTTTATCGCTTATGAAGGCAATCTAACGGTCAAGGGCAGTCGATTTGAAGGCAATAAAGCGACAGCAGGCAACGATGAAAGAGGCGCGGGGGCAATCGCCTTTTGGGGTCCCAATAACTTGACCGTCACCGATAGTGCCTTTATCGGTAATGAAGGCATTAATGGCGCGGCTATCAACAGCCTGAACGGCAACATGACTGTTAAAAATAGTCAATTTATCAATAACAAAACAACGGCAGCTTCTTACGATTCAGGCAACCCCAATCCATTTTTGAGAGGCTATGGTGGAGCTATTTTTGCCGATCGCGCCAGTGCGAGAGATGGCGCAGGCGGTGCAATTGAGATTAGCAATAGCACCTTTAAAAACAATCAAGGCAGAGGCGAAGGCGGTGCCGCATATTTATATACAGGCGGACAAGATCGAGTCAGCATCACCAGAAGCGTCTTTGAGAACAACCATGTCCTAGCGCTACCCAATGGGGGAAATGGGGGAAATGGCGGCGGTGTCGTGGTGATGAGTAATGAGGTCAATCGAGGATTGACGATTACTGACAGCAGTTTTGCTGGTAATAAAGCTGCTGGTCAAGGGGGTGGATTGTGGATGATGAACTCCCCGACGCAAATCAATAACGTTACTTTTTCTGGCAACCGAGCCGAATCCCTCGAAAAGAGCGGTAATGGTGGGGCAATGGCGTTGTATGGCAAGACAGATATTGTCAATAGCACGATTGCTTACAATTACGCCGGATGGGTAGGCGGTGGGGTGTCGGCAGACAATTCGCCCGTGAGCGTCAAAAATACGATTTTTTATAAAAACACCGCCTCTAACGGTACGGAGGGTTGGGGGATTCAACAGCACACCAATCGGGCGCTAACCGACAATGGTAACAACATTCAATATCCCCCCAAACAAACGAAGAATTTCAACGATACCAACGCTACTGCGAATATTATCATTGCCGATCCAAAATTAGGATCTTTGCAAGAAAGTAATGGTTTATTAGTACATTCAGTGCCTTCAGATAGTCCGGCTGCCGGACTAGGTGCGAGTAGTGGAGCGTCTACTGCCAGTGCAACGCCTACGCCTAGCTCTACTGATGGAGATGGGAGTAACGCTGCGATTGATGGTAATAAATCCACTGTTGCTTCCAATCCAGACCCCTTACAAGAGAGAGCAAGTAACGACAGTCTCTCTGGTGGAGCGAACAATGACATATTAGTCGGCGGTATGGGTAGCGACACTCTTACTGGCGGTGCGGGCGCGGATCGTTTCGTCTTCCAGTCTGCCAAGGAAGGGATCGATCGCATTACTGATTTTTCTACTGCTGACGATACGATTCTCGTCTCTGCTGCTGGTTTCGGTGGCGGACTGACGGCTGATGCTACGCTAGCAGCATCTCAGTTTACTGTAGGGACGGCAGCGACTGATGCAGACGACCGATTTATTTACAACAATGCTGACGGCTCGTTATTCTTTGATAGCGATGGAACGGGATCTTCTGCCGAAGTCCAGATAGCGATCCTAAACGGCTTACCGTCTCTAACCAATACTGACATTACAGTTACGAGTTAATTGAGTTAGGTTTGGTTAAACTTCAATTGGCAATTGCCAATTGGCAATTGCCAATTGTTTTGGTCATTTGTTACTCAGGACAAATGACTAACAACTAATGACTAATGTCTCGCGAGGAGCTGGGCATAACTTTGTTAATTCGCTTTGCCAGCGCAAGTAAGATATAAATTGTCAACAAATAAGCGGCGGCGAGAAGCAAGACGATCGCAGGCATTTTTCCAGAATCAAGGATAAAAAAATACTAAAAGTTTTTGACTCCCTAGAGAGTCGGGGCAAAGAAACCCTGGCGCGGCTTTTTGACTTTATCAAACGTTCGCTCGACAATAAGAAGAGAAAGTCTGTCTCTCCTCACTGTTTTGGATTAGACTTCTTGCTTTAGAGCGGGTAAGGGGAAATGGGTAAGAGGGAAAGGGATATTTTTCCCTTTAGCCTTTCCAACAAGTATATTGTCGTGCCTAGTCTAAGGCTGGGCAAACTCTTAATAAGAGATGTTTGCCTTCCTTTTATAACTAATGAGAGCAACAAAGTGCTCTTTTTTCGCTCACAAAATGGCTATGGAAAAGATAGCAAAGCATCTACCCAATCTAAGCCTTTCCAAAGCTTTACAACAAATCTTGTGTCTAGCTTTGGAGCGAATAAGTTTTTTAAATTCTGAAATCTCTTAATAACTAGACTAACATACAAAGCCCGATTTGAAAGATTTTTTTTGGTGGCGATCGAGCCAGCCAAGAACGCTTGCGAGCGATCGCGACAAATTGAGAATCAAACAAAATTTTCTTGTCTGGGAAGCTTAGCTTAAAATAAATACAAGGATATGTAAACTTTCGTAACTATCTCGCCAAAACTGGCTAACCAATGATCTCAACAACTTCTTTATTTGCTCCCGTAGATAACGATCTGCGCCTTTTAACAGAAAATCTTAAAAAACTCGTGGGTGCTCGTCACGAACTTTTAGAAGCGGCTGCCGAACATTTGTTTGAAGCTGGGGGAAAGCGAATTAGACCTGCGATTGTCCTGCTGGTTGCGCGGGCTACCATGCTAGATCGAGATATTACGCTACGACATCGACGGTTGGCAGAGATCACGGAGATGATTCACACTGCCAGCCTAGTCCATGACGACATAATCGATGAAGCAGAACTCCGCCGTAACGTTCCCACGGTCAACAGTTTATTTGGCGATCGCGTTGCCGTCCTCGCCGGAGATTTCTTATTTGCCCAGTCTTCTTGGTATCTGGCTAATTTGGATAACTTGGAAGTGGTGAAACTCTTGTCGGAAGTGATTCGAGACTACGCAGAAGGAGAGATCCAGCAAGCAATGAATCGGTTTAATCCGAGTTTATCGATCGAAGCCTACTTAGAAAAAACTTATTATAAAACCGCCTCGTTAATGGCAAACAGCGCCAAGGCGGCGGGATTATTGAGCGAAGTTCCAGAAGCGGTAGCAGAACATTTATATTCATACGGTCGTTACATTGGTCTGGCTTTTCAAATCGTCGATGACATTTTAGACTTTACGACTGAGACGGAAATATTAGGAAAACCCGCAGGTTCGGATCTCATTAGCGGAAACCTGACGGCGCCAGCGCTGTATGCAATGGAAGCCAAGCCTTATTTAGAAGTCCTCATCAAACGAGAATTTAGCCAGGAGGGAGACATAGAACAAGCCCTCGCTTTAGTTAAAGAAGGCAATGGAATCGAACGGTCGAGAGAGTTAGCTGCTGATTATGCTAAGCTTGCCGTACAACAGCTCGATTGTCTCAAACCTTCTGAAGCTTCGCAGGCACTAGCAGACTTAGCAGATTATGTTCTGAGTCGTTTGTATTGAGCGATCGAAGCGCATCTACACTTGCGGAAGTTTTGCGACGTTTTAAGGCGGCGATTGCTCGCTGCGTCGCCAACTCATCTTAATAATGAGTTCCCGATTTGCGATGGTGAACGGCTGTAACTCCTTGGTGTAGAACTTTGCCTTTCTCTGCCACTGCGTAGACAACCCAGTGATCGCCGCATTCCATTCGGTTCTCAACGCGACATTCTAGGTAGGCAAGAGCATCTTTTAGGATAGGCGAACCATTGTCTGCTGCTTCTATTGGCAACCCGGCAAAGCGATCTTCGCCAGGAGTAAAAGGTTTGAGAAAGTGTTTCATCAACCCCAAATGATTGCCTTCCTGCAAAATATTGAGGACGAATCGATTACCGCTATGCAATAAAGATTCGATCGCGCGTTCCTTCGCCACTGCAATGGTTAATCCCGGCGGATTAAAGGTTGCTTGAGATACCCAAGACGCTAGCATTGCCCCGCTTAAATCTCCTTGCTGGCAAGTCACCACGCACAAAGAACCGACAATTCTTCCTAAAGCTTGTTCGGTTCTTGCCGATTCGGACTCGCTAACCGATGGTTTGGGTTTGCGGGATTTTGCGGCTTTTTTCACCGCTTGGGCAAAATCCGTTCCCGCTTCTTCACAGAATTTGAGGGTGACATCGGTGGGTTTAAATTTCACGCGAATGGTTTCAAATCCGAATCGATAACCCGCATCGCGGAATTTACTTTCTAATAGATCGATCGCTTCTCCACTCCAACCGTAAGATCCAAATACGCCTGCTAGTTTCGTTTTATCGGCATTGGCTAAAGTAATTCCCAGTGCTGTTTGAATTTGGGTAGGCGCATGACCGCCTAGAGTGGGAGAACCAAAAATAAATCCGGCGCATTTTTGGATGGCTGCTTTAATTTCTTCGGGTTCGGCGACTTCTGCGTTAATCGATTCTACTCCGACTCCTGCTTTAATGATGCCTTGCGCGATCGCCTGCCCCAGAGTAGCCGTATTTCCGTAGGCAGAAGCATAAATTAAGGCTACCGCGAGTTCTTGAGATCTTTGGGCACTCGTCCACTCTTTATAAGCTGCCTTCAATTCGGTCAATCCGTAGCGCACCAATGGTCCGTGGCCCGTGGCGTAGATTTTAGCAGGTTTGTCGCTGAGTTTTTCTAATGCCGTTGCGATGTGTTTGGCATAGGGTGCCATCAAGCAATCAAAGTAATAGCGTCGATCTTCGTCATAGACCTTCCATCCTTCATCAAATACCTGATCGCCGCAAACGTGCGCCCCAAAAAGTTTATCGGTAAAAAGGACTTGGGTTTTGGGGTCGTAGGTACATAATTGACCGGGGGAACGAGGATTGGGAGTGGGAATAAATTCCAGTTGATGCCCTTGTCCTAAATCGAGAATTTCCTCTCCCTTGACTACCTTAACGTTGTATTGTTGAATATTAAATTCGGGTTCCGAGAAAATGTTTTTGAGATTAATTGCAGCAGGATTAGAACAAATAAAGGTTATTTGTGGTGCAATTTCTAATAAGGCTTCTAAGGTAACGCAGCGATTGGGATTGACATGACCCAAAATGACGTAATCGATTGTTTTCGGATCGATCCGTTGCTGTAAGGCTTTGAGAAAAATATCTCTAAAAGATTCTCCAGGCGGATCGAATAGGGCAATTTTATCGGCTTGAATGAGATAGGAATTGGCGGTCGTTCCACGTTGTAAACCGTATTCTATCTCGAATTTGAGTCTATTCCAAGTGCGCGATCGCAATACGGTTGTTTGGGCAGCAATAGGGAATACTTGAACATCTCTTGGTTTCATATCTAGTTATTAGTATTATTTATCAGTTTTTATAGGTAATTTTTCTTTTTTTGATTTTAATCATGAGTATTGACTAGCTTTTTTTTTGACAATTTTTTTAAGGTTTGTTCGTATTGTTCTAACCTCAAATCTTGATGAAATGTCTTGTAAAATTCAAATTTCGATTCTCGATTGAAATTTATTTCAGCCTCTGAAAGAATTGCTCGATCTTTTCGATATTGTTTAAATGCTGATAGCGCAGCAATGGTAGTCATTCTTACAATAACAAGCAATCCATTGAGCCAACAATCAAACTCCGGTAATTCGATTTCTGAAAAGTTTTAGCTGTCTTCATTTTCTCCGAATCTACTTTTTTTGAAAGATTATTTTGCAAATATTCTGGTGCAAGTTCATAAAAGATCGCACCTAATATTAGCGGAAGTGTCAGAGGGAGAAAATAACTTTGAAGGCAAAGTTTTGTCTACTTCTCCCTTGTCTTCTGACATTTTTATAATCTTCTGCTTTAGGCAAAAACTACTCAATACACATTAATTTTAGTAGTAATTGCCCACCTTGCGATGGTGAACCGCAGTCAACGCATCGGAATTGGACACGCGCCCGTTGGTTACTTTGCTGTAGACAATCCAATGATCGCTACACTCCATACGACTGATGACTTCACATTCTAAATAAGCTAGAGCATTGGTTAGAATGGGAGAACCATTGGCAGCAAATTGGGTTTTAACTCCAGCAAAGCGATCGGCGCCTGGCGGAAATCGTTTAAGAAAATGCTTCATCAACGCTTGGTACTTGCCTTCTTCGAGGACGTTCAAGACAAATTTGTCTCCAACTTGCATTAATGACTCGATCGCGCGATCTTTCGCCACTGCAACCGTAAATCCTGGGGGTTCAAAACTCGCTTGTGCTACCCAAGAAGCCAACATCGCCCCGGAAAGGTTGCCTTTTTTAGCGGTGATGATATACAGTCCGCCGCTAATGCGTCCAATTGCTTTCTCTAATTCATTATCGATCGCTTTGAGTTGCTTGACTTTGAGATCGATCGATAGCGCTTGCCCTAAGTCGGTTCCCGATTCTTCGCACAATTGATAGATAGCTTCGCTAGGCGTATCTTTGATGCGAATTGAGGGGAAGGCTTTTGTCAAACCAGCCTCTCGAAACTTGGTTAAAAGCGGGTCGATGGGTTCATCGTCGCCGCCGTAGGATTCAAACATGCCGATGAATTGCTTGGGTTTGGCAGCTGCTAAAATTGTGCCGATACTCGTCGTGGTTTCTTTTAGATGGCTGCCTGAAAGAGGTGGCATGCCGATAACAATGCCAGCACAACGACCGACCAATTCTTGCACGTCTTGGGGTTCGGCAGATTTTAAATCCACCATTTCTACGGCGACACCCGTCTTGATAATTCCTCTGGCAATCGCTTGCGAAATGCGATCGCTATAGCCATAGTCAGAGACATAAAAGACGGCGACTGTCTTCTCGGCTTTACTTTGCCCTTCACTCCAGGTGCGATAGCGTCCGATTAACTCGTCTACGTTATAGCGCAATAGAGGACCGTGACCGTTAGCTACCATTGTAACTCCCGCTAAGGACTCCATCCGTTTTAGGGCAGATAGAACGGATCTGGCATTGGGAGCCATTAGACATTCATAATAAAAACGATAATCCGGTTCTATTGCTTTTAAGTCCTCATCGAAGAGACTGTCGGAACAATAGTGCATTCCAAAGACATCGCAGGTAAATAATAACTGCGTGGCGCGATCGTAGGTCAAAATGGTATCGGGCCAGTGAAGGTTGGGCGCGCTGACAAATTCGAGAACGTGACCTTTTCCTAAGTCGAGAGTGTCGCCGCTTTTTACCAATTGCCGTTGGAAAGGCTGATGAACGAAATCTTCTAGAAATTGAATGGCCACTTTCGATCCGACAACAGTCACTTGAGGGGCAAGTTGCAAGATATCTTTGACTAAGCCACTATGATCGGGTTCGGTGTGGCTGATAACTAGGTAATCAATCGTTTTGGGATCGATTAATCCTGTCAGAGTATCTAAATATAATTGGCGGAATTTTTCGTGGGAGGTATCGACTAAGGCTAGCTTTTCGCCCTGAATGATATAAGAGTTATAAGTCGTACCATTTTGTAAACCGAATTCGATATCGAAGCGATCGCGATCCCAATCTAGGGAACGAATGGCTGTGGTGTTTGCCGCGATCTCGGCGGTTTGCATCGTCAGCCGCTTTTCTGCTTTTACGGGCGTTGCGACCATCAACCTTCTCCTTTACGCTTTTTTATATTGTTTTTATTTTGACACAGTCACTTTGTAACGGTTTATTAAGAAACTTATCTAAAATTGACTATAAGCTAAGAATTGCTTAAGAAAGAATCGATAAATTTTGTTATTATTAAAATTCTAAAACAGCGATCGCGCTCACAAGACATTGTTGGCTACATCAAGCTTCGGATTGGATAATATCACGCGCTGCGATCGTTTATCTCACAGGCGAGCTTTAGAAAAACCTTGACGATAGAAAATGTAAGTTCGCTGCTGTGGATCGATAAAGATGTTACCTACATTCAATGCCGACAAAAATCTAGAAACCGCCCTCTTAAAATTGCTGGAACGCTATAGCTTAGAAGATATCGTCGAAACGCTCTACGGTTATACCGATATGCAAGCAGAATTAGCAAAAATCTTACAGCAAGACCAAGCGGCAGCTAATTGGGATCGTCAAGCCGACGCGCTGAACGTTGCTTGTGAAATGCTCCATGAAATATACGACGATGAACTTGACTATCTAATTGACTAAAATTCGATATGCGATCGCTTTGCTTATATCTGGCAATTCTAGACTAAGGTGTAAGCATCCGCTTGAAAGGTCTATTTGCTAGCGTTGTCCAGAAGCATTTTAGAGAGTCCGAAATGCCGAAGAGCCAGACATAAATTAGACAAAAAAAGTCGGACCGTTCCTCTATGAGGATGTTGCGCTTTGAGCGAAAAAGGAGAGAAAGATGGCTAATCCTCAGACAACAACAGATGAAACCACTAAATCTTTATACGATCGAGACTTTTTGATGTGGCTAGAAACCACGGCTCAACTCTTACGACAGAAGAAGTTTGAACAATTAGATTTAGACAACTTAATTGAAGAAATAGAAAGCAGGGCAAGGAGCGAGAAACGAGAGCTATACAATCGTTTGACTCTTTTGCTGACGTATTTACTCAAATGGAAGTATCAGCCCGATAAACGCTCCAATAGCTGGATTTCTACGATTAGAGAGCAAAGAAGACAGATTGGCTCGCTTCTAGCTGACAGTCCTTCACTAAAAAATAGAATAGAGGAAATTTTTAATACTTGCTATCAAGATGCAGTAGAAGATGCATCTCTTGAAACGGGATTGAGCAAAGATATTTTTCTAGAACGTTGTCCTTTTTCACTGGCAAATATCTTTGCTCCAAATTTTTTGCCCGACTAGAACAAGTAAAAAGAAGGAGTTTTTCCAACGCGCGCGATTGCTTTCTTGAAGATGTTGGGACGCTTTTAGTGCTAAATATCCACAGAATTGCTGAGATACTTGGCCACGGTTTGTACGTCCTTGTCCCCTCGTCCCGAACAGTTAATGACAATTCGAGGACTGCCTTCGAGTTGAGGGCAGAGCGTTTCTAAATAGGCAAAAGCATGAGCGGTTTCTAGCGCCGGAATAATTCCTTCTAACTGGGATACTCGCTGGAATGCCTCTATTGCTTCTTTGTCAGTGACGCTGTAATATTCAGCGCGATCGCTATCTTTTAGATAACTATGTTCGGGTCCGACTCCGGGATAATCCAATCCCGCGCTGATAGAATGCGCTTCTAAGACCTGACCTTCATTATCCTGCAACAGATAACTCATCGCCCCGTGCAAAACTCCAGGACGACCGTGAGTTAAGGTTGCTGCATGTTTTCCCGACGCGATCCCTTCTCCTGCTGCTTCCACACCAATCAATCGCACTGAAGGTTCCTTAATAAATTCATGAAACAATCCCATTGCATTGGAACCGCCACCCACGCAAGCAATCAGAATATCTGGCAAACCGCCCCATTTCTCTTGTGCTTGGATGCGAGTTTCTTGCCCGATGACGGCATGGAAATCCCGCACCATCATCGGATAGGGATGCGGTCCGGCAACAGAACCGAGGATGTAATGAGTGGTTTCTACATTCGTCACCCAGTCTCTGATCGCTTCAGAAGTCGCATCTTTAAGGGTTCCCGTTCCCGCTTCGACTGGTGCCACTTTTGCCCCTAGCAAGTTCATCCGAAAGACGTTCAATTTCTGCCTCTCCATATCGCGAACGCCCATGTAAATAATGCATTCAAGACCAAAGCGGGCGCACACAGTAGCTGTAGCGACTCCATGTTGACCCGCGCCCGTTTCGGCAATGATACGCTTTTTGCCCATGCGTTTGGCTAGTAGGACTTGAGCGAGGGCATTATTGATTTTATGAGCGCCCGTATGGTTTAAATCTTCTCGTTTGAGATAGATTTGCGCTCCACTGCCATCGGGTTTAGCATAATGGGCAGTAAGGCGTTCGGCAAAATACAAAGGGCTGGGTCTGCCTACATAATCTCGCAGAAGTTGTTGCAGTTCCTGCTGAAAATCGGGGTCGTCTTTGTAGCGGGCGTAAGCGGTTTCTAGTTCGCTCAGGGCAGGCATTAAAGTTTCGGGAACGTATTTACCGCCATAGCAACCGAACCGTCCAAATGGATCTGGATATTGAATTTCGGTATTCGCTTGGGATGAAGAGATAGGAGTAGTAGTCACGATAAGGGCAGAATAACCAATATAGAGGTTATTATAAAACGTTCTCTGCGGTATGTGGTTGAGCCGATGAAACGCGGTGACATTTTTGCAATCCGAGGAGTTGCCGCCACCTGCGGACGGCAAGGCCCTTTCATATTGTCTGCGAAGCGTACTGAGCTAAGCGCGAAGTCAGCGATGTTCTATCGCTGCCTCATATTTAAAGTCGTCTAAAGACGACTAGATTAATGTCAGTTCGAGATAAGACCATTTAGATGTTTCAGTCAATTGAATGCACTTTATCTATAGATTCCGGGAAATTAATTTCGGGGGCGGCTAATGCAACTGCTACAAGATTTCAGTCAGGTGGAGTGGTTTGAGCGGATTGGATATTATTCTAGAATTAATCCATCTAGCCCTACATTTTTCACGCTTTGCAATACTCTATCGGCACTGTCCCAGGTTTTAAAAACGCCTACTTGCCACATAGCTCGTCCCTGATAAACAGTCCGAAAAGCATCGGGATAAAGCGATCGCAGTTGCTTTTGTTGGCTGCTATCGGATGCCTCCACTAGCACCCGATAGTTGCTAGAACTCGGAACCTCGGATCTGGCAGCAACATTGGCGTTACTCGCCCCAGGAAGGGGGCGCGGAGTAACTGCGATCGCGTCGGAGAGAGTTCTTTCCGAATTCGCTCTCGTACTGGCAGTCGGTTGCGGCACGACTTGAGAGCTATTTATCTGTGGGGGAACTGGAAGGGGAGAAGACTCTTCGGAGGACGGAGAAGCAGCGTTGGCTGCGGGAGGATTTGGCGTCCGTCCCGAAGGAATAGAAGGAGGAGGGGGGAGAGAAGAGGAAGAACGAGAAGATGAGGGGACGGGGAGACGGGGAGAAGATGGAGAAGAAGGAGGGATGGAATTTCCGGCTGTAAATCGGATTTCTTTACCCGTGTTGGTAGCAGGCACATTCGTGTCGGTGCGATCGCGGTTGATGGCATTGGGTGGAACGGGCAAAGAACGACTAGTCTCTCTACTAGAACGACTAGAGATGCTCGTATCAGTGCGATCGCTATTTATAGCATTGGGCTGAGAGCGCGTTCGATTTTCTGCGGGGGGGAGAATAGCCGTAGCGGTCGCGGAACTAGCGGGAGAATTCATGGCAGTGCGATCGCCGCTAAAATAGACGTGACCGAGTACTTTGCCCTGATAGGCGCGTTTGCTGAATCGCCAACCCGCATTGAGGTGGATTTTGAGAAAACCCCGTTGCAGCCCATAGGTTCTACCGATAACAATATCTCGCTGACTGGGATTGGTTCGCGAAGTTCCCACTAGAAAGAGTTCTCCGTTGCGCTCCACGATTCTGAGCAGATAATCTAAGCCAAAATCTCGACCGTCAACGCGAATTGAGTAGCCGTTGCTATCGGTGCTGCGGTTGCAATGTCCGGTAAAGTCAAACTCGAGCAACAATGGCTCAACAATTGTCGGTCTGGAGCCACTTTCACTCCAACAGGGTTTTTTCCCTGGGATCTGTTCGATGACTAGGAGATCGTATTTATTCGTCCCATAAGGTCTGGCTATAGCAATAATTTGATTTTGATCGATTTCTTGTTCGTCGAAGGTAACTGCTGCTTTAACGGGATTGTCGATCGCGACGTTTGTCAAGGTTGCTGTGGCTAAAACTGCCAATATTTTAGTAAGAGTGAGTGAGAGTCTCATAGGGTCTAACGGTCTGACGTTTATTTAAGTTGGATGGAAAGTTCCGTTAATTAGACGAGAGTTATGGTTTTTTGTTTACCACAATTTTGAACTTTATAATTTATTAGTCATGATAAGATCGCGACAGCATATCCATTTATCTATTAATTACTCTCTAAGTGAAGATATTTGTCTATCACACTCCCGAACTGACTTCACCAGACGGCTTCCCCGATTGTGCCGTCGTCATCGATGTTTTGCGAGCCACTACCACGATCGCAACTGCTTTAAATGCCGGAGCAGAAGCCGTGCAAGCTTTTAGCGATCTCGATCGCCTAATGCAAGCAAGCGAAGCTTGGTCTCCAGAAAAACGACTTCGCGCTGGAGAAAGGGGCGGCGCTAAGGTGGAAGGCTGCGATTTGGGCAATTCTCCCCTCGACTATACTCCAGAGCGAGTGCGAGGAAAGCGACTGTTTATCAGCACGACAAATGGTACTCGCGCCTTGCAACGAGTCGAGCAATCCCCACTCGTTACTGCTGGAACGATTATCAATCGTCAAGCCATCGTCTGCTATTTACTGGAAAAACAGCCAGAAACAGTTTGGTTGCTTGGTTCTGGATGGGAAGGCGGCTATTCTTTAGAAGATACTGTTTGCGCGGGAGCGATCGCTCAATCTCTCATGTCGCAGGAATGCGAAGGAGTCGAGATTGGCAATGATGAAGCGATTGCCGCGATCGCACTTTATCACCAGTGGAAAGACAACTTGCTTGAACTGTTTCGTCTTGCCAGTCATGGTCAACGCCTGTTGCGTCTGGGGTGCGATGAAGATTTACAATACTGCGCTCAAATCGATTCCCTTGACATCGTGCCAATTCAGAAAGAACCCGGTCTGTTAGTGAAATTATAGCGCGATTCGCGATCGCGTCGGAATCCTTTCGTCAAGCTTTATCCTGAATGTTAGACTCTTACTGAAGATGCTCTTTTTCTGAACTGAGAACTTAGCATTCATAATTTTCAACGTGGTTTCAGATAAACAAGAACAATTTCAAACCGAATATCAGAAGGGCAAATATACCTTTGAACGGGGTCAATATCGGCTCAGCGTACAACACTTAGAAAAGGCAAGCCAACTGGTCGCTTTGGGATCGCGTTTGGGAGGAGAGGTACAAATTTGGTTGGTCACAGCTTATCAAGCAGCCAGTCAGCTACAAGAGGCAATCTCTCTGTGCCGGCAACTCACCAAACACCCTCACCCAGAAATTCGCAAACAAAGCAAGCGTCTGCTCTATATTATCGAAGCGCCTCAGTTGAAAAGACCGCGCGAGTGGATGAGCGAAATTCCTGACTTGAGCAAGGCTTCAGAAAGTGACGCTCGCTCTCTAAGCGGTAGCGGTAGCAGCACGACCAACAAAGCTTCTTCGTCTACAATAGAACCAATCGATCTCAGCCAGGTCAATACGAAGGATAATCATTTTATTTGGGTTGCCTTAGTTCTCATTCTCCTGCTCTTAGGCGGAGTAATTTGGCTCGGTTGACCCAATCAATTATCAGCTATCAGCTTTTTGGTTGCTGATAACCGCTCGCTGTTAAAAATGGCTTATTGGCTTTTCCAAGCAAATCCCAAATACTATCGTTTTCTAGATGCTATCCGAGAGTTAGACGAGATTCCGTGGCTAGTCACTCGTTACGCCAAGGAGATGGCAATAGGAGATGGGGTATTGATGTGGATGGCTGGAGAGAAAGCCGGAATTTACGCGATCGCAGAAATTATTGATTTCCCGCAAGTACTCGATGAGATTATCGATGCCCATTTCTGGCTAGATCCCGACAGCCTTAAAAGAGACAAACCTCGCGTTAAACTTCGCATTCTCCGCAAACTTCTCGGACAACCCTTGCGTCGCAACGAAATCAAACACGATCGCATCCTCAAAGAGTTACTGGTAATTCGCGCTCCCAACAGCACCAATTTCAAAGTTATACCGCAACAGTGGGAGAGAGTTTATCAGTTAAAGGGATGACGTAGTTAGTAGTTAGTAGAAATTTTTGACGACCAACTATTAACCCTTAACAAATAACCAATAACAAAAGACTAAGGACAAATGACTAATGACCAGTTCAAAAAAAATTCTAGCGATTCAAGGCGATATTACTCAACAAGCCGTCGATGCTATTGTCAATGCCGCTAACAATTCGCTTCTCGGTGGCGGCGGCGTTGATGGAGCCATTCATCGCGCGGCGGGATCGCAATTACTCGAAGAA
Source organism: Pleurocapsa sp. PCC 7327 (assembly GCF_000317025.1). Lineage (NCBI taxonomy): Bacteria > Bacillati > Cyanobacteriota > Cyanophyceae > Pleurocapsales > Pleurocapsaceae > Pleurocapsa > Pleurocapsa sp. PCC 7327. The sequence continues at coordinate 876,567 of NC_019689.1, read as the reverse complement.
TGCCGTCGTCTGGGGGGTTGCGCGACGGGAGATGCCAAAATGACCAAAGGCTATGGACTCCTTGCTAAAGGGGTAATTCACGCCGTCGGTCCCGTTTGGAGAGGGGGAAACCAAGGAGAAGATGAGTTATTAGCACGTTGTTACCGTCGCAGTCTCGAATTAGCAGCAGAAAATGAAATTAAGTCTATCGCTTTTCCAGCCATCAGTACGGGGATTTATGGATTTCCTTTGGAGCGTGCAACGAGAATAGCCGTAACTGAAGCAAAACAGTTTTTACAGAATTCGAGCTGTATCGAACAGGTCATTTTTGTTTGTTTCGATACTCGAACCTATGAGTGTTACAAGCAAGTGCTGTTAGAACTCTTGCCAGAATCATAGCGCGATCGCTTTCTCTTTACTATCGATCTAGTATTGATTAGTATTAGATATATATCTCGACAGTTACAAACTCTATGAATTCAAAAGAATTAATAATTAGAGAAATTGAACAAATTCTCGATTCTTTATTATTCGAAATCTTAGACTTTATTCAATTTCTTAAAATCAAACACCAGCAAGAAAAACTAGAAACTATTTTACTAAGTGAATCTGCCCTGAAAAAAGACTGGTTAAGCTTAGAGGAGGACGAGGCGTGGCAACATTTGTAAAAGGCGATGTTGTTGTCGTTCCTTTTCCATTTTCAGATTTAAGTCAAGCCAAACTTCGTCCTGCTCTTGTCGTTATAAGCTTACAAGGAAATGATTTTATTCTTTGCCAAATTACTAGCCAAAACCTTACCGATCCCTATGCAATTTCACTTACCAATACAGATTTCATTTTTAGAGGTTTGAATCAGAATAGTAATATTCGACCTAACCGATTATTTACTGCTGACCAGCAGATTATTCTTTACAAAGCAGGTCAAATTAAACCAGAGAAATTAAATGAAGCGATCGCCAAAATTATCAATATTTTGGAGCAGTAATTCTAATGTCAGACCCGGTTATCCAAAACCTTTTTACTTAAAAACTTTGAAAGGAGCCAGAATTGGGATTTTTCTGACTCCTAGTCGTTCAAAATTGAGTTTATACGGCAGAGAAGTAGACTTTCGACTTTACGGGGTCGGGGATCATGGTCTTGTCTCCCTCTTGCCAACCCGCGGGACAAACTTCATCGGGGTGCGTTTGTACGTACTGAATAGCTTTCAGGGTACGGAGGGTTTCGTCAACGCTGCGACCAAAGGAGAGGTTGTTGATGGTTGCGTGTTGAATAATTCCTTCTTTGTCGATGATGAACAGTCCGCGCAGTGCAACTCCAGCGTCTGGATCTAACACGTTGTAAGCGGCGCTAATTTCTTTCTTGATGTCGGAGACGAGAGGATAGGCGATATCGCCAACGCCACCTGATTTGCGATCGGTTTGAATCCAAGCTAAGTGAGAGAATTCACTATCTACAGAAACTCCCAAAACTTCTGTATTGAGTTGGGCGAACTCTTGGTAGCGATCGCTAAAGGCGACAATCTCGGTCGGGCAAACAAAGGTGAAGTCTAGTGGATAGAAGAATAAGACAACATATTTGCCGCGATAGTCAGATAATTTAACGGTTTTAAATTCTTGATCGACAACAGCAGTCGCCGTAAAATCGGGAGCTGGTTGACCAACTCGCAAACATCCTTCAGACATGTCTCGATTCTCCTTAACTGTATAATCTCTAGAGTTATTTAATCTTTACGAACTGTTACAACTATATCATAGTCATAACGATTTTGAGTAAAAGATAAAATAGTCTAGCGCCAGTTTAAAATAAATAAAACTTATACTAAGATAGGGTTAAATGCCGAGGCTCGTTTTAGTTTCTCCACAAATTCCGCCCAACACGGGAAACATTGCTCGAACTTGTGCCGCAACGGGAACGGAATTGCATTTGGTCGGACCTTTAGGGTTTGAACTGAGCGATCGCTACCTCAAACGAGCTGGTTTAGATTATTGGCCCTGGGTAAATTTGCATTATCATATCGACCTACAAGCTTTCGAGACAGTACATCGGCAACTTGGGGGAAGGTTAATCGGTTTTAGCGTCTCCGGTCGTTTTAACTACATTCACTACCAATTTCAAGATGACGATTGGTTGCTATTTGGTAGCGAAACTGAAGGGTTGCCACCAGCAGTTCTTGAAGCTTGCGATGCCACGGTTTATATCCCGATGGAACAACCAAAAGTTCGCAGTTTAAATCTCTCTGTCAGTGCCGCAGTAGGGTTATTTGAAGCTCGTCGCCAGCTTGGTTATCTCGGCTAGATAATTTTTAAATACGGATTTAGATACAAAGTTTATCTTGAATTTTTGATAAGAAAATTCTATAAAAAAAAGAACTTTAGTATTACCTATAGTTAACTGGGAACATAAGCGTTCCTGGCGGAAACATTATAAAAATTAATTCGTCTAACCAAACAATTCATTAAGTACAGCAACAACTTTGATTTCGGGTCGCAAATTTATGTTTGCCAGACCAACTTACATGGGCTTGTCTAAATTGTCAAACCAAGTTAATCTTTCTTAGATAAAATCATACATCCCCATGCATATCGACTTAGTATCAGATCCCAATGCGCTAAGTTGAATTGACTTTTTTAAATTAACAAGTCACCCTAATAAATTCCCAAGGTCAAATTCACAACATAATTTAGCGCTTGTTATAGATGAGGAGGTTTTTTTGAAAGACTCACCGATCCAGAAAGTTCAATCCACTCCCTCATGCCTAGCATACTCCTCTGAAGTAGGGGTCGAACTGTCGGCAAAAGCATCTATAGGTGTAATGCCAATTAGCGAGGGAGATCGCAAAGTTCGTCGTTCTTCGGCTGCCACCATCGGTTTAGCCATTTCAATGGGTGCTGCCAGTCTATTACTGCTCAACCAAAACGATGCGGCAGTAGCAGCTGATTCCTTTACTGCGGAAACTACGGTTGCCAGCCCGTCGTCGAGCGCCATCCAATCTCAATCCGATGAAGTAGGCAATCCGTCTTCTTTAACAACCGTCAAACCAGCTCCGCTAGCGATCGAGCATCGGGTAGAGGAAAGCAAATCTTTGTGGCAGCTATCAGAAGAATATCGCCTCGCAGCAAAAATTATAGCCGCTAACAATAAACTTTCTTCTCAAGCCAATTTTCTAGCCGGACAGAAATTAAAAATCTCTTTGCGACAAGAGCCAGAAAAATCTGCAAACAAACGCAAACCTGCTAAAAAAGTCGCTTCTCGCTCTTTAGAGCTTGTCGATCCACGGCAGCTCACCAGCTCTCTGGATAAGTTGAAAGAAACGCAAAAGCGCTTACAAGAAAGTCTAGCGCAATTAAAATTAATCGAAGTTTCTCAACAGTTAACGATTCTCCAGAGTGAGGGAGAGCAGAAAACCCCTTCTCATCTTGTCATGCGTCCCAATGCCTCCTTACCAGCGATAACGGCTTCCCTTGCTCCCGTTACGCTGGAAACGTCCAAAGCAGACTCGCTTCCTCCCCATGCTAAAAAACTGCTCGCTGACATTGAGAGACTCCAGCAAGATTATGCCGATGATTCGCCTTCCGTTTCTACCTCCGCACAAACGGAAACGGCTGAGGAGGAACGCCCTACTCTCGTTGCTTCAGAAACGCCTAATCGCGGATGGCGGAGCGATCGCAAGCCAGGAAGCAATCGCACAGCAGTTCAGAGGCGAGAAACGGCTCAGTCTCAGATCCCCAGCCCTCAGCCTGTTTCCTCGAATTCCCAGGATCGCGAGCAAATCGTCGGTTCTGCTCCTGCCGATGCAGAGCAATACAACCAGATGATCCGAGTTCCCGTGGGAGAGACAGTCGGACCAGATCTTCCTCCCCTCTCCGTTCCCGACGAGTATCTACCCGATACTCTCCCGAAGTTTACGGGTTATATCTGGCCCGCAAAGGGCGTACTGACTTCTGGCTACGGCTGGCGCTGGGGCAGAATGCACAAAGGAGTTGACATTGCCGCACCTATCGGGACTCCTATCATGGCAGCGGCATCGGGAGAAGTGATCTCTGCTGGCTGGAATTCTGGCGGTTTCGGGAATTTAGTCAAGCTCAGACATTCTGACGGCAGCGTAACTTTGTACGCTCACAACAGCAGAATCTTGGTACGCACAGGCCAACTTGTCGAGCAAGGCGAACTGATTGCTGAGATGGGTAGCACAGGATACAGTACCGGACCGCACCTACATTTTGAAATCCATCCCAACGGACAAAGTGCAGCAAATCCCATGGCATATTTACCCAAGCAGCAATCGTAAGTTCTCTTGACCAAAACAAAGGGAACAGGGGCGCAATAAATTGCGCCCTAAATTAATAAATGGTTCTTATACTAGGTTGCGTTCAAAAATGTCATCAGTCGCGATAGCGAAGGGTCTTTTCGACTCACATCACTCAGAATGATAAGCAATATCTTTGACCACAACTTGGTATTAATAAGAAAGATATCTAATCCGGATTTCTTATAAATTAATGATTTTTTTCTACTCTTCTATTTCTTCAAATAATAATTCTTCCAAGATAGGTTGCATTTGTTGGTCGTCTGGAGAAACCAATTCTAATTCGCCTTTTTCGTTGTATTTTGCTAAAAATAGCAGAGGAGAAAGAGGGGTATAAATCGAGTATCTTTGATCCTGCGAATAGAAGCTTGCTAAAAACTGCAATTCTTCCTCTTCCGCTTCAATCTCTAAAGTAATTACTTCTTCGTCTTCTAAAGGAGGTAATTCTCCGCTAGCAGTTAGGGTATAGGCGGTATTTTTAAGGGTCAGCTCTAATTCTGCCAAGACGGCTTTGGCATCGGCAAAAACTTGTTCGATTTCTTCGCTATCTTCTATGAGGATAGCGTCTGAAAATTCTTCGTCTTTCTCCTTATCCCAGGCAAGAATAACAATAGGCGTATCGACGGGCATGAGAAGTACATAGGTGGTGTCTTCTCGATCGAGAGAATTCTCAACATAACATTTTAAAGTTCGACCTTCTTCATCAGTTAAGGTCACTTTTTCTTCGTCATCGAGTTCGTTTTCTGGATTAAATCTGAAGGAGGACATATAACTTAGAAAAATCGACGCTTGCTTAGAATATCACAAATTTTATTCGTTATTTGGCAATTAATTGGGATTTATAGGTTAAAACCGCCAATTGTATATAAATGTTCGACTCCCCAAACATCGGTAAGATTATATTGCAAAGGGGTAATTGTAATATAGTTTTTCCGAATTGCTTGTACGTCGGTAGGAATGTCAGAGGGTAAATGAAAGTGTTCGGGTTGTTCCAACTCTTCAATAACTTCGCCAGCTAACCAATAATAACTTTTTCCGCGCGGATCTAATCGCTTTTCAAAATTTTCGATATAACGGCGCAACCCTTGACGCGCGATCGCAACCCCAGCAATTTCCTCAGCTTTGACAGGGGGTACGTTAACATTAAGCAAGGTTGCCTGGGGTAAGGGGCGTTGGGTTAAGCGTTCGAGCAAAGTAACCGCAAAATCAGCCGAGGGTTGGAACTCGCGAAACGTAGGAGAAGCTAAACTGATAGCAATGCTGGGAATTCCCTCGATAGTGCCTTCCATCGCCGCCGATACCGTCCCGGAGTAAAGGATATCGGTACCCAGATTGGAACCGTGGTTGATGCCAGAAAGGATAAAATCGGGGCGAGTGTTGAGAACGGCACTGAGAGCGAATTTGACGCAATCGGCAGGCGTGCCCGAACAAGACCAAGCGATAACGGCGCTATGAAAAACCGAGTCGATAACTTCAGCTCGAATCGGATGGTGTAACGTTAAACCGTGACCCGTTGCCGATCGCTCGCGATCGGGACAAACAACAGTGACATCGTGTCCCACTTGTGCCAAAGTATTTGCCAGCGTCCGCACGCCAAGCGAAAAAATCCCATCGTCGTTACTGATCAGAAGTCTGAGAGGTTTTGTCATGGGCGATCGGGTTAAGCAATTGAATTCCAATTTCTACCGTATTTCCATTTTCCAATACTGACGAGCGATCGCTATTAGGTAAACTGGGATTAGCCAGCTAGATCGATAGCCAAACCCATTATCAGCATGACCATCACATCTATAAGCCAAATAGAAAGCGAACTTCACTCGCTCCAGCAAGAGGCAAAAGTTGCGATCGCGCAGGTGACAACCCTCGCTCAATTGGAACAACTGAGGATCGATTACCTTGGTAAAAAGGGAAAACTTTCCCAAATCCTACGGGAGATGGGCAAATTAAGCCCAGAAGACCGACCGCGCATTGGCGCGCTGGCAAATGAGGTCAAAGAAAGTTTACAAGAACAATTAGAACGCCAGCGCCAAGATTTGCAAGCCGCCCAAATTCAGGCGCAGCTGGAAGCCGAAACCCTTGATGTCACAATGCCTGGAGTCGGTCGTCCTCTGGGTCGAATTCACCCTCTCAACGGCACTATCGATCGCGTTTTAGATATTTTCGTCGGTTTGGGTTACAAGGTCGCTACCGGACCCCATGTCGAGACAGATTACTACAACTTCGAGGCGCTCAACACCCCAGCCGATCACCCAGCGCGGGACATGCAGGATACATTCTATCTTCCCGACGGCAATTTGCTGCGTACCCATACCTCGTCGGTACAGATTCGCTACATGGAAACCCACGAACCGCCGATTCGTATCGTCGCACCCGGTCGAGTTTATCGTCGAGATACGGTAGATGCAACTCACTCGGCTGTTTTCCATCAGGTCGAACTATTGGCAGTCGATCGCGGGTTGACTTTCAACGACCTGAAAGGAACGATTAAGGAATTCATCCGGCAGATGTTTGGGGCGGAATTGCCCGTACGTTTTCGGGCAAGCTATTTCCCTTTCACCGAACCGTCGGCGGAAGTAGACGTACAGTGGCAAGGAAAATGGCTGGAAGTGATGGGGTGCGGCATGGTCGATCCTAACGTCCTCAAAGCAGTTGGGTACGATCCGGAGATCTATACTGGATTTGCTGCGGGTCTGGGCGTAGAACGGTTTGCCATGGTGTTGCACCAAATCGACGATATTCGCCGCCTTTATAATAGCGATTTGCGCTTTTTGCGACAATTTTAATTCAGTTACCAGTAACGGAGCTAATCTCATGAACGATACTTCACTTTCGGGCAAACGAAGGCTACTGTCGGCACTATGCCACGGTTCGATTTTCTTTAGCGCTCTACTCGTGTCTATTGGCATTCCGATCGCGATTCTGTTTGTTTCCGACGACTCAGTTATTAGAGAAAATGCCAAAGAAGCCCTCAACTTCCACTTAAATATTTGGTTTTATGGAGCAATCTATGCCGTCCTGACTGCGCTTTTGATCGGGTATCTACTGCTGCCTTTAGTTCCTATATTTATCCTGCTCACCTGGATTTTGCCGATTATTGCGATCGTCAAAGTCATCGGCGATCCCGACAAGGCTTTTCGTTATCCTTTTATCTTCCGCGTGCTGTAGCAGCGATCGAACTTAACGAGATGGGATGAATAGATAGACGCAAACAACCGACAGGATATCGATGCCAAAAAACTCTTTAATTGCTTTGCTAGTTAGCACTAGCCTGATGACGGCAGTCGGCTTCTCATTTTTGGCTTCTAAAGCAATGCCTCAAGAGGGAAAATCCTCTCTCCTTGCCCAGTTGCAAAAATCGCCAGTCAATGTTAGAGAAATCAAAGAATTTGCTGGAGCAATTACTTCTTTGGCTGTCAGTCCCGACGGACAAACTCTTTTAGTTGCTTCTGGGGACGGAAAGATCGCTGCCATTGCTCTCAACGAGTTAAAGGAAATCTACACGAAAACTTTCCCCGCTACGCCTAACTCTCTCGCGATTAGTTCTGATGGTCAAAGCATGGCTGCTGCCGCTGGCGAAGAAATAGCCGTTTTTCGCGTGAAGGATGGAACTCAAAAGGCGACTTTGCGAGGTCATGTTAGCAAGATAAGCACGCTTGCCTTCAGTCCCGACAACAAAATGCTGGTTAGCGTTAGTGGCGGCGATCGCACTATCCGAATTTGGAACCTCGAATCAGAAGATTTGCTCAAAACCCTGGGGGAAAAAGTCGGTCCAGAAACAACCGTTGCTTTCAGTCCCGACGGACGATTCTTTGTCACTGGCTCTATTGGAGAGGATCGTACCATTAAGCTTTGGGACGCGCGATCGCTGCAATTGCTAAAAACGTCCTCCCAACAGCCCGGCTATATCTACGACGTGGCGATTACGCCCGACGGACAGAAAATCGTAGCGGCAGTAAGGAATCTGGTTAAAGTCTGGCAATTTGACAGCGGCGAGGAATTATTCTCTATGAGAGGAGCGCGCTTAGATTTGAACGCGATCGCAATTTCCCCAGACGGTCGAACGGTTGCTACAGCCAATAAAGAGGGAACGATTACCCTTTGGGATCTCGCCACGGGTCAGCTATTGACGACTCTCAAAGGACATCGGGGATGGGTCTTAGCCCTTGCCTTCAGTCCCGACGGAAAATATCTCTACAGCGGAGCCGAAGATAAAATTGTCAAAATTTGGCAAATAGCTCGCTGAAGAAGGAAGAAGATCTAGGTTAGAAGACAGGGAGACGGGGAGTTTGGGAGAGTGGGAGGGTGGAGAGACAATTAACGACTAACCACTAACCACTAACCACTAACAAAGGGCTTTTGACTAATCCCCAATCCAAAATCTCAAATCTAAAATCAAATAACTGGTAACTGTTCCCTAGCCAGACTAAAATGGAATTCTGGCTGGCATGATGAATTTCTATTGCAGGCGAGCGACTCATAATAAATCTACACATTGAGTGAAGTGCCAGCAGAAAACAAGCTAAACTAGATAGATACTTTTGTACTATTGAAAAAGCGAATAAAGACTTCTTGAGGCGTTAATGGCTGCTATTACTAACAATCCCGATAAAGAAAAAGCACTAAGCTTAGTACTCAATCAAATCGAACGCAATTTTGGCAAAGGTTCGATCATGCGCTTGGGAGATGCGTCTCAGATGCGAGTCGAGACGATCTCTAGCGGCTCGCTCACGTTAGATCTAGCCTTGGGAGGCGGTTTGCCAAAAGGTCGCGTCATTGAGATTTATGGACCAGAAAGTTCTGGGAAAACAACCCTGGCACTCCACGCGATCGCAGAAGTGCAAAAAGCTGGCGGCGTTGCCGCCTTTGTCGATGCAGAACACGCTCTCGATCCCACCTACTCAGAAGCTTTGGGCGTGGACATTCAGAATCTGTTAATCTCTCAACCAGATACGGGAGAAGTCGCTCTAGAAATTGTCGATCAATTAGTGCGATCGACCGTTGTCGATATTATTGTAGTTGACTCCGTGGCGGCGCTAGTCCCCAGAGCAGAAATCGAAGGAGAAATGGGCGACAATCAGGTAGGCTTGCAAGCTCGTCTGATGAGTAAAGCCCTGCGGAAAATTGCTGGTAATATCAGTAAATCTGGCTGTACGGTTATTTTCCTCAACCAGCTACGCCAGAAAATTGGCGTAACCTATGGCAACCCAGAAGTGACCACGGGAGGAACGGCACTTAAGTTTTATGCCTCCGTTCGGTTGGATATTCGTCGCATTCAAACCCTCAAAAAAGGCAACGAAGGAGAATACGGAAACCGAGTGAAAGTCAAGGTCGCCAAGAATAAAGTTGCGCCTCCTTTCCGCATCGCAGAATTTGACATTATCTTCGGTAAAGGAATATCTAGAGTTGGCTGTTTGATCGATTTAGCCGAACAAACTAACGTCGTCAACCGCAAAGGAGCTTGGTACAGCTATAACGGAGAAAATATCGCCCAAGGACGGGATAATGCCGTTAAATATTTGGAAGAAAACCCGGAAATTGCCAACAAAGTCGAGCAGCAAGTCCGCGAAAAACTCGATATCGGAGCTGTTAGTTTTGCTTCGTCAACCAGTGACGACGAGGAAATAAGTTTAGAAGACGAGTAGAAAGCCATCAACTTAAGCGAGGGCGGGGGGTAGGAGAGACGTTCTGGAGTCTTTTTCTATGCTCTGCTCTTTTTTTTAACTAAAATTTTTATACAGTAAAACAGGTCTATTCTTAACCATCAAAAATTGCTAATGGGCACAAGCAATATCGAACGCCAGGAAAAAAACACGGGATGGTTAATGGTCATCCCAGCATTATTAATTCTGGCGTTAGTTTTTATTTATCCCATCGGACGCGCTTTTTGGTTAAGTTTATTTACCCAAAATCTAGGCACGCAGCTACAGCCAGTTTTTGCAGGATTCGATAATTATGTGCGGATGGTAGGGGATGGACGCTTCTGGCAAAGTATGGGAAATACTGCTGTTTTTACCGTTATTAGCGTTGTCCTAGAACTTATTTTAGGAATGGGGATTGCCCTAATTTTAAATCAGTCTTTTAGAGGACGAGGAATTGTCCGCACGATTGCCATTCTTCCTTGGGCACTGCCGACAGCTATCATGGGGTTGGCTTGGGCTTGGATTTTCAACGACCAGTATGGAGTGGTTAACGATCTCTTGCAACGTTTGGGGTTGATTGATGAAGGGATCAATTGGCTGGGAGATCCGACCTTAGCAATGGTATCGCTGATTATTGCCGATGTCTGGAAAACGACTCCTTTTATTAGCGTTATTCTCTTAGCTGGACTGCAATCTATTCCCCAGGATCTTTATGAAGCTTATGCCATTGATGGGGCAAATTCTTGGCAAAGTTTCCGTCAGATTACCTTACCTTTAATTATGCCGCAAATTCTCATTGCGATGTTATTTCGCTTTGCTCAAGCTTTCGGGATTTTCGATTTGGTACAGGTGATGACGGGTGGCGGTCCTGGAGGTGCGACAGAAACCGTTTCTATTTATATCTATGCAACGGTAATGCGCTATCTAGATTTTGGTTATGGGTCGGCTTTGGTTGTCGTGACATTTTTATTGCTAATAGCAGCTGTAGCTCTTACAGCTTTTTTGCTGGCAAAAGTCAGAACGAGGAGCGATTAGTCAGCAATTATTTGCGCTGTAAATTCTGAATTGTTTGGTTAGGAGTTCAGAAGAATGAAGATAAAAAAATTAGAGAATATGTTTGAAAATCCGATTCTTTGGGTTTGTGTTGCACTCGTGGTTATCTTTTGTCTTAGCCCCATTCTCTGGCAATTTCTAACTTCTATCAAAGTCAATCAAGAGATTTCAGCGGTTCCTAATGTCTACTTTCCGACTCGAATTACGCTAAAACATTATAGTGAATTATTTAGTCGCCGTCCGTTTTTATTTTACATTTTAAACAGTGCTTTAGTCTCAATTCTCTCAACTCTTTTATGTTTGGCAATCGGTTCGCCTGCTGCTTATTCATTAGCAAGATTGCGGCTTCCAGGCAAGCAGATTATTCTCACAAGCGTTCTTATCATTACGCTTTTTCCCTACGTTTTACTGTTTTTAGGACTGTTAGAAATTATTCGCGCGATCGGCTTAGGAAATAATTATTTAGCCTTGATTATTCCCTACACGGCAATTAATTTGCCTTTAACTATTTTAGTAATGCGAAGTTTTTTTCAACAACTTCCAAAAGATTTAGAAGATGCAGCTAAGGTAGATGGTTATAAAACAATTCCTATGTTATTAAATATCGTGCTGCCAATGACAATTCCCGCACTGATAACTACAGGAATTCTCACGTTTATTTTTGCTTGGAATGAATATATTTTTGCGCTAACGTTTATCACTCGCGAAAGCATGAAAACAATTCCAGTGGCAACGGCTCAATTGGGCAGTACTACCGTCTTTGAAATTCCCTATGGAGCGATCGCTGCTGCTACTGTTTTAGGAACGTTTCCTTTAGTCGTATTAGTATTGCTTTTCCAACGCCGAATCGTTCAAGGATTGACGGCAGGTGCAGTCAAAGGTTGAGGGTCATCAGTTTGTGAGGACTTGCTCGTAACTCTTTCCCAGTCGTTCCCAAGTGTATTCTTGCTCGATTAATTCTCGTCCGTTACGAGATAAAGTTTCTCGCAATCGAGTATCTTCAAACAGACGACTAATCGCCTCTACATAGTCTTCGACGCGGTTGGCACGCAAGGCACGTAAAGGGACATTCGGGCGATCGACTTCTAAGCCTTCCAAACCGCGATCGCTAGCGACCACCGGCACTCCTGCCGCCATCGATTCTAGGGTTTTGAATTTCATGCCAAACCCCGTGCGCAAGGGAATAACTGCCACGGTAGCTTTATGTAAATACTCGGCAACGGAAGGAACGCGACCCGTTACCGTAATTCCAGGACGTTTGGCTAAAGCTTGTACTTCTGGGGAAGGTTTGGAACCAACTAAAGTTAGAGTCGCATCCGGGTATTTTTGTTGCACGACGGGCAAAACTTCTAGACTAAAAAAGCAAGCCGCATCAATATTGACAAAATAATCCAAGCCGCCGACAAAAACTAAATTATGTCCGCCAGGATCGGCTTTTCGGTAAGGAAAGGTTTCTAAATCGACTCCATTGGGAATTAAAATTATCTCTGCTTCTGGTGCAAAGGCTTTCATCTGCTGTTCGTCTTCGTCGGTTGTAACGACAACGCGAGAAAACTTGCGTAGGGTTTGCCGTTCGTAGCGGCGTAGTAAAGGCAAGTACAGGCGATCGCGCCATTCGTTATCCGACGTTCCCGTTTCGAGTTGATTTTTACAAGTTCGGTAGACGGAACTGTGGATATTAAGTATTGTTCGTACCTGTTTTTTCCACTCCGGACGGATATAGATTTCATTGACGCTGTGTTCGCAGGTAATTACCTCAAATTTTTCAGCTGCGACTGCTTTATCGATCCATTTTTGGATTTCCTCGCAGTAGAGAAAGAGAACGTTAGGCGGCGTTCCTCTCAGCAAAAATTGACCAAATCGCTTTATTTTTGCAGGTATTCCTGCTTCTAGCTCAGTTGGACGGGGAAAGACTACTAACTCCTTGACATACTGACGCAATGCCTCTATTTCTTCCGTTACGTCTTGCGATCGTTGGGTAATCAGCGTGACGGCATGGTTTTGAGTAAGCGTCTTGAGTAAATTAAACGTCCTTCCTTGCGTTCCTCCTCGCGTTGGGGGGTAGGGGAAGGTAGAGCAGATCGTTAGAATGTTCATTGTTGTTTATCATTTGTCATCTGTCATTTGTCTTTTGTTATTGGTCATTGGGAAGTAGTCGTAGGGGCGAGTTTATCTAAAAACGCGAGAGATTTATCTACGCTTACCGCACAAAACCCGCCCGTACAATGGTTAGTCGTTAATTGTCTCCTCCTCTTCCCACACTCCCCACACTCCCGGTTCTCCCCATCCCCTCGTCATTCCCTCACATCATCATCGTTCATTTTCGCTTCTACCATCATGCGGACGACATCGGGCATTTTATATTGAGCTTGCCAACCTAAGTGTTTTTTGGCTTTAGCGGGGTTGCCTCGACTAATGGCTAAATCGGTAGGTCGCAATAAGCTAGAATCCGTAATAACACGATCGCGCCAGTCCAATCCAACACAAGCAAACGCCTCAGCGACGAATGCTTCTAGCGAGTAACTTTCTCCAGTGGCGATCGCGTAATCGTCAGGTTTGTCTTGCTGTAACATTAAATGCATCGCTTCTACGTATTCCGGCGCCCATCCCCAATCGCGTTCGATCGAAATATTGCCCAGATGAAGTTGTTCGTTACTTCCTTTGGCTATCCGAGTGACGGCGGCAATAATTTTTTGCGTGACAAATCGCTGGGGACGCAAGGGAGATTCGTGATTGAAAAGAATGCCGGAACAGGCAAAGATTCCGTAAGCTTCGCGGTAGTTGGCCACTTCCCAAAAAGCAGCCGCTTTTGCTACCGCATAGGGACTTCTGGGACGAAAGGGAGTCGTTTCATCGGCAGGGCAATCGCCGATATCCCCAAAGCATTCACTAGAACCCGCATTGTAGAGTTTGATCGGCGCACCTGTAAAGCGAATTGCCTCCAGAAGATTTAAGGTTCCCGTGGCGATACTTTCCAGGGTTTCTACGGGTTGCTCGAAAGAAAGACCGACTGAACTCTGCCCCGCTAGGTTGTATACCTCGTCTGGCTCAATTTTCATCAGCACTTGCAAGACGCTGCGAAAATCATTGAGCGACATGGATTCTAATTTTACTTGCTCGCGGATTCCCAGACGCGCCAGATTTCTAAAAGAGGACATTTGAGCATCTCGCGAGGTTCCGCAGACGATATAGCCTTTATTTAAGAGCAGCTGTGCTAAATAAGCTCCATCTTGTCCCGATACACCACAAATTAATGCTTTTTTAGTCATTAGTCATTAGTTATTAGCTAGTAAGTTATTAGCTAGTAATTAGAAGATGCTAATTAGTAGATAGTAGTTAGTCGCTAGGTGTTTTCTTCCTACTAACCACTATCTACTAACAAAAAACTAAGAACTAGATTTCCCGCCTAACATCACTTTAATAACTTCAGTAAGATAACCGATTTGTCCGTAGGCATAGGCGAGATTGTCAAAGCGCGCGGCGGGGTCATTAATATACTTCAAAGCTTTGTACAGCCCACGGAGCAAACGTTCTCCGCCGCGTCCGAGTTGAGCGATTCCCGTGCGCCCCGCCACTTCTTCTCGATAGCATTCGCTCACGCCTTGCCACCAACTGCGTTGCCAAAACCAGTCCGGTTTTAAGCGTTCTGGCGCGACGTTGTGCGCGACGAGGGCATCGGGAAGATAGGCAACTTGCCAACCGTGTTGGAGGGCTAATTCTGTCATATATAATTCTTCGTTGGATAGCAATTTTTTGCCTATTCGCCCCAAGTTAGCATCAAAACCGCCCATTTGTTCGAGAAATGTACGTCGAAGGGAATAATTTAATCCTCTGGGAGTTAAGCTAGGTTTGTCAATGTAGACGACGCGATCGCCGAGGTCGTAGGCACCCAGTCCCGCTGCCATGTCAGGAGAAATCCACTTGGGAGGGATGATGCCGCCAGACCAAATTAAGGTGACTTTACCGCCTGCGATCGCCAGTTTTTCATTGCTATGGTAGGCTTCTATTAGTACCCTCAGCCATTGGGAACTTGCCTCAGCATCGTCATCGAGGTAGGCAAGAATCGGTGCGGACGTTTCTCTGGCGCCTGTATTGCGGGCGACGGACAAACCGAGAACGGGTTCGTAGACGTATTTCAATCGAGGATGGGAAAGGCGCGATTCTATGACCTCTTTGGTGCGATCGGTAGAGCCATTATCGACTACTAATACTTCAAAATCGTTGCACTCTTGAGCGAGTAAACTATCAATGGCTGCTCCTAAGTAATTCTCTCGATTGTGGGTACAAATAATAGCAGCTATCTGGGGCATAGCATTAATTCTAGATATGTATATTTAAATATAGCCTGCTCGATTAAACCATACTACGGTCTATAATCGCAAATTGCGATCGCTTAGCTAAGTTAGGAGTTTTTTCAATGCCTTCCAAGGGAATTTATACCTTAGCAAATGATGTCGTGTACGATCAACTGGTGGCTCTGATTAATAGTATTGAAGCCAATGTCAGTTCCGATCTGCCAATTTGTATAATTCCTTACGACGATCGCCTCGAAAAGGTCAAACAAGAGATAAAAAATCGACCCAACCTTATCCTGTTTGAAAAACAAGAATCTATTCAACGATGGGAAGATTTTGCTCGTGAGGTTTGGAACGCACATTCGAGAGCGAAAGAGAGCAAAATAAACCGTCCGAGATGGTATAATAGCCATCTACAGCGAAAATTTGTGGCTTTTGACGGCGATTTTGATGAATTTGTTTTCTATGAAGCCGATAACTTAGCAATGAAGCCAGTAGATGGCGTATTTAAAAAATTACAAGAATATGATTTTGTCTTTGACGACTGGGAACATAAAAAAGCCACTTCCGTAGCAGCTTTAAATATTTCCCTAATTGAAGCCTCAACGTCCTATCGAGAGGCAGATATTCGACCTAAAATTCACGATGCCAGTTTTTTTGCTTCTAAAGCAGGTTTTTTTTCGCCTCAAGAACTTTTAGAACTTAAAGAAAAACTAATCGAACATAAAGAAGTTGAATGGATTAATGGACTCGGTTGGTGGGATGATGTTTTTTTGTTTAATTATCTAACCTTTCGCTGCGATCGCCCGCTTTATAACTTTACTCTTTCTCCCGATGGCAAAGATAGAACGGGGAACTGTGCCGATAAAGATCCTTTTGTCAATATCGATAATGTTCTCTATAACGAACAGGGATTAAAACCCATTCATCGCATTCATTATATGAATTATTCTTCTAGCGATTTTGCTCGTTTGTGTCGGGGAGAAGATGCAGATATTCGTTACAAAGATATCTTCTTATACTATCGCTTTCTCAAGCAACCAGAGCTAAGACCAGCAAGATTAATCCCCCCTAGTTTGCTGACGAAAGTGAACCGTTTTTGGCAAAAAGCGGCTCAAAAAATTTCTAGAACGTTAGCTAAATAAAATCGCAATAACTATGTTAGCTTTTATTATTCCTCTCAAGAGTCCTAAAGTATCGAGTTCGTGGGAAGCAATTTCTAAGTTATTTGAAAGAAGCATTCGTTCGGTTTGCAATCAGACTTCATCAAATTTCCAAGTGATTGTTGTCTGTAACGAAAAACCCCAGATTCAATTTAGCCATCCTCATATTACTTACATTGAAGTTGATTTTCCCCTACCAGGAGCCGATCTAGAATCTAAAGATTTTGATAGAGAACGTAAAGTTTTAAGAGGACTAAATCATGCTCGAAAACTCGATGCGTCTCATGTCATGATTGTCGATGCAGATGACTGCGTTAGTAAACATTTAGCTAAATTTGTCGGCGATCGCCTTCAAGAAAATGGCTGGTTAATTAGAAGAGGTTACTGGTATAAAGACGGCAGTAAATACATAAAAATTATGCGAAAAGGATTCGAGCGCTACTGCGGTACCAGTACCATTATTAAAACTGACTTATACGATCTTCCCGAACAGTTTACAGAAGAAGAATTAACCTGGCATATCTATAAATATTATCGTCACAGAGAAATCAAAAATACTTTAGAAAAAAGAGGAAAAATTCTCGATACCCTCCCTTTTGCTGGTGCGGTTTACATTAAACATGGAGAAAATCTTCTTTACGGACAAGCTCAAAACCCAAAAATCTCGATTAAAAGTCGAATTTTGCGACTTAAAGCTTTTTTGGATCATCGAATTCTAACGCCAGCCATTCGCGAGGAATTTAGCTTGTACGATCTAGCCTAGCTGTATAATGATAGTCGTAGGAGTGCGCTCGCGTCTCTACTCAACGCATAATCGGACTGCCATGATGGTGAACTAAATACCATTTTTGAGCCATTTTCTCAAAAATATTAGTTGCTGTCGATTGAGCTTGAAACGATCTGCCCCGGCTAACTTGCAGTATGGTTTCAATAAGAACGACATAAGCAATTTGAGAGCCTATTTCTATATTGACTAACTCGATACCAATTTCTAGATAGTCAGTATGGCGAAAAATTTGCTCCCAAGAGTGACGGACTTCTTCCCAACCCTTTAACACGTTACCGCCGGGATGAATGCACAGACTACCGCCTTGCCACCAGACTAGGCTCATTGCCTTAATATCTTTTTTCTCAAAAGCTTGATAAAAAGCCTCGTTAGTTGCTAATATTTCCGTTCTATCAACATCGGACACGATCTTAAATCCAGTTAAGGAATTATCAAGAGTGGATAGATGATTTTGTATTTATTTTAAGAGCGATCGCGCGGATGCGAGATGATGTTTCATCTTCTGTTTCTGAAGGAGAAAACAAAGGGGAAACAAAGGCAAAAACAATCCCTGCCATCACCAAAATTTCTACCCCTATAAGAATTAAATTCCTTTGCTTCATCGATTTTATGGTTTCTCGCGATGTAAGAGAGAACGGACTTTTTGCCACCACAGGCGAGGCGAATCTTCTGGTTTATGCTGCCACTCAAACATCGATACGATTAGCGCGATTCCGCCAACCTTAACTGACATGAGTAGGTGGATGAAGAGACAACAGGTTAAAATTCCCCATCCCAACAGATGTAGTTGATACCAAATATGATGTAATTCTCCAGCAGGAAGCCATTCTTCCTTCATCTGTCTTCCCGTGATGAGAGCAAAAGTAGCTGCAATTAACATTAAGGTATTGACTATTCGATGAAGAGTGTACCACCAAATGGGTTTACCTACCTGCGTCAGTTTTGCCAACGAGTCGGCTTGAACTAAACGTTTTTGACCCCAATGAAAACTGTAGATTGCCAAGGCAGGCATAATCAACAGAAAAGTTAAACCAAATGTGCCGTGAATGCTGATAATGTCGTTAATTTTGGGTAGCGGAATCCGAATCAAACGACCGTCGTAGGTATTGTAGACCCAAAATGAGGTAATAATTGCCAAAACAGCAATGAAAGCATTAAAACCGTGAAGGATTCGGAGCAA
Organism: Pleurocapsa sp. PCC 7327; assembly: GCF_000317025.1. Classification (NCBI taxonomy): domain Bacteria; kingdom Bacillati; phylum Cyanobacteriota; class Cyanophyceae; order Pleurocapsales; family Pleurocapsaceae; genus Pleurocapsa; species Pleurocapsa sp. PCC 7327. The sequence continues at coordinate 858,165 of NC_019689.1, read as the reverse complement.
CAAAGGTTGATAGGGACGAGAGCGAGACATGGTTTCTGTTGTACAAAATCTACACTGTCATGGTTGGATGGCTTCTGGTAGCCAAGTTAGATTTTAATTTCATTTATGCCTGGGTTAACCGAATAGTCAAACTACCTGACGGCGTAAAAAGTTAGCAATTTCACCTCCAACTTCTTTTGACCAATGTTCTTGAGGATAATGTTTGGCTTCCTCTAGCTTAGCCAATTCTACATTTGGTTTAGAATTGGCTAACTTTTGGGCATCTTCAACAGAAAGCCAGGGATCTGCCATTCCCCAGATCATTAGGGTGGGTTTTTCCCAACTAGAAAAGCCAGATTCCACCTCTGCTAGGGTTTCGGAAAGTTTTAAGTTTTTGATTGTAGCCACTAAAGCGCGTCCTGCCGCAGAACTTTTGAGAAAGGGTTGGCGGTAGATATCTAAATCCTTATCAGCAATGACAAATCCGCTTCCTCCCTCCAAAGTGCGATCGACCAATAGGGGATCTTGAGTTAACATATCTCCAATCAGAGGCAGTCCCCACTGTTGCATTTTCCAGGGTAATTTAGCTGTAGGGAACAAAGGAGTATTAATGATAACTAAGCGATCGATCGCGTCTGAATTGCGCAAAGCGTACTGCAAACCAACCGAAGCGAGAAATCCCTGAACGACGAGGGAAAACTTGTTAATGGCTAAAGATTGAATAAAAGCAGAGAGTGTTTCTAGATAGGCATTTGGGGTATAAGCAAAATCTCGTTTTTCTGGTTTAGCCGAAAAACCAGAACCAATCCAATCAGGCGCGATCGCTCTAAATCCATATTCGGCTAAAGCTGGCATAACTTTGCGCCAGGTATAACTTTGAGCGGGTAAACCATGCAGCAACAAGACGGGTGGCTTATCGCTTTCTCGATTTGGGACAACTTCTCGATAAAACCAGGCGAGCGAACCAACTATAAGAGAATTTTCTACTATTGCCACTGGGGTTTGTTATCCTTATTTATCAATTCATTTTATTTTCTGTCACCTTACTGCTTGTTGGCACTTTGAGCAACCTGGTAGGAAACTCCTCGCAACTTGTTCTAAGCCGATTCTCTTTAAATCCTGCCAAGGGATACAGTAAATCATTTTGGTTTAACTTGTAATAAATAATAAAGTCCTTTAACAATCCTGAGTGACTCATAGTAGGAGGGCGGGCATGAATGCATCAGAGCAAGCGAAAGGATTAGAAATAACCACTAAAATTGCAGCAGTCGTCAATTTATTTAAGGCTGCATTTCCTGATGCCAGAGCCGATTTAAAACCTTGGCGCAACGATCCCGATACTCGCGAGTGGGTCGATCCCCATTCTATCGATATTGGCTTTCATTTTCCTGGATGGAGTCCGAGATTCCAAAGTCGCAGTATTCTGGTACAGATTCGCTTTCACCAAGATCCTGAAGATAAGTTCCAAAGATTGATCGGGATAGAAACTGTAGGATTCAATTATCAGGGACAGGCTTGGCGACTCTCAACCATCGATAACTGGCAGTTAGTCGGCGATTATCAGCCAGCAGCCGATGTAGCTGAAAGACTCAAACATTTTTGCCGACAAGTTTTTGAACTATTCAATCATTTCCCATCTCAGTAGTTCGATGCTTTCCTCACAAGTTCCTCAACATCCTGGTCTAACTTCAAGATAGAACTAAACATAGAACTAAACCAGTCGTGGCAAGGAGATGGCTGGAATATGGATTTGAGCGAACTACTAGAAATTGCCGATCGCGAACGCGCCTCTCAAAAACCCATCCAAATTCGTTGTTGCATGGCGGCGGGGTGTATGTCGGCTAACTCGGCTGCTGTGAAAGAAAGTCTTGAGAAAGCAGTTGACCAAGCCCAGTTGAGCGATCGCATTCGGGTATGCGGCGTTGGCTGTATGGGTTTGTGCTGTCAGGGAGCGCTAGTAGGAGTCGATCCGGAAGGGACGCTCTACGAAAAAGTTACCCCAGACGATGCTCCTTCTATTATCGCCGCCGCCCTCGATGGGAAAGAAGCAACCTGTCAAAAAGGCGACCTCAAGCATCCATTTTTTACGCGGCAACTGCCGATCGTGCTAGAAAATAGCGGCAAGATCGATCCGGAACGGATTGAAGCCTACATCGCGGTATCGGGCTATCAAGCGCTTTACCACGTCTTGCACGAGATGAAACCCAACGAGGTCATAGAAGAAATTACTCGTAGCGGTTTGCGGGGACGCGGCGGCGCGGGGTATCCCACGGGATTAAAATGGGCGACGGTTGCCAAGGAAAAAGCCGATCGCAAGTATGTCATCTGCAACGCCGACGAAGGCGATCCCGGTGCTTATATGGATCGCAGCGTCTTGGAGAGCGATCCCCATCGCATCTTAGAAGGAATGGCGATCGCGGCTTATGCGATCGGCGCTAGCCAAGGCTATATCTATATTCGAGCCGAATATCCCCTAGCCATTAGCCGCCTTCAGATGGCAATTCGCCAAGCGCAACGCCTCGGCTTGTTGGGCAGCCAAATTTTTGATTCTCCCTTCGACTTTCGCATCGATCTGCGCATTGGGGCGGGAGCTTATGTCTGCGGCGAAGAAACGGCATTAATGGCATCGATTGAAGGCAAGCGCGGCACCCCTCGCCCGCGTCCGCCCTATCCTGCCGAATCCGGTTTATGGGGATATCCGACGCTGATTAACAACGTTGAAACCTTGGCAAACGTTCCCTGGATTATTCGCAAGGGTGCTGACTGGTTTGCCAGCATCGGCACGGAAAAGAGCAAAGGAACGAAAGTCTTTGCCCTAGCAGGCAAAGTTCGCAATACAGGTTTGATCGAAGTGCCGATGGGAACTACCCTGCGGCAGATTGTCGAGGAAATGGGCGGCGGCGTTCCCGATGGCGGTGAAGCAAAGGCGGTACAGACGGGGGGGCCGTCTGGGGGATGCATTCCCGCTGAGGCGTTCGATACGCCCGTCGATTACGAATCTTTAGTACAACTCGGTTCGATCATGGGTTCTGGCGGCGCGATCGTAATGGATAAAGATACCAACATGGTCGATGTTGCCCGCTACTTCATGGAGTTTTGCATGGAGGAATCCTGCGGCAAGTGCACTCCCTGTCGCGTCGGTACGGTGCAGTTATATCGGTTGCTGACGAAGATTCGCGAAGGTAGAGCCTTGCTTGCCGATCTAGAACGACTCGAAGAGTTGTGCGACATGGTTAAATCTACCAGTCTGTGTGGCTTGGGACAATCTGCTCCCAATCCGATTTTGAGTACGCTGCGCTATTTCCGAGACGACTATTTAGCCTTGATTAAAAGTCGGCAAGAGCGAGAGGAAAAGAGGACAGTATGAACGTCCAGATTTTGATAAGAATGCTGCTGAAGCGCTGGCAGCTACAGCGTCGCGATCGCTGGACGCACGAGCAATTAGAGGCGTACCAAGCCAAGGCGTTGCGCCGCCTGCGCCAGTATGTTTATGCGCGATCGCCCTTTTACCAGCAATTTCATCGCGGGTTAACCGACCGTCCCCTGCAAGCGTTGCCCGTCCTTACTAAAGGAATGATGATGGAATGCTTTGACGAGTTGGTCACGGATCGTACTATTCGTCGAACCGACGTTGAAGCTCATATCCGGAACTTACGAAAGGACGAATATCTGGGACGCTATTGGGTGAGCGCGACATCGGGCTGCACGGGAAGTCCCGGACTATTTCTGTTCGACCCTTGGGAGTGGGCGACCGTCCTCGCTTCGTTTGTACGCGCTCAAAACATGATGTCCCTAGAGGGAGCAATGCTCTCAGCTGTCGTTGCATCCTCAACCCCTTGGCACATGTCGGCGAGAATTAGCGCTACCGTCCGCCGGGCAGGAGAACTGCGCATAGATGCAAGCGAACCGATACAACGCATCGCCGAGAAACTCAATATTTGGCAGCCAGAAGTTTTAGTCGCTTATGCTTCCATACTTTACCTACTAGCAGACGAACAGCTCGATGGGCGGCTTGAGATCGAACCGAGTTACATCATTAGTACCTCCGAAGTGCTGACGGACGAAATGCGGCAGCGAATTGAAAAAGCTTGGAAAGCAAAACTTTTTAACCAATATGTCTCTACCGAAGTCGGCGCGATCGCGGCGGAATGCGATTTACATCAAGGATTACATCTATTTGAAGACTTGGCGATCGTTGAAGTCGTAGATGAAAATAATCGTCCCGTACCGCCAGGAGTTTACGGCGACAAGTTACTCCTGAGCGTTCTTTTCAATCGCACTCAACCTTTAATCCGCTACGAGTTGAGCGACAGTGTGCGCATGGCGGCCGATCCCTGTCCCTGCGGCCGTCCTTACCCTCTAATTGAAGACATTCAAGGACGTAGAGAGGAAATCCTCTCCTTGCCAGCGACAACGGGTGACGAAATCAAGGTACATCCCCATATTTTCCATCAAATCCTGGATGCATTACCCGTCAGCGAATGGCAAGTCGTTCGCGATGCGAGCGGACTTCGCATATTGCTCAGCAATCCCTCTAATCAAGTAGCGGACTCCGAGTTGGTAGATGCGTTGCAGCGCAAGTTAGAAAAACAAGGAGCGATCGTACCGCCGATAACCGTGAAGCACGTATTACAAATTCCGCGCAACGCGACGGGCAAAGTCTCTCGGATCGCGAGTCGCGTGAATTAGCGGAAGCGATGGGAGTAGTTAGCTATTCGGGGTCAAAATCTGACGAAAAAGCCTCCTTAATGCCAATGTCTAACTGATTTGGCAGCACGTCGAGGGAAGAGTGCTTGTCTATTGCCCAGGCGATTTCTCCGCCTTTACGAATTCCGACACGGGTGAAGACAAAACCGGCATCTTCAAATTCCTGTCCGTAGGCTGCTATGGTTTTAGGAGACATCTTTAGGAGGTCTGCGATTTCCGAAGTACTTAGCAGCCAACCTTTCTCATAAGCCTCTTCTAATTCTCGCAGATAAGATAGGCGACTTCCAGTAGAAGGTAAGAGGCGCTTGACGATGGCTTCTACTACGGCGACAAAGGTGGCTGGCTGAAATAAGGGAATTTGTTCGGTCGGCAACTCTGCTAAAGCCCGATCTGGCTGAATGCGAGCATCTATATTTCTTAGAAATTCAGAGGTAACGCCGCCCTTCTGAATGTGTTCGTGTAGAGCATCTAACAGTTGTAATTGTTCGGCATTGACAAACGCTTTCTTGCCTTGCCTTTCTGGTTCGATCCCCAGGTCTTTTAGTCGAGTGTAGAGGTTAGAACGAGCAATCCCATAGCGGGAGGGGAGTTGGGTAATAGGTACGCGATCGATTTCCATAGTCTTTTGTCCTGGACTGTCCTGGACGAAACTTTTTCTCTATTATTACCACACCCAAAGTACAAATTGCTCGGATGTTGTACCATATATATCATTGATTCTTCTTCGGCCGCTTGTTGAAATAAGCCTCCATAACTTGTTTGACCATTGGTGCAGCTACCTTACCGCCACCGCCGCCAGAATGTTCGGCAAAGGCAACTACGACGATTTCCGGTCGATCGTAAGGGGCAAACGCCCCAAACCAGGCATGGTTTTTACCGGGAGGTGCTTCGGCAGTGCCGCTTTTGCCAGCAGCAGGCGGTAAATGCGCGACATTCAGAGCTTTTCCGGTGCCGCTGGCGATAACTGCTCGCAATCCTTCCCGGAGAGTTTTAATCGTTCCTGGTTTGAGATTCATAGACTTACGGTACTTGTTCGGGTCGCTGTCGTCTTTGAGCAGATGCGGTTTGACTAGATAGCCGCCGTTAGCGGGAACCGAAAACATAACTGCCACCTGCAACGGCGTTGCCAGGGTGAATCCCTGTCCGATGGACATATTTACCGTGTCGCCATCCGACCACTTCATGTCAAATCGTTTTCGCTTCCAAGCATCGTCGGCAATTAAACCAGGAGTTTCTTCTTTGAGTTCGATTCCCGTCCTCGATCCAAACCCATAATGGCGCGCCCATTCGATCAGAGTCGGTCCTCCTACGCCTTTGCCGATTTGACCGTGAAAGGTATTGCTACTCCAAGCCATTGCCCTGACATATCCCAGCGAACCGAATCCCGCTTTATTCCATTCCCCAAATGCCGTTCCTGCCACGTGGAGATAGGCGAAGGTTGGCAGGATAGTATTGGGCGGATATTTGCCGGATTCCATCCCTGCCGTTTGCGTTATCACCTTAAAAGTAGACGCGGGAGGAAACCCTTGCAGCGCTCGGTTGATAAAGGGATTGCCTTGACTGTTGAGTTTCTTCCAAGTTGCGGTCGTAATTTGACCGGAAAAGATATTGGGATCGAAGGTGGGATTGCTGGCTAGAGCTAATACAGCTCCATTTCTGGGGTCGAGCGCGACTATCGCCCCTTTGCGGCTACCAAGTGCCGCTTCAGCCGCTTTTTGCACGTTTAAATCCAACGTCAGGGTTACGTCTTCGCCAGCTTTAGCGATTTTCTGTCCCAAAACTCGGATCGCTTTGCCAGAACCATCTACTTCAAGCTGTAGCCCTCCCCATTCGCCTCGGAGCTGTTTTTCGTAGGCGGCTTCTACGCCCATCTTGCCGACGATATCGCCCATGCGATAGCCTTCGGCGCGGCGTTTGGCGAGTTCTTCGGCATTCAGTTCTCCAGTGTAGCCGAGAATATGAGCGCCCAACTGCTTGTTGGGATAGCTGCGCACCGTTTCGATATCGACTTCTATGCCCTCAAATCCACTTTTGTATTCTTCGAGGGCAGTAATCTGAGCCGGAGTAAGGCTGCGAGCGATCCGAATTAGGGTAGGGGTGTTAGCGCCAGCCTGCTCAATTTTCTGCTGGAGTTCTGCTTGTGGTATGGTTAGTAGTTTTGAGAGGCGAGCGAGTTGTTCGGGCCAGTCCGCTCGCAGTTGTACCATGGGCCAAAGATAGGCGGCGTGGGTTAGGCGCGTCGTGGCGAGAACTTTACCCTTGCGATCGAACAAATTTCCCCGAACTGGCGGTTTCGGAATGATGCGAATGCGATTGTTGTCTGCCTTTTCGCGATAAATTTGACCCTCGATTAGCTGGAGATAAACCAGACGCGAGCCAATGCCTCCGAGCAAAACCAGACTGATAAATAACATAATCAGAAGTGGTTGAAACTGCCGCCCGACAGTTCTTCCCTTCTGTTTGAGTTTCGCTGGGAACCTTAAGGGTTCGGCGATCGTCAATGGAAAAAAAACTCTTTTGAATTTCTGTCTTTGGATCGATCGCATATCACCCCTTTAAAGAATTCGAGCTGGATGATAGCGTCCTCAATCCGGTTTCTTGGCGTTTTTCACTCTCACACACTTGACCACACATAGTTTTTATCAACCTCGGTCGGTTTTGTCTGACATTGCTAAAACCATCGTAACTCTAGACTAGCCTAGCGTTTTTAAAATGGCAGTCTCCGGAGATTAACAAATGTTGCCTCTCGCCCATGATTCCTTGATTTTGCTGCTTCTGCTGGGAGAGACGGTTTGGCAGGTTAAGATAGAGATGAGCAAAAGTAAGAAATTGTCAAGAAATCTCGATGAAACTAAGCGATCGCGTTCTCTCGCAACTCCCCGGCGACGTACTCGAACGACTGCGAGCAGCCGATAAGCTCTGGCAGGAACTTCGCTTGGGCTCTTCATCCGTTCCTTGTGTCATTGACGAGAGCCGAGAATTGCTCGGCAATACGGATTGGGATGTCGTCATTAGTGGCGGTACGTTGGGAATTCTCATTGGCGCAGCTTTGCAAAAACGAGGTTGGCGGGTTGCTCTGATCGAGCGAGGAATTCTCCGAGGCAGAGATCAGGAATGGAATATTTCTCGTCAAGAATTAGAAGTATTTTTAGAATTAGATCTTCTTTCGGAAGCCGAATTAGATCGCGCGATCGCGACTGAATACAATCCCGCTCGCGTGAGCTTTTTTCAAGGTTCTGAAGTTTGGGTTAGAGATGTTCTCAATATTGGTATCGACCCTGTATATCTATTAGAAACCCTGAAATTAAAATTTTTAGAAGCTGGCGGAATTTTATTAGAAAAAAAACCTTTCGATTCAGCGACGATTCATCCCGATGGCGTTCTAATCAAAGCAGGAGAACATGCTTTAAAAACTCGCTTGCTAATCGATGCCATGGGTCATTTCTCTCCAATTGTTAAACAAGCGAGACGAGGAGAAAAACCAGCCGGAGTCTGTTTAGTTGTTGGCAGTTGTGCCAAAGGTTATCCTCACAATGAAACGGGCGATTTAATTGTTTCTTTTACGCCAATTCTTAACCAATGTCAGTATTTTTGGGAAGCTTTTCCAGCAAAAGATGGTAGAACGACTTATCTATTTACCTATGTCGATACCCATCGCGATCGCTTCAGTTTAGAATTTTTCATGCAAGAGTATCTGCGTCTTTTACCAGAGTATCAAAATGTAGAATTAAACCAACTACAATTCGAGCGTTTTTTATTTGGGTTTTTCCCCTCTTATCCTAAAAGTCCCCTTCACCTGCCTTGGAATCGAATTCTAGCGGTGGGAGATAGTGCCGGTGGTCAATCTCCCGTTAGTTTTGGCGGATTTGGATCGATGGTCAGGCATCTAAAACGCTTGACGTTTGGGATCGATGAAGCTCTAAAAATTAATCTTTTAGATCGCAATGCTTTATCCTTATTACAACCTTACCAACCTAATATTTCTGTAACTTGGCTTTTTCAGAAAGCCATGAGCGTCGGGATAGATAAAAAAGTATCTCCCAATCAAATTAACGACCTCATGAGCGGCGTTTTTCAAGTCATGGATAAATTAGGCGATGATGTTCTCAAACCGTTTCTTCAAGATGTCATTCAATTTTCAGCACTCTCTAAAACTTTACCTTTAGTCAATCCTAAATTAGTTTTACCTATTCTGCCTCAGGTTGGCATTTTTTCTTTATTAGATTGGAGCATTCATTACATTAACTTGGCACTTTATAGCGGTTTATATCCTTTAGGAAAATCGCTCCAACCCGCGATAAAGAATTTACCTCCAGTGCCGCAATATTACTACCATCGTTGGTTAGATGCTTGGCAATATGGTTCTGGTGGAGATTATCACAAGTAATAAAAAAGAGCAAACCAATGATGGATTTTTCAGTAGGAAGGCAAAATTTTTCCCAAGAAATAGCGCGATCCGATTCTGAGATCGATTTAGCTAAAGCTACACTTTATATAGCACAAGAAGAATATCCAGTTCTGGATATTGAGAAATATCTTAATGCTCTCGATACGATGGCAGAAGAACTTCAAGAACGTCTGCCTCAAACATCATATCCTCTTAAAATAATACAAAGTATTAATCAGTATCTTTTTGACGATCTTGGCTTTCAGGCTAATAGGAGCGACTATTACGATCCTCGCAATAGTTTTCTCAATGATGTTATCGATCGCCGCACGGGAATTCCTATTAGTTTATCTGTCATTTATTTAGAAGTTGCTAAACGTATAGATTTTCCCATGGTAGGGATTGGAATGCCGGGGCATTTTTTGATTCGCCCGGACTTTGAAAATGTCGGAATTTTTGTCGATGTTTTCGAGCGAGGAGAGATTCTGTTCGTGCAAGATTGTGAAGAAAGACTCAGACAAATTTATCAACAACCCGTGCAGTTAGAGTCACACTTCCTCGACCCAGTAGATAATAAACAAATTTTAGCAAGAATGCTTACCAATCTGAAATTTATTTACATTAATAAACAGGAATTATTAAAAGCGATCGCAGCAATGGAAAGAATTCTATTGCTCTTTCCTTATAATCGAAGAGAGTTACGAGATAAAGGTCTTCTCTACTATCAGCTAGGTGAATGGGTGCAAGCTTTTCAGGAATTAGACTTGTATCTTACCAATTTTCCCGATGCAGAAGATACAGACATAATTCGCAATTTACTTGATAAGATAAAAATGTTTATGTAGAATTAATAGTCAATACAATTCACAATTTTAATCAGTAGGAGCTTGTATCCACCACTGATTAAAGACCACTGATTTTTAAATTCAGTGCTCGATCGTATCCGTTAATTAACAATTAAATAATGAAAAGATTTCTTGTATTTAATTGTGAATTACAAATTGCTAATTGACAATTGTTTTGGTTAACTAAATCAACAATTATTTCCTAATCTTTTCTGGATATCTTAGATATACAGAAACAAATGTACTGTTTTTAAAACTCCAATCTTTGTGAAAAGAAAAGATTTAAAAATGGAGCAATGTCCGGTCTGTCAAACAGAATATGTTAGAGGGCAGGTAAATTTTTGTTGCACCTGCGGATGGGATTTAAGAAACTATACATTGCCTCTCACAGAAATACCAGAAGTTTTATTGAAGCAGGAACGAGTTAGAACTACTTGGGCACGCGAATGGTGGACGCGATCGCAATCGCAACTATGGAAAGTTCAATCAAAGCTGGAAAAAACCAATCAAGAAGTAGAATACCTGCGAGTTGAAGTGGCAAAATTACAGCAAGAACGCCTACAATTAATGAACCGATTATCTGAATTTTATGCCCATTCTTTTGAGAGAGAAAAAGTCAAAGTCGAGCCAATTTTGAAAGGCAAACTGACAAAAATTGAGACAGTAGATCTGACTCGATTAAAAGACTTATTAGCACAAAAAAAATGGCAAGAAGCAGACAGAGAAACAGTAGTTCTCTTATTACGAGTCTGCGATCGCTATCAAGAAGGCTGGCTGAGAATAACCGATCTAGAAAATTTTCCGGCTTGGGACTTGCATAATATCGATCGCCTTTGGACGAGATACAGCAATGGACATTTCGGCTTTAGCGTCCAGCAGTCGCTGTGGCAAGAAGTTGGCGGGACTTTGGATGCTAGCTACGAAATTTGGTGTCAATTTTGCGATCGCGTGGGATGGTATAACCAAGGAACCTGGGTAGCTTACGAACGCCTCAATTTTAGTCTCAATGGGCCTCCGGGTCATCTTCCGGCTGCCTATTGGGAAATAGGACTAGGTGCCGAAAGACTTTACTACTGGTGGTGGCTAACCCCAGTTATCCTTTTCAGTCGCTTCGATAACTGTCAATCCCTGTGAGATCCAATCCGGTTGGGTGGGAATTCTATGCAGTGCGAGGAAGATGCTCGTTAGTAGAGAATTGTGAGCGAGACGCTCACACTCCTAGACCATTCCTAATTTTCAAGGCTCTTGGGCATTCCTTGATACCTCAAGCAACCTGCTACATCATTTAAAGTTGTTTCTGGAAAAGGTTTTTTGGGCTTTAGTAAAATTCCATCACCCATATCGATCGCAATTAATTCTTGTCCCTCTTCCCAACGATGAGCGTCTCGTAAAGCCTTGGGAATAATAACTTGACCTTTACCCGACATTTTTGTTGTTTTCATAAAGACTGATTGTCTTAATTTTGAATTAATAATTTTGAATTTTGATTTGGAGCGAAGCGACTTGAGGTTGGAGTAAGCTTGAATAGAAGCTCTCCATTGCACTGCCTGTAAATTGCGATCGCTCTTAATTTAAAGATTTATGCCTACTTCTCTTGCCTCCACACCCACTAACTCAGAAACATCGCCTCTGTTTATACTTATTGACGGCCACTCTCTCGCTTTTCGTGCGTATTATGCTTTTGCAACATCTAGGCAAGGATTGCTGCGCACCTCTACAGGAATTCCAACTAGTGTTTGTTTTGGATTTCTTAACTCGCTCGTACAGGTTATTGAATCTCAACAACCACAATATATCGCAATTGCTTTCGATCGCGGCGAGGTAACTTTTCGTCACGAAGCTGATGCGAACTATAAAGCCAATCGTCAAGAAGCGCCAGACGATTTTCTTCCCGATCTAAAAAATCTGCAAGAGTTATTATTGGCATTTAATTTACAGATAGTAACCTCGGCTGGATATGAAGCTGATGATGTCATAGGAACGCTGGCAAAACAAGCAAGCGAGGCAGGATATCGAGTTAAAATTGTCAGCGGCGATCGCGATTTATTTCAACTGGTCGATCTAGACAAAAGCATTAGTGTCCTCTACATTGATAGAAATACTGTCAGAAGTTCTTCTGCGAATTACACCGAATTCGATCCGGCAGCAGTTGAAGAAAAATTAGGCATTAAACCTTATCAAGTTGTCGATTATAAAGCATTGTGCGGCGATAAATCGGATAACATTCCCGGCGTGAGGGGAATCGGAGAAAAAACTGCTGTCAAATTGCTGGAGGAATATGGAAGTTTAGAAGGGATTTATCAAAACTTAGATAAAATCCAGGGAGCAGTCAAGAAAAAGCTTGAAGAAGGAAAACAAGATGCAGAACATTCTCGTCATTTGGCACAGATAGTTTTAAATGCTCCTGTAGAAGTTAAGCTAGAAGATTGTAAGCTACAGGGATTTAATGTAAAAGCTGTTAAACCTTTATTAGAAAAATTAGAACTGAAGACAATTATTACAAGACTCGATAAATTACAACAGCAATTTGGGGGGAAATCAACCGAGATAATTTCATCTTCAGAAGAGAATTCAACCTCACAACAGCTATCTTTATTCGAGCGATCCAACTCCAGTGTAAAAACTTCAAAACAAGCCGGATCGCCCTCATCTATTTCTCCTCAAATTATAGATACTCAAGAGAAGCTGACAGGATTAATTGCACTGCTTAAAACTCATATAGATTCAAATAAACCCGTTGCTTGGGATACTGAAACCACTTCTATAAATCCGCGAGAAGCAAAATTAGTGGGAATTGGGTGTTGTTGGGGAGAGAAACCGACAGATATTGCTTATATTCCCGTCTGTCATGGGGATGGGATCTGTTTGGAAACAAAAGAAGTTTTAGAAGCTTTACGTCCCATTTTAGAAAGTTCTCGATATCCGAAAGTTTTTCAAAATACTAAATTCGATCGCAATGTCTTCTGGAAACATGGAATAAAACTCGCTGGCGTGGTTTTTGATACAATGCTAGCTAGTTATGTTATCCATCCAGAACTAAACCATAAACTCAGCGATATCTGCGATCGCTATTTGTCAGATATTTGTTCTCAAAACTATGACGATTTGGGCATTCCTAAAGGAAAAAACATTGGCGATTTAGATATTCAGACGGTGGCCAATTATTGTGGCATGGATGCTTATGTAACTTTTCTATTAATGCCAAAATTGAAAGCCGAATTAGAAAAAAATCCAGAACTTTATAAACTGTTATTAGACATAGAATTGCCTTTAGAACCCGTTCTAGCAGCAATGGAAACGCGGGGAATTCGGATCGATGTTAATTATTTGAAAGAATTTTCCGTAAAATTAGAACGAGATTTACAAGCGATCGAACAACAAATTTATGAAGAAGCTGGAGAGAAGTTTAATTTAGGTTCTCCTAAAAAATTGAGCGAAGTTTTGTTTGATAAATTAGGGTTAAATTCTAAAAAATCGCGCAAAATGAAAACGGGTTATTCTACCGATCGCGCGATTTTAGAAAAGCTACAAGGCGATCATCCCATCATCGATAAAATTCTCGAACATCGAACGCTTGTTAAACTGAAATCTACCTATGTCGATGCATTACCTCAATTAGTTAGTCCTGATACGAAGCGAATTCATACCGATTTTAACCAAACTATCACTGCAACAGGAAGGCTATCTTCTTCTAATCCAAACTTACAAAATATTCCCATTCGGACAGAATTTTCGCGTCAAATTCGCAAGGCATTTATTCCCGAAGAAGGATGGCTGTTAGTCTCAGCTGATTACTCTCAAATTGAGTTAAGAATTCTAGCCCATTTATGTCAAGAACCCCTTCTGGTCGAAGCATACCGCCAAGGAGAAGACGTGCATAGCGTAACGGCTAAAGTAATGTTTAATACTAATGAAATTACGCCAGAACAGCGCAATTTAGGAAAGACAATCAATTTTGGTGTAATCTATGGAATGGGGGCGCATAGATTTGCGCAATCGTCAGGATTAAGTGTCGAAATTGGTAAGGATTTTATTGAAAAATATCGACAAAAATATGCACGAGTTTTTACCTATTTAGAAAGGGTAAAAAAAGAAGCGATCGCTAAGGGATATGTTACAACAATTTTTGGACGGCGACGCTATTTTGACTTTGCTAATGAGAATTTACAAAAACTACGAGGAAGTAATCCAGAAGAAATCGATTTAGATGCACTAAAACTTAGCAATACGGATGCCCAACTTTTGAGGGCTGCTGCTAATGCTCCCATTCAAGGATCGAGTGCAGATATTATTAAAATTGCTATGGTAAAACTGCACAAAATTTTACAGGATTATCAAGCGAGATTGCTATTACAAGTCCACGACGAATTAGTCTTTGAAGTTCCTCCTACTGAATGGGAAGAGTTGCAACCTAAAATCAAATTCACGATGGAAAATGCTGTAGAATTGACAGTTCCTTTAGTCGTCGAAGTGCGTGCTGGGAAAAATTGGATGGAGGCAAAATAGATATTAGGCGTAAATATCTGCTAAAGATAAGTCATAATTGGTCGCACTTCTCTAATTATGGTCGTTTAATCGGATTGGAGATCGCTATATAATTTCAAACCCGATAAATCTAACGTTCCAAAATGAATACTGAAAGCGATTTGAAAATTTTCTAAAACTTTGATAAACCAATTCATTTTTTCTTGAGAAGTCAATGCATAATACTCGAATAAAAGCGATAATCTATTTTCCAAATGGGGTTTAATTTTTGGGTATAGCATTACCAATCTAAATAGAAGAATACTCGCTTTTGTCGAACCCAAATTAACAATTAGATCGGTAAAAATCTGATGATTGAGATTTTGTGGGCTTTCTACTACTAAGAAATTTAAGAGTTGATTATAAGTACGAAGAATGAGAAATTCACTCAGTTTTTGAGCGTGATAATCTGGCAGAATCCTTTGTAATTTTTCATAAAGGAGTTTGCCGAACCGATTTTTAGCGTAGTCAGGATCGATAATAGATATAAGATAATTGTATAAGTTATCTTTAAAGTTTTTATAGGATAGAATTTGATTCTGATTCGCGAGCAGCTCGAAGGCTAAATTCCCCGTTGTCGAGTGAGTCGCACCTTTAGCAGCAAATTGCCTCAGAGCAGCTTTTAGCTCATCTGAGTTAAGCAAAGTGGGATTTTCAACTCGTCGTAGCAGTTTTCCCGCTCCCCCCGAAAGTTGACGAGCGCGAGCAATTTGCACGAGTCTGACTCGATAAGTTAAGTACTGAGCTAGGGTAACTTCATAGTTGCGTTGGTTGCGCGATTTAATTTTTCTGATGGTTCGCTGATAGTCGAGGCTGCAATCTTCATCGAGCAAGCAATATTTGTACAAGTAGGGATAGCGACTGAGGATGTCTCCGAGGGATTGAGAATTAATCGCCTCGCTTTTCTGGGCGGGTTGGATAACTCGTACCAACCGTTTCAGTCTCAGATACTGCTCGGTTTCGGTGAAATTTTTGACCAATTGCAGACAGCGACTTGAGAGGCGAGAAGCGCTAACCAGAGAAGCAGGCAACTGCTCGAACAGTTCTACTAGCTCTGGAATGGCGGGTTGGAGTTGGGGTTGTTGATACCAGCAATCGATCGCGATCTGACAGCATCGATAAAGAACGAGCTTAAAGTCTCGGTCAGCATTCTTGGAGACGACGATTTTTTGCACTGCTGCACGGACTTGAGCGTCTTTATAGTCTCTGCCTTCGATCAACAAACGCCGGAAGTCATCGAGAACCCGCTCGGTCGATTCTGTCCGAACGCAGTTGAGAACGTGAGCGTAGATTAGTTGCGCCTCCCGGTCGCTGGGTTGTAGGGGATCGTCTAGAGTTGGGCGATGATCGCTCATCAGTCGCGTTCCTCTCGTACTGCGAGTTGATTATTTTCTGTTGCATTGGCGAGAATCTCGGTTGCTCCTTCGACGGACAACGGGCGATAGAAGAGAAAACCCTGTACCGACTCGCAGTTAATCGATTTGAGAAACTCCAGTTCTTCCTCTTTCTCCACCCCTTCAGCAATGATGCTCAAGCCTAAACTTTGTCCGAGGGTAACTATTGCCGTAACGATATGAGAGACTTTTTTATCATTGGTCAAATCGCGAATGAAAGATCGATCGATTTTTAGGTTGTGTAGGGGCAGAAGCTGAAGGCGACTCAAGGAAGAATGACCCGTTCCAAAGTCGTCGATGGCGAGGCGAACCCCCATGCGATCGAGTTTTTGCAACACGGTTCGGGTGAATTCAATATCCTGGATGGCTGTCGTTTCCGTGATTTCTAGCTCTAAGTAGCGAGGTTCCAGTCCCGTTTCTTGTAAGATCCTCGCGACCGTTTCGACCAGTTGGGGCTGACGAAACTGCAAAGGCGAGAGATTGACCGCCACGCAGATAGCAGGCAATCCTGCCGCTTGCCAAGCCTTATTTTGGATGCAGGCAGTTCGCAGCACCCACTCCCCGATAGAAAGAATCAAACCACTCTCCTCGGCAACGGGGATAAAAATCCCAGGAGACACCGCTCCCATATCGGGACTTTGCCAGCGAAGCAATGCCTCCATCCCAGTAATTTGTCCCGTCGCCACATCGATGCGAGGTTGATAATGAAGGCTAAATTCTTTTTTCTCTAGCGCCTGACGCAGCCGCTTTTCTAGGCTCAGCCGTTCGGGAGCTTTGGCGCTCAGAGCAGAAGTGTAAAACTGGTATTGATTCCTGCCCTGTTCTTTGGCGTAATACAGAGCCGTATCCGCGTTTTTGATGAGGGTTTCAGCATCGTAACTGTCTTCGTTCAACAAAGCAATGCCGATGCTGCTGGTCACGTAGAAATCGTGACCGTCAAGGTGAAATACTTCGTCTAGGGATTGTAGGATTCTCTCGGCAGTTCTCGTCGCATCCTCAATTTCTTCGATTTGAGACAGCAGGACGGTGAATTCATCTCCTCCCCAACGAGCGACAATATCGCCCGCTCTGAGGGAGTTTTTTAAGCGTTGCGCGACGGCTTTCAACAATTCATCTCCAACCGTGTGTCCGAGGGTGTCATTGATATTTTTAAAGCGATCGAGGTCTAAAAACATGACGGCGAGACTTTTGCCCTGCCGAGTCGCATTGGGAATCGCTAAGGATAGCTGCTCGTTGTATAGGGTTCGATTGGGCAGATCCGTTAGCAGGTCGTGAAGGGCGCGGTGACTCATTAGTTGTTCGGTTTGCTGTCGTTGTAGGGCACCGCTAATACTCGCTGCCATGGTAAAGAGCGTCGATTCTTCGTGAACCGACCAGCACCGTTCTTGCTGGCAGTCGGCAAAGCCAATCCAGCCCCAAAATTCGTTGCCTAAAAAAATGGGAACCACAAGCAGCGATTGAATGCCGTCTAGGTCAAGCAAAGATTGTTCGGCAGGAGAGAATTCTTGAATGGTCCGGTTAATCGAGCGACCCGAAGCGAGAGTCGCATACCAGTCAGACTTGCCGAATGCATTGTAAGTGCGATTTTGCCAGTGAGGCTGATGCACGAGCGATTCTAAAGACTCTCGCGACCAAGCATAGCGCAAACTCATAGATAATTCGCCAGTGACGGGCTGGGGATGATTTTCGACGATAACGACGAAATCGACGGTAGCCGCCGTTCCCAATACCGCTAAAGCTTGGAAAATTGCTTTCTCGTACTCCATTTCGGCGAGTAAATATCTGGCGGCTTCTGCTACCGCTTGCAACAGGCGATCGCGCTTTTGCAGTTCTTCCTCAACTCGCTTGCGTTCGGTAATATCCTCTACCGAGCCTTCATAACCGATTACCTCGCCGTCTGCATCGCACAGAGGACGCACTTTTTCAGAAATCCAGATAATGCTGCCGTCTTTGCGGTATACTTGCGATTCAAAGCTGCGTATCTCGCCTTTCTCGCGCATCAGACCGATAAACTCCAGCCGACGGAGCGGATCGACGTAGAACTGCCGCCCGATATCGGTTATGCTATCGATCAATTCTTCTGGGGAATCGTATCCATAGATGCGGGCTAGCATGGGGTTGGCCACCAAATAGCGTCCGTCTAAGCTAGTTTGAAAAATGCCCTCAACAGCGTTCTCAAAAATTCTGCGATATCGCTCCTCTGCCTGCCGCCGCGCTTCCTCTGCTTGCTTGCGTTCGGTAATGTCGATAATGAAAATTCTAATTAAATCGCTTTCGGGAATGTAGTGTACCGATTCCTCAAAAAATTCCCCGTCAACTCGGACTTCTCTTGCAAAGGCGTTTTGCTTTTGAGTTTTAAGGCTCGAAGCTAGCCCGCTCAAAATCGGGTGAGATTGTCCCATCTCTTTGAGTGTGGGAAACTTGAGGATGGCGGCTGGATTGAGATAGGTGACGTTTCCCTTCAAATCGACTTCAACGATGGGATTGGGAATCAGTTCGGGAAAGGATGCTAAGCGAACCAAAGCTGCCTCGCTATTATTTGCTAGTTCGGGTTCGGGAGCTATCAGGGTATCGTAGAAGCTAGCTCGACTCGATAGAAAGTCAGAAAAGTCTTCTGCTTCAGATGACTCGGCAAATTCTGAATCGGTTAAATTGGAGACAGTATAGTACTTGGCTCGAACGTAGTGACCAAAGTCAATCGCATCGCCGTGTTTTAGGTCGTGAGATAAGCATTTTTTCCCATTGACAAATAAGCCGTTCTTGCTTCTCTGCCCGTTGAGATTGCCATCGACAATGCGAAATAGATAGTATTGGCTATCAGGGGCGGTCACCCGCAACAAAATGGCGTGTTGGCGAGACACTAATTTGGAGTTAAGAACGATGGAGTTGCGCGGGTCTCGCCCAATGGAATACGTAGCTCCTTCAAGCGGAATCATTCGTTGACCTTGAGGGTCTTCAATAGCTAAGATGTGACGGACTTTCTCCCGCTCGTTATCACTCACTTGCCTACCTCGTTCTTCACAAGAACAGTACCGTTTTAATCGATTTTGACCTAGCTTAACTTAAATATTTAAATTAAATATATTTGAATTTTAAAGTAGAAAACTCAAAAGAAAGTTGGAGGGCGATCGCCCTCCTTTGCTAAGATCGGCAACGCTATCTCAATTTTCCTATTCCTCGTCATGCCATCTCCTATCGTTACCCTACACGACGCGATCGCGCAGCAAAATTTATCAATCTCTCCACCGCCTTCTGGACTGTCTGTGGGCGGAAAGATCGCGGTTCCCGGCGATAAATCTATCTCCCATCGCGCCTTGATGTTAGGCGCGATCGCCTCTGGAGAAACCACCATTGAAGGACTGTTGTTGGGAGAAGATCCGCGCAGTACGGCAAGTTGTTTTCAGGCGATGGGAGCAGAAATTTCTCCATTAAATACTGAGAAAGTCATTGTCAAAGGCATCGGACTGGGAAATTTACAAGAACCCCAAGATGTTTTGAATGCCGGAAATTCAGGAACGACGATTCGCCTGATGCTGGGATTGCTAGCTTCCCATCGAGATCGCTTTTTTACCGTAACGGGAGATAGTTCGCTGCGATCGCGTCCTATGTCCCGCGTCATCAAACCTCTGCAGCAAATGGGAGCGCAAATCTGGGGACGAAAAGACAATTCTCTGGCACCTCTGGCAGTTCGAGGACAGCAACTCAAACCCAGCCATTATCATTCTCCCATCGCTTCGGCTCAAGTCAAATCCTGCCTTCTCCTGGCAGGATTAATGACAGAAGGGAAAACTACCGTTACCGAACCGTCTCTCTCCCGCGATCACAGCGAGCGAATGTTACAAGCGTTCGGGGCACAATTGGAGATCGATCCCGAAACCCACAGCGTCACCGTCATCGGTCCCGCCACCTTGCAAGGACAGCGAGTCATCGTACCGGGAGATCTCAGTTCTGCGGCTTTTTGGTTAGTCGCGGCATCCATCGTTCCCGGTTCTGAATTGCTGATCGAAAATGTCGGCATCAATCCTACGCGCACGGGGATTTTAGAAGTTTTAGAGATGATGGGAGCCGATATTCGACTAGAAAATAAGCGAGCGGTTACAGGCGAACCCGTGGCGGATTTACGAGTGCGATCGCGCCAGTTAAAAGCCTGTACGATTGAAGGCAATTTAATTCCTCGTCTCATCGACGAAATTCCGATTTTGGCGGTAGCGGCAGTCTTCGCGCGAGGAACGACGATTATTCGCGATGCGGCAGAATTAAGAGTTAAAGAAAGCGATCGCCTTGCCGCTATTGCCACAGAATTGAATCGTATGGGAGCTAGAATTACCGAACTCCCCGATGGGTTAGAAATTACTGGCGGCACGCCTCTGGAGGGAACGGAAGTAGATAGTTATACCGATCATCGCATTGCTATGAGTCTCGCGATCGCTGCTCTCAACGCCCAAGGTACGACCACGATTCATCGTGCAGAAGCGGCAGCGATTTCTTATCCCGAATTTGTCAGTACGCTGCAAGCAGTTTGCAGGAATTGACCGAAACAATTCGCCATTAAAAAACTTCTTTCTCAAGAGATTTCTCAAAATACTCAAAGGATTACCATGCCAGATGCGACAGAAAATTCATCCGTCAATGAGCAATGATCTCTCGACTGGATGCAACGAATCCTGGCGGCGAGAGAGACTCGAGGAGTATATTTGGAAAAAAGGTGAATCGCTATCATGTCTCGACGTACTTTCTTTACGCTTATACTAGCAAGCTGTCTTGTTTTTCTCGGTTGGTATCAGTCAATTCCCAGCGCCCTAGCCTTGGGCGGTCAACAGCCTCCCCTCAACCAACTTGCCCCAGATTTTACTTTGCCTTCCAATACAGGCGATGGCAACGTCTCTCTATCTGACTATCGAGGCCAATGGGTTGTCCTGTATTTCTATCCCAAAGACTTTACTCCTGGCTGCACGCTAGAAGCCCGTCGCTTCCAAGAAGATCTGCCGAAATACCAAGCCAGAAACGTTCAAATTCTCGGAGTTAGTGTCGATGATGTCGATTCCCACAGCGAATTCTGCGACTCAGAAGGTCTCAAATTTCCTCTGCTTGCCGATACAACGGGTGAAGTGAGTAAAGCGTATGGTTCTTGGCTGGGTTCGATGTCTGTTCGCCATACTTACTTAATCGATCCGCAAGGGATTTTGCGGGAGCGCTTTTTGGGAGTTAGACCTGCCATTCACAGTGCTGAAGTGCTAGCCCGTCTCGATGAATTACAGGCAGCTAACTCGTGAGTGTTAAGATTCTATTGCCCATAAATCTGCCAAGCTAAATCGATTAATCCATTGACAATGGCTACTGCCACCACGGAACTCCCTTTGCGACCATCAGCGCTGATGTAGGGAATTGAAGACGCTTTTAATTGGGCTTTTGCTTCATCTACGCCAATAAAGCCCGATGGCGTGCCGATCGCCAAAGCAGGTTTAATCCCATTTTGCTTGACTAATTCGACCAAACCTGCTAAGGCAGTCTGAGATTGTCCGATAACGAAAATTGCTTCTGGATAGCGTCTGGCTAAGGTTTCCATCCCCCAGGCTGTCTGTGTCTTTTCTTTTTGAGGTCGAGTACTGGTTTCCATGCTGCAATAGACTGGATTGGCAAAGGTTTTTTGCAAGTTCGTCAAGATTCCGACCTGCACCATTGGTACGTCAACGATTATGGTGGTGCGGGCAGCTAAAGCGGCTGCTCCTACCTGAAGTGCCTTCTCAGAAAATCGAATCAAAGACTTATATTCAAAATCAGCCGTTGCGTAAATAACGCGACGCACTATTTCATATTCAGCAGGAGCTAATTCTGTATCGCCGATTTCGCTGTCAACGATCGCCAGACTTTGCGCGTCTGTTACGTGCCATTCCATCATGAATTATCGGTTATCTGCTATTCGTTATCGGTAGGGGCGATTGGCAAATCGCCCGTACAGTTATCTTAATGGCTAAGCCATCGCCGCTCGCCATTCATTTTGATTCCTTAAGTTTTTGAAGCAGTTGGTTGATTGACTAGCGGCGAGAGATAGGCAACCAATCCTCCGAGCGCAAAACCGATGACGTTGCGAAAGAGCGGCAACCAATCCGAAGTCCGGCTGACTACCGGTCCAATGCCAAAAGAAATAAATAAAATCCCCCACAGCGGCGACATAATCAAAACCCATTGCCAAGCAAATTTTTGTCCTTCTTTGCGGGGAATTGCTGCCAGTCCGCAAACGATCCCGCCTGCGATTGAAGTAGCGAGCGTGAGAATCCACTGTTCCCTCGGCAGTCCGGGAACGACGCGACAGCCTCCTCTAAGCAAACAATTTTCAACGGTTTCTAAGGATTGGGCGATCGCGTTATTTTCGCCATTGTCTCGCACGAAGTACATATTCCCGAAACGAGCTTGTAATTCGATCCAGAAGGTACGAGGCAGGAGTTCGTAGACAGCATCGCCGATGCTGAAAGCCAGCAGATTTCCTCCCCGCCCGTCAGCGACTAGGAGGATGCTTTTATCGTCCAGCCCCCAGAAATTAATTACTGCTCTTCCGGGAGAGCGCTCGTACTGAGTCAGTACCCTGAGTTTCCAGCCAGTCTGCGCCTCAAACTCATTGATATGTTTAATCAAAGATTCTTCCTGAAGTTTGGGAAGGTAATTGGCAAGATCGACCACGGGAGTAACCGTATCGGGCAATAGCTCTGGATTGTTGACCGCACGCGCTGGGGCTGGGGCAACGACCCAAGTCAATAAGGTTAAACAACAGGCGACTATAATGATTGAGAGCCGCTGAATCCAAGAATTTTGCATGGCAATTTTGACTAAAGACCTTAAATTAAACCCTGAGTTTCTTTACACTTGTTTACTTTATTTTAAGATTACTGATATTAAGTCGGAAGTCAAACCATCGAAGCTAGCAATGTTTACTCTTTGTCTTGTGCCTCTCGCTCGGAGCGCGAGCGATCGCGAACCTCAAACGGTGCTTGTACAGAAGGGTTTAAGCGCTCGCTCGAACGATTTTTCCGACGATTAGGATAGCCATTCCAGGTTTGCCAGGCTGCTTTTACGCCAGCGACGACGCTATGAGTCCCTATTTGGACTTTACTAATCTGCTTTCTGGCACTGCTAAGGCTGAGATCGACTTGCTTGACAACGCCGGAGGCGCTTTTAACGCCATCATTGATATCGTCCGTCAGCTCGCTAATTTCCAATCCCGTCAAACGAATGGCTTCGAGCGTCGGTGGAAATTCTCGTCTGAGAGTATCGAAGAGTTTTTCCGCACTGCGAGCTGCCCGTGCGAGTTCTTGCAAAGCGGGGAGGGCAGCAATCAATACAGCCGTCAAACTGACGGCTACCAGTAAAATGGAAAGTCCAAGCCAAAATATGGGATCGCTCACGCTTTAGTAGCCTATAAATGATGATTTTCTGAGGAATTAGTATCGACGGTAACTTGGCGAGGTTGTTGGCGTTCTTGCGCTTCTATCTGGCTGGCTTCAATCCCAGCCGCGATCGCTTCTTTAAGACGACCAAGCGTCTCATTCCAGTTTCGCATAGCCGACTCCGATAAGCGATCGGCTTGTAGTTGTACGCTCGTAGATAGATCTTCTGCTAACTCTGGCAGAGCATCAGCCGATTTCTTTAAAATTCGTCGCGTTTCTTTGCCAGAACGCGGGGCGATTAACAGTCCCGCTATCGTACCAATCGCACCACCCACTAGCATTCCTGCCAGAAATGCTCCTCCATTACCTTTTTTCATTTTCTCGCCTCTATGCTTAACACCAATTTTATGCAGATTTTCGCACTAAGATGAGCTTTTACTGAGAATTAGTTTTCCTTTCTAGAAATAACGCTCTCTCCATTCCCCAGCCACCCCCATTTCCTATCCCCCATCTTCCTCAAATTTTTTGTCTGGCAACGCTTTACAGTCGCTCGCGTTCCTATGGCCATTTAAAGATTCGCTATAAACCAAAGCCATTATTTTTTATTAGTTATTATAGCGCTTGTAAAAATGCAACTTAAATGCACAAAATATACTTCGTTTAAAATTTTCAATTTTTTCTAAAAACTGCAAGATCGATCGAGAATAACTAAAATAAATTGCAATTATCACTAAAAGTTTTGATTTAAATCAAAGAGTCTTTTGAAGATATTAAAAAACTCATACTGATTTCCTAGAATTTTTAAGACTTTTTTAGTTTTCAAGATTTAGTAAAGTCTATAGTATTAGCTGGGATAATTATCGATCGCTAATACTAAGGAGATAGTTTTGTTATGGCACGTTTAGCGCTGCTCAGTGTATCTGATAAGACGGGGCTGCTCGAGCTGGCCCGTCAACTGGTAGAAGAGTTTGGATTTGAGTTAATTAGCAGTGGAGGAACTGCCAATGCCCTAAAAGCAGCAGGATTGCCCGTTACCAAAGTAAGCGACTACACGGGATTTCCAGAGATTTTGGGAGGAAGAGTCAAAACCCTTCATCCTCGCATCCATGGGGGAATTTTAGGGCGGCGAGATGTTCCCGATGACGTGGTAGATATGGAAGCGAACCAAATCCGTCCTTTAGATTTGGTGGTAGTAAATCTCTATCCTTTCGAGCAGACAATTTCCAAACCCGATGTAACCGAGCAACAAGCGATCGAGCAGATTGATATCGGAGGTCCAGCAATGTTACGCGCGGCGGCGAAAAACTTCGCCCATGTGACAGTTTTGTCTAATCCCAAACATTATGATTTCTATATTCAGGAATTACGCCAAAATAATGGAGACACTTCCCTAGCGTTTCGTCGAAAAATGGCAGAAGAAACCTTTGCGCTGACTAATGCTTATGATGGCGCGATCGCGTCTTACTTTGCCAGTCTCGCCTCAAAAGCAGAAAGTTCCCTTCCAACTCGTTTCAGCCTTACTGGAGAAGAATTACAATCCCTCCGCTACGGAGAAAATCCCCATCAAAGCGCCAGTTGGTATAAAACCGGAACGCAACCGTCAGGATGGGCAGCCGCGACAAAATTGCAAGGAAAAGAACTCAGTTACAATAATCTGGTAGATTTAGAAGCCGCACGGCGCATTATCGTCGAATTCGACCCTAAAGAACCCGCCGCCGCTATTCTCAAGCATACCAATCCCTGCGGCGTGGCTGTCGGAACGACGCTAGCCGAAGCCTATCAAAAAGCTTTCAATGCCGACTCTACCTCGGCTTTTGGAGGAATTGTCGCACTCAATCAACCCATCGACGCTGCAACAGCGAAAGCACTGACCAAAACATTCTTAGAATGTATTGTAGCGCCGGGATGCGAGTCAGAAGCCCAAGAAATTCTAGCCACAAAATCCAATCTGAGGGTGTTAATTCTGCCAGATTTCAAAAGCGGTCCCAAATACACAGCAAAAGTAATCGCAGGGGGAATTTTAGTCCAAGCGTCTGATGATGTTATCGATAGTCCCGATAGTTGGCAAATCGTCACCCAAAAGCAACCCACTCCAGAACAAATGGCGGAATTGCTGTTTGCTTGGAAAGTCGCCAAGCACGTTAAATCCAATGCTATTGTTGTAACCAAAAATCGCGCGACCTTGGGGGTCGGAGCCGGACAGATGAATCGCCTCGGTTCGGTTAAAATTGCCCTCGAACAAGCGGGAGAGAAAGCCAAAGGCGGATTTCTAGCTAGCGATGGATTCTTTCCCTTTGATGATTCGGTGCGGACGGCTGCCACAGCTGGAATTGTAGCGATCGTTCAACCGGGAGGTTCTTTGAGGGATAAAGATTCTATTGAGGCTGCCGACGAGTTAGGGTTAGTGATGGTGTTGACTGGCATCCGTCATTTCTTGCATTGATGTTGTTGGAAAATCGAGAGTCGTATAGACAATATCCGCCGTGCAATGGCGGATTTAGTCGATGGAATGTCTGTATGAGAATAGGGAAAACCTCTCTCTCTCAATTTCTCAGAGATTAATCGTCTCGTGTTAAGATTGCAGAGGAGAAGAAAAATCAGTATTAAAAAAAGCAAGCCGACTAGAGGTCGGGGGTATCCTATCCTCGACTATTTTTGACGCTTTATGACAATAGCTCGATCGAAACCTTCTCCCAATCGTCAAACAAACAAACATCACCCGCGTTTTTTACTTACAAGTCTAATGTTTTAGGAGGAAACTGAATGACCCAGGTGGTTGTAGGACAAAACGAAAATATTGAATCAGCCTTACGCCGCTTTAAGCGTCAAGTCTCTAAAGCGGGAATTTTTGCAGATATTAAGCGTCGTCGCCACTTCGAGACTCCCATTGAAAAGAAAAAGCGGAAAGCTGTAGCCCGTCGTAAAAAGCGTTTTCGTTAATTAAATAAATGGTTAAATCGGTAATGGGAGTGGTTTGATAACTTAGCAATAACCCATTACCCTTTACTTGCCAGAAAGAATTTGTTGAAGCATTCGATTGGCTTGGGAACCATATCCTCCACCAAAAAGATTGAAGTGATTGAGGATGTGGTAAAGATTGTAGAGGGTTTTGCGTTGTTGATAGCCTTCCTCTAAAGGAAAAACTTCATTGTAGCCGCGATAAAAAGCGGCTGGAAAACCGCCGAAGAGTTCGGTCATGGCAATATCTACTTCGCGATCGCCATAATAAGTAGCAGGATCTAAAATAACGGGTTCTCCCGCATTCGTTACAGCTGCATTCCCCGACCATAAATCGCCATGTACCAAAGACGGTTTCGGAGTTCTATCGGCTAGATGATCTCTGACGACTTCTACCACTTGAAAATAATCGGGAAAACCCCCGCCTCGCCGCTTGGCGAGTTGTAACTGGTAGCCAATGCGGTGTTCGGCAAAAAAATCTGCCCAGTTTTCCGTCCAAGTATTGATTTGTGGCGTTGACCCAATTGTATTATTGCGCTCCCAACCAAACTTAGCAGAACCGCCCGCTTGATGCATAGCAGCTAGTTTGCGACCCATCTGTTCCCAAGCGCGAGTCGTTGGGCTTCCAAATTCGAGCCATTCCATTACGAGATAGCTGGAACGATCTATCACTCCCCAGCAAATCGGCACGGGAACGCGAATCGTTTGAGTTGCCAGCATTTGTTTTAATCCCAGGGCTTCTGCTTCAAACATATCGACCTGGGAGGCTTGATTGAGTTTGACGAAGTATGTCGATCCATTCCCTATCAGTGCATAACCTTGATTGATGCAGCCACCGCTGACAGAACGGCGATCCTTAACCTGAAACTTTTCTCCAGTAACTTGAGAAATGCGATCGGCAATTTGATTCCACATTATTACAAGGCAAAAGGTAAAAGTTAAAAGACAAAAAGTAAGAAGGTAAAAAATTTTTTTCCCTTTTCCTTTTTATTTTTTTCTTCTTAAGCAGTGGGTTTTAAGCAGTGGGTTTCATGACGACTATGCCATAAGCATCCGGATCGAGATAGCGTTGAGCTGCGGCTTGGAGATCGGCAACTTCGAGAGATTGGATATAGGCAGGGTAATTGAGGGCGGGTTCTAAATCTCGCAACTGAGAGTAGTAGTAACCATAGAGATTAGCGCGATCGCTCGGTCTTTCATTGCTAAAAATAAAGCGATTGGCAACCTGGGTACGAATGCGAGCAAGTTCTGCTTCCGTCACTGACTCTGTTTGAATTTTACGAATGTGTTCGGCGATCGCGGCTTCTACTTCAGAAATATTTTCTGTCGGCAATTGGGCTGAAATATAAAAAACGCCCTGTACTCCCTGAGTCATATTGCTCGCCCCCACCTGCGATACCAGTCCTCGCTCCTCTCTGAGATCCCGAAATAGCCGAGACACCTTACCCTGTCCTAAAATGACCGCCAAAACGTCCAGCGCATAGGTTTGGGAGAGAGCCGTCAGTCCGGGAACTCGCCACGTCATGACCAAACGCGATTGTTGTAGGCTATCATCGACGAATTCTCGGCGCACGATGTCTCTAAAAGGCGGTTCGGGAGTTAAAAATTGCGAACTCTGACTTGGAACTTCTCTACAGACGCCTCCTCCGGGGTCTCGACAACCTCCGACTTCTAAAAATCCTTTTGCCACAATATCGATCGACTCCTCTACAGGCAGATTGCCCACGACAACAGCCGTCATTGATTGGGGGCGATACCAGTAGGCGTGAAAGTCTCGCATTTGTTGAGGGGTTAACTTCTTGATAACTGAAGCAGAACCCAAAACCGGACGGCGATAGGGCAAGCTTTTAAAACAGGTTTCCATGGCTCTGTAAAAAGTGCGACGACGGGGATTGTCCTCCGAACGACGAATTTCTTCTAGCACCACCAATCGCTCTCTCTCGAAAGCCGCTTCGGGAACGCTGGGGTTAAGGATGACATCTAACTGCAATGGAGCCAGTTCGGCAAAATCTCTGGGAGCCGTCGTGATGTAGTAGTGGGTATATTCTTGGCTCGTTGCTGCATTCGTAATCGCTCCTCTTTCTTCGATAAAGCGCTCAAACTCTCCACTTCCGAGTCGGGGAGTTCCCTTAAACACCATATGCTCTAAAAAGTGAGCCATCCCGTTAATTTCGTCTGCTTCCATGACCGAACCCACATTGAGCCATACATTCAGATTCACGGCTTCTACCGGCATCTGTTCGGCTATAATTGTCAAGCCATTCGGCAGTTGACAAATTTTTGGCATAGTTAGCGTTGGAGATTTGAGCAAAATAGAGGTCATGGGCGATTTATCATTTTGTCCTTACTTCTCTATCTTAAAGAAACCGCGCGGGAATTCCTATCCCCATTAGAAATCATCGAAAACCTCGCAGGCAGGAGTTTAAAAATGCAGTAGGTTGAGCCAGGGGAAAGTCCAGTCAAGTTAAAAGCCCAGACCGTACCCGATCGGGTCAATGTCGGTAGTTCGCATATCGCCTATAATTGATGTGCGAGCATTAAGTCCCGTTTCAGAGGGATTTTTTCTAAACCGATTCCAGGCTAGAAGTCATGTCTATCCTCGCCTATAGTAATCTAACGCTATAGCGAAGGTTTCCAAGCCAGAGAGGCAAGTGTTCCGGAAATCGGAGAAAATCCTCGGCACTTAGGGCCAAAAAAGAAGAACGGAGAGCGATAATGGTTAATTTTGGGCTGAACTCAGCCGCTATATTGGGAATTTTTCTGGCAGTCGCTGGAGTAGGACTTTATTTCGTGCGCTCCATTCGTCCAGAACTGTCGAGAGACTATGATATCTTTTTTGCTGCTGTCGGCTTGTTGTGCGGTCTGATTTTATTATTCAATGGATGGCGGCTCGATCCCATTCTCCAATTCGGTCAGTTTCTCCTAACGGGAACGGCAATCTTTTTTGCGGTAGAGGCAGTGCGCTTGCGCGGCGCGACGGTAGAGCAAGCCAAACGCAATACGCCAATTGTCGAAAAGCGTCCGGTTAGTAAAACTCGCGTCTATACAGAAGCCGAGTTAGATCGTCTAGAACCTTACGAGGAAGAAGATTATTCCGAAGGTAAGCGCCGCAGCTTAAGAGGTTCTGAAGAGGCTCGCTCTAGCCGCACTTCGAGCTACGAAACCGAAGAACCCCGCTCTCAAAGAAGCCGCCGCTCGTCTGAACGCTACGACGAATACAGAGAAGCTTCCCGCAAGCGTCGCCCTCGTCCGACTGCCGAACCGACAAGCAGTCATTACGACGTTTGGGAAGATACGCAAGAGAATTGGGAAGAAAAACCCCAAGCCACTCGTCCTCGCCGTCCTCGTCGAGAAAGTGATGTTTCCCAAAGCTATTCCGCGCCTCCGAGAAAACGTCGTCCGCGTCCTTCGGATCTAGGCGGAACTCCCTATGAAGATACGGAATCCATTCCTACAGATTATGTGGATTATCAACCCATAGACGAGTCAGAACGAGAGCGTCCCGATTGGGAGCGGGAGTCTGCTCAATCTAGATCGGAGAGAGAGCCAGAGCGCGAGCTGCGTAATACTTCTGAGGGGATTCGCAACTCTCGCGGCACCGACCTAGGCGAATCCTACTCCGACGAAGAAGTAGAAAATCGCGATAATCCCATGCGATTCGATTACTGATTGCGATCGCAGTGACACGTTCTACTTCAATCGTTCATTTTCTTCGCCCGATTACCTGGGGAGCGGCAGGGATTCTGATTGGCTTGCTGGCATCTTGCGGCATCGCTCCTCGTCAAGTGGGTCCAGCTACTCTCAATAGTCGTTATAATGACGAGCAGCCAGCGTTAAGCGGGGATGGTCGCTGGCTGGCTTTTGTTTCCAATCGCAATGGAAGCAATCAAATTGTACTCTACAATCTCCAAGAGAAGCGATATGACAATCCTTCAGGACTCAACCGCAGCGATGTTGTTGCTGAAAGTCCCAGTCTGAGCCGTACTGCTCGCTATATCGTTTATATTGCCAGCCTTCAGGGACGACCAGATATCGTTCTATACGACCGAATAACCAGGCGTTCGGAATTGGTAACTCAAGGGTATCGCAGTTGGGTGAGAAATCCCCAAATTAGTCCAGACGGTCGCTATATTGTGTTTGAAACCTCTCGTCGAGGACAATGGGATATCGAAGTGCTCGATCGCGGTCCTTTAATCGAGTTAGATATTCCAGATGGCACTCCAGTAGAGAACCCTCAAAAAAATCTACCAACGTGAAGCGCCCTGTCTTAGTTTTAATTGTTGTTCTGACGAGTTTGTTAAGCAGTTGTACTGGCTATCCCCGCTTCCTTAACTTTCCCTTCGATCCGGGGGGACGAAGTTTGAATAGCCCCAACTCGGAATTATCTCCTCAAGTGAATGCACCGTATATTGTTTTTGTGTCGGATCGCAATGGTTCCCAAGATGTCTATCTGTTTGACGCTCGCAGACGGCAACTCATCGATTTGCCGGGACTCAATTCCCTCGATGAGATTGCCTCTCATCCTGCAATTTCTGAAGACGGTCGCTATATTGTTTTTGCAGGAAGCCGTCAGGGACGAGCGGATATTTATCTCTACGATCGCGAAACGCAGCAAAAGCGAAATTTAACGGAAAATTTGCCAGCAGAAGTGAGAAATCCAACCATTAGTACCGATGGTTCCCGGATTGCCTTTGAAGTCGCTAAAAACGGTCAGTGGGATATTTTAGTTTGCGATCGCAACGGACAGCCGCTCAATATTCCCGGCAATGCCAGATAATTTATCGACTGAGATAGCAATGACAGTCAGGTTTTTCTAGCAAAGATTCGGCTAAGGCATTGAGGGCAGTTGCCGCTAGTAAACCGCCTCCCAAAGATCCCTCAACCGTTATGTAAGGAACGCTAGAGAGCATTAAACGACGCTTGGCGGCGGGAGCGTGGCTAAAGCCAATTGGCATGCCGATGACTAAAGCGGGTTGTAATATTCCTCGTTTGCTCGCTTCTAAGGCAGATAGAAGAACCGAAGGCGCATAGTCGATGACTAAAATGCATCCCGGCTCGAATTGCCAAGGATTTAACTGCTGTTGCTCCCGTCAGAATTGGGTTTCGGCATCAGTAGCACTGATAACGTGAGGGTTAGAAATTAGGGTTTCGACGGTGCAATTGAGATGTTGCAGGCGAACGCGATCGAGCGCGCGGACAACGGCAGGAATGTCGCCAACGACTTGACAGCCAGTTTTGAGGCGATCGCGTGCCGCTGCGATCGCGCTTTGTCCCACTCGCACGAAGTTGACCAAACTGACATCGCCGCTGGCTAAGACTAATTTTGAAAGCAAATCGACTTCAATCTTAGAACGATTAGATAAATCGGGTGATAATTGTTGTAGGGATTCGCTAAAAACTTCTGGATGATTATCTGCGGCAACGTCCCAACTCTGCCACAGCTTTTCGATCGTATCGAGTCCGTCGGCGGTTTCTATTTTTAAGTGCCGCAGTTGGGCGAGAGCTTCTGCTTGCACTTGTTGACAATGGCGATCGCGTCCCAATAATCCCTCTAACGCCGATGCCGTGCGCCGCAATCGCGTCAATTTTTGGATGACTAACTGATACTGCTGTTGTAGGATCGAACTGAGAGTATCACCCTCAGAAGATTCCTCTTCTAATAATTTGCGAATATGGGATAGCTGAAATCCTTGTTGTTTCAGTGCCATGATGCGCTGGAGACGCTGTACGTCTTCTGCACTATAGAGTCGATAATTGCCCTCGCTGCGCTTGACTTCTGGTAGCAATCCAGAGGCATGATAGCGTCTCGCCATCCGAGGAGTTAACCCGCCGCCAACGGCTTTTGTCAGGTCTTTGATGGTTAAATAGCGATCGCTCATGCCAATGTTAGTATATTCGTAGAATTTTCGCTTCGCACAGCTTTACTCAATAACGCGATCGCAAGCCAACTTGGTTTTTCGGATTTTTATCGAGCGCGCGATCGCTTCTGTCATTTGGAAAGAATTAATTGTATAATCTTAGAGCCTATGTTAGGTTTATAGGCTATTTATTTGTGGTTGGATCTGAACTCAGTTTAGTTATTAGTTAACAGCAAAGCTCGCAGAAGTCGCGACGCTCCTTCAATTGCTCTCACAGCCTCAAACTAGAATCTCACCAACAGAAAGAACAGTAATGAGAACTCAAGTAGAACAACGGTTTGACTACGTTAAGATTGGGTTGGCTTCTCCAGAGCGGATTCGTCAGTGGGGAGAAAGAACGTTACCCAATGGCGTAGTCGTCGGAGAAGTTACTAAACCCGAAACTATCAACTATCGAACCCTAAAACCCGAAATGGACGGGCTTTTTTGCGAGCGCATTTTTGGTCCGTCCAAAGACTGGGAGTGTTGGTGCGGTAAGTACAAGCGAGTGCGTCACCGGGGTATCGTTTGCGAACGCTGTGGGGTAGAAGTTACCGAATCCCGCGTCCGCCGTCACCGCATGGGTTTTATCAAGCTAGCGGCTCCAGTAACTCACGTATGGTATCTTAAAGGCATTCCCAGCTATCTCAGCATCCTGCTGGATATGCCCTTGAGAGATGTAGAGCAGATTGTCTATTTCAATGCCTATGTCGTTCTCAACCCCGGCAATGCAGCTAACCTCACCTACAAGCAACTGCTCACGGAAGATCAATGGCTAGAGATTGAAGAGCAAATCTATGCCGAAGACTCCGAACTCTACAATATCGAAGTCGGTATTGGTGCTGAGGCAATTCAACGCCTACTCCAAGAAATAAATTTAGAAGAGGTCGCCGAAAAACTGCGCGAAGAAATCATCGAGAGCAAAGGACAAAAACGGGCGAAGCTCATCAAACGCTTGAGGGTGATCGACAACTTTATCGCCACCGGCTCTAAACCGGAATGGATGGTGCTGAGCGTGATTCCCGTAATTCCGCCCGACCTGCGTCCGATGGTGCAACTCGATGGCGGTCGCTTTGCCACCTCCGACCTCAATGACCTTTATCGACGGGTGATTAACCGAAACAACCGCCTCTCGCGCTTGCAAGAAATCCTCGCGCCAGAAATTATCGTCCGCAACGAGAAGCGGATGCTACAGGAAGCGGTTGACGCTCTTATAGACAACGGACGGCGCGGTCGTACCGTAGTAGGGGCAAACAATCGCGCCCTCAAATCGCTCTCGGACATTATCGAAGGAAAGCAGGGTCGTTTCCGCCAAAACCTACTCGGAAAGCGGGTTGACTACTCCGGTCGCTCCGTGATCGTCGTCGGTCCCAAACTGAAAATTTATCAGTGCGGTTTGCCTCGCGAAATGGCGATCGAACTTTTTCAACCCTTCGTGATTCATCGCCTCATCAAGCTGGGAATGGTCAACAATATCAAGGCGGCGAAGAAGCTGATTCAACGAGGCGATCCCAGCGTCTGGAACGTTTTGGAAGAAGTGATTACGGGACACCCAGTTTTACTCAACCGCGCCCCAACCCTTCACCGCTTGGGGATTCAGGCATTTGAACCGATTTTGGTAGAAGGTCGTGCCATTCAATTACATCCGTTGGTCTGTCCTGCTTTTAACGCTGACTTTGACGGCGACCAAATGGCGGTTCACGTTCCTCTGTCTCTGGAATCTCAATCTGAGGCACGCCTACTGATGCTGGCTTGTCATAACATTCTCTCTCCAGCAACGGGTCGTCCTATCGTCGCTCCCTCACAGGATATGGTGTTGGGATGCTACTATCTGACGGCGGAAAATCCTAAGGCTCAAAAAGGCGCAGAACGGCATTTTGCTAGCCTCGACGATGCTTTAAAAGCTTACGACCAAGGATATGTAGACCTGCACGCTTATATTTGGGTACGCCATAACGATGAAGTAGAGACGGAAGAACCGGATACAGAAGTTCTCAAGATAGAAAAACTCGATGATGGCAGCGTCATCAAACACTATCGAGAGCGCAAGGTCAGAGAAAGCGCTGACGGACAAATGCTCTCTCAATTTATTCGCACTACGCCGGGTCGGATTATCTATAACAAGACTATCCAGGATGCGCTGGCAGTCTAACGAATAGAAACTCAATTGTTGGTGATTGGCGATCGCGAGCGAATATTGTTGTATCCTAGCGATCGCCAGTTTTTATTGGCTATTGCCGGACAGTCGTGCGTTTCTACCGATTTTAAGATAGGAAAAAGTTGGGTACAGGCAATTTTTTTATTGTGCTGTTAGATTTTGGTCATCGCAGGGAATTATACAGAAAACGGTAGCTGTCATCGCAATAATCGTTAGGACTCCTCTATTATGAACCCCGCAATAATTGACCAATTTCCGGCTGAAAACGGTCGAAACCAGCAAAATGTTTCTCCTATCAAATTATTAGAACAGATATCTAGCTCTCAAGCTAATGGATATTTACGAATCTCTCACAATTCAGTAGAGTGGCAGATTTATTTCAATCTGGGAAAATTAATCTACGCTACCCATTCCCTCGACCCTTTCGAGCGCTTAGAACGTCATTTACGTCGTTTGAGCGACGAAATTCCTACGCTGACTAGCGCCGTTCGCACCCAAGCCAGAGTGAACTTTGAATCTGAATCGCCAAGCAATCCCAATATCTGCCCGGATTATTTAGCGATCTGTTGGCTAGTCGAGCAAGAGCATCTCAAACCAGAACAGGCAGCCGAGTTGCTTAAAAATATCACTCAAGAAGTGTTTGAGTCCTACTTATTATTACAAGAGGGCGCTTATCAATTCATCTCTAATAATGAAAAGTACCCTAAGTTTTGCCGTTTTGAAGTACAGCCTTTTGTTGAAGAATGTCAGCAAAGGTTAAGCTGTTGGCAAGCTATGAGTTCTGCGATCTCGTCGCCAGAACAGCGTCCCTATTTTGTCAGCCTAGCTCACGCTCAACAGAAACTTCCCCCCGACAAAGGCGAGAAACTCAGCAAGCTTTTGAAAGGCTTTAGTTTTCGTCAGCTTGCCGTTTTGACTAAAAAAGACGAGCTAAGATTGGCGCAAGGGCTTTATCCTTTGATTAAAGATAAATTCGTTGTCTTGCGCGATCCTCAGCCTCCTTTCGATCGCCTGCCCAAAATTCCGACTCTTGATAGTGCATCAATTTTTGTTTCCGAGCCGACGATTGTCAAGCCAACTCAGGAAACTTCCGCTAAGAACACGCTCTCTAATATTACGTTAGCTGGCTTGCCCCAAGTAACAGGAGTGCAAAAAACCTATAAAGTTATTTGCATTGATGATAGCCCGACTATTTTGAAAGAAATTAACCGCTTTTTAGAAAATTACGATCTCGAAGTTCATGCAATTAACGATTCCGGTAAAGCGCTCAGAGAAATTATCCGCATTAAACCCGATATGATTTTGATGGACGTTGGCATGCCAGGGATCGATGGCTATAAACTTTGTCGCCTGATCAGAAATCATTCCCTGTTTCAGAATACGCCAATCGTCATGGTAACAGGCAATACAGGTTTGATCGATCGCGCTAAAGCGAGAATTGCAGGAGCGACAGATTATATGACTAAACCATTTACTCAAGCAGAGTTAGTCAAAATGGTTTTTAGATATTTAACATAACCAATCTCCAATGCCAATAGAAACTCAACATCTTGCGGGTGGATACGATACCAAGCCAGTCGTTCGCGACATCAATCTCGCACTACGAACGGGTGAATGGCTGAGCTTGGTAGGAGCCAATGGTTCTGGAAAATCGACTTTTCTGAAACTTCTCTGCCGCATCCTCAACCCGACAGGAGGCATCGTTCTTTTGGATGGAAAAGCTGTACGCGATTTACCTCCTAACGTTGTCGCCCAAAAAATGGCAATTCTACCGCAACAGCCAACGATTCCTGTGGGGTTAAGCGTCTATCAATTGGTGAGTTTGGGGAGAACGCCCCATCAACCTTGGTGGCGATGGGAATTAGATGCCCAGGATCGACAAAAAGTGGACGAAGCGATCGCGCAAACCCGACTCGAAGACTATCGCGATCGCCCGGTAACTCATTTATCGGGTGGCGAAAGGCAAAGAGCCTTTCTTGCTCTAGCACTCGCCCAAGATCCCAAAGTTTTACTGCTCGACGAGCCGACCACCTATTTAGATATTAATTATCAATTGCAGTTGCTCGAACTACTAAAGCGACTTAACGAGGAGCAAAAACTGACAATTATTACCGTCTTGCACGATATCAATTTAGCGGCACGCTACAGCGATCGCTTGGCCTTGCTAAAAGGGGGCAGCCTTTACACCGTCGGCAAGCCAGCAGAGGTTTTAATTCCAGAGACAATCGCTCAAGTTTTTGGCGTTCGCGTCGCAGTCATCAAAACGCCCGTCGGACTCCAGATTTGTCCCCTGGCTCCCGTCGGTTCGTAAAACGGTTATTTAATCCACTTCCACAAAGGATGGCGCGATCCTATGGCGTGAATTTTTCTGACCTCTTTCTCCAATCGCCGCTTTTCCTGGACAGAAAGTCCACCAAACCGATGATTGCTTTGCCAGACTAAAACGGCTGCTGTTACTCCGATACAAAAAGCCAGACAGAGAGCGGGAATGCGATTGAAGGCGATCGCGTAGCGAACGGCAACCCAGGTAAAATGTTCTTGCCAGAGGGGAATTTCTTCTCGCAATCCCCAGATTCCAAAACTTCCCAGCGTCATCCAACAACCCACGACAAACAACCACCTCGTGCAAACAGTTAGCTGGTATAACCGCTGCACTTGCTTTTTCAGGTTAGGATCGAGGTTAGCCATTAATTGTCGATCGTTTTGCTATTCTCCACAGCAATGAGTAATACAACTCACTGGTATATTGTTAAAACACAAGATGGTCATTGTCAAATTGTTGCCGCCGACAATGATGCAGGCAACGCAACCGCGCTCGAGAGCGTCGCGCCAAACCTTGACCGAGTTTTAGACGTTCGAGAAAAATGGGGACCTTTTCTTTCTCAAGACGAAGCGATCGCTCGTCGGGTTGGACTGATTCGAGCTGGCAAATGCCAACCCCGTTGACAGTTATCAGTAGGAGTGGGTTAATTGTTAACATAATCGCTCTTCCCCAATAGCGATAAATTCCAACCCGCCCTTACAGCGACCGGTGTGGATGCCAGACGTTACATCCGTGCAGAGCTATCGGGTCGCTAATTGCTTGATTGATTAGTCGCTTGAGGAGCTGGCGTTTTTTTGGCAATCTCTTGCTTGAGAACGTCAAATGCCTTGACAAATTGAGGATCGTTAAACGTTCCAATTTGAGTGCGATCCTTCTGTAGGGTTTTGCGCTGTTGGTCTGACAACTCATGCACGACGTTGGGATCGATGCCGTGTTTGTTAATATCCCGACCACTTGGGGTTAAATATTTGGCGATCGTTACAGCTAATCCCGAACCGTCTCCCAATCCGCGTACCGATTGAACCAGCCCTTTCCCAAAAGTCTTGGTTCCCACTACAATGGCACGCTTGTTATCTTGTAAAGCACCAGAGAGAATTTCGCTAGCACTTGCCGATCCTCCATCCACTAACACGACTAAAGGTTTATCGGTTAGGGCACTGCCGTTAGCTCGTTGCCGTTCGACTTCTCCTTGTCGATCCACCGTCGATACGATCGTTCCCTCATCGAGCCACATCCGAGCGATGTCAATGCTAGAGTACAACAGACCGCCAGGATTAGACCGTAGGTCGAGCATATAACCTACTACCTTTTGTTTTTCAAAGTTTTGAATTGCTTGGCGCATTTCCTCGCTAGCTTGAGCACTAAACTGAGTCAGGCGAATGTAACCAATTTTTCCGGCTGGCGTATCTTCAATGTGAGCGCGTACTGGATGAATTTCGATTCGTGCTCTAGTGAGAGGATAATCAATTTCGCGATCGCCTCGCTTGACGGTAATGGTGACTTGAGTATCGGGCTTTCCTCGAATCAGCTTCACGGCTTGATCGACTTCCATTCCCTTGGTACTTTTGCCATCAATTTTAACAATGACATCTTTTGCTAAAATTCCTGCT
The DNA here is from genome assembly GCF_000317025.1 of Pleurocapsa sp. PCC 7327. NCBI lineage: Bacteria > Bacillati > Cyanobacteriota > Cyanophyceae > Pleurocapsales > Pleurocapsaceae > Pleurocapsa > Pleurocapsa sp. PCC 7327. The sequence goes on along the minus strand of NC_019689.1, from coordinate 820,001 downwards.
TTGTAGGCTGGAGTATCTTCTATCGGAGCTATGACTGTCAGCTCGCCTGTTTCCTCATCTTTTGCCAGTTGAATGCCTACTCCCGTCAATTCTCCAGAAGTATCGATTTGCATGTTTTGGAACTCTTCTGGATCCATAAATCGAGTGTAGGGATCGCCAAGTTTCTCCAGCATTTCCCGAATAGCTTTGTATGCTTGTTCTTTGTTAGCATACTCTCTCCCTAAGTACTCGTTGCGGATAGCTCGCCAATCTACCTTATTAAATGTGCCATCGACATAGGTTCGATTGATGATTTGCCAAACTTCATCGACTAACTCTTTCGGGCTTTCCTGAAAAAATGCTTGACTTTGTGAAAGGCGAAGACCCGCTCCCGTTACGGCGACTGTTGTCAGTACGACTGCTGTAGCGCCCAGAACAAGTCCGCGTTTTGTAATGACCATAAGCCTAATCGTGTGCTGGTGGAGGATTATCTATTTTAGAACGATCTTAACGCTAACTCTGGCGTAGGAATTATAATCGGGCAACAATCTTATCAATTAAGATTTCCTACTGAAATGCGATCGCTTCCCAAGCTAGGACAAATCGCTAATTTGTTTTGTAAAACATCGTCGTGTTTGTTTTGTTAGATTTTTTGTTAAACGTACATTTTAATCTATTTATAACATTGGTTTCTCCAATCTTATATTGCGTTTTTAAAAAAAGTCTGGAAAAGTTTTAACGGAAACCAAACTTTTTGGTAGGCTTAATTGAAATATTGTATAGGGGTTGGCTCCGACCTCGAAAAAAAAATGAGGTGAGCAATGACAGATATAGCATCTGTTTCCTCAGCGCAGTTAAAAAGTCGTCGGCAAAAACTGCAAGGCAGAAGAAGATTGAAGGCTTTACAAGCAATTTGGCGTTTTTGTGCGATCGCGGCTACGGCTGGCGGTTCGCTGTGGATCGTCACATTGCCCCAATGGATAGTCGGCAAACAATCGCTGGAGATAGTAGGAAATCGATTGGTTTCTCAAGAGCAAATTCGCGAGCTGATTCCTCTAGAAAAACCTCAGTCCGTCTGGCAACTGCCAACGCAACAGATTATCGCCCGACTCAAAGCCACGCCTCCCATCGCCGACGCTGAAATTACCCGTCAAATTCTGCCGCCTAAATTGACCGTCGAAGTAACCGAACGTCAACCCGTAGCCGTTGCCGTATCCGGTCGGGAAGTCGGGTTTATAGATGCCCAAGGCATTTTTATCCCTAAAAGCTTCTACGAGCAAGCGGGTCAAAATTGGAAAGTCCCAACGCTTAAAGTCATTGGTTATCGGGATCTCTATCGCCAGCAGTGGACGCAATTGTATTCGCTCGTCGCTCGTTCTCCTGTAAAGGTTCTAGAAGTCGATTGGCGAAATGCTAACAATCTCGTTCTCAACACGGAGTTGGGGACGGTTTATTTTGGTTCCTTTACCGAACGATTTCCCGAACAATTATCGGTTTTGGCTCAAATGCGCCAGTTGCCATCGCGAATTCCCAGCGCTCGAATGACTTATATCGATTTGAGCGATCCAGCTTTCCCTACCATCCAACTAAACTCGCCAAAAAGCGATCGCCAAGATCCCTCTTCTGTTAGGAACTAATAACAATATTGTCTGTCCGATAACTTTAGAGCAAAGTCTCTTGACAAAGTGCAAATAAGATTTTTAGTCTAAAAGCGTAACGTTAAGAAAAATAGAAATAACTTTCTAGATGAGAAATAAAGTTATATAAATTACCTGAGGGTTAAACCTCACAAGATTAGAAATAGGGTAAATAGGTTTACTCCTAACCGTCGAATCCTTAAAATTTGTGTATAAACTTTTCCCGATTGCAATGACACTTGATAATGAATTAAGACCGATCCATCAGAGCTTAAATAGTATTAGCGAACCTCCAGCAAAAGAGGATAATCACTATCCCCTCAACTCGGCTGGGTTACCCTTGTATCGAACCGAGCGGATCCCTGGGAAACCTAGGGAAGAATTTAGGAGTGACCAAATCGTGCCAAGTAACGTTGCCAAAATCAAAGTCATCGGTGTTGGCGGAGGTGGATGCAATGCCGTCAATCGCATGATCGAAAGCGGCGTTTCTGGAATTGAGTTTTGGGCAATTAATACGGATGCCCAAGCCCTATCGCAATCAGAAGCTCCCCAACGCTTACAAATCGGACAAAAATTGACCAGAGGTCTCGGCGCTGGAGGCAATCCGGCAATTGGGCAAAAAGCGGCTGAAGAATCGCGCGAAGAAATCGCCCATGCCCTAGAAAACACCGACCTGGTTTTCATCACGGCAGGCATGGGAGGAGGAACTGGGACGGGAGCTGCTCCGATCGTCGCTGAAGTGGCAAAGGAAATAGGCTGTCTGACGGTTGGGGTGGTCACTCGTCCTTTTACCTTTGAAGGTCGTCGCCGCAACAGTCACGCAGAAGAAGGCGTTAGCAACTTACAAAGCAGAGTCGATACTCTGATTGTCATTCCCAACAATCAATTGCTTGCGGTCGCTAATGCGGAAACTCCCATGCAAGAAGCCTTTCGGATGGCTGACGATATTCTGCGGCAAGGGGTGCAAGGGATCTCGGATATCATTACGATTCCCGGGCTGATCAACGTTGACTTTGCCGATGTCAGAGCGATTATGGCAGACGCGGGTTCGGCATTGATGGGGATCGGCATAGGCACGGGTAAATCGAGGGCAAAAGAAGGCGCGATCGCAGCGATTTCTTCTCCCCTACTAGAGTCTTCTATTGAAGGCGCTAAAGGCGTGATTTTAAACATTACTGGCGGTCACGATTTGACCCTGCACGAAGTTAATGCGGCGGCAGATATTATCTATGAAATCGTCGATCCCAACGCTAACATTATTTTCGGGGCGGTAATCGACGAGAAAATGCAGGGCGAAATCCGAATTACGGCGATCGCGACCGGATTTTCCGGCGAAATCCAAGCTGGTGCGAAAAGTCAAGTGAGGACAACCGTTAATCCAGTCAATCCAACGACACCTCAACCCGAACCAGAACCACCACCGAATAAGCCGGGCGGTTTAGACATTCCTCCGTTCCTGCAAAAACGGCGTTTTCAACGCTAGAAATGAGTAAAGTTCCTATTGCTCTAACGATCGCTGGCTCCGATAGCGGTGGCGGTGCGGGAATCCAGGCGGATTTGCGCACTTTTGCGTTTCACTGCGTCCACGGCATGAGCGCGATTACCTGCGTGACGGCGCAAAATACGCTAGGCGTGACGCGAGTAGAGGCAATGAGTCCAGCCGCAGTAGCCGCTCAAATTGAGGCAGTGATGAGCGATATTGGAGCCAATGCGGCGAAAACGGGAATGTTGTTAAATCGAGAGATTATTGAAACGGTCGCCGAACAAGTTGAAAAGTGGCAACTGAAGCAGTTGGTCATCGATCCAGTGATGGTATCGCGCACGGGTGCCCAGTTAATCGACGACGACGCGATCGCGAGTTTACGCGATAAATTAATTCCTAAAGCGTTAATCGTTACGCCAAATCGCTATGAGGCACAGCTTTTAAGCGGCTTGGAAATTAATACCCTCGAAGATATGAAAGCAGCTGCCCAAATGGTGCATAAATTGGGAGCAGGGGTAGTTTTAGTCAAAGGGGGCGGTATGATGGGAGAATGGCGAGGGGTTGATGTTTGGTTTGATGGCGAGCATTGGGAAACTTTAACGACGGAAACCGTCGATACCTCTAATACTCACGGAACGGGCTGTACCCTTTCGGCAGCGATCGCGGCTAATTTAGCCTTGGGCAAAGATCTTTGGCTCGCAGTCGAGCAGGCGAAGAACTACGTGACGACAGCCTTAAAGTATGCTCTCGATATCGGTCGAGGCACGGGTCCAGTGGGGCACTTTTTCCCGTTACGCTTAGAGAAAAATAGCTAAAACGCATGACAGCTAATTCGCGGAGCCAGTCTCCAAACCCCTTAGCCAAAAATCTTTCTTCCTCTTCAAATTTTTATGCTCCCTCAGTGCCGCTTTCCGTTTATCGAGAACTGGTAGAAGAACTTCAGATAGCTCAAGCACGGGAAGAAACCTTGTATGCACAAAATCGGGAACTTGTCAAGAAAAATCAACAACTTCGACAAGAAATCGAACGAGTGATTCATTACGCACAGCATTTACAGGAGGTTATTGCAGCGCAAGATGCGAATATCGCTTCCCATAACGTGCCGACTCCGTCACCGCTTCCCCAATCGCCAGCCGCCGGGGATGACAAGCAACAAATTATAGAAGTAGAGAGCGATCGCTCTCGTTATGCATCTCAATCGAATAGCGACGGCACAATGAATGGTTGGGTATTGGCGATCGCGCTGATTATCATTGTTGTCACCTCTTGTCTGGGAACATTTTTAATCGTACATTCGCGCTTGGGCAGCAGTAGCGAGCGCTAAAGTTCGAGAAATCGGGTAAATTGAAAATACGATCGTATTAGCAAGAAAACAGCTATTCTTCCGACATCAGCACGGGCTCTAGTTTGCTTTATTTTGTGCCAGCGATTAACCGATATGTATCGACCCATATTTCATAGTGCGTCTGGACGAACGCACGGAATACATATTCATTTTGGCTGGGGAAGAGACAGAAATTGTTATAGACAGCGATGGTAAGTGGGAGTTTCAATGACGCAGCCAAACTTTTATCAGATGAGTAGAACAGAACTTCGTGCCTATATTCTTAAGCATAAAGATGACAAACGAGCTTTTCATGCCTACATGGACAAACTCGCAAACGAGCCAGTTTTGGCATCTGGAACCCTAGAAGATTTAGAAGATCCACATCGCTTTGCCGAACTTCTTGAGACAATCCAAAGAGCTAAAAAGCAAAATAATCAGTAATTTTGAAGGTTTATTCCCCAATGGGTGCAATTCAAGCAATACGAGGAACGCGAGATATTCTGCCAGAAGAAATTGGTTATTGGCAGCAAGTAGAAACGGTAGCGGCACAAATTCTCAGCCGGGCGCTTTATCAAGAAATTCGCACGCCAATTTTCGAGCAAACCGAACTATTTGAGCGAGGAATCGGCGAAGCGACCGATATCGTGGGAAAAGAAATGTATACGTTTCGCGATCGCGGCGATCGCTCGATTACCTTGCGCCCCGAAGGAACGGCGGGAGTCGTTCGCTCTCTAATCGAACACAAACTCCTAACGAGTGGAGGAGTGCAGCGCCTTTGGTATAAAGGCTCGATGTTTCGCTACGAACGTCCTCAAGCAGGTCGCCAGCGACAATTCCACCAAATCGGAGTAGAACTTCTCGGCAGTGCCGATCCTAGAGCAGACGTAGAAGTGATTGCCATTGCTACTGACTTGTTGCAAGCGCTAGGACTGAAAAACCTCAAACTCGATCTTAACTCGGTGGGTAGAGGGGAAGACCGCATCGCCCATCGAGAGGCTTTAGTTAATTATTTCACGCCCTACAAAGACGAGTTGGATAAAGACTCACAAGAACGCTTACATCGCAATCCCTTGCGCATTTTAGATAGTAAGGATGAAAAAACTCAAGCAATCGCTCAAAATGCACCCAGAATTATCGATCATCTCAGCAATGAATCTCGACGGCATTTCGATCGCGTGCAGCAGTTATTAACCGATCTCGGTATCGAATATCAAATCAATCACTGCTTAGTGCGCGGATTGGATTACTACACCCATACAGCTTTTGAGATTAAATCCGACGATTTGGGGGCGCAATCTACCGTTTGCGGTGGCGGTCGCTACGATGGCTTGGTGGCAGAATTGGGAGGACCCGATACGCCTGCCGTGGGTTGGGCAATCGGCATGGAACGCCTGATTTTATTGCTGCAAAAACTCGTCTCAGCACCTGCCCTAGTTCCAGATTTTTATGTTGTCTCGAAGGGAGACTCAGCAGAAGCCCAAGCTTTAATTTTGGCGCAAAAGTTACGCAGTGTTGGATTTAGAGTAGAGTTAGACTTAAGCGGCAGTGCCTTTGGCAAGCAATTCAAACGAGCCGATCGCAGCGGTGCCATAGCTTGTTTAGTCTTAGGAGACTCAGAAGCTCAAAACAACACCGTCCAATTAAAATGGATGGCAACTCAAGTTCAACAAGCGATCGCTCAGTCCGATCTGCTCAGTAATCTAGACAACTTAAAACAAGAAATTGAAAGGCACAAAAACTAGCGAGCGACCGTCATTAACAGCAACCAGTAAACAGCAAGCGAAATCTAACCGCAAGTAACTTTACTGATACTGAATTACTGATTACTGATGAAGCGCTGGGAGTTCCTCATACAACAAGAAGGCGATCGCGCTTGGCTTTCGGTCGAAGAGCCAACCCTAGAACTTGAAGAAGGCAGATATCGAATTGTCGCCCGCGCCAATCGCTCCAATCTCGATGTCGAAATTCGCGTTGCCCATCAAATTGAGGAAAACGGTCGAATTGTGCAACATTGCGATAAGTATTCCCGTCGCACCAACTCGGAAGGATTAGTTACAATTCTTCCCTTCACCGATTTAACGCCCGGCTGTTGGGAAATCCGCTGCCGTGGCGACATAATGTCCGAGTTACTAGGTGAATTCTGGCAGGAGAGCATGCAACTAAAAATCGTTTCTAAACCGCTCGCTAGCAACTGGGAACCTCAATTCCTTCCCCATCCTTCTACCCCTTCCCCTAATCCCTATCTACAGCAGTTAGAACAACTGTTGCGCAACGAGATCGAACCAATGTTGGGAGAAGGCGCTTCTTCCTCAGATGAGACAGACAAGAAAACCGTTCTCTGTTTTAAATCTCCCTCCTTTGTTTGTTTGGAAGAGGAGAAATCAGCAGAAGCGATCGCGCCCCTATCGCCAGAAGACGGGGACATAGAGATAAAGACGTTTGCCCAAGAAGAAACGATTGATTCTGTAAAGATAGCTGACTTTCTCTGGCTCAGTTTTGCTAAGATTGCCGCTCAAGAGTTGCAGATCGTCTTGGAGCAAGATACGGTTGTCAGAGGCAAAGGAAAGGCGATCTCGATTTCTGGACGCATTGAAGCCCTCAACCCCAATTTATCCAAAAATCTAGAGTCGGTTCTTCTGGGCAAGCTGCTTTACGAACTTTGTAACCCGGAAACTGGCGAAATTTGCATCGCCCTCGTCCAATCGCTTCCCGAAACAACTTTGCCCCATGCCTTTAACTGTTGCTTAGAAATCCCCAGCGACTGGGATGTTCCGCTTGCGATCGGAACGGTTATCTTAGAAACGGCTGCTGGTTTTGCTTCCATTCGCGAACCGTTTATCGTGATTACCGAAGCGCAGCAAGCGCCAGCAGAAGTTCAACGTCCAACTAACTACGCGATCGCACTTCCCGACTCTGCCGAGGAACTTTCCCTCACGATTAACTATCTTCTTGCTGAAGAAGCCAAAACTCCACCGCTAAATCTAGATTTGCCCGAACCGAGTAAAATGACCAAAAAACTCGAACCATCGAAATCTCCTTCGGGTCAAATTTTACCGCCAAAGCTTGTTTTCTCTGACGCGACTGAAGAGATTAAACTTCCTCAACTTCCACCCCTTCCTAAACCTCAACCCACCCCCTCGCCAGAAGCGATCGACGATACTCCCGTTGAATCGGACCAACTCGACTTTTCCGAAAGAGAGATGCTAGAGAAAGCGGATTCGGTAGCGTTTAGCCAACCAACTCTTTCGGTAGAAGAAGCTTTTCAATCTTTGCACTTAGAAGAACGTTTTCTCTTACGCCTCAATTCTATAGCCGAGCAAGAAACGGAGGCAAATGTGAGTTCGGAGTAGAATCTCCCCTCGATGTTCTATCACTGCCTTATATTTAAAGTCATCTAAAGACGACTGGATAAATGTCTAAGTTCATTTTAATGAACTTGATATATAAGACGGGGAATTTATTCCCCGGAAGCTAATGCGACTAAAAGATTAATTTTTTTGTCTGTTGGTTTTAACCGACTTTAGCTTTGAGCTAGGAAATTAATTCTCTGGCGGATTTCTAATATTTGCTCCATTTAATTAACCGTAAATTGCCTTGCGTCCGCCCTTTTGGGCGCTGCGCTTTGCGCAATCGTCAAGGGAAGCGAGCAGAATGCTCGCACTACCTGCCATTATAGTTATTCAATCGGATTTGATATGACCACTAACCAATAACTAATCACTAACCTTAATTGCTAACGCAGGGTAAACGACGATACTGGCAGCACTTTCTTGTAAATCCGGGATAGAACGGAAAAATTCTGAGCCCGATCGCCATCTTTTCTCATCTTTTCTCAACTTCTCAGTCATTTGTGAAATGGTCGGTGCTAACCAAGCATAAATATATTCAATAAAATCGCGTAGTTCCTGACTATTTTCTCCTTGAAAATAATGGAAAGCCCAAGGGGAATTATTAACTCGACTAAACCCAGTTTTTTGCAGCAGTAATCCCAATCTTCTACCAATATAAGGATTGCCTCCAGAGTAAATCAGCAGTTCGCATAGTGTATCTTGTAAATATCGATAATCGGCTGACTCTGGATAAATCAGAATAGTCCGATAATCGGTTTCATTAAGCATAATCGTGCCTCCAGGTTTGAGAACGCGATATGCTTCTTGCAAGATGGGTTCTGGATTAGAAATATGTTCTAAAAACCAAATATTATAAATATGGTTAAAGTTTTTATCAGTCCAAGGAAGCTGGGAAGCATTGCCAACTCGTAGATCGACCTCCAATAAACCGAGATTTTCTAAATGCTGCCTAGCATAAGCAATTTGCGATGCTTGTAAATCGATACCCGCTAACTGCAACTGAGGAAAAGCTTGTCCTAACACTCCAAGAACTGCCCCCGCACCGCAGCCAATTTCTAAAATGCGATCGCCTGGTAGAAGCTTAACATCTCTGAGAATTAGTTTTTCTCGCCAATACCGCGCTTGCTCTATCAAACGCTGTTGTTCTTGGGCTGTATAACCATGAATATAATTTTCAGTTTGATTAGATTGTGCTTCCATATTTAAATTGTTAATCCAGACTAAAGTAGCGCCCTATGAATACACCGACAGATGCACGACAGTATGCACCTGCCACGCAACGCAACCGAGAACCTATTCTAGAAGTCTTATTGCGAGTACTGCCTCCTAGCGGCAATATCTTAGAAATTGCTAGCGGAACGGGAGAACATGCTGTCTTCTTCGCACCGCGCCTCGGACCTCGCCAATGGATTCCCTCTGACCCCAATCCGCTTTTGCTCTCAAGTATCAATGCTTGGCGCGATCGCAATCCATCGGATAATTTACATCCACCATACCAGATAGACGCGCGGGATTCCCTTTGGTCGATTGAAGAGACAGGAATTCCTGTAAACGCGATCGTTAACATTAACATGATTCACATATCTCCTTGGTCGGCTTGTTTGGGACTGATGGCGGGGGCAAATCGCTTGCTGTCTCCCGGCGGCATTCTCTACTTGTATGGACCTTTCAAGCAAGACGGAGAATACACATCCTCTAGCAATCTCGCCTTCGACGAATCGTTACGCGCTCAAAATCCAGAATGGGGAGTCCGCAACCTAGAAGATGTCGTCAAAGCAGCTAATGCCGAAGACTTAAATTTATTAGAAGTCATTCCAATGCCAGCTAATAACCTATCTGTAGTGTTTCAAAGGTGAATGGTGAGAAGTCGGAAATCTTTAAGAATTCGGAACTCGGAAGTATGTCTCCCGGTCCCCTTGTCTCCCCGTCCCCCATCAAAGGTGACGGCGAGGGGTTCGGAATCCAGAACGTTCGGCTTTATCGCGCTCGTAAGCAATTAATCTGCCATAGTATTCATGTTTGCTTAAATTCATCGACATAAAAATATGCTTGCGAGCATTGCCAAACCCTTTTCGGGCAAAAAACTTAACCGCAGAAACATTTTTAGGATCGGTATCGGCTAGCATATAGCGAACGCCATCTTCAATCATGCGTTCTATCAATTTATCCACCAGCTTGTCAGCAACTCCCCGACGCTGGAAATTCTTGTCCACTCCCAACCAAATAATATAACCGTAAGTCCAGGCTGCTTTGCTGATAATTGTTCCCAAGATGAAACCTGCCAACTGCCCGTCTACCTTCGCGACTAAACAGTATTCAGGGTCGGTATTGTAGGGTCCAATTACTTCCCACTCATCCCAAGTGCGATAGAGATAGGGATATAGTTCGCTAGTGAACAAACTTTCTCCGAGATGAAAGACGGGCGCGATATCGTCAATCGTCATATCGCGCACTTCGATAATGCAAGACGAATTCGATGTTAAGTTGGAATTGGTCTCGGAATCGGCGTTCATAAAAAATAAAAAAAATTAAAGGAACAATTATTATCTAGAAGATCTTATCTAGAAGAAGTTGTATAATGACAGAGCATTTTAGTCGATAGGAGCAAAAACCGACTATAATTAGATTATCCATTTTGCTCCGAAAAAAGGCAAAAAACTGTTAAATCTATTCCCAATAAAGTTTGTTAACTATTGATGGCCATGAGTTCAGATCGATCCCAAGAATCACAGCAACATTCTACCCTAGATGAAATTCGCGCCACACGTCTTGAGAAAGTCGAACAACTAAAAAAATTGGGATTGAATCCCTATGCTTATAAATGGGAAACGACTCATCGCGCAGCAGAATTACAGGATAAATATGCAGACCTTACTAATGGAGAAGAAGTTGGAGTAGAAGTCTCTGTCGCCGGTCGAATTATGGCTCGTCGGATCATGGGAAAAATTGCGTTTTTTAATCTTCAAGATGAGACCGGAACTATTCAACTTTATTTGGATAAAAAAAGAATTCAGGAAACAATGGCAGAGATTCCTAATGCCTTTAATACCCTGATAAAACTAACAGATACCGGAGATATTTTAGGAACAAAAGGAACGATTAAACGGACAGAAAAAGGCGAACTTTCTGTTTATGTCAGCGAATATACAATTCTGACGAAATCCTTGTTACCTTTGCCAGATAAATGGCATGGATTGACTGATACAGAAAAGCGCTATCGCCAGCGTTATGTCGATCTCATCGTCAATCCTGAAGTTAGACAAACCTTTCGCCGTCGCGCTCAAATTACTGCTTCGATGCGTCGCTATTTGGAACAACAAGGTTTTTTGGAAATAGAAACTCCCGTGCTACAAAGCGAAGCAGGCGGTGCGGAAGCACGTCCGTTTATTACCTATCACAATACCCTAGACATGGATTTATATCTCCGCATCGCGACGGAATTACATCTGAAGCGATTGATTGTCGGCGGATTTGAAAAAGTATTTGAACTCGGACGCATTTTCCGCAATGAAGGGGTTTCTACCAAGCACAATCCTGAATTTACAATGATTGAGGTTTATCAGGCGTATGCTGACTACAATAATATGATGGTGCTGACGGAGAATATTATTACTAATGTAGCCCAAGAAGTTTTAGGCACTTTAAAAATTAATTATCAAGGACAAGAAATTGACCTGACGACTCCCTGGCGGCGAGTAACTATGCACGAGTTAGTGCAGGAAAAAACGGGGGTGGATTTCGCATCATTTAAAACATTGGATGAGGCAAAAACAGCAGCGAAAAAAGCAGGCATTGAAATTCCAGAAGATTGCGATTCTATCGGAAAACTTCTCAACGAAGCTTTTGAACAAAAGGTAGAAGAAAGCTTAATTCAACCAACTTTTGTTGTCGATTATCCAGTTGAAATTTCACCGCTAGCCAAACCTCATCGTTCTAAACCTGGATTGGTGGAACGGTTTGAATTGTTTATTGTCGGACGGGAAACGGCTAATAGTTTTTCTGAGTTAACCGATCCTATCGATCAACGAGAAAGATTGGAAGCCCAAGCAGCCCAAAAAGCAGCAGGCGATCTAGAAGCGCACGGTGTCGATGAAGATTTCCTAGCTGCATTAGAATATGGAATGCCTCCTACTGGCGGCTTAGGAATTGGAATCGATCGCCTGGTAATGTTATTAACCGATTCTGCTAGCATTCGCGACGTAATCGCCTTCCCGCTACTCAAAACTCACAGTGCCGTTATTAAATCCTTCGACTACGATTCAAAACAGAAAATTCTGAAAGTTGAATTTGCTAGCGGCAGCATCTACAAATATCACGACGTTCCCGAATCAATCTATAAGGAGTTGCAAAATGCTCCTTCAAAGGGTCAGTATTTTAATGCTCAAATTCGAGATAAATTTGGCTTCGATCGCGAGCTATAAGTGGGCGATATCAATTGTTGATTGTAGCGCTAAATAAAGCGTTACTACAAACTAACCTCCAAAAGCTAAACGACAATTATTAAGAAGTTCATTAAGAGCCTTGACAACTTTGAAAGGATTTTTTCCTTGTGTAACGGCTGCGATCGCTTCTTGATTTGATAATCCCTGAAAACTTACCAACCATGCGGCTAACAAGTGCCCCGTTCGTCCAATGCCGCCAGAACAGTGGACGACAACTTTCTCGCCCTTTTTGTCTGCTTGTGCTAGAAACGGCAGTATTTTCTGAGTCAGCGTTTCTAGGTCGCACAGATGAAAATCTTCAATTGGAGTCCAGCAAACACAATGGCTACCAAATTCTTGTTTATACTTTCCCAAAAGATCTGAGTAACGATTGAGTTGACTATCGGCAAGCAAACAACAAACTCGCTTGATGCCTTGACGCTTTATAAACGCGATCCAATCGCTTACTTCTTTATCAGAATTTCCCGGTTTTGACGCCCAAAATACGATTAGCTCGTTCTCTCTAGCAGAAGCGAATTTATACGTTTTTTTATGCATTATAAATTATCAAAGCGACGCAGCCTCAATTCCTAAGCGTTCCTGACACTATACTGTAATATTCCTTAATATTAGCAACAAGTTTAATTCTGCTGACATTGAGAGGCGATCGCGATCGCCGTAGCTCTTTTTGCTTTATCATGTCAATCGATAATATTTACAACTACGAATAAATGAAAAAGATATTTGTCTTTCTGCTTCTCTTTATTGTTGGCGTAACTTTACCCTTTGGTTGTGCGGCCAATCAATCTAACTTTAGAAGGGAAAATAACAGCCAAGAAAACGTTCTCAGCGTCTACAATTTTTCAGCCTATATAGATCCGGCAATGATTAAAGAATTTGAGCAAAAATATAGCGCCAAAGTCAAATATGACACCTACGAAAGCATGGACGATCTCTATGCCAAGCTAAAACCAGGAAATCCTGGCTATGATGTGATTTTTCCCAGCGATTACATGGTAACGATTATGGGGAAAGAAAATTTAGTCGAGGAACTCAACCTAGCCAATATCCCCAATCTTAAAAATCTCGATCCGAAGTTTCTTAAAGCACCCTTCGATCCAGAGAATAAATATAGTCTTCCCTACCAATGGGGAACAATGGGATTCGGATACAACATTCAAAAAACTGGCGGCGAGATCGATAGCTGGGCAATGGTTTTTGACCCTAAATATAAAGCAAAAGTCGCGTTGATGGATGAATTGCGAACGATGATGGGCGCAATCTTAATCTACCTAGGTTACGATGCCAATACGACTAATCCCGACGAGATAAACAAAGCTAAAGATTTTCTGATTCAACATAAAGATAACATTGCCGCTTTTGCACCAGATACGGGTCAAATGCTCCTCGACCAGGGGGAAGTTGATATTGCCGTCGAGTGGAGCGGCGATATCTTCCAGATTATGGAAGAAAACCTGAATATCCGTTATGCAATCCCTAAAGAAGGAGCGGTCATTTGGATAGATAATATGAGCATTGCTAAGGGCGCTCCTCACAAAGAATTAGCCGAGAAATTCATCAACTTTCTCCTCGAACCCGAAGTAGGTGCTAAGATTTCTAATTTTATCAAATATGCTACGCCCAACAAAATGGCATTAGAAAAAGGTTTAATTAACAAAGAAGATTTGAAGAATCCAGGGATTTACCCATCAGCTGAGACATTTGACAAAATGACTTTTATTAAAGATGTTGGCGAAGCTAATCAACTATACGACCAAGCCTGGACGGAAATTAAAGCCGAAATTGGCGGGTAAATTTTAGATTTCAAATAGGGGGTGGGAATGCAAGCAGTTGAGTTAGTAGAAGTTTCCAAGTCTTTTACAAGTTCTCGACACAAGGAATTTTTGGCGGTAGACCGACTAAATTTGCAAATCGCTCAAGGGGAATTTTTCTCGCTTTTGGGACCTTCTGGATGCGGTAAAACGACAACTTTGCGAATGCTAGCCGGGTTTGAGCTACCTACGTCGGGAGACATTTATATATACGGCAAACCGATGGAGCAACTGCCTCCCTTCCACCGTCCCGTCAATACGGTCTTTCAGAATTATGCCCTTTTTCCCCATTTAACCGTTACCCAAAACGTTGCCTTTGGACTAGAGATGGAAAAATTGCCTCGCGCTCAAATTCGCAGCCGAGTGGCAGAGGCGTTGGAAATGGTCAAGTTGAATGGACTAGAAAAACGCTATCCTCGCCAACTATCGGGAGGACAGCAGCAACGAGTAGCGCTAGCGAGAGCGCTTGTCAAGCAACCGAAGGTATTGCTACTAGACGAACCACTAGGCGCTTTGGATTTAAAGCTGCGTAAAGAAATGCAGATAGAATTAAAGCACTTGCAGCAGCAGGTGGGTATTACTTTTATCTATGTCACCCACGACCAAGAAGAAGCCTTAACCATGTCCGATCGCATGGCGGTGATGTCAGAAGGTAAAATTTTACAAGTAGGAGAGCCAATCGAAATCTACGAAGAACCCAATTCCCGCTTCGTCGCTGATTTTATTGGAGAAACGAATCTGTTGACGGGAAAAATTATAGAACAACAGGGCGAGCAAGCCATTGTCCTAGTCGATGAAACCCTACCGATAAAAGTATCCTATCGCGATCGCCTCTCAGTAGGACAGATAGCTACGATCGTCATTCGTCCCGAAAAAATCACAATTTCTTCCCCTCAAGAAGGCGATCGATCCGGTTGGCTGGCAAAAGTAGAAGAAGCGGTTTATATTGGAACGGATACGCGCTATTTGGTTCGCTTGACCGAACAAACTGTCATTACTATTCGCCAACAAAATTTGCATCGCAGTCGCATCCATTTTTATCAACCCGGAGAAAAAGTTCAAATTAATATCTCTCCAGAAAATATGCGTCTGATTCTCTAGTTCCAACAAATCATTACTTCTTTAGTTCGGAATCGAAGCCAATAACCGTGTAGTTACTTCTGCCAAGCTGCTACTAGATCGTTAAAATTGAAGGATTCGTTCCATCATGACTAACCAACCGATACGCCATATTAAATCCGAAGATTCTCTCGACCGCTGTGCCAGAGAATTTCTAGAAGTGCTGCTACAAGATGAAGCTTGCTATCTTTGGAATCCAGCTGAACCCGAAACCGAAGCTTACTTTGAAAGATTAGAACAAAATTTTTCTCTCCTAGACTCCCTGGATTCAGAAGAAATCGCCCCCCAAGCAGAAAAGTTTTATAATTGTCTGCATCAGTGTTGGGAATCGGCAGAAATTTTTCAAGCTAAGCAATCGATCCTGCAAAGGTTCGGTAATCTCGTTCCCTCTGATTGGATAGATGCGATCGCCGAACAAGCCACTCGCATTATTTCTGAAAATCTTTCTCCCATCGAGCGCTTGGTGGCGTGCGTCAACCCCCTACTATCGAACTGGGGAGAAGAAGATTTACAAGTTTTTGCTCGTCCTTTAGTCTATGCCATGCGCGGCGACAATGGCGTTAAAGTTGCGCCTTGGGACGAACTATCCGAGATTGAAAAAGTCCGTCTCACCATGAAGATCGCTCAGGAAGTTCTCACCGAATTACAACAGACTAACCAATAATAAATTATATTATGAATTCTGAATTTTCAATCATTCATAATTCAGAATTCATATTTTTTATCAATGCGTTGCCCGTTCGACAAGCGTCAAGACATCGCTGCGACTTAATTTATCTTTTCCCAGGGCTAAAACCTCTAAGGTGCCATAAGCTAATGCCAGGGGAATTTTACAGAAGTCGAGTGCCGGACCGGGAGGAAGAGCATTTGTGTATCCTTCTGCCAGCTTCAAGTTGCGATGCGCATAGGCGTGCATCTCTTCGTCGCGCCAACCGTCGGGAAAGAAATTTACGTCTCGACTGAGATCCTCGCTGCGGTTGCGGATAATGTTAACTGCTTGTAGGCCTCGACCAAAACCGATCGCACAGGTGCGATCGCTGCGAGTTCCATCGTACCACGCCCACAAGTCCGACAACAGCAAACCAACTGCCCCAGCTACGCTAAAGGTATAGCGATCTAAATCCGATTCTGTATGAATTTCCCAGTTATTCTCAGCCCAATATGCCATTCGATCTGCCATGGCTGCCGTCGCATCCCAAATGCGCGGCGCGATGGTTTTAGGTGCGAGTAATGCCCATTCTCCAATGCGAAGAGTCACCTCCGGCAGGAGAATGTAGTCAGCTAACCCAGCCGAAAAATACTCGATCGCGCTACTATCGGTACCAGCTTGCAAGTTGAGGCTAATTCCGCGCAACAGCTTGGCTTTGGTAAAATTATCTAGCTCTGGGCAATCTTCTATTTCATCGATGGCACGCATGCACAGATAAGCTGATGCTACTGCTTCCTGGAGTTTTGACGGCAGAAGGCTAATAGGGATATAAAATGTTCTACTCGTTTGTTTGAGAACTTCTAGAGCATTATCGCGTAAATTCATTCAGTTATCTCCTCACGCCCACTTTTGCTTGGGTATACATTTGCGATGCGATGGACTCAGACTATGCTAAATTTTTACATCTTAAGAGGGTGATAGGTAAACTTGATTTTTTTTATGGCTAATTTGTAGCATCAAATGATACACTGTTTCAGCCAACTTTTTCTATAACCTACCTAACTCCTTTTTGATTTTTTAGCTCAACTATTGCGATCGCCTGCCAGTGGCTATCTTGGTTAAAAGCGCGTTGTAGGAATTTCGTTATCGATCTATCACTCTTGAGATTTATCACAAAAAAGTTTTATGTCAAGGAAAATTTCGCTGAGAATTGTATTAGTCAAAATTTGTCGAGCGAAGATTGACACTTAGGGAAAAAATTATGTATAGTTATAGAATGGGCTTAAAAAATTATCGCTATAGCTATCGGCAAGCATCGAAATGCGAGGTAGAAAAAGCGAGATTTAAAGCGAAGAAATGCACTTGATATATGCGTCAAAAGGAACACGGCAATGCTTGTGCTTTCACTAATTACTCTGGCTATCGCCTCGATTGCGGCTTTTGTGAGTTTCAACACTAGAGAGGAAGTTTTCAAGGCAGCCATGGGGTGTACGGCTGTAATCTTCTCCTTTTTAACGCTCTTGCTTGCTCCCTGGGCGCTTAAGCTGGCAATTGTAGCCATTCCTCTAGCGATCGACAGGATGAACAACTGGTCAACCGAAAAATCGATTAATTAGTTATAAATAGAGAATTTCGAGCAAAAAAGCGGCGATCGCGCCAGTTTTCAGGACAAGACGACAGACAACGCAGCGCTACAAACGAACCGATAGTTTTTTTATTTTTTCCTCAAACGCAGCTTTAGCAGCTAAAAAGGGCTTTTTGGTAGAGAAAAGCAAACGCGAAAAAGACACAGGAGTTGATGCCGCGTCCTTATTTGCTATCAAATTAAGTTAACTTGTCGAGTAAACGAGATTGTCTATCGTTGAGCACATCAGCATAAAGTTTTTCCAGCTTGGTGATATTGTGACAAAGAGTATAGCGTTCCAAAACTCGCTCTCTGGCTTTTTTCCCCAGTAGCTTAGTAATTTCTGGATGATCTTGAAAGAGTGGAAGCAGGGTTTTTAATTGAGTCGTAACCCCCTGAGTCTTGATAATGATCCCTGCACCATCTTCTAGGACTTCCCCATCCGCACCGGCATCGGTAGCAATACAAGCAATCCCACAAGCCATCGCCTCCAACAGAGAGAGAGACAATCCCTCCACCAGTGAGGGAAGAATAAATACGTCCGCCGCCCGCAAAATTTCGATGCGTCGATATTCTTCAGCGACGAATCCAAGCCAGATAATGCCGCATTCTTCATTGTAGAAGGGTCTTAAAGCGGCTGTAAGCGGTCCATCCCCAACGATAAGTAATTTGCTATCTCGATTCATATTCGAGTGCTTCCAAGCCTTTAAGAGGGCTTCTACGTTCTTTTCTGTAGAAATGCGACCCAAATAGACAAATAGGCGTTTGGCATCGAAGCGAGACTTGAGATCGGAGACTCCCGGCAAGTATTTCTGCACGTCAACGCCGTTGGGAATCACTGCCAACTTTGTCCGTGGCACGCCTAATTTAACGAGTAAATGTTGTTGCAAGCGCGAAAAAACTATCGTTTTGTCATAATTGGCAAGAAAAGGCGCGTAAAGCTGATAGGTCAAAAACTGAGTGCTGGATTTGAGGTTGCGAAGCTTGCTATCGAAGGGAGGATGAAAAGTCGCAATCAAAGGCAAATTCAGTTCTTCGCAAATTTCCGGCAGCCGAAAATCCAAAGGAGAAAGCGTTAGAGAAGCGTGTACTATGTCGGGTTTGAGTTTCGCAAGCGCTTGCGTTAAAACTTTACTCGATTTTGGAGTCGGAATCGTATAAACCTGAGACTTGTAGAAAAAGGGAAGAACGACTTCGGGGCAAGCGGGCCAGCCTTGGTCGCTAGATTCCGATTCTTCTTGAGCAAAATGAAGAAAACTGACTTGATAGCCGCGATCGAGCAGAGCATTGGTAACTTCTCTACCATAGGTAACGTTTCCGCAAAAGGGAGATTTTTTTCCCAGCCAAGCAATATGCATTCAGTTGACAATCTTAGGAAGAAATTAGACACCTTAACGAAGATTAAGAATATCTGACAACTAACCTCCCCATCTGTCAACTTTAGATGACTTTACAGATTCCAGACGAGCAACATACCAACTCAAGATTCCTCCAGCCCCAGTCAGGGCTGCTAAAGCCAAGAGAACGGGTTGCAAACCCAAAAACGTCTCTGCTACCCCTGCCACAGCCAACGGTAATGATAGAGCAATATTGACCGCATTGTTTTCTAAGCCAAAAACCTTGCCTCGCATATCGGGGGGCGTTTCTGCCAACAGTGTCGTTTGCATCGGCACTCCCACCAAAGCGGCAAAAGCTCCCAACAAAGTTGTCATCGCTAGCGCTAGCCAAAGGCTTTTCGTTGCGACGGACAAACCGATTAAAGAGGCAGCCATTCCCATCGACCCCCAAAGGCTCAATTGAGCGTTGGCAAATCGTTGACCCCAATAAGCCAAGATAGCGGCATTGATTGCCAGTCCGACGCCGCCAGCCGCCAGTAAAAAACCGAATTGGTCGGCTTTCATTGCCGGAATGATTTCTGCCATCCGTACTGCCAAAACGGACAAAGCAGCAAACACGGAAAAGAGAATGACTAACTGCATTAAAGCATTGCGAACGCGATGATTTTCTTGTAGATAGCGCACGCCATCTAAAATATCGTCAAAAATGTGGGGAGGTTCCGGGCGGAAATGTTCCGATTTTTCTCCAGTTCTCAAAAAGAGTAAGATTAATCCGGCAACGATATATGCGCCGCCTACGACCAAAACTTTACCAAAATTCCAGGATGCCGCCGACGTTCCCAAAAGGCGATCGGCGATCGCTAACAAAGGCTCTCCGATCGCAAACCCCACGATCAAGACTGCCATTGTCGTCGTGGTATTGAGGGAATTTGCCGCCAATAGGTGGCGATTCCTGACAACTAATGCTAGGGTAGCCTGTTCTGCTGGCGCAAAAAACTGAGTTAAGGTAGAAACCAAGAAAGTAACGGCCAACAAAATTAAAAATCCGACTGGCAAATCCATCCAGGTTTTTATGTCCTGAGAAAACCACAATAGAGTCGGCACGATTAAGACCAGAAAACCGCGCATCAGGTTAGAAACGACCAGCACCCCTTTTTTAAACCATCTATCTACATAAACCCCCGCTAGAGAACCAAACAACACGGCAGGAATAGTATTGGCGATCATAATTGCCGATACCCAACCGCTAATTGGTTGACCGACTGCTTTAAAGTGACTGTCAATGAAAGCAATCATCAACACCAGATAAAACTTATCGGCAAGCTGAGAAAAGATTTGACCTCCCCAGAGAGTCAAAAAGCGGGGATTTCTCAGCACGGGGGCAAACCCCTGACTGGAAGGTTGACGCGATGAATAGAGTGGTCGGCGATCCATAGATATAGACGACGGGCGAGGGTTGTCAGAGGGAGTTTCGTTCTGGTTCGATTCGGAGACTTGTATTCTCGATAAAGATCTTTACTAAAAAGATTTTAAGCGAATAGTTAAAATTCTAAGGGAGATAAAGCATCGACTAGGCTAGCAGAGCGAAAAGAACGACCGAAATGATACTGAGCGTAATCCCTTAAAAGGTGCTCTACCTTCACCCAAGCTACATCTAGCGGTAGCTTCAGAGATTCTGCCGCCAGAATTTGAGACGGTTCTGGCAAGGATTTAACTCCCAAATGTTGCAGTATACTTAGTTCTAAGGCACCCAGCTTCGCATTGACCTTGGGCAGAAAAGCCTCAGAGGCATCGGTTAGAGTTTGAGTTGCAGTTCGAGCGATAGCTCCCCGAACGGATAAATTAACCAGTCCGCCGCTTTCAAAACTAAATCCTACTCGCCAACGCGGGTCGCTAAACTGAGGAATCAGAGATTTTTGGGTCAGGCAGCAGCGATGGACTTCCGGGGCAATTCCCGCGATCGCCAACAGGTGAAAAACGGCTTGAGCTAGATGAGCGACGAGGTTGCTAGAATTGGCAAATTGTTCGATGCGGCGCAAATGTTCGTTGAGCAATTCGTAGAGTTCTGCTTGGGGTTGCTCGCTGAGGGCAAGACAGAGTACTAATTCGGCTATGTACTGACTGGCAGTGAGTTTGCCCAGATCGCGACTCAAGCGCGGATAGGATTCTAGGGTTTCTGCTTGGGTAATTTTATCGAGCGATCGCCCTTTGGCAATTAATAATTGATTGACGACAAACAACTCACTTCTGCCCCGCAGCTTCGATTTATGCTTCCTTGCCCCCGGTGCAACAGCCCTAATTAAGCCGAATTCTGGCGAAAGAATCGTCAAGAGGCGATCGGCTTCCCCTAGCGGCATCCCTTTGAGAATAATTCCGGTGGCTTGATAAGTTCGAGTCATTGGTCATTGGTCATTGGTTATTGGTTATTGGGGATTAGTTAGTAGTGAGTGGTTAGTCGTTAATTGTCTCCCCACACCTCCCACACTCCCCACACCCCCGTCTCCCCCTACTCCCTCTCCTCGGTCCTCCGTCCTCTGCTCTCTGTCCTTAAAACGCCTCCTTCTTCTTGCTGTCGAACGAGATCGACTCCGCGAGAGGTTCCCAGCCGAGTTGCCCCAGCAGCTATTAATTCTAAAGCTTGTTCGAGAGTGCGAATTCCCCCAGAGGCTTTGATTCCTATCTGTCCTTTAGTAATATTTTGGAGGAAACGAACGTCAGCGACGGTAGCCCCACCAAACCAACCCGTATTCGTCTTTAAATATCCTACTCCAGCATCCATACAAATTTCGGCAGCTAGCCGTTTTTCTGTCTCGGTGAGAAGAGCTGTTTCTAAGATAGCTTTAACCGTTTTTCCAGTTTCCTCGCAGATAGAGGCGATTTCACGATAGATTTCTTCCGATCGCCCCGCTTTTAACCAGCCTAAATTAATAACGACATCGAGTTCGGTTGCGCCATTCTCGACAGCTTCTTGCGCTTCGTAAAGTTTAACGGCTGAGGTGGTCGCCCCGGTAGGAAACCCGATGACGGTGCAGATTTGCGTTCGTTTTCCATGCAGCAGTTCGGCTGCTTGTTTCACGGCAGTCGGATACACGCACACTGCCGGAAAGTGGAAGCGATCCGCTTCGGCACAGCACTGTTCTACTTGTTCGGGGGTAGCTGTAGGGTTGAGCAATGCATGGTCGATATAGTTGGCAATATCAATTTCCGAACCCGCTACAGTCATCTTCGCTCCTCCTAAAGGACTCCCTGTTCAATTGTTGCAGAATTTACATAGCTTTAGTCATTGGTCATTAGTCATTTGTCCTTCTTCTAACTTTTCAATTCGAGTAATTCTTCTCAAACTCCGAATCAATGCGTTGATTTGCTGGCGAAGATAATCGAGATTTTGTCCTTGTTCGCCATAACGCCAGCGCACGTAAGCTTGTGAGATTTCCTCAATAATTTCAGCCGCAGCAGAAGAGTAGTTCTGCTCGATCGCGCGTGCATATTCCAAAGGAGTTTGGGCGGGATGCTTGGGGTAGCCTTTTGCCTTTAACTCCTCCAGCATTTGCCGATACAGCCTCTCCATTGGCGGTAACTTGGCGAGGTGACGGCGATACCCCCAACGCCTTACTTGGTTAAAGCCAAGCCATCCCAAGAATCCTAACGCGATCGCTGCAATTATTCCCACCAGCACGCCGATGAGACTGCCAGAAATGAAGCGCCACAACCCGCCTAGAATTCTCAAGAATCCCCGAAGAATTTCGCCCCACAGAATACTAATAAAACTGACGATTGGAGAGGGCAACCAACCGGCTACCCAGTTCCACAACTGTTTGAGAACGCTGAAGGTTTGGTCTTCTTCAAAGGATGGAGGAATCAATTCGTGCCCCGGAATCGGATCGAAGGCGAACCAGCCGTAATTGGGAAAATAAACTTCCGTTAGGGCATAGGCATCGGTATTGCGAACGATATAGTATCCCGTAAACGGATTGAACTGTCCGGGTGCAAACCCTACCGTTAATCTTGCCGGAATGCCTAGAGAACGCAGCATCACCGTTAAAACCGTAGAAAAGTGGTCGGGATAGCCACCTTGATAGCGAAAAAGAAAGGCTGTGATTAAATCTTCTTTTTCTGCCAAAAATGGTAGTTCTGGTTGAATTTGATAGTTTTGCTTGATTGCCTGTGCCAAAAAGAGAGATTTTTCGTAGGCAGAAGTCAGGGAGTTAGGCGATTTCGCCAAGAGTTCTTCGGCTTTTTGTCGTATTTTGTCTTTAATTTCGGATGGAATTTGTAGATAGTAATCTTTAATCTTTTTGGGATAGTTATCTGAAGCACGACCCAAAAGAGTACGATCACGGTAGGGCACTTGAGAGATTACGGTATAGGTTGCTCCCTCCATCAATCCAGCTGGCGATCGCAAGCTTCCTTCGGGATCGATGGCAATTTCTTTTGTTGGAAAGAAGACATATTTTGGATACGATAGCGCGGGAATGATATTGGGCAAATCAGAAACCATCGTATAACTCTGAATCACCTGTTTTGTCCTGCCGCGAGTTGGCGGAGGCGAAATAAAAAATCGATAGGACCAGCGAGAACGCCAAATGTCTTGGAGTTGGTCTTGTCGGGAGACTTCCCATCCCTGTCCCGTATAGCGATCGAAGGACATGACCCGCCAAAATCCGGGCGCTTGGGAACGAACCCGCATGACAATTTCGGGTTCCATTTCTCCGCGCAGATTTTGGTTCATTTGGCTGTTAAAGCCATAATAATACTTGCGATCGATTTCACCCGCGCCTTGTTGTTGGGTTGTGCCTCCTCCTGCGCCAGTTTCTCTCGCTTTCCCTTCTCTCACGTAACCGGGATTGACAATATCGCGGTTTTCGCTATCAAAACTTCGATCTTGCATATCCACTGGACTGCTGACGGGAAAGGTTTGTAGCTGATAGCCAGGAAAGCGAGGCATGAGGGCAAAGATCGCTAGTCCTACCGCGATAATGATGACTAGAAAAAGGAAAAGGTGTTGAGGAGAAAGGGGAGAGAAATGAGAGGACGGAGGAAAAGTAAGCTTAATCTTCTCAAGACCGAGACGGGAGCGATAGTCTAGGATTAGAGTAGGGAGAGCGATCGCCAGAAAAACGATTAGCCAAGGGGCAAACGCCAAAGTTTGAGATACCGTTCCTGCTACCCCTAACAAAATTAAGCCGATAACCATGGAGTAGCCCAAGTCCTTGCGCCGAGGCAGATCGAAGCTGTGCAAAACTTGGAGTTGAACGAGTAATTCTGCCAGGGAGATGCGACTGTCGCTTAAATTGACGACCAAATTTCCCAAAAAAACGACTAACACCACCATCATTCCGATGGCAATTAAAAATTTAGCGGTAATATTGCGCTTCCGTCGTCGATACCAACTCCAGGTTGCCCCTACAATACTCAAAGGCACTGCCCACCAACTCATTTGAGTTTCAGCAGCTATGTCGGTAGCAATAATTCCAACAATGACTAAAGCTTGTACCAAAACCCGCAGCAGAATCGATTCTTCTGTCTTGGGTGGCGGCATGTCTTCCAGTCGCTGCCGGATTTGCTGAAAAAACGGTAGCTGTCGTAGCGATCTATTAACCATAGCTTGAGAAACAAAGCAGGAGAAGCCAAAATGTGTTTAATTTAAATTGTGAAGTATTTTTGCTATTTATTCCTCAGCAAATATTTTCCTTGTAAATCACGTATTTGATTTGCTCAATATTCAAGTTTGAGAATCGAGAATTTTGTCTGGTAGGGGATAGAGACTAACAAAGTAGACTAGAAAAGACCGAGCGAGGGAGTCGATTGAATTATGAGTTATGATTTCGATCTATTTGCGATCGGCGGGGGTTCTGGAGGAATTGCTGCTGCCAGACGCGCCGCAGAATACGGTGCCAAGGTTGGTATCGCAGAATTCGATCGCTTGGGAGGGACGTGCGTCAATCGAGGTTGCATCCCCAAAAAGCTAATGGTGTACGCATCCCATTTCCCTGATTATTTTCAAGACGCGGAAGGATATGGGTGGAGTCCGGTGCATAGTACCCTCGACTGGACAAAGATGATAACCGCCGTCAACCAGGAATTAGACCGCCTCAACGGGGTTTATCAAAGAATGCTAGACAATGCCAAGGTGAAACTGTTTAGAGGATATGCTCGCTTTCTCGACCCTCACACGCTCGAAATTGGAGATACAAAGATAACGGCAGATAAGATCTTAATTGCCGTCGGCGGTCATCCCGTCAGACCTGATATTCCAGGGAGCGAACATACGATCGTCTCGGACGATATGTTTCACCTCAAAGAACAACCCAAACGCATTGTCATTATTGGCGGTGGCTATATTGGCGTGGAATTCGCTTGCATCATGAACGGGTTGGGTTCCGAGGTGACGCAGATTATTCGCAGAGAGAAGATTTTGCGGGGATTCGATGAAGATCTTCGGTCTTGCGTTCAGGAGGCGATGGAGAAGCATGGCATCCGCATCGTGACCAATAGTACGCCGACGGCAATAGAAAAGACCTCCGAAGGATTGAAAATACACATGGAAAACGACAATGCCTCTGAAATTGTCGTTGCTGATGCCGTGAGTTTGGCGGCAACGGGACGCAAACCCAATTTGGCAAAGCTGGGTTTAGAAAATGCTGGCGTAGAAGTGAGTAACGGCGCGATCGCGGTTAATCAATACAGTCAGACTTCTTGCGAACATATTTATGCTGTAGGCGATTGCACCGATCGCATCAATCTGACTCCCGTTGCCATCAATGAAGGTCGCGCCTTTGCTGATACCCACTTTGGCGGCAAATCTCGCGTGATGAGTTATGAGAATATTCCCTCGGCAGTCTTTAGCACCCCAGAAGCAGCAACCGTAGGATTAACCGAGGCAGAAGCTAGGGAAAAATACGGCAATGATGCTATTAAAATCTATCGCGCTAAGTTTCGTCCCACTTATTACACCCTGACTGGCAAAGATGAAAAAACAATGATGAAATTGGTGGTTGATCGCAATACAGATAGAGTCTTGGGAGCGCACATGGTTGGCGACAATGCTGCCGAGATTATCCAGGGAGTTGCGATCGCAGTAAAAATGGGCGCGAAAAAATCTGATTTCGATGCTACAGTTGCCATTCACCCCACCGCTGCCGAAGAATTTGTCACCATGCGGTAAAAACCAGTCAAACCAATTCGCAATTTACAATTCGCAATTCGCAAAAGCTGTTCGGAAACGCGATCGCATTTCTTTATCAAAAAAATATTGCAGTTTCCTATAACCAAGACGGTTTTATTCTCCCAATTGCGAATTGGGATAACACTGCTTCACGAAATGCTACAATTCCCTATCTTTTTCATAACGATAAGCTGCCTTTTACCAAGTTTTTTAATAAAGATTTAAGATTTTTGACATTTCTGTCTGGACAAAGTAAATGCACCTATTGTAAAAAAGGAGCAAGAACAAAGACCTCGCTCTGCTCTTGCTCGGCAACTCTTTACTAGCTTGGAGATGAGTCTAGTGTCCAATTTAATCCGTTCTCTACTGCTAACCACCTTTTTAAGCTTTATCATGCCAATTATGGCAATCGGTACGCTACTAGCTGCTGCGTTCGCGATCGCTCACGTGCCGGGATTAACTGCTTTCGGACGCATCGGTTCCAGTCAAATTTGGGAATTTCTGGCAATTTTTGGCGGCGGGTATCCCCTTCAAGGAATTCTTGCTATCGGCTTTAGCTGCGGTATGGTAGGGTGTTTGTTCGATCTATACAACTTTTACCTCTATCAAGATTTGCGCAGCCAATAAGGCAGTTGCGCGATCGCTCCTATTTTTCCCGGTCAATCTAGCTAAACTAGGAATTAGACAAGCTCTGCCGTTTAAAAGAATCGGATGGCGCTTATCAAAACGATCTCCTCACTACAGTTTCGCCTAGTTGACCATGTTAAATCAACTCGATCGCTTTTTTGGTCGTTTTCGCCAAGGATGGATTTATATAATTTTGTCGCTTGCGATCGCTGGCACTTTAATCGTAAGCACTCCTAAACCAAGCTACGGAGGCTCTTGGCTAGATATCTTAATTAGGGGAGTTCAAGTTATCCAACTGTCCAGCATTTCAGACGAACAAGAAATCGAACTGGGCAAACAAATCGATCGCGAACTAACCCAAACAAAAAAAATTCGGATTTTGAGAAATCGCTCTCTCAACAGCTATTTGAATCAAATCGGACAAAGACTCGTGCCAGCGAGCGAGCGACCTAACATTCCCTATAAATTTCAGATCGTCAATGACAAACAAATCAATGCCTTTGCCACCGCGGGAGGTTATGTTTATATCAACAGTGGTTTGATGCAGAAAGCAGATAACGAAGCAGAGTTAGCTAGCGTCCTCGCTCACGAAATCGGTCATATCGCTGCTCGTCATGCGATCGACCAAATGCGAGATGCGGCAATCTCTCAAGGATTGCTTTCGGCAGCCGGACTCGAACAAGAGACTCTGGTCAATCTAGGCGTACAATTGGCAATTAGCCTCCCCAACAGCCGCGAAGATGAATTTGAAGCCGATAAACTGGGACTAGCTAATCTAGAAAAAGCAGGTTACGCTCCCTCAGCCATGGTGAGTTTTATGAAAAAACTTTTGGCTCAGAGTGACTCTGTCCCAACTTTTCTCAGTACTCATCCAAACGTCTTAGATCGAATCGTTGCCTTAGAGCAGTCAATCGATTCTAAGAAAGCAAATGCAGGCGATGGATTAGATAATCAAGCCTACAGAAACCGAATTCGCGCTGCTCTGTAACTGGTAGGGCGATAATATTGACCAAAACAATTGTCAATTTGTCAATTGGCAATTGTTAATTCCGGTTTTGAGCAAAAGATTTTTTCATGATGGCAAGCCCCTGCCGCAACTGCATGGGGTTAATTGCTCCCCGACGCGCACGCTGCGCAAGCCGCCCCTTCGCAGCGCGAGGAGCCTCGATGCGAACTGTTTATTGCGAATTATCTTGATGATTAGCTTCCCAGCGATCGCCAATCGCCTTAGTCAAACTTATCCTTTCTTGGGAACCTTGACCTGACGTGCCATGTTCTTAAACATATCTAAACTCGGGCCCGGTTTTCGTCGCGACATGGTAGGCATCATTAGATATTTATCGGCAAATTGAACGGTTTGAGTACCAACTTTGCCGTTGCTATCTTTTTTAAAGACTGCCGCTCTAATTATGGCTTCTGGGTCGGATGCCGCAGGCGCAGAAGCTTTAGGGGTTGGTTCTGGCGCAGCCTTAGCATTTTGTCCATTGTTCTTGACTGAGGTTTTCTTCGTCTTTTTCGCTTCGACAGGTGCGGCTTTTGGTGACTTGACCTCACTAGCTTGGCTAGATTCGGCTTTTTTCTCTTCTACTGGCTTGGCTGGTGCTTCTGTTTTATCCTTTGCAGGCTGCTGACTTTTGTTTTCGTCTAATTCAAGAAAATAAGCATCTTTTTTACCGCCAAATAACTTTTTAAACATTGACAACAACTCCGTCTGATGAGGTGAACTGTACAAATAATCGTTTGAGAAACCTGTTAGTTCCTGCTAAATCAATTTACATGAAATAGAAGTAGAAATCGAACACAAATTCGCTTGAAGAAGAGCTGAGAAACTAAGGGCAGACATGCCGTAATTCCCTGACAAGAATTAATTTTAATTAATTCTGTCTCTTTGTACTCGAATATTTTGGACGAGCGAGAAAGCGACTTTAGCAGTTATAAATTATCTGCTGGTTTCTCTCTCAAAAACAAGATAGAAGGTAAAAAAACTTTTTGCTTTCCAATAATTTTTTATTAAATTTATTGGTTAAAGCACAGGTTAACGAGGTTTCCCTTCGTATACCATCAAGCCAGAAATGGATACCTTTTGCAATTATTTTTTACAAAAATTAATATATATTGCCAATCTAGACTCTAAGAAATGTTAATAAGCCTTCTTTAATTAATATTGGTTTACGCTTCTCTCAGTTTTTGACCCAGACGATCCGTAAAGCACCGACTCAGGAAATCGCATCCTCAACCTTCAGTAAGCTACAATTTCAGACGGAAGTCGTATGAGAGCAATTAAACAAGAATGCAAATTCGAGGGATAAATACGCCAGTATTAGATTGGACTGGCGATGCTTTAGCAATTGGTCTATTTGAGAGCAATATAGAACTAACTGGAGAATTAGCTCACTTAGATGAGAAACTGGCAGGGACGATTCAAGAATTAATTGCTGAGACGGAATTTGAAGGAAAATCCAGCAGTACGGCAGTGACGCGCGTCGGCAGTAACAGTCCTGTCCGCAAAATTATTTTAGTGGGATTGGGCAAAGCCGAGGACTTAAAACTGAATGCAGTTCGCCTAGCTGGGGCAGCGATCGCGCGCATTGCCAAAAAAGAGAAGGTCAAAACCTTGGGAATTAGCTTGCCCGTCGTCGATAACGATCCAGCCGCTACTGCTGGGGCGATCGCAGAAGGCATGCTCTTAGCTCTACACCAGGATACCCGCTTTAAGTCGGAGGTGGAAGACAAAGGACTCAAACTAGAAACCGTCGATTTGATTGGGTTAGGCAGTCAAGATGAAGCAATTGCCCATGCCGAAGCCATCTGTGCTGGGGTTATATTAGCGCGAGAATTAGTTAACGCTCCCGCTAATTCGGTCACGGCGATTACAATGGCTCAAACTGCCGAGCAAATAGCAGCAGAGGGCGGTTTAGCCGTCGAAATCCTAGAAAAAGAAGACTGTGAAAAGCTGGGCATGGGAGCCTTTTTAGGCGTAGCGATGGCATCGGACTTGCCGCCTAAATTCATTCACTTGACCTACAAACCCGCAGGTACGCCCAAACGCAAGCTAGCAATCGTCGGGAAGAGTCTGACCTTTGACTCTGGCGGACTGAATATCAAAGGGGCGGGTAGCGGCATCGAAACCATGAAAATGGACATGGGAGGCGGTGCGGCAGCGCTAGGAACAGCCAAAGCGATCGCGCAGCTAAAACCAGAGGTCGAGATTCACTTCATCTGTGCGGCGACAGAAAATATGATTAGCGGTCACGCCCTGCATCCCGGCGATATTCTCAGGGCTTCTAACGGTAAGACGATTGAAGTCAATAATACCGACGCAGAAGGACGGTTGACCCTAGCCGATGCATTAGTATTTGCAGAAAAACTGGGAGTTGACGCGATAGTCGATCTCGCCACTCTCACGGGTGCCTGTGTCGTTGCCCTTGGCAATGATATTGCTGGGTTGTGGAGTACGGACGAAACCCTTGCCAATCAACTCAAAGAAGCCTCCGACAAAGCAGGAGAAAAGTTCTGGCAAATGCCAATGGAAGAGAAGTATTTTGAAGGTCTCAAATCTCAGATTGCCGACATGAAAAACACCGGACCTTGTGCTGGCGGGTCGATTACTGCTGCCCTCTTCCTCAAGCAGTTCGTCAAAGAAACCCCCTGGGCACACTTAGATATTGCGGGTCCGGTTTGGGCCGATAAAGAAAATGGGGTTAATAATGCAGGCGCGACTGGTTTTCCCGTACGGACGCTGGTTAATTGGGTGCTGAGTTACAGTTAATTGACGATCTGGGCAGGCATTGCCCCTGCCCAAGCACTTCCGATGTCAAAAAGTCAGCGATTCAAATCGCTGCCTCATAGGTAAAGGTAAAGTTTTCATACGATTGGATAAGCACCAGCTATAAGCCAAGAAATAAATTTCTTGGCTTATAGCTAAAGTCAGATAAATCTGATTGCAGGAAGTCAACGCCTAAAACTAAGGTTCTAGGCTCAAAGCTCAATTCGATTAAAATCGACTGAAATTCCTATCGGGTCTTCTTTAGAAGACTTTTTCGCTCGGACAGGAAATTCCAATTGCGAATTGGTATTATTTCTAGGTGCGATCGAGTCAGAATGAAATCACTCTGATGTCAATACGCTATTAGTTCTATAAACATCTACCTAAAGTAGGTTTCCATCGATCGATCGGCTATCTTAAGTTAGATCCCAAGTTTCTTTTCTAAATTTATCGCTCGGTTGTTGCGGAAAATCTCTTTTTGAATTATTATAACAACTCTCAATCGACAAAGATGCGATCGCTGTGCAACTCCCAAGTCATGCGAGCAATTCCCTCGGTAGCTAGCCTCATCACCCTGCTTGTCGGTTGTCTAGTTCTCCTTGGTTGGCTCAAAAGTGGATTTGTCGCCATGGGATCCACGATGAAAGTCAATAGCGCAGTTGCGTTTATCCTGGCAGGAATTTCCTTAGGATTAACCGTCAAAAGCGAAGGGCGTTTACTTGGAGACGGAGGAACAAGGAGACACAGAGACAAAGAGATGGGGGGAAGGGAAAGGCACAGAAGGATAGGAAGACTTGTTGCTGATGGCTGTGCGATCGCAGTTTTCCTAATCGGATTCCTTACCCTCGCTCAATACCTATTTGGTTGGAATCTGGGAATTGACAAACTGCTGTTGCGAGATTCGCCCTTTTTCTCCCAAACTAAATATCCCGGTCGCATGGGAGACAATACAGCATTGAGTTTTTGCCTGATAGGTGGGGCGCTTTGGTTGCTGCCTCGCCAGATATACCGCAGGGATGGACTGGCTCAATTGCTGGTAGCAGTTGCGGCGGCGATCGCTTTTCTTGCTCTCGCAGGTCATGCTTATGGCGTAGGTACCTTTCATCGGTTCTTTGTCTGCTCAACTTCGATGGCATGGCACACTGCTGTCACATTTATCCTACTGTGTCTTGGAGTTTTGTTTGTTCGACCCGATCGCGGCTTGATGGAACCGCTCACGAGCGATTTGAATGGGGGTATCGTTGCCCGCAGGCTCATTCCTACTGCCGTTGTCACTCCTTTGCTCTTGGGCTGGTCGATCTTAGAGGGGCAAAAACTCGGCACCTATCATCCTGCCTTCAGTTTCACCTTGCTAGTCGTGTCGTTGAGCATTATTTATTTCATACTAATTTGGCGCACTGCAATAGCATTAAATCGAATCGATCGCAAGCACACTCAGGTAGAAGCTGCTCTGCGACAATCCCAAGAACGCTTGAAATTGTTTGCCGAATCGGATTTGGTTGGGCTGTTGTTTGGCGATATCTATGGCAGGATTCATCAAGCTAATAATGCCTTTTTGAAAATTGTTGGCTATACCCGCGAGGATATGGAAGCGGGACGGTTGCGTTGGGATAAAATCACGCCGCCGGAATATCTGCCGTTGGATGAAATCGGCATTGCCGAAGCACGAGTGAGAGGACTATGTACGCCCTACGAAAAGGAATACATTCGCAAAGATGGTCGTCGCGTTTGGGTGTTAATTGGATACGTTTTACTGGGAGAGGAACGAGAAGAATCGATCGCTTTTATTTTAGATATCAGCGATCGCAAACGGGCAGAATTAGAACGCGATCGCTTCTTCAATCTGTCGCTAGATATCCTGGGAGTAGCTGGTATAGATGGCTACTTTAAGCGGCTCAATCCTGCCTGCGAGCGCATTCTGGGATACACGCCGACGGAGTTAATGAGTCAGCCTTACATCGAATTCGTGCACCCCGACGACCGCGATCGTACCCTAGCAGAAGCGCAAAAACTGGCAACTGGAGCCACAGCCTTAAATTTTGAAAATCGCTATCGCTGTAAGGATGGTTCCTACAAGTGGCTGGTTTGGAACACGTTCCCGGTTATTGAAGAAGGATTGTTCTATACTGTTGCCCATGACATCACCAATCGCAAACAAATTGAGACAGAAATTCGGCAATTCAACGTCATTTTAGAAGAACGGGTTCAACAGCGCACTGCGCAATTAGAAGCTGCCAATAAAGAACTCGAATCGTTTTCCTACTCGGTTTCTCACGATCTGCGCGCTCCCTTGCGCCATATTGCCGGATTCGTCGATCTGCTGCAAAAACGTCTGCGGCAAACTGAAATAGATGCGACGAGTCAACGCTATTTGAATATCATCGTGGAAACTACCAAACAAGCGGGCGAACTGATCGACGATCTCCTCGCCTTCTCGCGCATGGGACGAACCGAGATGCGCTATGCGGCGATCGATATGAATTTCTTGGTACGAGAAGTTCTCAGCGATCTCAGCTCGGAAATGAAAAATCGAGAGATTAATTTGCACATTGACGAACTACCGACCGTGCGAGCCGATCCTTCAATGCTGCGATTGGTTTGGCAAAATCTACTCGAAAATGCACTTAAATATACTAAACTCTCTCCCCAGACAGAGATTTCTGTCGGCAGTCATTTGACTGAGCAAGAAGTAATATTTTTCGTAAAAGACAATGGAATTGGTTTTGATATGCAATACGTACACAAACTGTTTGGAGTATTCCAACGTCTCCACAGCGATCCTCAATACGAGGGAACGGGAGTGGGATTGGCAAACATCCAACGCATTATTCACCGTCATGGCGGACGAGTTTGGGCTGAAGGTGCCATCAATGAAGGAGCAACGTTTTATTTCGCGCTACCCAAGGAGTTAGAAATCAGGAGTGGAGAATAGAGTACGACAAATGGAACTCAAACGAATTCTCCTGGTAGAAGACAGTATCCGAGATGTTGAACTCATCCTGACTTCCCTAGCAGAAAACAATTTAGGCAACGAAGTTGTCGTCGTTCGAGATGGTGAAGAAGCCCTCGATTATTTGTACCGTCGAGGTTTGTATCGACTAAGAAGAGAAGGAAATCCTGTCGTAGTATTACTCGATCTCAAGCTTCCAAAGGTTGACGGCATAGAAGTCTTAACAGATATTAAAACAAATGAAGCCTTGCGGACTGTCCCCGTCGTTGTCTTAACTTCCTCGCGCGAGGAAGAGGATTTAACTCGCTGTTATGAGTTGGGCACGAATGCCTATGTGGTCAAACCGATAGACTTTCATGAATTTGTCGATGCAATCAAAGGATTAGGATTGTTTTGGGCAATCATTAACGAACCCCCGCCGGGTTCGATGCCCCCGTTTCGAGTCAGTCAAACAATTCAAGATGGAGGAGACTAAAACAGTGACCGAGTCCGCGACCAGTTAATCGATTTTGAACTTTGAACTTTGAATTTTGAACTGTTATGACTCTCCGGTTTTTGTTACTAGAAGATAGTGTATTAGACATGGAGCTAATTCACACTCTACTAACTGAAGGTGGAATTTCGTGCGAGCTAGTGCGGGTACAAACTCGCACTGAATTTGAAACCGCACTAGCACAACAGAGCTATGACTCGATCCTGTCGGACTACGCTTTGCCTAGTTTCGATGGGATCTCGGCATTAGAAATCGCGCAACAGCTTAGCCCGGAGACCCCCTTTATCTTCGTTACCGCTACCATGGGCGAGGAAGTAGCGATCGAAACCCTCAAGAGGGGGGCAACCGATTACGTTCTCAAACAACGATTGGAACGACTCGTTCCCTCAGTCAAACGCGCCTTGCGGGAAGCCGAAGAACGCCGCGCCCGTCGGCAGGCGGAGGCAGAATTGCGACAGCAAAAAGAAGAATTAGAACGGGTCAATCGCGTCAAAGATGAATTTCTCGCTGTCTTATCTCACGAGTTGCGATCGCCCCTCAATGCTATTCTAGGTTGGGCACAGCTGTTACAAACTCAAAAACTCGATCCAGCCAATGTCGATCGCGCGATAGATACCATTGCTTGCAACGCTAAACTGCAAACCCAACTGATCGAAGATTTACTCGATATCTCCCGTATCATCCGAGGCAAAATCGTCCTCGAATCGCGACCTACTAATCTTGCTGCCGTTATTGCCGCCGCGATCGATACCGTGCGCCTTTCTGCCCAAGCTAAAGCGATCGAACTGCGCTTTAAGTACAAACAAGATGAAAACCCTACCCCACTCCTCGTACTTGGCGACCCCAGTCGCCTCCAACAAATTGTCTGGAATCTCCTCACCAATGCCATCAAATTTACGCCAGATGGAGGACGGGTGGAAGTGAGATTGGAGACGGGGAGATGGGGGGACAAGGAGGACAAGGAAACTCCGGGACAAGGAGAAAAAGAGATTTCTCAATCCAAAATCGAAAATCCAAAATCGAAAATCCAAAATCCAAGACCCTATGCCCAAATTACCGTCACTGACACGGGTAGAGGGATTTCTGCTGATTTTCTCCCCTACATATTTGATTCCTTTCGTCAAGCTGATGGTTCGACAACTCGTCGTTTTGGTGGATTGGGCTTAGGGTTGGCGATCGTTCGTCATCTAGTCGAGTTACACGGCGGCACCATTTCAGCAAGCAGTCCAGGAGAAGAAAAAGGAGCAACCTTCAGAATCGAATTGCCTTTGTTAAGAGCAGAAACCTCTCCAAATAGCACACCCGACATTTCAACCCCCGAAACCTCACGCCCTCTTACTAATCTGCGCATCCTGGTAGTGGATGACGATCGCGATTCCAGCGAGTTTATCGCTTTCATGCTCGAACAATCTGGCGCGATCGCTACAGTTGCCGCGTCTGTTCAATCCGCTTTGCAAGTCTTTTCTTCTTTTCACCCCGATGTTTTACTCAGCGATATCGGCATGCCAGAAGAAAATGGTTACAGTTTAATTCGCAAAATCCGGTTGTTGCCCCCAGAACAAGGAGGACAAATCCCTGCGATCGCTCTAACAGCCTATGCTAGAGACCAAGACCGCGATGAGGCGATCGCCGCTGGATTTCAACTCCATCTAGCTAAACCCGTCGCTCCCCACGATCTAATTGTAGCCATAAAAAAAGTTCTGGACGGCTAGGACGGAAGGGAAGACTAGGAAACTAGGAGAGGAGAACAGGTAGAGAGATTTGTAGCCAGGATTTAGATAATTGATATAGATAACAATTAACACCAATCTTCTAGGCTAGTAGCTCACATCAGTCCACTTAAGCTATTAAATTAATGCTCCTTCGCAACTCGAACCGCTCCCAGCAGTACACCCATAACAGTAGGCTGCGGTTTTGATTTCTTGAATTAAGTCGAGATTGCCTGCTTCTAATAGTTTGACTATTGTTAAAGCTTCTCCATTGGGTAAAGTAGCCGGAAGATTTTCCATTTGATTAAAGTCACAATCATATACATTACCTAAATAATCAATTGATAGCTGATTGCGACACATTAGATGAGAAACAGTACTGGAATTATGGTGAGATTCTAAAAATTTTAGATAGGGAACATATAAATGATTATTATTGAGATAATTTTTGACCCTACCAATAGGAAGATTAGTAATAGCAAATAAGCGATTAAAAATGACTTGAAAATTTTCTTCTAAATATTGTTTATAATCTCGTTCTAAGCTAACTTGATTAGGAGTTAGAGAAAAGTTATCATTTTTAGGTAACTGGGGATTATAAACTAAATCTAGAATTAGATCTTGCTTTTTTCCATAACCGAGTTGATTTAATTTTTGAATTGCTTTAATTGAAGCCTGATAAACTCCTGCGCCTCTCTGTCGATCTACATTGTTTTCTAAATAACAGGGAAGCGATGCGATGACTCGCAATTGATACTTAGCCAAATATTCTGGCAAATCTTTATATCCAGTTTCAAAAAAGATAGTTAAGTTAGAGCGAACAATGACTTCTTTTCCTGCTTTTCTGGCAGCTTCTACTAGCGGTTTAAACCCATAGTTCATTTCTGGTGCGCCGCCAGTTAAATCAACTGTTTTAATTTGAGGAAAACAATGAATTAATTCGATTAATTGTTCGCAGATTTCTGAAGATAGTTCTTCTGTTCGTTTTGGTCCTGCTTCTACATGACAATGATTGCAAGCTAGATTACAACGCTTGCCTAGATTAATTTGTAGAATGGTAATTTTTTGCTTAGTTAAGGGGCGATTGAGTTTTTTTTGAAATGGAGTAATTTCTGAGAGAAAGAATTGAGAAGTAGATGCTGATTGAGTCATTATAAATATTGGCTTAGTTACTAAGTTTTTTAATTCGATCCTTCAGATGCAGAGGAGATAAGAAAGATAGATAAAGAAAAAACACACGACCAATGACTGACTGATAACCGGTAACTGTCGGGGTTATTTCATTCTGATTGCAGTTAACCAAGAAATGAATTTCTTGGCTTAAAATTTAAGTCCGTCTTATAGGACTTAAGGGATTAGACAGAGAATTTATTCTCTGGCTTTCGAGAATGAAATAGCCCTGCTGGGTAGCTGTTAACAACATTCACCTGAACTACAACAACCAGCATCATTGTTAATTTCGGTGAGATGGTAGTTGTGTCCTTTGGTTTCTTTTGGATGGCGAATGGCTTTATTTTTACAGCTAAAGTTTGTTGCTTCTTCTAGAGAGATTTCTTGATAGGGAGGCACGGGAATAATATCTTTGGCATAAGGACTATTGGGATTAGTTAAAATTTGATAAGTCTTATCACAAACTGCCATTCTTTCTCCACGACAAAAGGTGTGACCGTCATCATCTTGTACCTGTTTCCAAGGACCTTGGTAAATAATGGCTTGTTTGCGTTCTAAACAAGAACCTTCTTTTCCTTTAAAAGCACGAACAGTAACGGAACGAAATTCAATTCCATCGATAACTTGCCATGGTTTTTCATCTCGTTTGAGAATCTCAATACCATAAAATCCGAATTCTT
The DNA here is from genome assembly GCF_000317025.1 of Pleurocapsa sp. PCC 7327. Lineage (NCBI taxonomy): Bacteria > Bacillati > Cyanobacteriota > Cyanophyceae > Pleurocapsales > Pleurocapsaceae > Pleurocapsa > Pleurocapsa sp. PCC 7327. The sequence continues at coordinate 782,683 of NC_019689.1, read as the reverse complement.
CAAACATTTTAAGGAAGAGATCTTCTCGAAATGCGCCAGAAATACAACCGCTCCATAGTTCGGGATTATTAAGGATTTCTGGGGTCGGATCTTCATCGCAAACGATATCAGAAATAACTGCCCTTCCGCCTCGTTTGAGAACGCGATAAATTTCTTGGAATAACTGTTGTTTATCTTTAGGGCAAACTAGGTTAAGAACGCAGTTAGAGATGACTAAATCGATACTTTCATCATGAATGAGAGGGGATTTATCGCGCAAGCGATCGCATTGGGCATCAAATTGACTAAATTGCTCGATAGAAGCGATCGGATTGTCTTGCAACCATGCTTCTACTTTCTCTAAATCTAGCTTAAGATCTTGGATTTTCCCCTTGAAAAATTGCGTATTCCAATATCCAACTTTTCTGGCAATTTCAGATTGATATTTTCGCGCTAGTGCCAGCATTTCATCATTGAAGTCAATCCCAATGACTTTGCCCGTCGCACCCACTTTCTGCGCTAAAATATAACAATTTTTTCCGGCACCAGAACCTAAATCTAACACCGTCTCGCCCACAGAAACGTAACGAGTAGGATCGCCACAGCCGTAATCCTTCTCAATAATTTCTTGAGGCAGAATATCTAAATAGTTTCCTTCATACTCTGTAGGACAACACAAGCTAGGTTCTTGTTGCTTTGCACCAGCTTGGTAGCGTTCTAAAACTGCCTTTTCGATGTCATAACCTGCTAGGGTTGAAGAATGAGACAGCTGTTGAGAGATAGAGGTTTCAGTCACGGATGAGTTTCCTTTTTACTTTAACTACAATGAAATCAAGAAAAGTATAGGTTAAAGCTAAAATTATTTTCAAATAACCTTGGACAAATTTAACAGTTATTCCTTGAAAAACTATTAAAATAAGCAAAAATGAGTTTTTCCTGAAAATTAGCTTGAAATTTGCCGAATCCCAAGATCTGAAATCAAGAAATTGACAACAAAAAACAACGATTACCGAGCGAGTGTATTCGATCGCACCGCAAGCTGACTCGTCGCTATAGGAATACAAAATGCACGAAAAATCCCTCTAGAAGCCGTCAACTTCTTCGGCTCCTTTCGATTGTTAGAGTAGTTAGAAACCGACCTCATAAAATTATCCCATGCTCGATCCAGAATTTGAATCAGAAGTTCTCTCGCGTTTAGCTCAACTAGAAACGACGATTGGACAGAGAATATCTCGTCTGGAAGAAGAACTAGAGGAAACTCGTTTATTACTTCCCGATCTACACCGATATGGCAAATTGCGAGATTTGCTAAAGGCAGGTAAGTGGAAAGACGCTGACCTAGAGACGACCAGGGTCATGCAAGAAATTGCAGGCAACGATTCGCAAACTGGTTGTACTCCTGAAGATATGAACAGCTTTTGCTGTAATGGAACTCGCATTATCGATCGCCTTTGGAGAAAATACAGTAAGGATCTTTTTGGCTTTAGCATTCAGCTACATCTATACCATAGCTTAGGAGGAAATCTGGATACTCTCAGAGCCTACAATAACGAAATTTTAATTCGCCTGGGCGAACAATTAGGTTGGTATCGCGAGAAAAGATGGCTAGAGTTCGATGAGTTTGATTTCTCCAAATCCTTAGCAACTGGCAGTCTTCCCGGTTATTGTTGGCATTCTCCCTACAGACCCAAGATAGCGCATCATTTCTTTATGCGACTGATTGGTTGCGGGCTATAGATGTCCTTGAAGCTAGCGATTCCCTTGCTATGCTGAATACAGTCGCCTTGCATATAACACCTGAGCCTGGTCTTATGAACAAACAAACTATACGCATCTGCATTCTTGGTGGCGGTTTCGGGGGTTTATATACCGCGTTACGCCTAACCCAGTTCCCCTGGGATAATTCTTACCAACCGGAAATTACTCTGATCGACAAAAGCGATCGCTTTTTATTCTCTCCCTTGTTATACGAATTAATGACCGGAGAAATGCAGAGTTGGGAAATTGCTCCGCCTTTTGAAGAACTGCTCTCAGGTACGGACATTCTCTTCAAACAAGCTTGCGTCACTGGTATCGATATTGAAGCTAGAGAAATACAACTCGATAACGAAACCAGCATAAGCTACGACAAATTGGTCGTTGCCATCGGCGGCAAAACTCCCCTAGATATCATTCCAGGAGCAAAAGACCACGCGATCCCGTTTCGGACTCTAAACGATGCTTATCGACTCGGAGAACGACTGAGAATCTTAGAACAGTCCGATGCAGACAAGATCCGCGTCGCGATCGTTGGCGGCGGCTACAGTGGAGTCGAACTCGCTTGCAAGCTGGCAGATCGCTTAGGAGAGAGGGGACGCTTGCGGCTGATCGAAAAGCAAGCCACAATTCTCGCTACCTCCCCACAATTTAACCGAGAAGCAGCCAAGAAAGCGTTAGAAAAACGACTGGTATGGCTGGACTTGGATACGGAAGTCCAGTCGATAACATCGGATACCATCTCCTTGCTTTATAAAGGACAAATCGATACGATTCCGGTAGATATAGTTTTGTGGACGGTGGGAACTCAAGTTTCCGAATCGATCCAAAAACTACCCCTCAAGCACGATCAACGCGGGTTGCTGACAACAAATGCTTTTCTGCAAGCAAGCGATCGCCCCGAAATTTATGCCCTCGGCGATGTCGCCAATTGTCAGGATATAACCGGACAACAAGTTCCAGCTACCGCTCAATCTGCCCTTCAGCAGTCTGACTTCTGCGCTTGGAATATCTGGGCCTCTATTACCAGACGACCTTTATTGCCCTTCCGTTACTTCTCTATGGGCGAGATGATGACCTTGGGAATAGATAATGCCACTATTAGCGGTTTGGGAGTGAAACTAGAAGGAATACCAGCCTATATTCTGCGGCGTTTGATTTATCTCTATCGCCTGCCAACCCTAAAACATCAACTTAACGTCGGGTTGAACTGGATAACCCAGCCCGTTATAGAATTGCTGGCAAGGTGAATAGCTCGGAGGACTAATGACCAATGACAAACAACCAAAAGTCATTTTCTTAGATGCTGTCGGGACTTTATTTGGTATAAAGGGAAGCGTCGGCGAAGTTTATAGCGCGATCGCCAGGGGAGCTGGAGTAGATATCTCGCCCGAACGCCTCGACGAAGCCTTTATCCAAAGCTTCAAAACTTCCAGTCCGCTAGCTTTTCCAGGAATCGATGCTGCCAAAATTCCCGAACTGGAGTATCAATGGTGGAGAGCGATCGCCAAGGAGACTTTTGAGGGAGCTGGTGTTCTCGATCGCTTTTCTGACTTTGATGCCTTCTTTAGCCAACTCTACGCCTACTTCACCACAGATCGGCCTTGGTACGTCTATCCCGATGTCGTTCCTGCTTTGGAACACTGGCAGCAAAAAGGCATTCAACTAGGTATAATATCTAATTTTGATACTCGCTTGTATTCAGTAATGGAACGCTTGCAACTGAAAGATTTTTTTAGCAGTATCACAATTTCTTCAAAAGTAGGGGCGGCAAAACCCCACAGTCAAATTTTTCTGGTCGCACTACAAAAACATAACTGTCTCGCCCAACAGGCATGGCACATTGGAGATAGCTTAAAAGAAGACTATCACGGAGCGAAGGCAGCAGGACTAACTTCCTTCCTCATCAAACGCTCTTTTTCGGAAATATTTCGCGGATCGCCGTAGTTACTTTTAAATCTATGATGAAATTGATTTATCCCTATCCTCTGTTACTTTTTGGAAATTTTAGGGAATACTATTACTAGGATCTCCTAAATTGCTTTTTGCGCGAAGCATTGGGAGATAGTCGATCGGGTTATGTCGCCATCTCAGCCTAGCTCAAATTGCGAGCAAGGCGGCAGTAACCTAGCGATAGCGAACCTTATTCAGATTGGGAGAAACTGCCTTGGATGCCGCAAATCAGCAAAAAATTCTTGGCTATTTCATAGAAGAAGCCAAAGAACACCTCGAAACCCTCGAACGTGGAATACTGGAGTTGTCTTCGGTCATCGAAGATCCCGAACGAGTCAACGAAATGTTTCGGGCTGCCCATTCGATTAAAGGGGGAGCAGCAATGCTAGGTTACGGCAGCATTCAGAAAACTGCTCACCGTCTAGAAGATGCTTTTAAAGTTCTCAAAGAACATACCCTATCGGTCGATCGAAAGCTGGAATCTCTTTTCCTGACCGGATACGATGTTCTTCAGGATTTAATCGAACACCTGCAAAGTCCGATGGGACTTCAAGAAGAAGAAGCCGACGCGATCGTCTCGCGCTCCGAACCCAAGTTTGTCGAACTGCAAGATTACCTCAAACAATTGCTCGGCGGCGCTGTCTCAGCTCCTAGAGACGAAATGTTGGCAGTGCGGACTGCTCCTGCCAAGGTATCGATCGCGCCCCAGGTGAAGAACCTACTGATGCAAATGTTGCAGCTCTTCAAGCAACAAGATACGCCTGCCAGCCGCCAACAACTGCGGAAGATCTGTGCCGGGTTAGCACAATTAGCTCCTGGCGAGCAAGGCTGGCAAAAGCTTCTAAAAGCTGCCGATGCGGCGATCGCCAATCCTAGACTATCCTATCGCGTCCTTGCCCCTGTCGTTATCAAAGAACTGAAACAGGGCGGCGATCTTCTTGAGATGGGCAAAGGCAGTCAAATTGCTATTACTCCAGAGCTACAACAACTGGTTGTGGCTCACTCACAAGCCCCACAACAGATTACCATCGCTCTAGATCCCCAAGCAGCAGCAAAAACTTTGCTTAAAGTGTTCAACAAACAGCAGATATCTCAGATCGTTCAATTACTGAGTGCGGGAAGTTAGGTATTGGTGAAATTGGACTGGCTTTTACATCGGTTGAAGGGATGAGGACGCGAGCGCTCGCGTCTGTGTGCCCCATCTGAAGCAATTTTTAAAGCATAATTCAATCTTCACTCTTATACTAGGTAAGGGAAGTTAAATTTATCTATCGCAAGATAGAATCGAGAACGCACAAAGCGCGCTTAAATCAATCAAAGACTCGATTATTATTAAGTGACGTTTCGGGCTAAGGATCAGCGGTGATTCAACTCCTACGCAGTTTAATTCAAGCCATACAACCTTTCCTTGTTCCTATCTGTTTTTTCGTTGCTTGGGGTTTTATTATTTTACTAAGCTGGACGTTGTGGAGTATCATTCGCGATACTGCCACCAAAGCTAAGCAAATGCATCAAATCCCTTGCGCTAACTGTCAGTTTTTTACTAACGATTACCATCTCAAATGTACGGTACAACCGACACTTGCCAATACAGAACAAGCGATCGGTTGTTCCGATTATCGACCTGGATAACATACAAAGATTGATAGAGACTTGCGGTAGCGTGCTGGATCGAAAGTTAGTATAGGCGTTCTCTCGAACGTTTCTACAGAGTTACGAATTATTTTTTGATTTCGAACTATGATTAATGAATCATTGACTAACTCCTGACAACAATTCGCGCGTTATGTTAGTTCAAAAACTGAAAGAATGTGAAGAATTTCTCGCAGGAGATAGCACTCGCCTGCGAGAATTGCTGCATCCTGACAAGCAACCAATAGAACTGCGCTACAGTTTAGCTCATGCCGTCGTCCCCGTCGGGGAAACTTCGACACCCCATTCTCTAAAAACCTCAGAAGTTTATTACATCCTTAGCGGGAAGGGAGAAATGCACATCGGCGAAGAAACGCAAATCGTCGAACCTGGAGATGCAGTCTATATCCCACCCAATGCCAAGCAGTATATTCGCAATTGCGCAGACGAACCGCTAGTCTTTATCTGTATCGTCGATCCGGCATGGCGTAAGGAAGACGAAACAGTCTATGAATAGTAGCACAGAACAAATGACGACGATAGGAATTGTCGGACTGGGATTAATTGGTGGATCGTTGGGATTAGATTTGCGATCGCACAGTTTTAACGTACTCGGAATCTCTCATCGCCAAGAGACTTGCGAGAAAGCAAAACAGATAGGCGCAGTTGATGAGTATATCGTCCTGTCGGAGAACAGCGAAGTTGATGAAGTGAAAACCAAGCTGTTGCAAGGAGTAGAAATAGTATTTATCTGTACGCCTATTGATAAAATTACTCCAACTCTCAAACGACTAATTCCTTATCTTCTTCCTAAAACTATCGTTACTGATGTCGGTTCGGTAAAAACTTCTATCGTCGAAGAATGTTCTCAGTTATGGAAAAATTTTGTTGGCGGACATCCTATGGCAGGAACTGCACGGCAAGGGATTGAAGCGGCACAAAACGATTTATTTGTCGGTGCTGCTTACGTTTTAACCCCAACAGAAACCACTCCTCCCATCGCTACCCGACGAGTTGAAGAAATAGCGCAATCGCTGGGTTCGATTATTTATACTTGTATGCCAGAAGAACACGATCGCGCTGTCGCTTGGATTTCCCATTTACCCGTTGTAGTAAGTGCAGCTTTGATTGATGCTTGCACGAGCGAAACCGATCTAAAAGTATTAAAGTTAGCAAAACAGTTAGCAAGTTCGGGGTTTCGCGATACCAGTCGCGTTGGCGCGGGAAATCCAGAATTAGGTTTAATGATGGCACAGTATAATCAAGAGAATTTGTTGCGATCGCTGTTTTCATATCGCGCTCGGTTGGATCGCTTAATTGATACAATCGAACGGGAAAATTGGGATAATCTTGAAAGCATTCTTGAGTTAACCCAGCGATCGCGACCTGAGTTTTTATCTTCATCTCACTGTTCAATTATTGATAACTAATACCAATTTTCCATCAATATACAATTCTCATAAGAAGTTTTTGAATTAGTGCGAACTGCTTTGACAATTGGTATGGATTTCATTTCGTGGCGAAAAACAGTTTCGCATTACTTAGAAGATATTGAAAACCCTATAGGAAAAACGATTAATTTAACCATTTTAGGACTAATATTTTTATCATTAACTATATTTGTTGCAGAAACTTATTCCATTCCCCAAATAATAAGAATTTGGCTAGATAACATCGATATAGCAATTTTGGTTATTTTTACGATAGAATATTTAATTCGCTTTTGGTGTGCTGAGTCTAAAATAAAATTTGTTTTTAGTCTCTTTTCTATTTTCGATCTAATGGCGATAGTTCCCTTAATAATAGGGGTAATGGACATTAGATTTATTCGGATTTTTAGATGGTTTCGTCTTTTGCGACTGATTAGATTTCTTGAGTTTAAAATTTCTATCTTTAAAATCGAAACAGAAGACGGAGTAATTCTTACCAGAATATTATTAACTTTATTTTCAATTATTTTTGTTTACTCCGGCTTTATCTATCAAGCCGAGCATTCCGTCAATCCTACTATTTTTAGAAACTTCTTCGATGCTCTTTATTTTTCAGTCGTGACCATGACAACGGTGGGATTTGGCGATGTCACTCCTATTTCTGATACTGGTCGCTTTTTAACCGTGTTAATGATTTTAACGGGAATTTTATTAATTCCTTGGCAGGTAGGCGAGTTAGTTAAGCAATTACTCAAAACAACCAATCAAGTACAAAAAAGTTGTTCGGGTTGCGGACTATCAATTCACGACTTTGATGCCAATTATTGTAAAATCTGCGGTACGAAGTTAAAAGATTGGTTGAAATAGTTAGTAGCTAGTCGAATTGCTAATAACTACTAACTACTCATAACTACTCACAAAGAACTACCTGACCTACATAGTTTGTTCTACTTCAGCAATTTCAGGAATAATTTCTCTCAAACGGCGCTCGATGCCCATTTTCAGCGTCATAGTAGAACTGGGACAAGAACCACAAGCTCCCTGTAGGCGCAGTCTAACTATAGGACCATCGATTTCAACCAGTTCGACATTACCGCCATCTGCCATTAGGTAGGGGCGCATTTCATCTAAGACTTGCTCGACGTTATCTGGAGTCAGTGCTAATGACATACGTTGACCTCAATTCACTACTTTTAAATTGTAGCCACTTCTATCCTACCGTTAAGGCGATCGCAATCGGACAAACCGTTCGGGACGCTCTCTATAGAAAAATCTTAACTTGCCAGATCGAAAGAATCGTCGATCGACTGAACGCTTTTCATGACGGGCATATGATTGAGAGGGACGGTAAAAGTGACCGTCGAACCCAATCCTTCTCCCATGCTATAAAAGTCTACCTGTCCTCCCATCGCGTCTACAAGCTTCTGGGAAATAGCTAGTCCCAAACCCGTTCCGCCATAGGCTTTAGTTAGAGAGCCATCGACTTGCACGAATTTTTCAAACAGTTTGGCTTGTTTTTCTAGAGAAACGCCTATTCCCGTATCGGCTACGCTGATTTTGACGATGCCGGGAAACTCTTGATTGTCGTGTTTCACTTTCTTCTTAGAGATTTCCGCACTCACGACGATTCCCCCTTCGTGAGTGAATTTGATGGCATTGCCGATTAAATTCAACATTACTTGCAACAGACGCTGATAGTTGCCATAGAGAATCACTGGCGTTAGGGTCTGAGGTGGTCTAATCTTAAAGCTGAGATTTTTTTGCTGTGCCAGGGGACGAGTAAAGTTATCTACTGATTGCAATAACTCATCTAGCTCGACGGCACCCAATTCTAGATCCATTTTGCCAGCTTCGATTTTGGCAAGATCGAGAATGTCGTTGATGAGATTGAGCAGATGAAGAGAGGATTTATAGGCTTCTTCAAGAAATTCTCGCTGTTCTTCGGGGTCGTCTGCCATGCCGTCGAGAATCAGCTTGAGAAAGCCGATGATGCCATTGAGGGGAGTTCGTAGTTCGTGGGTGGTGCTGGCTAGAAATTCGCTTTTGAGGCGAGAGGCTTCTTCTGCCGCTAGGGTAGCTTGTTCGAGTTCTTTGTAGAGAGTAGCATGGGCGATCGCGGTTCCCACTTGGTCGGCGAGTTCTTGGACTAACTCAATTTCTGCGGGAGTCCAATAGCGGTGGCGATCGCATTGCTGAAGACAGATTAACCCATTGCGTTGATTTTGGTAAAAGGTAGAGACGACTAAGATAGATTTTGCTTGAAATCTGTCCTCAACGAGTTGCTCGACGATGACGGGTTCTCGCTGGCATAGAGCTTGTTGCCAATACGCTTCGGATTTGCCATCCAAACGATATCCCAGCATCGATTTAAACGGTTGCTGGCAGTATTCGGCTTTGACGTCCAGATACCTCTGTTTGGGATCGCAGGCAAGCGTCAAGCAGCGGCTGACTTGCAGCGCCTCGCCAATGCTATCGACCGTTTGCTTCCAAATCGTTGTCAGATCCAAGGTGCGGCGAATTTTTCGGGCGATATTGGTAAGTAGCTTTTGATAGGGTCCTGGATGGGGAGGAAGATCGGTATTGGCAGTCAGGGCAATTTCTGTCTCGCTTAATAAACGTCCCATGACCAAGACGGCTTGAGGCTTGCCTTCTTTTGGTAAGATCGGGCTAATAACCAATTCAAAAGGCAAAGTTTGCCCCCGATACTGGAACAGACAGTGGCATTGTTCGGGAACTCTTCTCTCTAATACTCGTCTAACCCTCTCGTAGTAAGCTTTGATGCGAACTGGAGTTAAGGTTTCTTCAAGATAGCTGCCAACGATTTCTTCTTCCCCAATTCCATAATCTGAAGCTGCTTGCCAGTAAAAAGATAGATATTTTCCAGAGCTATCTTGAGTAAAGACCAGCTCGGCTCCTAAATGCTGCCAATTATTATTGGGCTTGGATTTCGCCAGCTCGGCTTTCATAGACATTCCTTGCCTTGGAAGAGCACCGACATCAAGCAGAGGATTCATGGTTCGCACCAGTTTTAGAGTACGAAAACTTTAGGCATGCACTAAAAAACTAGATATTGCGACTGCGACGCGCTTAGCCTATTCCACACCCCCAACTTTAAAATGCCCCAATAGTTCCCCAAAATAACAGTAAATAGCTTTTCGTTAAAAATTTTAACTAATCTACAGATTTTAGGGAATTAAATACCGATTGACAGGAAATCTAGTTTAACCTCTAAAAAAGAATTTTAACTTTGCTCTCAAGCAGAAAACATCAGTGCTTTGTTTCAGTCATTCCATTCGCCTCTAGGCGGTACGGGCGGGTTGCGCCGTAAGGAACGTGCCAGGTCGTCATCCCCCTCGCGCTCGTTTCTGAGCCATTGTTTGATTGCCGTTTCTATTATCCGACTGGGATCGTTTGTCAGATGTTGAATTTGAGCCAACAGTTCTGAATCTAAATGAATTGATATTTCAACTTTATCGGCAGAACGTTGTTGATGAATATTATCGTTCATAAGTCGTTATTATTATTCTTACTTCTATTGTAGTAGCCAGCGTTCTCGCTCAAATAGCGCTTCTGCCCAAAGACGCAAATAATTGACATCGCCCACGACAGATCGAGCTTACAATAAAATCCAGAAGCTAAACTTTAAAATAGATTAAGGATTCTTGCTTTTTACGAACTACTACTCAAATCACACTTGACCTCTATGACTGACGTTCCCGTCTCTCGCATTCGTAACTTTTCGATTATTGCTCACATCGACCATGGTAAATCTACTTTGGCTGACCGCATGTTACAAATCACTGGTACTGTCGCTCAGCGAGAGATGAAGGAACAATTCCTCGACAATATGGATCTAGAACGCGAGCGAGGAATTACCATCAAATTACAGGCGGCGCGAATGAACTATACTGCCAAGGATGGTCAGCAATACGTTATCAATCTCATCGATACGCCGGGTCACGTAGATTTTTCCTACGAGGTGTCTCGTTCTCTGGCTGCCTGTGAAGGAGCCTTGTTAGTCGTCGATGCTTCCCAAGGAGTCGAAGCACAAACCCTAGCCAACGTCTATTTGGCGTTAGAAAATAATCTCGAAATCATTCCCGTTCTCAATAAAATTGACCTTCCCAGTGCCGAACCAGAACGGGTAGCGCAAGAAATTGAAGAAATCGTCGGCCTAGATTGCAGCAATATTATCAAAGCATCGGCAAAAGCTGGGATTGGCATCGATGAAATTTTAGAGTCAATCGTTCATTTAGTTCCCCCGCCAACCGATACTGTCGATCGCCCCCTACGCGCTCTGATCTTCGATAGTTATTACGATCCCTATCGAGGAGTAATCGTGTACTTCCGAGTTATGGACGGCAAAGTGAGAAAAGGCGATCGCATTCGCCTGATGGCATCGGGCAAAGAATACGAAATCGACGAATTAGGCGTACTGTCTCCCAACCAAATCCAGGTTGAAGAACTGCATGCCGGAGAAGTTGGCTACCTGGCGGCAGCAATTAAAGCCGTGGCAGATGCGCGCGTCGGCGATACGATTACTTTAGCTCAAGCCCCAGCCTCCGAACCGCTACCGGGCTATACAGAAGCCAAACCGATGGTCTTCTGCGGCTTATTTCCCACCGATGCCGACCAATACGAAGATCTGCGAGATGCCCTACAAAAGCTGAAACTCAACGATGCTGCCCTCTCCTACGAACCCGAAACCTCATCGGCGATGGGATTTGGATTCCGGTGCGGCTTTTTGGGCTTGTTGCATATGGAAATCGTCCAGGAAAGACTAGAGAGAGAGTACAATCTGGACTTAATTACGACGGCTCCCTCGGTAGTCTATCGCGTCACGACCGTAGATGGAGAGGTTATAGAAATTGACAATCCCAGCCTATTGCCGCCGCCACAGAAACGGGAAAAAATCGAAGAACCCTACATTCAGGTAGAAATTATTTGTCCTGAAAACTTTGTCGGGGCACTGATGGAATTGTGTCAAAGTCGTCGGGGCACGTTTAAGGATATGCGCTACTTTACCCAAACTCGGACGGCTTTGATTTATGAATTGCCCTTGGCAGAAGTGGTGACAGACTTTTTCGACCAGCTTAAATCGCGATCGCGCGGCTATGCGAGCATGGAGTATCAATTGCTCGGTTTTCGGGAAAATCCTCTGGTGAAGCTAGATATTCTGGTCAACGGCGATCCCGTGGATGCGCTGTCAACCATCGTCCATCGCGATAAAGCTTATTACGTCGGTCGCGCTTTGGTGGAAAAACTAAAAGAATTGATTCCCCGCCATCAGTTTAAGGTGCCCATTCAAGCCGCGATCGGAAGTAAGATTATTGCTAGCGAACACATTCCCGCCTTGCGCAAGGACGTTTTGGCGAAATGCTACGGCGGCGATATTAGTCGTAAGAAGAAACTCTTAGAGAAGCAAGCCAAGGGGAAAAAGCGTATGAAAGCGATAGGAACCGTAGACGTTCCTCAAGAGGCATTCATGGCGGTGTTGCGATTGGAGCAGTAACGTAATTTGGACTTAGTATCGATCGCGCACTCGATGAAGCTTTTATCTTCCTTAAGGCTGCTTGTATTAATCTCGGTCGGTCTATTCTTCCGGCTCGGTTGTAGCGATCGCGTTACTGTCTTAAAAGACCTCGAATATGGCACCTATTCGCTTGGGGGCAGTCAAGGAAGATTATTGCTCGATCTCTATTTACCCACAGTTGCCTCTTCCCAACCTCTACCCGTTCTGATTTTTATTCATGGAGGCGGTTGGGTAGAAAGAAATAAAGAAGATTGTCCGGGCGAATTGGTTGCGCGACGAGGATTGGCTTTAGCTTGTATTAACTATCGTTACAGTTACCAAGCTATCTTTCCGGCACAGATTCACGACGTTAAAGCCGCCGTTCGCTGGTTAAGAAAAAATGCAACTCGATATAATCTCGATCCCAATCGATTTGGGGCATGGGGAGATTCAGCGGGCGGTTATTTGAGCGCCCTACTGGGAACTTCAGCTGGAGTTCCCAGCTTGGAAGGCGCGACGGGCAACGAACCAATCTCCAGTAAAATTCAAGCAGTTAGCAATTGGTACGGGCCGACGGACTTGACAAAATTTCCCAGAGCGTTTGCGGAATTTCCTACCCCTGAAGTTCTCGAAAAAAACCAAGGCCAGCCCTGGCTAAAATTAACAGAAGTGGTTTATCGGTTACTCGGCGGTCCCATCTCGCAACGCCGTGAATTAGCTGCTCTCGCCAATCCCATCGCTCACATCGACGAGCGCGATCCGCCTTTTCTTATCGTTCACGGGGAATTAGATGATGTCGTTCCCGTCAGTCAAAGCGATTTGTTAGTCAAAGCTTTGCAGGAGAAAGGCGTTGAAGTTGAATACGTTCGCGATCGCAACTTAAAGCACTCTTACAGAGGGCAAAATGGAGAACCTTTCGATCCAAATCTGATGGAGATAACGTTAAATTTTTTCGAGCGACATTTGAAGCAGTAATTCTTAAGTTACTCAGATTCTTTAGAATTCTGAGCTGCAAAAGGCGTAAACTTCCCGCCCAAGCCTTCGACAATGGTTTGAGTATTGGCAATTAACATTTTGGGATAGGTATCGCCTTGCGAACCCGGTTCGCCCAAGCTGTCGGAGAAAAGTTCGCGATCTGATAGTTTAACGTTAGCTTCCTTGGCAACGGTTTTAATTAGCTTGGGATTGACCACAATTTCTGCAAAAATTGTCGGGACTTTAGTTGCTTCAACCGAATCGACTAATTCTTTTACCCGCGTCGCAGTGGGCTTTTCTTCTGTACTGATTCCTTGAATCGCTCCTTCAACAGGAATGCCATAGGCAGCGGCATAATATCCCATTGCATCGTGGGTGGTGACTATCTTCCGATTCGTCTTGGGAATCGTTGCAATTTGAGATTTTATCCAACTGTCAATCTGGGTCAATTCTTCTTTGAGTGCTCGAGCATTTTTAGCATACAGTTCGGCATTAGCAGGAGCTAACTGAGCCAGATTAGCTTGAATTACGCCTGCCATACGAATGCCATTTTGAGCGTCATGCCAGACGTGAGGATCGGGAACTTGTTCTCCTTGGTCTTTTTCCTCATACTCGTGTTCTTTACCTTCGCCTTCGTACCTGTGTTCGTGTTCTTCGCCCATGAGAGGAGCGGGAACTGCTACTTCGGCAACCGCAATTTTCGGTGCAGAATTAGAGGTTGATTTGATGATTTTGATTAAGCTCGGTTCTAGATCGTAGCCTGAATAGAAGATGAGTTGAGCGTTTTCTATTGCCTTGCGGTCTTCGGGTACGGGTTCGTAGACATGAGCGTCTACTCCAGGTTTCAATAAACAGGTCAGATCGATTGTATCTCTAGCTATTTGTTTGGTCAGATCGCACAAAACGCTGGTAGTTGCTACGACTTTGGGGCGATCGCCTGCTGTATTTTCTACTTCTGCTGGAGTTGCGGCAGGATTAATCTGGCTAGTCTGAGTAGTGGGCGTAGATTGACCGCAACCAACTAAGCATCCTACAGCCAGAACGACAGCAGCTTTTGCCCAGGTTTGACGCGGGGTAGGAATCATAGATTTTTAAGACTTCTAATTAACTGGGACGAGTAAAATGAGTTTTGTTATCATTATTATTCTCGACTTTTCATGTTAGATGTTCGGCAACTTAGTGTCAATTATCGAGAAGTGCGAGGCTTAGATCGAATTAGTTTTCACATCGAACCGGGACAACTGGTAGGTATTATCGGTCCCAATGGGGCGGGGAAAAGCACCCTGATAAAAGCCATGCTGGGACTGATTCCAGCAGCGAGTGGCGTGGTGCATTATTGTAATTGTCCCCTTCACCAACAATTACAGAAAGTTGCCTATATTCCCCAGCGATCGCAAATCGATTGGGACTTTCCCATCACTGTCTGGAATGTCGTCCTAATGGCGCGAACCCGACATTTAGGATGGTTTCGTCGTCCTGGCGCTGCTGCCAAAGAAATTGTAAAAGCGGCGTTGGAAAGGGTAGAAATGTATTCCCTGCGTCACCGTCGCATCGGAGAACTTTCTGGCGGACAACAACAACGGGTATTTCTTGCCCGCGCCTTAGCGCAACAAGCGGAAATATTTTTATTAGACGAACCGTTTACTGGGGTGGATACAAAAACCGAGAGAATTATGTTAGAGGTGTTTGCCCAACTCAAAAGAGAGGGCAAAATTCTTTTAATCAGCAGTCACGATTGGGGAGGGGTATTGAACCAGTTGGATCGACTGCTGCTGATCAATCGAAGCTTAATTGCAGATGGAAGTCCAGATCGAGTAATGACTCCTGAAAATTTATGTCGCGCTTATGGGACGAATTTACAAAGCTCTCTACAACCCGATTGGGACAATACGCTATTTTGTTAGTAGTTAGTAGGAGAGCGACTATTTTCTCTTAACAACTAATCAATCACTATTAACTAATAATAATATGAATTGGTTACTCGAACCCTGGAATTATGAATTCATGAGACACGCGATCGCGATCGGCATTCTAGTTGGTATTCTCTGTCCAGTTGTAGGCAGTTATTTAATCGTTCAGCGTATGGCACTTCTGGGAGATGTTATCGCCCACTGTGTTTTTCCCGGACTGGTAATTTCATTTTTCTTAGGAATTGATATTCTCATTGGTGCTTTTGCATCGGGGCTTCTGGGTTCATTTTTGATCTCCTTAATTCGCGCTCAATCTCGCGTTAAAGTTGATTCAGCTATGGCGTTAACTTTCTCTACTTTTTTTGCGCTAGGAATTACGCTAATTACAGTTCTCAAGAGCAAATTAGATTTAGATAGTTTTCTCTTCGGAGATATTTTAGGCGTTACCATTCATGATATTTATCGAACAGCTATTATTGCTGCGATTATTCTTTTAGTCGTTTGGTTATTTTATAAAGAACTCCTATTTTTTACGTTTGATAAAATGGGAGCGCAAGCGATCGGTTTGCCGATTAATACGATTCATTTTTGTTTTATGGCGGCGATTACCTTGACTATTATTGCTAGCATGCAAGCAGTAGGAGTAATTCTCGTTATCTCTCTTTTAATTGGACCCGCACTGACAGCTTATTTATTAGTTAAAGAATTGCACCAGATGATGATCTTAGGCGCATTAATAGGCTCATTTGCGAGTGTGGCAGGAGTGTATATTAGTTATTACAATAATCTCCCTTCTGGAGCCGCGATCGTATTAATTTCTTCTGCGTTGTTTTTGGTTGCATTATTATTTAGTCCTTCTCAGAGAATTTTAATTCGACCTAAAGCTAAGGCTTAATCTCGCACAAAGATGCAGAGAAGCAGAGTTTGTTATTAGAGGCAGAACACAGTTTTTAAAGTTTTAATTTGTGCTTGATTAAGACCACAATTTAATTTTGAGATGGGATTTAGGCTTTTCCACTTGCTTTTACTGGCTGTAAAGATAATATCTGCTGCTTTGTCTGGATTGATAGTATCAAATCCATCTATCTTATAGGTAGATAAGTAGTTAAGACGCTCAAAAATTTCATCTCTAGATGCGCGTTTAATACTAACAGGTTCGGGAAGAGGGGGTAATTTTACTTTTTGCGGAGGAGAGAGAAAAAATACTTCTTTCAAAGCATCTAATTTTTTCCCTTGTGTTATCCCACATTTTAATTTGGTAATTTCCTTAAAACTTTGCCAGTTTTCTCGCTTAGCTTCGGCAATTTTCTGAGTAGCTATAATGGCATCTACTCCCTTTAAAGCACTATTAGGTTCTTTGATTAAGTAATTAAGTGCAGCAAGAATAGTTTCTCTAGAAGCGGTGTTTAAATTGACACGAGGCTTAGTTGCTCCTGTTAGAATTTTTGCCTGTTCTATATTTTCTGGTTTTGGATCGATTACAATACACCAAACTCTTTCTAGTCCAGCTTTTTCTGTAACTGCATAAACCAACAGATTACTGACAACTTGATATTTATATTCAGCAATTTCCTGAACAATTAAAGGAACCCAATTTCTTCCTTCTGTCTTTACTGCTTCTGCTGCCGCATTGACAATAAACTCAGGTGCTGTAAAAAATTCGTCACTTGGTTTAATGTCTTCTAAAGGCAAGTGCATAAGTTTACCAATATTATCGAAGTCACCCATTATAGAAAATACTCCTCAACTAAAGCGAGATAAGATGTATGTGCGATTTTATGCGTTAAAGCAGCAGGAATCCCAGAAAATCCAGCACTGGCTACAATAGGATATGCAGGAATAGTAAAGATTGATTTATTAAAATTACCCAAACTTGCTTTTGGATAGTAGTAAGGAAGTAAGTTTTTATTAATTCCACCGCTACTTGTTGTCAATAAAGATTGGATAAAGTTATGCGTTTTTTTCATTGAAGCAGCGGTAGGTTTATGATGATTAAAGAAAATTGGTAGAGCAATCGGTCTTCCATCTTCTTTTTTATTTTGTATCTGTGGAATGAATTGTTGAATAACTTTTTGAGAGTTTTTGAGAGAGGCAAAATTATTATGCTGCGTTGGAATTAAGATAACATCTGAAGCATAAACACAACTTTGACTAAAAAATGTCCAGTTTGTTGGACAGTCAAAAATAATATAGTCATATTCTTGCAATAAAGGTTCAATTAATCGTTTTAAGCGAGAAGATCCTCCCTGAATTTTAGCTTGCTCCCCAGGTTCCATATATTTTTCGAGTACAGAGTCAGAAGGAATTAAGTCAAAGATATTTTTTGGCGTAGGCTGATTTTTAAATCTTATTTGAAACTTTTGAATAGTATCACGAACATTAATCTTATGATCGATAAGACAATCAGATAATTTAACTTTTCCTTCTTGTTTTCTCAGAGAAGCCGTCAGATCTCCCTGTTGTGGATCGAAATCAATAACTAAAACTTTTTTGCCTAGATATGCAAGAATTGCCGCTAAATTAGCTACCGTTGTCGTTTTGCCAACTCCCCCTTTATTGTTATAAACACAAATAGATAAGGCTCTAGGAGGACAATCAATTAAATTTTTAATCTGGGAGACAATTTGAGTGATGTTGTCTTTTTTAATCAAATAGTTAGAAGTGGCGGGAACTATAACTTTTCCATGTCGTTGGAATAACTGAATATGCGTTGCATTAGTAATAATTCCCCAGCGAGCGGTTTGACATTTAGGAGAAAGTAGATATCTTTTGATTTGTTCTTTTGTCGCTTTGTATTGGGGAGTTCCGTCTGCTAAGTTAATTTGTGTTCCAGCAACCGTTCCTCGTCCCTTAACCTCAATTAGAACATAAGGATTTGTTTTTGTATTTTTAAAAATATTACCAACACTATTTTTTCTAGCTGCATAATCTACAGCCCCTTTACCTGTCGGAAACTGTGGAAACCATTCTAGTTTTGTAAATCCCAGTTCTTCTAAAAGAGGTTCTACAAAATCATTACAAATAATCGCTTCGTGTGCATCGTTTGGAATACTGTCTAAAATGTGATTCCACATCTCTTGATCTCTTGTCATTAACCCATCTTTTTCGATCTACAGTCATATAATTCCCAATAATGCTGTAGAAATAACAAAAGTCGAAAAAACTATATGCGATCGCGCTTCCATAACACCAGGCAAGTTAAAAGCTCAACTGAGGTTTTGAGTCTTCTAAATTCTATCCGCCCAGAATCCCCTAAAAACTAGAGGAAAAGTCAATCGAGCGTAATTTTAGAACCCCAACGATCTTGGGGTAAAAAAGAACGATCCATCGGAATCGAGGCGACGGGTTCGGCAAGCATGAACTCGCCTGCTTCGATCCATTGCTTTAATTCCCGGGCAACTTGCCTAGAGAGAAAAATACTGGCAAGCGGAGCAGTTCGTACTGTTTTTCCTTCGATGGTAATCTGACCGCTTTTGAGTTGGGCGTAACTAACTAAACCAAAGGTAGGACGGACGCGCCGAGGAATGGAAAAATCGACGACAGGCGCGACGATCTCCTTGTCTCGGACGGCGCAATAGCGAACGACTTCCTCGTTTAAAACGGGAAGGGGAATGCCTACGCCAAGCATCAGAGAAGGACCATAGTTTTTGAAATAGCAGCCTCGCACCCAACGAGGATTCATTTGTCTGGCATCGCCAATGAGAGCGAGAGTAGCAGCGGGTCCAATGGGCGTGCGGTTGGGTAGACGTTTTTGTAGGGGAAAATGCTGCGTTCCTTCCCAAGCAACATAACCGATCCCGCCTCCCAGAAAAATGCGCGTGCCGATACCGATTAGTTGCAAATCTGGATCGTTGAGAAGGGGAGAAATGGCACCGGGGCTTGAATAGACGGCATTGGCTAGTCTGGGTTGCAAGGGACCGAGATAAGTATATAAAAGGCGATCGCCCCCGTTGACTCCCACAATAAAATTTTGATAGAGATTGCGAGGATTATACAGATAAAATTGATTAATCGTTTTAGCGCTAATAGTGGTTTCATAAGAAGCTCTAGGATAGCAGTCTGTCACTTGTCCGATTGCTCGCAATTGAACGGTTTTACCAGCGATTAGATCTTCAATGACGTGACCGCCACCTCGTTCTGGAAGTGTTGCGCCCTGGCGAATTTCTCCATCAGCCATTTCTGAGCTACCAGTATAATCTGCCATAGCCGTTGCGCCGACATACAAATCTACCGCCCCAAATCCAGCATAAGCAGGTACGCCATCGAGCCAGCACTGGCGGATTTTGATAGGGGGATCGGTATGTCCCAGATTAATCAAAGCACCCGATGACTCCATCGGCTCAAAGGTTCCCGTACAAATGACATCTACTTCTTTAAAAGCTTGGGCAATGCCGATGTCTTGTACTCTGACTTTCAGTTCTTCTACCGTCCACGCCACCGCAGCTTGACGGCGAATTTTATCGTTAATTTCTGCGATCGTTCTCATCAGTCATTTGATTTTGGATGAAAGGATTTTGGATTGATTCCCTTATATCTCCTTCTTTCCCTTCTGCATAAAAGCCTTCTGCCTTTGGACTTTCGACTTGCGACTTCTGAGTTCCGACTTCTCCGAGTCTCTCCGTCTCTCCGTCCTCCTTATCTGTTCCTGTTTTCCATCGGTCGAGAATATCTTCAATCAAAACTTCTTTGAGCCAAACCTGACCGACAATGATTAAAGGAAAAGCCAGAAATAAACCCAAAAAGCCAAAGACAGTTGCAAAAAACAATTGTGCCAGTAGGGTAATCGCCGGGAAGAGAGAGATATGATGCTTGAGAATCAGGCGAGTTAGCACCTGAGTTTCTACTTGCTGCATGACAATGTAGAAAATCAGGACGGCAAGAGCTTTCCAGGGATCGTCTAAAAGTGCGATCGCCATGGGCGGTACGACGCTTAAGACGGGACCGATAGTGGGAATAAACGCAAACAGACCCGCGATCGTGGCTTGAGAGAGCGCTAGCGGGATTTGTAGCACTGATAATCCCACAAAACTTAACAAAGCAATGGCAAGCATATTAAAGCAAATGCCTGCCAGCCAGTCATTGAGAGCGCGATCGCAATGAATCAAAATTTCATCGACTCGCCGCCGATAAAAAGAAGGAAACAAACGAATGAATCCTTGACGATAGGGATGGGGATCGGCTAGCAGCATAAAAGTTAGCACTAGCAAAAAGACCAGGCTCAGCGGGATTCCCAAAGAACTATAGAAAAAACTCAATCCTCGTCCGGCTATTTGATTGACTAGCGGTTGCAGTTGTTGAGTTAGTTGTTCTATGGTGGGCAAAGCTCGAATGAGTTCGGGATCGAGGCGATTGCCTAATTCTTCGAGCCACGCGATCGACTCTTCGATCCCTTGAGGAACTAACTGCACTAACTGCTGGAATTCATTGACAAAAGGGGGAACGACTAACCAAAAAAATCCGATCGAAGCAGCCATTAGAAGAATACCGGAGATGGCAACGGCATAACTCCGTTTTATTCCCCATTTTTGCTGTCTTTTGACCAAAATATTTAAAGCATTGGCTAAAACGATCGCAGCAAACAGCAGCAGCAAGATCTGCCGAATTTGCCACATGATGTATAGGGCAATTCCGATTGCAACAACGCCAAGCCATTGACCGAACTTCAAGGTTTTCTCTCCCATGGACTAGCTATAGCGATTTTTGGCTTAACCTTTCGGGTGACGACTCTTTGAGCTTTACCGCGTTTCTCGCTCGCCACCCTAGTGCGACTGCAACGAGCGCGGGAAGCAGTAAAATTCCTAATAAAACGTTGGTTGGGGTAGGAGCGATTGCCAGCGCTTGACCGCCATATTTAATCGCGACAGACAACGCGATGGCAAGAATTAAGACTTTAACAATAAACCCTATCTGACTATTCATTCTACAAATACAAAATAGAGATAACTTTAAACCATTGCACGCGATCGCGTGCTAATTTCTAGTTTAGGATTAACTATAAATACTCATCATTAGCGTTTAGCCATGCCACGTACCCAACGCAACGACAATTTTATTGACAAAAGCTTTACAGTAATGGCAGATATTCTGCTGAAAATTTTGCCGGCTAATCAAAAAGCCAAAGAAGCCTTCGTTTATTACCGCGATGGAATGTCCGCTCAAGCGGACGGGGAATATGCCGAAGCTTTAGAAAACTACAACGAAGCTCTCAAGCTAGAGGAAGACCCGACCGATCGCAGCTACATTCTTTATAATATGGGTTTGATCTACGCAAGTAACGGAGAGCGCGATCGAGCGCTAGAGTATTATCATCAAGCGATCGAACTCAATCCCCGCATGCCTTCAGCATTGAACAATATTGCCGTTATTTATCACTACGAAGGCGAAAAAGCCAAAGAAGCCGGACAACCTCAAGAAGCCGAAGCATTTTTTGACAAAGCGGCTGAATATTGGAAACAGGCTATTCGCCTCGCTCCCAATAACTATATAGAAGCACAAAATTGGCTAAAGACTACAGGACGCTCCGAAATGGATGTCTATTTCTAGAAGATGAGGGATAAGCGATAAATACGACTAACTACTAACCAATAACTAATCACAAAACAATGCTCGATCGCCAACAAGTTCAAAAAATTGCTCATTTAGCTCGCCTAGAAATTACTCCTGAAGAAGAAGAGCAATTCGCAACTCAACTCAGTAGCATTTTGGAGTATTTTGAACAGCTTAGCGAGTTAGATACCAAAAATGTGCCGCCAACAACCAGAGCAATTGAAACTAGCAATATCACTCGTCCCGATGAGACGATCCCTTATCCCAATCGAGAAGTATTGCTTAAACAAGCCCCAGAAATTGAAGGAGACTTCTTTCGAGTTCCACAGATTCTCAATAGCGATGAACAATAGCAGGGGGATTTCATTTTCCCGACAAAATTTTAGCTCCAGGATTGATGTAATCTTGGAGTTTTTGTATCTTATATCAGGTTAGGTTGAATACTTATCAAAAGAGCGTTGTCTCATACCGAGCTGGTTGACTGACCAATCTTTGTCCCCTCATCCCTAAAAAATCCCTTCTCCCACAAGGGGCGAAGGGACTTCAGGCAAAAGTCTTAAGTGGAAAGTCCCTCTCCCAGAGCGGGAGAGGGGTTGGGGTGAGGGCGATTTGAGTTTTGTCACTCAACTAGCATACCGAGCATAAGGCAGTGAAGCAAAAGCTCTGGTAGATTCTTCACTTCGTTGGGAATGACAACTAATTATCCTTTCTCGCCGATTACTGCTTGGGTCCGAGTCCGACTTTGCCGGCGTAAATAGCGCGATCGCCTAATTCATCCTCAATCCGCAACAGCCGATTGTATTTCGCCACTCGTTCGCTGCGGCACAGAGAACCCGTTTTAATTTGTCCGGCACGGGTAGCAACTGCTAAATCCGCGATCGTCGTGTCTTCCGTTTCGCCGGAACGGTGGCTGATAACGCAACGATAGCCTTTGCGCGTGGCTAGTTCGATTGTTTGTAGGGTTTCCGAGAGAGAACCAATTTGGTTGAGTTTGATCAAAATGGCATTACCGACTCCCGCATCGATGCCTTTTTGCAGTCGGGTTGGGTTAGTGACGAAGAGATCGTCGCCGACTAACTGAACCCGCGATCCCAACTTCTGTGTCAGAAGCTCCCAGTTCGACCAATCTTCTTCGTGAAGTCCGTCCTCAATCGAGACGATGGGATAGGTATCGACTAATTTAGTAAGGTAATCGATGAAGTCTTGGGCAGAATGAGCGCTGCCGTCGTAGATATACCGACCGTCTTGATAGAACTCGTTGGCGGCTACGTCCATCGCCAAGGCGACTTGTTCTCCTGGCTTATAGCCAGCTTTTTCAATTGCCTCCATCAATAAATCCAATGCTTCTTGGTTAGAACCCAGGTTAGGCGCATAACCGCCTTCATCGCCCACTCCTCCAGAGAGCAATTTTTTATCCTTGAGTACCTTGCCCAGCACCGCAAACACTTCGGCGCCCCAGCGCAAGGCTTCTGCGAAAGAGTCCGCCCCCACGGGCATAATCATAAACTCCTGAAAGTCCACGTTGTTGTCTGCGTGGGCGCCGCCGTTGAGAACGTTCATCATCGGTACGGGAAGGAGATTGGCGAGAGGACCGCCTAGATAGCGGTAGAGGGGCAATTCCAACTCGGCTGCTGCGGCTTTCGCATTGGCAAGAGAAACTGCCAAGATTGCATTGGCTCCCAAGTATTTTTTGTTGGGAGAACCGTCGCGATCGATCATTTTCAGGTCAACGGATAGCTGGTCGAATGCATTCATGTCGATCAGTTCGGGAGCAATTTTTTCTTCGACGTTGCGGACGGCTTGCAGAACTCCTTTTCCGCCGTAGCGATGGGGATCGTCATCCCGCAGTTCGTGTGCCTCAAAGGTTCCGGTAGAAGCGCCGCTAGGCACTTGAGCGATCCCCAATGCTCCCGTTTCCAGGAGGACTTCTGCTTCAACCGTGGGACGACCGCGAGAATCTAAAATCTCTCTCGCCGCGATCGCCTCAATTCTGACTTCGGGTTTGTTTAACATGACTTGTATTCTCCAAAATCGACTGTTTTTTTAATTCATCTCCGGAAAGTCTAGTCTAATTGATTATTGTTTCTCTGAATCTAGACAAGATCGCAACTATCGATTGGCTTGACCGTAAGAATCACCGTCGATCGCGCCATAACTTGATATTGTTCTCCTCTAACAGGCGGCGCGGTTTTGGGATCGCAAAAATCGTCGGGTGAAGCTAAAGATGTATCGATAATTCGATGCCAGCCATCGCAGTATCCCAGCAAGGGCAATTCAAAGGTCAAGGGTTCCCAATAGGCGTTAAGCATTACGTGCAAGCGTTCGTCTGCTGCTGGGTGGCGTAGCGTAAACGCCAAGCTATGGGAATCATATCCCCAATCTGGCTGTTCCAATTTGACTCCATGCCAAACCAGATGGGGTTTATGAGTTTCGCTCGCCACTTCTAGAAGGCGTTCCTCTTGAAAGATTTTGAAAGACTGAACTAACTTGATGAGTCCCTTGACGTAGCGCAATAGATCGGTTTCTTTTGCGACGGCACTCCAGTCAAACCAACTCAATTCGTTATCTTGGCAGTAGGCGTTATTGTTACCTTTTTGCGATCGCCGCACTTCGTCTCCCATCAATAACATGGGCGTACCTTGAGAAATAAATAGGATCGTCAGCAGATTTTTTATCTGACGCAAACGCAGCGCTTGGATTTGGGGATCGTCTGTTTCTCCTTCCTGCCCACAATTCCAACTAAAGTTGTAATCAGAACCATCTCGATTGTTTTCCCCATTGGCTTCGTTGTGTTTTTCGTTATAAGAAACGAGATCGTTGAGAGTAAAGCCATCGTGACAGGTGACAAAGTTAATGCTGCGGTTGACATCGATATCCCGTCGCGGGTAGATATCGGGACTGGCGAGAATTCTTTGGGCTAACTTGTCAACCGTTCCCGAATCGCTCCTAACAAAGCGACGCACGTCGTCTCGAAAAGGTCCGTTCCACTCGGAGAACCAATCGGCAAAGCCAATAAACGTCCCGACTTGATACAATCCCGCAGCATCCCAAGCTTCCGCGATCAGTTTCGTGCCTGCTAAAACCGGATCGGATTCGATCGCCCAGAGAATTTCTCGCGTTTTCGGATAATCGCGCGGGGCAGAACCAGAGGTGTCTCTCGATAATACCGATGCCAAGTCAAAGCGAAACCCATCGACGTGCATTTCGGCAACCCAATAGCGCAAGCAGTCTAAGATTAATTCGCCAGCGATGGGGTGATTGGCTTTAAAGGTATTGCCGCAGCCGCTATAGTTGCTATATTCGGCAAGATTGTCCTCTTCTAGAATGTAGTAAATTGAGTTGTCCAAGCCGCGAAACGAGAGGGTCGGTCCCTCTTGATTGCCCTCTGCCGTATGGTTGAAGACGACATCGAGGATAACTTCGATCCCGGCGCGATGCAGCGCCTTGACCATATCCCGAAATTCATCGATGGATCCGAGGGGATCGCGACGAGAACTGTAACCCCGATGGGGCGCAAAAAAGGCAATGGTACTGTAACCCCAATAGTTGTCATGTCCCGGTGGCGCATCTTCAACGTCGAAATAATGGATGGGCAATAGCTCTACTGCCGTAATCCCCAAGTCTTTGAGATAGGGAATTTTCTCGATTAATCCCGCAAATGTCCCGCGTTTTTCTGGTGCGACACTCGAATTGGGATGGCGGGTAAAACCGCCCACGTGCATTTCGTAGATAACGGTGTTGGCATAGGGATGGCGCAGGGGACGATCGCCTTCCCAATCGTAGGTACTCGGATCGAAGACCACGCCTCGCAAGGCGCGATCGCAATTATCGCCCTTGTTAATCGCCGCTTGGCGATCGTAAATTTCCTCTCCCGCGATCGCCCGCGCGTAGGGATCGAGCAGGACTTTGTTGCCATCAAATCGATGTCCGTTTTCTGGTTCAAAAGGACCGTAAGCTCGATAGGCATAAATCTGTCCCGCGCCAATGCCTCGAACAAAAACGTGCCAGTAGTGAAAGGTTCTATTGCGTTTGGAGTCGAGTGCGATAACGCGGGCGGGTTTTGGGTCGTTGGGTTCGTCAAATAGCAATAACTCGATCCTCGTAGCATGTTTGGAAAAAATGCAAAAGTTCACCCCATCGGCATACACGGTAGCGCCTATGGGAAAACTTTTGCCGGGCAAGACATAGCCAGTCATTTCCTCTCACTAATGTATACAAGGGTTGTCCCCTAACCATCATTCTAAGGAGACTCGACCGATTTAGATTGGAGGAAAAGCTTAAATCAGATAAGGAGCAAGCCAATTGATAATTGTTCTGTCAATAGCCTCTACAATGAATTGACAGTTCTGTCCCAGGTTTGGAATATGACCAGCTTAACCCCGCCCGGATTGAAAAATAGGAATGCTTGGTTGCATCTATGGTTGCTTTTAGGGTGGCTGGCACTGGGAACTGGATTGCGCTTTTATCATCTAGAGTTCAAGCCTCCTTGGTCTGATGAATGGGCAACGATTGTTTTCAGTCTAGGTCATAGTTTTCGGACAGTTCCCCTCGATCGCGTCATTTCTGCACAAGAACTGTTGCAGCCGCTACAAGTCACTGGAACGACTCAGCCGGGAGATGTTATCGATCGCTTGATGGCGGAAAGTACCCATCCGCCTCTCTACTTCGTACTAACCCATCTGTGGCTGAAGCTTTTTTCTAGTGAAGGCAGTTTAGTTTCTCTGTGGGCGGCGCGATCGCCGAGCGCTCTATTCGGGGTTGTTTCGATTCCTGCCGCGTTCGGTTTGGGGTGGCTGGCGTTTCGTTCGCTGTTAGTCGCTCAGTTGGCTGCGGCTTTGATGGCTGTTTCTCCTTTCGGGATCTATTTAGCGCAAGAATCTCGTCACTATACCATTTCTATTCTATGGATTATTGCCTCGCTTGTCTGCTTTATCGTTGCCGTGCGACACGTTCGAGATCGCATTCCTTTACCGATATGGATTGTCTTGGTTTGGGTGGCAGTCAACAGTTTGGGGATTGCTACCCATTATTTTTTTGCTTTGACCTTGATGGCTCAGATGCTAGTTCTAATAGGAGTTTGGCTGGCAGATTTAAAAATGGAAGCGATTAAAAAGTCTGGTTGGGCGGCGTTATTTCCTTCCTATTGGCTGAGGATTTACGCTGCTGTGGCGGGGACGGCGATAGGAGGCGCTGTTTGGCTGTCGGCTTGGCGCACCATCCCTGAAGATAAGCTGGTCGATTGGATTTATCGGGGCGAACATTTAGGGATAGCTTTTCTCGAACCAATCGGGCGACTTCTGCTGTGGATAATCACGATGCTTTTTCTGCTTCCTGTAGAGGGAACGCCTCGCCCGGTCACTATAACGTCGGCTGTTGTTATCTTGTTGTTTCTCTGCTGGTTGATGCCAGCGATCGTTCGCTACTTACGAGCGCCAATCCAGGGGCATTCAAGTCGTTTGGAGATGAGGATTTTCGAGGGATTTATCGTCGGCGCGATCGCGTTAATTTTGCTCGTCACCTACACCCTGGGCACGGATTTATCGTTGGCTGCTCGCTACCAATTTATCTATTTTCCTGCGGTTATCTTGTTGATGGCAGCCGTACTTGCCCAAATTTGGCAACAATCTCCGAAGAAGCGGCTTGCTTTTAAGCTTCCTCGCTATTTTCCCGCGCAAGGCAAAGGTGCTGTTGTCGCCGTCTTGCTGATGAGTTTATTGGGCGGGCTGACGGTTGTTGGCGATTTTGGTTTTCAGAAACCCGATCGCCCCGATCTCGTCGTTACTACCATGCTCGAAGCACATCGACTCGTCTCTCCAGATACGCCCATCTTCATCGCCAACCTTCACAAAACCCACGAACAAACAGGAGAAATCATGGGATTGGCTTGGGAGTTTGAGAGAATGAAGAAGCAGATGGCGCGATTGTCGCCAAATTCGATTGTCTATTCCCCTCAATTTCTTTTAGCCCACCAAGCAAACGAAGATATCCCAACGGCATCTCAAACGCTTCATAAAGTTCTACCGCAACTTGCCCGCCCTTTTCAATTGTGGCTGGTTAATTTTCCGACTTCTCAAGAAGCATTAGAAGCCCGTAACTGCGCTCGAAATCTTAATTTTAAACGTAAGGTTTATGGCTATCACTATAGTCTTTATTACTGTCAATAGTCATTGGCACAAAGGACAAATGACTATTGACAAATGACGAAGGACGTGAAATCCCCCGCGCTAAGAAAAGGGGATGAGCTTAACTTTCCCCTTTCCCCCTTACGGTTTTAATGTTTTAAAATTGGGAGGCTGTTGCGTCAAGATTTCTTGACTTGAAGGCTTCTCCCCAGCTAACCGATTTGCCAGCTGCACCAAGTCTACTCCTGTTGCCTGGCGCAACTGTTCGGCAAACGAGGCAATTTTGGCAACATTCTTACCATCGTTACCATCGATAACCGTTACGTTTTGTACTTCGACTTCGGGTACGCTGGCTGCCATCATCTTCATCAAAACTTCTAGTTTTTGCAAAAGGTAGATTTCCTTGGCGCTTGTCCCCGCTGCTTGCCACGATTGGGCTAGGCGTTTTGCTCCTTCTGCTTGTGCTTTGCCTTCTTCGACAATTTTTGCTGCCTTTCCCTGGGCTTTAGCAATTGCCCGCTTGCATTCCGCTTCTGCTGGGGCAACGATATCTGCCTGTAGTTGCTGTTCGACTTGCTTGATTCGTTCGGTTTGTACGGCAACTTCTGCTTGCACTCGCGCGATTTCTGCCAAGACGATGGATTCTACCTCGGCAACCATGGCGACTCGCTTCGTCTGGGCATCTCGCACCCGTTTTTGGGCATCGGCTTTGGCAACTTCTAAATCTCGTTGAATGCGTCGCAAGGCAGTAACCCGCTTGTTGGCGGAATCTTTGATAATCGATTCTGCCTTGGCTTTTGCCTCCGCAATTCGCGCATCCCTTAACAGATCTGCTTGTTGTTTGCGTCCAATGGAATCGAGATAGCGCACGTCATCGGAGATTTTCTGAATTTGCAAGCTATCTAAGACCAAGCCCAATTTTTCTAAGTCATCTTCGGCTTCTTCTAGCAAGCTTTTAGCAAAGGCAATCTGATCTTCATTAGCTTGTTCGGGCGTTAAGCTGGCTAATACGCCTCGTAAATTGCCCTCTAAGGTTTCTTTGGCAAGCTGTTCGATTTCCTTGCGACTTTTTCCGAGAAGGCGTTCGATCGCATTGTGAATGGTCGGTTCTTC
The DNA here is from genome assembly GCF_000317025.1 of Pleurocapsa sp. PCC 7327. Taxonomy (NCBI): domain Bacteria; kingdom Bacillati; phylum Cyanobacteriota; class Cyanophyceae; order Pleurocapsales; family Pleurocapsaceae; genus Pleurocapsa; species Pleurocapsa sp. PCC 7327. The sequence goes on along the minus strand of NC_019689.1, from coordinate 753,756 downwards.
TCCGGCAATTTTGATGTTGGCTACACCTTCTACTGTCAGAGGAATTCCTCCTTTTGAGTAAGCATTGACCACTTTGAGGTCAATAATCATATTGGTTAAATCCATGCGGAAAGCTTGTTCTAGTAAGGGAGTACGGAAGCTACTTCCTCCTTTGACTAAGCGATAGCCAACCTCTTTACTGCTAGAAATTCTTTTTTTGGAACCCGCAAAAATGAGAACTTCGCTGGGTTGGCAGATGTAGTAAAGGTTCCGAAATACGAAGTATCCTGTCCCCGTACCAAGACCAAAAATTCCTAATAAAATTGCCAGAATATCCATAGTTTTGTGATTTATCCTTGGTCATTTGTCTTTGGTTATTTATTTACTGGTAACTGATGTCCGTTTTCATCTTTACGAGTCAGCGTTCCAACAACATCGATGCCGAGGGTTTGTTTGACGCTTTCTAGGAACTGAGCGACAATTTCTGGATAGACTTTGACGAGAGTTGATACCGATTTGCCGTTGCCATTGTCTACAACATTGATGTTATCTAAATGCAGTCGCCTGGGAATTTGAACGGCTTCTTTTAGGACAGTTTCTAATTGCTGAATTAGGAAAATTTCTGATGCATCTCTACCAGTTTCTTGCCAAACTTGCGATAGCATTTCCGTTACTAATGCAGCTGCTTTGGCATTTTCTTCAAAGATGGAAGCTTCGCCTCTAGCCCGCAATTCTTGTGCCTGTTTTTGTGCTTGGGCTGGTAAAACTTCATCGGCTTCCAGTCGCAGGCGTTCTAATTCTGCGCGTATTGCTTGTAATTTTTGTTCGACTTTGGCACGTTTTTCTTTCGCTGCGGCAGTAGTAATTTCTTCTTCAGTTTTGGCTTGTTGTTCGAGTTTTGCTTTAACTTTTCTCAGGTCGTTTTCTTGTTCTAGAATGATGATTCGATCCTGAGTTTTAGCCACTTCAGCTTTTTCTTCGCATTCGGCTTCGATTTGTTCTGCTTCACTGAGGGCATTTGATTCGGCAATTTCTGCATCGCGGATAATTTGAGCAATTCTTTCTCGACTCAGAGAATTTAAATAATCCACATCGTCAGAGACATTTTGAATTTTTAGGGTGTCGATTTCTAATCCTAGTTTGATTAAATCGCTACTCACTCCCGAAGTAATTCTTTCAGCAAATTTCAGGCGATCTTCATTGACTTGTTCTGGGGTTAAAGTGGCGACAACTCCGCGTAAATTTCCTTCTAGAGTTTCCTGGGCGACGCGAATAATTTCCGAACGATCGCGATCGAGAAATCGTTCGATCGCATTGCCAACTACATCGGGATTGCTAGATATTTTTACGTTAGCGATCGCCTGAATATTAATTGGCGTTCCTCCTTTAGAATAAGCATTGCGAATTTCAACTCTAATGGGCATAGTCGTTACGTCCATTCGCTTGACGGTTTCGATAATTGGAACCCGAATCGATCGCCCTCCTGAAAGGACGCGATACCCAACTTCTTGCCCATCTTTAGATCGTCTTTTTCTACCGCAGATAATGACAACTTCATTGGGCTTGCAAATACACAAAAATGAGTTAAGAAACCAAACAGTCCCGATAGCACCAAAAATTAATAAAGCAATGGGAATGCTAGTAAAAAATAACCCGTCAAAACTATTTCTAGGCTGATTAATTGACGAATTTTGTTCGAGCTGAGCTAGTTGCAATACTATCGTTTTTTCTTCAAAGGATGATTTCAATTCCTGGTTGAATTTCACTGGTAATACTCCTTCTTCTGTAAAGCTTTTGAGTGAGTTTTAATTTTCTGCATCGTAACCAAGTTTTAAATCCTCAGCCGGAATAACCCAAACTCGACTATCTTTCATTTCTACAATGAAAACTTTATCTCCTTTATTTAAGGTTATGGGTCGATCGGTCATGGCAATAAAATCGACGATCGAGCCTTTGATATTGACTCTAATTTTTCCTTTACTATCTCGATCGAAAGGAACTTCTACCGTGCCAAATAAACCGACAATATTGCGGGGACGGATGAGACTATCTACTTCTTGTTTTCTTCGTATGATTTTGATTAAAATAGCAATTAAAATACCACACGATATTCCAATCAAGATTGAAATAATCGCTATTGCAATCAGCTGATGGTTCATATTTTAGCGGTTAATTTTGGAAAATAAAATCGGCAATAGATAGCTTGCTTGAATACCCATACTGCAATAATATGTTTCAATCGTAATCTAGAATTTCTTAACTGCCAAATGCTTTAGCAAAAATTCAAACTATTGAGCTTGCTATAGGTGTATTGGGAGCGATCGCGTAAATTATTCAATTTCTTTACAAAAATTTATAAATAGCCAGCTATCTAAAAAAGGCTAGGGTAGGAATTTGACAATGCTAAACCCCTACCCTAGACGTTCGCAGGCATTAGGATCGAAAACGGTTATGCGATGGTTTACCTTATTGCAACCAGGATGCTAATTCCAATCAACCCAATCAGTAACAATAAACCTTTATTTCTGCGGCACCAAGTCTTAAACCGACCCCACACATCCGACGGATAGAGAGGAGACTTTAACTCAGCTTCTACTGGTTCGAATTTATCCCGATACATGGTGCAGGTTTTCGCGTAGGGACGTTGGGGAAAGATGCAAGTATCGTCTTCGTGATAGCGGCAACTATCACATAAAAAAGTCTCTCCAGTGGTTTGATAGAGAGGAATTCCGGGATGACCGTAGGCTTTTAGGACGGCAAAACAATGGGGACAGCGAACGGCTTTTGCATCGACGGACTGATGACAGCGAGGACAAGTAGTCATAGGAAAAATGATACCAATTTGAAAAATCTTGGCTACAGATGGATTTTTAAAACCTTTATGGGATCAGTCTTTCTCAATCCAAAATCCAAAATAGTATGAGATTGAATGCTCAACTAGCTGGAAACTTTCGTACCTGATATTCTCCGGTTTCTATCATCTGATATCTATCTTCGCCCATCGCTTGAGCGAATTGCCGTTCGGTTTCGTCTAAATCCTTTTGAGGAATGGCTTTCCACTCTTCGCGGGTTTGCCAGCGTGCCACAAGAACGATTTCTTCTGGTGCGCTTGGATTAATCCAAACTTCTTTGCCTAAAAAACCGGGATACTTAGCTAGCGTTGCCGTCCAAATTTCCTCGTCCTTTTGAATAAACTTTTCTCTCGACTGGGGAGAAACGCGAAATTTGAGCCACTCTATGACCATAACCGTTGAATTAACCTCTATACATTAAGGTTAATAAATTTCATCCTTCCTTTGCTGCTTTTGGAAGCAAGATGGAGATAGAGGAGAATTAGACTATTCCCTCTTCCTTGGGCAAGCTTGGCAAAGGAGGGCAAAATGCTGAACTCATTTCTCTATCCTGATAGCCTAACTTTTCTCATCGTTAAAATCTGCGTCCTCATTCTGGCGATACTGGTTTGGTTGGTCTTTACTTCTGCCCCTGTCGTTTGAGAGTGAGTGCTAACTATACCCTCGTTGCCCGATTGATGCTACCTTCTACTTCACGGGCTTTTTTGCCTCGCCACAGCAAGCGGATGGGCGTTCCAGTGAAGCCCAATTGCTGTCGAAATTGCCCTTCGATGTAGCGGCGGTAATTGTCGTTAAAGCGATCGGGATCGTTGACAAATAAAGCAATGGTAGGAGGTTTAGTGGAGACTTGAGTGCCATAGTAAATCCTTCCTTGCTTGCCTTGTCGAGTGGCAGGAGGAGAGTGCCAACTCATTGCTTCTTGAAGGACTTCATTAATTACTGCCGTACTGACGCGGCGACCGTGTTCTTCGGCAGCGGTATCTATCAAATCGAGAATTTTGTTAACCCGTTGCCCCGTCATGGCGCTGACAAAAATTTTTTCCGCCCAATCCATAAAATAGAGGCGGTCTTGAATCAGTTTTTGGTAATCATAAATGGTGTAAGAGTCTTTTTCGACTGCATCCCATTTATTGACAACAATAACAGCAGCTTTGCCATCATCGATGATGCGTCCGGCGAGTTTTAAGTCTTGATCGGTTACGCCATCGAGGACATCGATGACGAAGAGGACGACATCAGAACGGCGAATGGCTTTAAAAGCGCGATTGATCCCGAAAAATTCTGCACCGTAATCGACATTTTTTTTGCGGCGAATGCCAGCGGTGTCAATCAAGCGGTAATTTTTGCCCTTCCTCTCTATAACGGTATCGATCGCGTCGCGAGTGGTGCCAGAAATCGGGCTGACGATCGCGCGTTTTTCTCCAGTCAGGGCATTGAGTAGACTGGATTTGCCCACGTTTGGACGACCGATGATAGCGACTTTTATTTCTGGGACTTCCGGCAGTTCGCTTGTCGGGGGAAGATAGGCAATCAAGTCATCGAGTAATTCGCCCGTACCGTTGCCGTGAATGGCAGAAATGGGATAGGGTTCGCCCAATCCTAACTCCCAAAATTCGGCAGCTTGAACGAGTCCCTGTTCGACAGATTCGCATTTATTGACTGCTAAGAGGACGGGGACGGATTGTTGGCGCAACCAGTCGGCAATTTCGCGATCGCCTGTCGTGGGACCACTTTGTCCGTCTACGACGAAAATGGCTGCGGAAGCTTCTGCTAGTGCCAGCATTGCCTGTTCGCGAATCAGGGGCAAAAATTCGGTGTCTTCGTCAAAGACGATGCCGCCCGTATCGACTACCTGAAATTCTCTGTCTCGCCAGAAGGCAGGACGATAGGTGCGATCGCGCGTGATTCCCGGTTCGTCGTGTACGATTGCCTGTTGGTCGCCCGCCAGTCTATTCACCAGCGTCGATTTCCCTACATTCGGTCGTCCAATAATTGCAACAATAGGAAGAGGCATAATAATTTTTCAATTAGAAAGTTTAATAATTTATCTCTGTGGAGAGTTAAAGTTCAATCTTCTATAATAGCGGCTAGAAGATAAGACTGGCAGAATAGTTTAGTTCAAGCAATATTCTATTCTTGCCTTGCCAGCTATCTTCAACAAGCAGTAATCAAACAACCAAGTAACCTATCAGCTAGCTTGAATACTTTAAGTTAATCTTTAATTAGCGCAATCATATTTTAATAATATCTTAATTGAGTCTATCTTTTTTGAACTCAAAATTGTTGCAAGCTTCTTTTAGAGGATGTTTGAAAAGTATAGTTTTTGTCATGCCGAACGTAGGGCAGCGAAGTGAAGTATCTCAGCTTCAACGAAAAATTAGGATTCTTCGCTCCATTTCATTGCGCGACCAATGACAAAGTATACTTATCTTGGACTTTCCACACATCCTCTCAAAGACATTTAACTATTTCTTTTTGGTTCTATTTCCCAAATTCTTTCCATTTCTTGAGCTTGATAAAGACGACCTCTAACATCATCAATGCAACCAAACTCTTTTCTTATTGTCATCCTAAAAATAACCAGTTTATACTTTTCAAGTTTAGACAGTCTTCGTTTATTTAACATGTAAATAAAATCTTTTTGTAACTCTTTCCATCGATAGATTATTGGCTGGGAAGCCTCCGAGTAGACTTTTGAGCTAGGATCATTGATAAACTTTTTAAGTTCATTCTCTTGAATTTCACCGGATTTATATCTAGAAGGAATTTGCAGAAAATCTCCTGGTTGACTGACAAATCTTTGTCCCCTCATCCCTAAATCCCTTCGCCCCTTGTGGGAGAAGGGACTTCAGGCAAAAGTCTCATGTTGAAAGCCCCTCTCCCAGAGCGGGAGAGGGGTTGGGGTGAGGGCGATCTGAGTTTTGTCACTCAACTAGGAAAATCTCTGTAAACTGTTTGTATTTCTTCAACAAGATCGGTTTTGTTTTTGGGTTTGTGTTTGTTTTGAATCAAGGTAATAGAAATCGCTGTTAATGTTGTTAGAATAGCGGCAAAAACAACTTCTTTATTCGTAAATTTAAATATTAAAGCAGCTAGCGATGCGACTAAAACAATACATAAAAAAGAAAGAAAAATATCCCTAGATATCATAACCTTTGATCTTTGCTTGCCAGCTATCGTTATTTATTTTTTGAACCCTTATTTCAAATTTCATAAAATACCTTCTACTATTACGATTTCTGGATTTAGAGTTGCTTCAAGTTCAAGAATTGAGTTCCATAAAATATTGGATGGAGTGTTCGCAAGGGTGGCTAGGTAACTATACTCGATTAAGTAAGATTACTGTAGAAGAACGAAATGCGATCGCCAGTATATTAAGTAATTTTGCCTCAAAGAAATTTTTTGTAATGTTACTGAATTAAAAGAATAGATAACTGGGATAGGGGATAGAGCTAAAATTCTTCTACGAGTTAGATTCCCTATTTAATCATGAAGTTGGTTGTTTTTGATGTTGACGGCACACTGATTAATATAAACAAAATAGAAGAAGATTGTTTTATCCGTGCTTTTGCAGAAGAATTTGGCATAGTTAGGATTAATCCTAACTGGTCAGAATATACTCATGTAACGGACTCTGGAATTGCCTCTCAAATTTTGCAAGAGCGACTGGGATGTTTTCCGTCAGATAAAGAATTATCAAGAATAAAAATCCGTTTTTTTCATTTGCTTAAAGAAGCTTGCGATCGCCATTCCGGTTTATTTTTTGAAATTCCTGGCGCTTCCAAGATAATTCAAGAATTAAAAACAGATCCCAACTGGAATATTGCCATTGCCACTGGATGTTGGCGCGATCCCGCATTGCTCAAACTCAAGAAAGCTGAGGTTGGAATTTCGGGGATTCCTTTTGTTTCAAACGATGATAAATTTTCCCGTGAAGATATCATCAAGGAATCTGTTGAAAAAGCCAAGTATTTATATGGAATTAAAGATTTTAAGAAAATTGTTTTTGTTGGGGATGGAATTTGGGATGTAAAAACAGCAGGAAAGCTCGGTATTCCTTTTATTGGTATTGCTGGAGCAAATGAAGCCAAAAAATTATTTGAACAAGGAAGCGATCGCGTTTTTGAAAACTTCAATCGCATCAAAAACTTTAAAAAAGTCTTAGAAACGGCTCAAATTCCCAGAATTTAGCCCGGATTTTCGATCTTTTTGGTTAAGTCAAATTCGCGATTAACGGTAAGTATAATTACCTGTTAGCTTGATTTGTTACATTTGATACATTGACTTATAGTTCTCATCTGAAAAGCCAATCGATATTCCACACAATCCCAGCTGTCACTTTGCTCTAAGTTTTGCTATCTTTGATCTTAATAATTTGTAATCTTTTGTAAGATTAAACCTCTAACTCGGACTCGTTCCTAAAACCTATGACTTTGGATTTAGTGGTTTCTCCTATCAACGAGCTAGATGCTCAAAACACTCAAGCTCTAGCAGAAGTTTGGGATACAATTCATCTGGAGAGTTGCCCCTATCACTACAACTTCCACATGCACACCATCTGTTCTGACGGACAACTGACTCCAGAAACACTGATGGAACAAGCTTTCACCATTGGGCTGAAAGGCATGGCAATTACCGACCATCACTCGGTTGGCGGCTATCGAGTGGCTCAAAGCTGGCTGGAGCGAATCCGCTCCCAACAACCGAAATCTCACCTGCCCCATCTCTGGACGGGGATAGAAGTGACTTCTCAGTTGCTGGGAACAGAAGTCCATATCCTCGGCTATGGATTCGATCCCGATCGCTCGGTCATGCAGCCTTATCTTCAAGGCGATCGCCCTTTGGGAAGCGATGCCCATGCCGATCGCGTTATTGCTGCCATTCACGAAGCCGGAGGATTGACCATTCTAGCGCACCCCGCCCGCTATCACCGTCCCGCCCACGAACTCATTCCAGCTGCGGCTGAAATAGGAGTCGATGGCGTAGAAGCTTACTATGCTTATAATAATCCCAAGCCCTGGAGAGCTAGCCTCAAAGAAACCGAGAAGGTTAAGTACTTGAGCGAGATTTACAATTTATATACGACTTGTGGAACCGATACCCATGGGATGAGCTTGCTTCAACGTATCTGAACGGTTTTGAGTTGTGGGTTATAAATTCTGAATTTTAATCGCTTACAGGTTAATTGCGCGTTAATTTTATCCCAATGCCAGCGCAGTAAATTAGCCGATTGTCCTACAGAAATTCCTGGCATCCCGATCGCTTTTCTGGGAGATTCGGTAGCCATCGCGATCGCCGAACCCACTCCACAAATTCCCCACTTGACCAGATTTTCTACCCCAACTAGCAACGGTAAAGTCGTTCCTGCTAGCGTTCCATCTGCGAGTCTAGCCGTTCCATCTTTGACTTCTATTTGACGTTCGTCCCAAGGATAAATTCCATCTGGCAAACCGATTGGGGCTAGTGCATCACTAACCAAGAAAATTCCCTTTTCGTAGCGACTCGCCCGCAATAAGAGATCTATCATCGTCGGACAGACATGCTCGCCATCAGCGATTAAGCCGCAATAAACGTTTTTGTTGACAATTGCCTCTGCTAATAATCCCGGTTTTCGATGGTGTAAAGGCGGCATGGCATTAAAAGCATGAGTCACCATAGAAGCCCCTAGCTCAAATGTCTTTTTAGCTTCTGCTGCCGATGCGGTCGAGTGACCCAAACTAACAATAATTCCCAGAGAACGTAAATAGGGAATGACTTCTTCAGCCGGATCTAATTCTGGTGCTAGGGTAATAATTTTTACGACGCGGGCAAAGTTTCCTAAAACCCATTCAACGGTTTCTTGGGTTGGACGCAATAAATATTCGGCTGGATGAGCGCCCCGCTTTTCATAATTGAGAAAAGGACCTTCCAAATGAACGCCAAGCACCTTAGCAGTGGGTTTTGGCTCAGTTTTTTGTAGTTTAATAAAATCGTCGATAACTGAAAGCGATCGCTGTATCTTTTCCACCGATGTTGTTACGATAGTTGGTAAAAATGCATCGACTCCTTGTTGCCATAAATAATCGCAAATTTCTTGAAGCTGGGGAAGATTTGTTTCTTCTAGATCGGGAAAAGCCAAACCCAATCCGCCATTAATTTGTAAATCGACTCCACCTAGAGAAATCCAGTCTCCGCGAACATCTAAAACTTTTTTATCATGGCTTGGTAGGATAGGCTCATCTAAAGCGATTATCGCTTCAATTACTCCTCGATTATTAATATGAATTTGGTATAAACCTTGATACCCTGGCAAACGGGCGTTGATAATATCTAAACGCGCAGTAGATGGCATCGATACGTTAATGATTTGAATAGAAAATTGACTCATTATTTTACCAAGCGACGCAGCTATAATTATTGCCAAATCTAAATTGCAGTTTTTTTTTAGAAACGTTTCATAGAACGTTTTTATAACTTTTGTCTATCATCTGCTTGTTGCCTTTTCTTAACTAGCAAAATTAAATGTTAATAAATTTCGCGATCGCATCCATCAAAATATGTTCCAAACCATTGCCTCGGTAAGTAAGCTCGACAATAACGTCAAAAACTACCGCTCTGTAAACAGAATCGGTAAGGATACGAGAAAAAGCTACCCGTCGTTTGCTGTCAGAGTCGCAAAATGCCACAATAAGATCCGAATGTGGTAACATGCCCTCGATGTCGGCTCTTTTTCTACTTCGACTCCACCATTCGTCTTGATATAGGCGGTGTAAGTCGTCAATTTGCTCGTCTGTCAGATGTTCGATTGCTTGAATAGCCATATTGACCTTCCTTTATGAGTAATCCCCCATTAGTCGGCATTATCATGGGCAGCGATTCCGATCTGCCTACTATGCGAGACGCAATCGCAGTTTGCGAAGAATTTGGTATCGCTTGCGAAGTCGCGATCGTTTCTGCCCATCGTACCCCAGAAAGAATGGTTAACTATGCTCAAACTGCCCACCAACGAGGCATCAAAGTTATCATTGCCGGTGCGGGCGGTGCCGCTCATCTACCAGGAATGGTAGCATCTCTTACCCCTTTACCCGTCATTGGCGTACCCGTCTCTAGCCGACACCTACAAGGCTTGGATTCTCTCTATTCCATCGTCCAAATGCCAGCCGGAATCCCTGTTGCTACGGTTGCCATTGGTAATGCTAAAAATTCAGGTTTATTAGCAGTGCAAATTCTCGCTTCTCACAACCCAGAATTACTCGAAAAAGTTCGGCAGTACCGTCAAAATTTAGCTCAGTCAGTGTTAGAAAAGCAAGCTAAATTAGAGCAGCTAGGTTACAAGCAGTATTTGGAGCAAATGTAACAATGCAACTACTATTCGCTCGAAAATGAGCATAACAATTGAGAAACTCTACCGATCGGCAGATGGCTTATATTGCTAAAATAAGAAAATGTCGGCGATCGCGTTTTGCATGAAGGTCAATTTCTTAAAGCTAAACTGAATGAAATTACCTTCTATCCCTACAATTGTTAGCAGTAACTTGGGTTAGTAGCGATCGCATTCCTTTACTAGATTGACATAGCAACTAATTTAATATCGATCGCTACTTTTAGCTCATAAGATTTATCTCCAGCTTAGATAGAAAAAGAAGACGAAAGTTGCCATTTTGGCAAGGTCTGAGGTGAGCCAAATAAATGTGTTAATATAAAGCCTAAAAGTTTTTAGAGCAATGATTCGCTGGATTCTGAGTTTATTATTCGTGCTGTTTGTTTGCAGTTGGACGATGCCTGTCTTGGCGCAAGAAGTTCAACTCCCTAGCTATACTGAGCAACAGTTACAGAAGGGCGAAGAAATAGCCAAGAAAGCTTTTGAAGCTACGGAAAAAGGGAATTTTGCCCAAGCTGAGGCATATTGGACGCAACTGATTAGAGACTTTCCAACAAATCCCGCAGTTTGGAGCAACCGAGGAAATACCCGAGTCAGTCAGAATAAATTAGACGAAGCGATCGCCGATTTTAATAAAGCGCTCGAACTCGCACCCAATGCACCCGATCCCTATCTCAATCGCGGTGCAGCTTTAGAAGGAAAAGGACAATACGAAGCCGCGATCGCCGATTATAATAAAGTCCTAGAGATCGATCCCAACGATGCCATGGCGTATAATAACCGAGGCAATGCCAAAGGCGGATTGGGACGATGGGAAGAAGCTTTGATAGATTATCAGAAGGCGGCCAACTTAGCTGCTAACTTTGCCTTTGCTCGCGCTAATGCAGCTCTAGCTATCTATCAAGTCGGCAAAAAAGACGAAGCTCTCCGCGAAATCCGCAATTTAGTCCGCAAATATCCGATGTTTCCAGACATGCGAGCTGCTCTTACGGCAGTCCTTTGGGAGAAGGGACAGCAGGGAGAAGCAGAAAGTAACTGGGTAGCAGCGGTTGGCATGGACAATCGCTATCAAGATCTCAATTGGGTTAAAACTACACGCCGCTGGCCTCCGCAAATGGTAGCAGCATTAGATAAATTTTTGAACCTGAAGTAGAGAGACCATTCGATGCACGCGCCCCGTTCCCTAAAAATACGCTTTCGCTTTTGGTTTGGGATTCTATTGCTAGCAAATATCTTTTGTTTGGGAAACACTCAAATTATTCTGGCAGATTCTTTAGGCAATCGCTCCGGGACGATCCAACAAGCATTCATGAGCGAACAACCCAGAGAAAGCGTTCCTTCCCAAGTTATCGATGCAGTGCGCCAAGAGTTATCGAATCGAACTCGCATCGCACCTAACAAGTTCAAAGTCGTGGAAACCCGTCAACAAATTTGGTCGGATGGTTGTCTGGGATTGGCTAAACCCGATGAAATTTGTACGCAAGCACTGGTAGAAGGTTGGCGAGTTGTCTTGTCCCACGGCGATCGCAGTTGGATTTATCGGACAGATGCCCAAGGAAACGCGATTCGCTTAGAAACAGAAACAGAAAAATAACCTAAGCCACCTCCCGAACCCAGGCATAAGCAGTTTTAATGGGAGACCAAAGCAATGGGGTTTGCTCTAACCCCTTGGAAACAATTTGTTTGAGCGATCGCACTCTTGGAAACAAGGGCTATGCCGCACACACTAAAACAAAAGGCTGCACGATTAAAGTGCTAAATTTTTTACCGGGTTGACTGTTCCAGTCGCTGAGTTCGTCAAATGAGGGTTTGTGAATTAGCTTTTGACCGATCCACTGCTGAACTAACGCGACATTATCATTGGCTATCGCTACGCCAACATTAACGATGGAAAGTTCTTCGTTAACTACGATGACGGCATCGCGTTGAGCGTGAGGAATCAGATCGCTCCATTCGATCTCGGCGAGTTGTTCGGTTAACTGAGCTTTTACATCCGACACGATCGAAAAATCCTTTTCATCGACTTTGGTTTAGTATATCTTCCTATAGATAACGCGATCGCGATAAGAGGTTACAGTTCTGCGGGTGCCCAAACACCTATTTTTTCTTGTAAAAGCTGCTGCAACAAAAATTGAGCGATCGCGATTAATCCCAATCTCGCTTGGGATAATTGTGGCGTTTCTTGCTTTACTTCTCCCCAGATTCGACAGCGACGCTCAAACTCCAAAATGGCTTCGCTCAAATTAGTCGCTAGTTCGATCCAGTTTTCTGTTGCATTGCCATCCAGCGCGTCTGTAACTACGAGGATTTGACGAATCAAATTTTGTTCTGTCGGACGAACTAACTGAAACTTGCCGGAGGCGAGAAAAGGAATGGGATGGGGATGTTTCCATTGCCAAATGGGTTGACTGAAATCTAGTTCGTGCAGTTCAATTAATCCCTCCCGATGTCCTAAACGCAATCGGGAACAACAGCGAGCATAAGCGTATTGGCTAGAAAATAGATAAGGAACGATCGCTTCTTTTACCGATCTTACAAGCGTCGGATAGAAAATTTGCGGCAGTTGTTGCAACCACAAAGCTAAAGCGCGATCGCTGATGTAAAAATCGATCCAACCGGGTTCCCAAACTCGAATTATAAAATCTAACGAGACGCGATCGCTTTCTTCGGGTATAGTCAAATGCTTGACTAATTGTTCTGCAATTTCTTGAGACGAGCGAGTTTGTCCTTTTGCCAATTGCAGCGCGATCGCGCTACGATAGCCAATTTGAGATTTTAGATAATACAAAGTAAATTTCTCTGGAAAAAAATCGTCCGAGATGATTTCTGTTTGTTTTTTTTGCTCTAAAAGTGCTAGGGCAAAAAGTTTTTGCCGAAGTAATCTGCCTATCGATAAAAAACCAAAAGGAACTGCGAGTGAAAACTTCTGACAAGAAAAATGAATTTCTGATACATTTAACCTCATACAGCCTCTAAAGTACTCGATCTCTGATGTTTCCAAAGGAATTATCTAATAATTGACCTTGATAAAAATGAATAAAAATTCTAATCAAAATAATTGTCCGATTGGGAATTCTTAACTATATATAGCCAATTACGAATTAATAATTGCGAATTGCGAATTGCGAATTGGTACAAGTCATGTCTTCGTCTACTCCCTCACCAGATCCCCAAGAATTTCGACCATTTTTAACTTGGCAAGATATTATTGACTGGGCACAATCTCACTACCGCGAGAGAATTTTTAGCAAAGACGAAAGAATTCCGACTCGTCCGGGTTTGTTGTATTTAGTACGGCAAGGTGCCGTCCGCATCGTCGGATCGATGCAAGCAAGCCAGACTGAAAATCCTCCGCCTTCAGAAACCATCGAGAAAGCCTTTTTAGGGTTTGTCGGGGCGGGTCAACCGTTTGAAATTGTAGTACAGTCGCCTTTTAGCCTGCAAGCCTACGCCCATGTAGAGGAAACCGCAGTCATCTGGATGTATTGGCAAGAACTAGACAATTGGACTCACCTGCGCCGAGAGGTTTTAGAAATTTTCCGCTACCAGCACCAACGCAAACAACTTTGGTTGTGCCTGTTAGGACAAAGGCGTACCATTGACAGATTGGTAGGCTTTCTCAAACTATCGATCGAAGAATATGGAGAACCGAGCGATCGCGGTTATTGTCTGCCCTATCCATTAACCCACGCCCAAATCGGCAGCGCGATCGGGGCAACTCGCGTTACTGTCACGCGTTTGATGGGTAGGTTGCGTCGGCAAGGACTTATTTCGCTCGAAGGAGAAAATTTAATTTGTTGGCCGAACAAATCAGCTATTTGATTTTAAATGAAAGGATTTTGGTCATTGGGGATTAGGGAGTAGCCCTAGGGACGGGTTTATCTAAAAACCTGGAGATTTCCCTAAAGTTATTGTCAAAAACCCGCCCGTACAGCGGATAGAAGTTAGTGGTTAGTCTTGTTTCCCTTCTCCCCACACCTCCCACACTCCCTACACCTCCGTCTCCCCAATCCTCTAACTTGTCTTCAAAACAACTCCGCTTCCTTAAACTGCGCCATCTTTTGAGCATTAGCCGCTTCGCCACAGGTGCGAGGAGTCGGAAACACCTTGCCAGGATTTGCTAATCCTTTAGGATTAAAACAATCTCGCACGTATTGCATGGTTTCTAAATCGACTTGATTAAACATATAGGGCATATAACAGTTCTTATCCGAACCGATGCCGTGTTCTCCAGAAAGACTGCCTCCCGCTTCAACGCAGAGTCTGAGAATTTCCCCGCCTAATTTTTCGACTTGTTCCCAGGCACCGGGCACGGAATTATCGTATAGAACTAAGGGGTGAAGGTTGCCATCTCCTGCGTGGAAAACATTGGCGATGCGATAGCCATATCGTTCCCCTAACGCATTGATTTCTTTAAGTACCCTGGCTAACTGAGTGCGAGGAATTACCCCATCTTGCACGAAATAATTGGGACTGATATGCCCTGCCGCAGCAAAAGCGGCTTTGCGACCTTTCCACAATTTTAGGCGCGTTTCTGGGTCATTTGCCGAAGTAATATTTCTTGCCCCATTCTTTTGACAAATTTCGGCAACGCGCTTCTTATTGGCGGCAACTTCTACCTCTAATCCATCTAATTCTATTAACAGAATTGCCTCTGCATCTCTGGGGTAACAATTGGTTTTGGCGACGTCTTCTACGGCATTAATGCTGAGGTTGTCCATAATTTCCATTCCAGCGGGAATAATCCCCGCGCTGATGATATCCGCCACCGAACTTCCCGCCGCTTCAATACTAGTAAAGTCTGCCAAAAGAACGCAGATCGATTCGGGAGTTTTGAGAATTCGCAGGGTAATTTCTGTAGCAATGCCCAAGGTGCCCTCAGATCCGACAAATAATCCCGTTAGATCGTATCCCGGCATTTCCGAGACGAAACCGCCAACATCGATAATCGAACCGTCGGGAATAACTAATTTTAATCCCATGACGTGATTGGTAGTAACGCCATATTTGAGACAGTGAACGCCGCCAGAATTTTCTGCGACGTTGCCGCCAATGGAACAAATAATCTGACTGGACGGATCGGGGGCGTAATAGAATCCAGCCCCGCTAACAGCTTGAGTGACCCAGTTGTTAATAACTCCCGGTTGCACGACGACGCGCTGATTTTCTAGGTCAACGTCTAGGATTTGTTTCATGCGGGCGGTGACGATGAGAACGCAATCTTCGACGGGTAAAGCCCCCCCAGATAAACCCGTTCCCGCGCCTCTGGCAACCCAAGGGAGATTGTAGCGATCGCAGATTTTGACGGCGGCGGCGACTTGTTCGGTGGTGCGTGGCAGGACGACAACTGCGGGGCGTTGGCGGTATGCCGTCAATCCGTCGCATTCGTAGGTCAGCAATTCATCTTTGCGCCGCACTACTCCATCTTTACCGAGGACAGCTTCAAATTCTTGAATAATCGGTTTCCATTTACTATCTGTATCGTTAAAGATTTTTCTTAGTAGCATGGTCGATCGCGCTTTGTAGAGATTTTTCTATCATTCTAAGTCTTTCTCCCGATTCCCCTAACCAATTGTCTCTGCTGCTAGCGGGTTTTGGATTTTATTGGCGCGATCGCTGTCTTTCTAATTGGGATTCAGTATCATGTGACCGTAATAGTCTCAAGAAACGCACTGAAATGTATGACGGTTTATTAAGCGCGATCGCTCTTTTCTTTCGCTTTCAAGAATATCAAACCAATTTTCGCACTGAAATCTTGGCAGGAATTACCACCTTTTTGACGATGGCGTATATTTTGGCGGTTAATCCGACGATTCTGTCCAATGCCATCTTTCTCAAACAACCCCAAGATCTTTTTAGCGAACTCGTTATCGCTACGGCAATTTCGAGCGCGATCGCAACTTTAATGATGGGGTTAATGGCCAACTATCCTTTTGTTCTTGCGCCGGGAATGGGATTAAATGTCTTTTTTGCTTTTTCCGTCGTCAAAGGATTGGGAATTGATTGGCGAGTCGCACTTACGTCAGTCTTTATTGAAGGGGTAATTTTTATCGCGCTAACGCTTACAGATATTCGCCGCCAGCTCATCTTAGCGATTCCCAGTTGTCTTAAACAAGCAACGGCAGCAGGAATCGGTTTTTTTATTGCTTATATTGCCTTTACGGGTTCGGGAATTATCGTTTCTAGCGAAGCAACCACCACGACATTAGGCAACTTCAATAACCCCCCAACTCTGATGGCATTGGTAGGAATTTTGATTACTGCTGCGTTTGTTGCCCGTCGCGTTAAAGGTGCCTTAATCTGGGGCATTTTAGCAACCGCACTATTAGGATGGATTCTAAGAATTGCTCCTTTGCCTACAGGAATTGTTGCAATTCCGCAATTTCCTATAGATTTAATCGGTCAAGCGCTAATTGGTTTCTCACAAATTAAATTATCTACAATCTGGGATTTTATAGCAGTAACATTTGTTTTTCTATTTGTCGATATTTTTGACACAATTGGAACGCTATCTGGTGTTGGAATCCAAGCAGGTTATATTAATGCAAAAGGAGAATTGCCCCGCGCTAATCGAGCATTGATGGCAGACGCAATTGGAACTACTGTAGGCGCATTTTTGGGAACTTCTACTGTAACTACTTATGTTAGACCTCCTGCAAAAGTGTTACGCGATCGCATAATTGGAGTGGGAAAGAAGTTCATAATTATAAATGCCAGCAATCAAATTAAATCTCAACCCAAACCGTCTTCTTCGGTTGCGATATCGACTTGAAAGAATTCTGAATATTTTTAGACTGCGATGAATATTTTCAATTACAATCCTTTCACTTGCTAACTTACGATTAAACTTCTTTTGCTCTAGACTTAACTGTTGATTGCGCTTTTTTTGTTGGGAATTCTACTGTTGGGATGAAGTTTCTGAATTCCTTGATATCCTTTATCAGCCAAACATTCTATCTGTTGTTCGATTCCTATTTTACTATTTTTCCAAATCTTAAAATCATGACTTTTTCCCTTCTCATGAGCAATACAAAGAATTTGTCTCGTTTTTGCGTCAGCTAAAACTTGCGATTTTATCGTGTGACACTTTTGCCGACCACTGTAGTAAGCTTTTTGTTTTTTTCGGTCTTTCTATTTCATGTTCTGCTACATCTACTACGACAATTTCAATTTCTGTATTTTGGGGTTGAACAGCTTTTTTCCCAGGCAGATTGAAAAGTCCCGATTTCATTAAAATATCTTCTACTTTTCTGGTGATTCGTAAAGCCGTTGTCTCGTTTATTCCCCAGCTAGTTCCGATATGAAAATAGGTGCGATACTCTCGCCAATATTCAAGAGTCATTAAGATTTGGTCTTCTGCGCTTAATTTATTTGGTCGTCCTGTTTTTTTTTGTAAGACTTTTTCGGCTTCTAGAACTTTTACCATCTCTTTAAACGTCTCTGGATATACTCCACAAAGCCGTTTAAACTCTGTCGGTTTTAAATTTTTTACTTGAGAGTAAGTCATAACTCGAATTGTAATTTGGTTTTATTTTACCTAACTTACTCTGACTTTTGCTGGAGGTCTGTTGAATCAGCAGCCGGTGTTTCTGAAGGAGGAAGGACAGGTTTTGCCGCAGTTATTGTCGCAATTTTATTAACGATTTCTATCTTTTTTATTCCTCTAATTTCAGCCATTCCTGCTTTTGCGACCGTTCCTGCTTTGTTAATTGTTGGCGTTCTCATGACGGGAAATGTGCGAGCTATTCGTTGGGACGATCCGGCTGAATCGATCCCTTCATTTTTGACAATTTTGATGATGTCTTTAAGCTATTCTATTGCTGAAGGATTAGCTTTTGGTTTTATTACTTATCCTCTAGTCAAAACCTTTCAAGGAAAGCTTCAAGAAACAACAGTAGCAATGTGGATTTTAGCTGGAGTTTTTTTGCTGCGATTCGTCCTCAAAACCATAGGAAGTACACAGTAGAAATAGAGCGCATTCGCTTCACCAAAAGCAACTGTTGCCATTCCATGTACGGGATAGTCCTTTATGTCTCTCTACTTTTCATCTTACCTCGATGATTTAATTGTGTTTATATTTTTGGCAATACTAGCGATCGCATTTATTTTTGGAAATGGAAACAAAATTTTACCTTTTTATTGGCTGCCATCATTTTCTGTTTAGAAATTATCATTTATTCATAGATCGAAAAGATCGGATAATTGCAGGAATACCAACTAATTAAGAAAAACTTGAGCGGGAGATTAATAATAAAATTGTCTTAGATAGTAGAAACAAATTACTTGTTTCACCCCACAAGAGAATGAATTCTCTGGCTCAATCGCGAGAGTTCTCGCTTATAATAGAACTAAATGATGACTAGATAAGGCTTTTAGTCCATTTTAATGGACTTATGCTCTTAGCCAAGAAATTGATTTCTTGGCTTTAATGTTTACTGGTTATAGTGCAAGCTATAATTAGAATCTAAATTAAAAGCTTTAAAGTAACGCCTAATTAGGCAAATCTGTTTAAGAATAATCTTATCAATTTAATTAAAGATACTTTTATTTTTTGTCTGCCAATCGATTTAAAAATATGGTTTTTACTTTTCCCACTCCAAACTTTATCGATCTATCTCAAATTCGTTTAGAAATTCGCTCCCTGCAAACCCGTTTGGTGGAATGGCGGAGAAGATTTCATCAACGTCCCGAACTGGGTTTTCAAGAGCAATTAACCACCGAATTCCTTTCCCAGAAACTAACAGAAATGGAAATCGACCATCGAACGGGCATCGCTAAAACGGGGATCGTCGCCACGATTGAGAGTAATCATCCGGGCCCGGTGTTGGCAATTCGGGCAGATATGGATGCCTTACCGATTCAGGAAGAAAATGATGTCTCCTATCGTTCAAAACACGACGGCATCATGCATGCCTGCGGACACGACGGACATACTGCGATCGCGCTGGGAACGGCATGCTATCTCTCCCAACATCGAGACGACTTCAAAGGAACTGTCAAAATTATCTTCCAACCCGCAGAAGAAAGTCCAGGCGGTGCGAAACCGATGATCGAGGAAGGAGTTCTCAAAAATCCCGATGTCGATGCCATTATCGGACTGCATCTTTGGAATAATCTTCCTCTCGGCACGATAGGCGTTCGTAGCGGGGCATTAATGGCAGCCGTAGAATGTTTTCGCTGCACCATCCAGGGTAAAGGCGGACACGGTGCCATGCCCCATCAAACTGTCGATTCGATAGTAGTTAGCGCTCAAATCGTCAATGCTTTACAAACTATTGTCGCCCGCAATGTCAATCCCATCGATTCAGCAGTCGTTACCGTTGGGGAACTCCATGCAGGCACAGCACTGAATGTCATTGCCGATACGGCGAGAATGAGCGGGACCGTCCGCTATTTTAACCCTGCCTTAGAAGATTATATCGGCAAGCGCATTGATGAAATCATCGCGGGAGTCTGTCACGGTCACGGCGCAACTTACGAGCTAGATTACTGGCGGCTGTATCCTCCCACGATCAACGATGCTCGTATCGCTGACTTAGTGCGTTCTGTGGCGTTAGAAGTGGTAGAAACCCCAGCAGGAATAGTCCCAGAGTGTCAAACCATGGGTGGAGAGGATATGTCCTTCTTTTTGCAAGAAGTACCGGGGTGTTATTTCTTCTTAGGTTCCGCCAATCCAGAGAAAGGATTAGCCTATCCCCATCACCATCCTCGCTTCGATTTTGATGAAGCTGCCTTAGGAGTGGGGGTAGAAATGTTTGTCCGTTGCGTGGAAAAGTTTTGTCAGTAAGATTAAAGACGACTGGGAGAACGGTAGAAGGGTTTTTTAACAACGGTAGCGGGATAGGTTTTGCCGCGAATTTTTACTTCTAGAGACTGTCCGACTTTACTTAAAGCGGTAGGAACATAAGCAAGCGCGATCGCTTTCCCTAAAGTAGGCGATAGCGTCCCGCTAGTCACTTCTCCGACGACTTTACTGCCGGACACAACGGGATAACCGTGGCGGGCAATGTGTCGTCCTTCCATCTGCAAGCCTACCAAACGGCGTTCTACCCCCGATGCCTTTTGCTTTTCTAGGACGGAACGTCCGATAAAATCGCCTTTGTTATCCAAATGAACTAGCCATCCCAAACCGGCTTCTAAAGGAGTCGTCTTATCGTTGATATCTTGCCCGTAGAGGCACATCGCCGCTTCTAGACGCAGGGTGTCTCTCGCGCCCAAACCGCAGGGAGTTACGCCAGCCTCTCGGAGAGATCGCCACAATTTTTGTCCTACTGCTGGATCTAGCATAACTTCAAACCCGTCCTCTCCGGTATAACCCGTCCTGGCAATAAACGCGGGTTCGTCCAGCACCGTTGCCTCTAGATGTCCGAAAGCTTTAAGAGAACTCAAATCTTCTTGCACAAAAGGCTGAAACGAGACTAGGGCTTGCGGTCCCTGAATGGCAATTAAAACCTTATTGCGGGAAAGATCTTCTAGTCGAACGGCAGTTGAATTGAGGTGTTCCAACAACCAGGTTTTATCTTTAACAGTCGTGGCAGCATTAACAATTAATACGCCATGTTGCTCGCCAGTTTCATCCTCGCCCTGATAGTAGAAGATAATGTCGTCAATGATGCCAGCTTGAGGGTTGAGAAGGACGCTGTATTGTGCTTGACCGGGTTGCAAGCCTTCCAAGTCAGAGGGCACCAAGGATTGAAGACTTTTGAGCAATTCTTTTCCCTTTAAAACAAATTTGCCCATGTGAGAAATATCGAACATGCCCACAGCAGTCCGCACTGCCTCGTGTTCTTGCTTGAGTCCGCTAAACTGCACTGGCATCTCCCATCCAGAAAAAGCCGTCAGTCTGGCTTTCTGTTCTACTTCGAGGTCGAACAGGGGAGTGCGTAAGAGGTTAGAAAGGGTTTCCGATTCTGCCACGGCTTCTGATTGTCCAAGCGAAAGAATTAATCTTTATCCTACGGGAAAAATCCGAATTTTGGCTTAAGAATGAAAATCGGTTTCCCAAACTTTCATATAAATGCGATCGCTTTGATTTCGCTCTATCGTTCCTGTTAGATTCCCAACAGTAAATGAATAGCGATCGCTTTGGCGATAATAAATTTGCTCTAACGCTTGTTTGGCAGATTCTGGAGCCTTACCGCCTAATAAGCTATTCAAAGCTTCTTTCATCGTTAACAGGTCAACTGTCTGAGCAAAGGAGACTTCAGTTCGTTTTAGTTGCTCGGTTTTGGAATCGACTGAATAATCCAGTTCTACGCGATCGGACACAACGTTTTTGTATAAAACAATATGATTGTTATCTCGGATTCCCTTACTCGTTGAGATAGGTTGTCCGAGCATTTCTCTGATTCGACTTTCCGGCGTTCCGATGTTAAAAATAGGAACGGCATTTGAAGAACTGTTTTTGCTTTCTTGAGGGGGCGTTTGTTCGGGGACAATTGTGGCAGAAGGTTCGGGTGTCGCTTCTGTTGAGGGCGAACTGGATTGATTCGTCGTTTCCGGAGAGGATGGACTAGCTTCGGGAGAGGGGCTAGTGGTGGCTTCCGGCTCCTGAGTTGGCGAGGCTTCGGGAGAGGGGCTAGTGGTGGCTTCCGGCTCCTGGATTGGCGAGGCTTCGGGAGAGGGGCTAGTGGTGGCTTCCGGCTCCTGAGTTGGCGAGGCTTCGGGAGAGGGGCTAGCGGTGGCTTCCGGCTCCTGGGTTGGCGAGGCTTCCGGTACTGGACTGACTGTCGCTTCCGGTTCCGGGTTGGGGGTAACTTCTGGGATTGGAGAAGCGGTAGCCTCTGGTTGCGGCGTAGGAGACTGCGTTCCTTTCGAGTCTGGCGAGAGAATGGGAGGAAAAGTTTGGGGAGTTGAGTCGAATGGGGCAGAAGGCGAAGGATTGGAAGGCGAAGGATTGGAAGACTCTCTTAGGGAAAAGGCATAATAGCCAACCGCAAAAGCTCCCGCTATTACTCCCGAAAACAGCAACAGTCCAAATACCCACTGCATCCAAGCGTTTTCTGATTCCGTTGGCGCTGAAGGAGTCGCCCCCATCAGGTTTGTTTTTTCCTGGAGATGGGTTTGGACTTGCCTTGCCTGCTCGGAAGCGTCAACAGGAACTGCTTTGGGCATTTTTACACTGCCTTTCAAGGCGGCAAGCATTTCTTTGGCCGAGGAAAAGCGATCGCGCGGATGAAAGCGAATAGCGCGATCGATCGCTGCGGCTAGATTAGAATCGAGATCGGGTAAATCTTGTCGCCAGATCAGCTCTCCGGTGCGCTCGTCTGTAGATAAGTATTGTGGGGTTTTCCCCGTCAGTAAAAAGACGGCTGTTAACCCTAAGCTGTAGAGATCGCTAGAATAAAGGGGACGACCTGCCGCCTGTTCGGAGGACATATAACCAGGGGTTCCGAGGGCAACGGAATAAGTTGTCGTTCCATCGGTGTTAATTACCGTTGCCACGGCTTCTTTCATGACTCCGAAGTCAATTAAAACGGGTTTGCCATCACAAGCACGCAGAATAATATTGTCGGGTTTGATATCTCGGTGAATAATGCGGCGGCTGTGGATATAATCCAGAACGGGCAAGAGATCGAGCAGAATTTCTCTAACTTCTTCTGCCGAAAAATTACCTTTTTGTTGATGTTTTTGGGTGAGCGTCATGCCTTCTATCCATTCCTGAACTAGATAGAAGTCGCCGCCTTCAGAGAAATAGGCATACAGTCGGGGAATCTGAAGATGATTTTCTCCCAATTCTTCTAAAACCGCCGCCTCTCGCTTAAATCGTTCTTGTAACCACTGCGGGATTGTAGGGACTTGAATGGCAGGTTTGAGCTGCTTTATGACGCATTTTCTGGCTGAAGGCATATGGGTATCGATCGCCAGAAAGGTTTCGCCAAAGCCACCTTTGCCCAGAATTTGTAAGATTTGATAGCGATTATTTAACAGTGTTTTTGTCATTAAATAAATACTCAATAAATCGATACATAAAATTGACAAAAAACTGACAATTAAGCAAAAATTTTATGACTTTTTATTAATGATCGAAAATAGCCTGATATTGTAATAAATCCAAGGCAACAAAGGTAGGAAGGCAAGCAAAACACTGCTGTGCTAATTCCCAACGGTCTTCTCGTTTGAGCATTGTCGTCAGCTTATCTCTCAACCCATGTAAATAGCGTACATCATTTGCTGCATAGCTCAATTGCGCTTCAGTTAAATTAGCTGCGTTGCCCCAATCAGAACTTTGAGAGCTTTTGTCCAATTCTACTCCTTCTAAGTCTTGAACTAAGTTTTTTAATCCATGATTGGATGTATAAGTTCGAGCTAATTTACTAGCAATTTTAGTACAAAAAATTGGTTGAGTTTCTATTCCAAAATTGTAACGAAGTTGAGCGAGATCGAAACGAGCAAAGTGAAAAATTTTAGTGATATTAGTTGCTTCCATTAATTGTTTTAAATTAGGCGCTTCCGTTTGTCCTTTGGCGATGCGAATTGCCGTGACAAATCCACTCGGATCGCATAATTGTACTAAGCACAGGCGATCGCGTCCGGGAATCAATCCCATCGTTTCGGTATCGACCGCGATCGCTTCAACCGATAGATACTTCGATAGAGTGTCTTGAGGAAGATCGCGATCGCAAACTTGAAAATTTTCTAAACTCATCATAAAAATGTTCTACCGTTTAAGAATAAAAAACTGGGTAAGATAGTATTCACCTTGGTGATTTTTGGCAACGCCAATCCCCGTAACATTGAATTTTCCCTCCATATTTTGGCGATGACCGGAACTCCTAATCCATCCTTCTACAGCAACCGATCCCGGATCGGCAAACACTTTGTTGACAGCGAGATTTTCTGCTGCCTTGCGATAGGGAACGATCCGTCCGACTTTTTTGAATCGTTCTTCTCTTCCATCATGGCTGAAAGGCGCTTCTCCTCGTGCCATTTTTTGACTGTAAAGTCTCGCCTCATAGCTGAGTCGGGCATCCAACCTCAAAGGAGCTAGATTGCGAGACAGGCGGTACTGATTGACCTGTCGATAAACTTCTTGTTCTATGGTAATCAGCAAAGAAGAGTCTAAGGGAGAATTCTTAGTCGGTACGGGAGATTTCCATCTGCCTGCCTCGACTGTATTCGTCTCTCTCGGATAACGTTGTTTAAGAAAAATTTGCGTGAAATAATATTCTCCACTTGCATTTCTAGCTACCCCAATTCCAGTGAGATCGAACTCTCCCTCCAGATTTTTACGATGACCGGAACTGGCAATCCACCCCTGCACGGCAACCTTCACCGGATCTATATATCCCACATTAACCGATAGATTTTCTGCCGCTTGTTCGTAAGGAATGATTTGACCGATAGATTGTACCCGTTTCTCAAAGCCATCGTGACTGAAAGAAACGATTCCTGCCGCCATGCGTTCGCTATGAATTCTGGCGTACCGACTAATGTCTGAATTCAACTTGAGAGGTGGTAGCTTTCGGGTTTGACGATACCGATTGATTTCCTCGTAAATAGCTTGCTCTAAGCTAGCAAGAGAATCGGGATTGACGAGCGCAAACGCGACACTCTGAGAAGCTGGAAGCGAGGAAGCGCCATTCTGACTGTCGAGAGACTGGCAACCCAATAATCCCCCAGTTAGCATTGCTAATCCTAAAATCATTCCAGCAACTGTCTGATTCATGCAATTAAGTTTCAGGATTTTTTTAACTGTTTATTTATTCTTCACTTTAAAATCTTCATTTTAAACTCTCAAGAGAATGCTCCTCCAAAAGATGGGAACGCATCAGGCTGGCGACACCTTTTAAAAAACCCGCTAGGGGTACGGCAAGTAAGAGTCCCAAAATTCCCGCAACCTGAGCGCCTATTAACAAAGCGATTAAAATCCAAACCGGATTGAGTCCTGTGAATCCTCCTAGCAACCGAGGCGCAATGCCATTTTCGATAATTTGTTGAATAACGACGGCAACCCCTAGCACCTTCAATCCCAACCAAACACTTTTTAATGCCATTAACAAACTGATTGCGCTAATACTTACTCCAGTGCCGAAAGGGAAAAGCGCCATAAAGCCTACGCCCAAACCAAACAACAGCGCAAAGGGAACTTGCAGCAGCACGAAAGCAATGGTCATAGACGTTCCCATGATGGCGGCTAGAGAAGCTTGTCCGATAAAATAGTTGTGGAAATTCTGTCGCAACAATTGTCGCAGCAGGGAACCGTAGGGCTGAGGAAACCACAGAAAAATTCCATCCCAAAGTCGATCGCCCTGTAGGAGCAAGTAAAAAGTCATTACGAGAATAAAGACGAAATTGAAAACGCCGCCGATAGTAATTGCGATAACATTAAAAACTTGACCCGTCAAAGATTGCAATTGCTCTGCGAGGCGTTCTGTCAGTTGAATCGCCAAACCCGTCAAGTTCAGCGGCAGCTTGCGTCCTGCCGCCCAGCGATCGAATATTTGAACTTGTTGGCTGCTAGACTCGATCCAGGTAGGCAGTCGGGCGATCAGCTCGTTAAACTGTCCGACGACCGCAGGTGCTAAAGTAAGACCGAGAACGAGAATGAGCAATACAGCCAACAACCCGACAAATAAGATCGCGCGATTGCGCTTGGCGCCGCGCGAGGTCAGCAAATTGACCGGATAATTCAAGATAAAAGCCAAAAGATTGGCAGTAACAAAGATAGTAATGAGAGACTGGAAATAGTGAAATACCACAAGAAATACCCAGCCATTGAGAACGAGTAGCGGAAATGCCAATCCCAAAATTAGCCAGCGAGGCAGTCGTTCAAGAACTTTAACCGCTCTTTGTACTTTCGTTAACCCATCCTCTCTCATTGTGAGGAAGCCCTATGCAATCAGTTGACTTTACTACTTTAACGGCTGCTTGTGCCGAACTGAGAACCCGTTGGCTACCTGCCCGCGTCGAACAGGTTTATCAGCGCGATCGCTACACCGTTGTTCTTGCCTTGCGTACCCTCAAGCAGCGAGGCTGGTTAACGCTTTGCTGGCACCCGCAAGCGGCGAGAATATGCATTGGAGATGCCCCCCCTCGCATTCCCGATACGTTTACCTTTAGCGACCAATTGCGCCATCAATTGAACGGCTACGCCCTAACTGCCATAGACGCGATCGCGCCTTGGGAGAGGGTAGTCGATTTGCAATTTGCCAAGCGTCCCGGCGATCTTCCTCAGTGGCATCTCTACGTTGAAATCATGGGGAAATATAGCAATGTTATCTTAACGGATGCTAACACAGAGATTGTTACCGCTGCCCATCAAGTGACGGCTAGCCAATCTAGCGTTCGTACCGTTCAAACCGGACAACCTTACGAACTTCCGCCCGCCCTTGCAGGAAATTTACCGAGTTTGAGCGAATCGCGGGTGCGCTGGCAAGAACGAGTCAGCCTCATTCCTGGGGCAATTGAGCGGCAATTACTCAAAAGCTATCGCGGCTTGAGTCCTACTGTTGCCCGTTCGATGGTTCGAGCCGCCAATTTAGAACCCGAACGATCCACGCAAACGTTGGCAGACTCTGACTGGCAACGACTGTTTCACTTTTGGCAAGAATGGTTGCAAATCCTAGAAGCGGGCAATTTTAAACCCGGTTGGACGGAGGATGGCTATACGGTGCTCGGATGGGGAATGACTAAACCTGTCGAAAGCGTTCAAACCCTACTCAACCGTTATTACACGGCTCGACTGGAACAGGAAACTTTCCAACAATTACGCCATCAATTGCGCCAAAAAGTCAGCAACTCGCTACAGAAACTACGCCTCAAGGCAGAGAGTTTCCAACAACGCTTGCAGCAATCCGATGCAGCAGATACCTATCGCCTACAGGCCGATTTACTGATGGCGAATCTGCATCGGTGGCAACCTGGGATGACATCGATTAGCCTTGAGGATTTTGAAACGGGCGAACCCGTCAGTATTTCTCTCAATCCAGAAAAAAACGGCGTGCAGAACGCACAAGCTCTCTACAAACAGCATCAAAAACTCAAACGAGCCAGAGGTGCGGTAGAACCTTTACTCCAAGAAGTCCGCTCCGAAATCGAGTATTTAGAGCAAGTAGAAGCAAGTTTGCATCAACTAGAAGGCTATAACAACCCAGAAGATTTACAAACGCTAGAGGAAATCCGCGAGGAACTGATTCAACAAAATTATCTAGGAGCTACTCAACAGCACAGTCGCAGTACCACAGACGAATCTAAACCCTATCGCTATCGCACGCCCTCTGGATTTGAAGTGTGGATCGGCAGAAACAACCGCCAGAACGATCGCCTTACCTTTCGCATGGCAGGGGATTACGACCTTTGGTTGCATAGCCAAGAAATAGCTGGGAGCCATGTTTTGTTGCGTCTAGAACCCGGAGCCGTTCCCGACGAAGCCGATTTACAGTTTGCAGCTAATTGGGCGGCTTATTTCAGTCAGGCACGGGAAAGCGATCGCGTTCCGGTAGTCTACACCAAACTCAAGTACGTTTATAAACCCAAAGGCACTAAACCAGGAATGGTCGTCTACAAGCATGAAACTGTAATTTGGGGATACCCCCATAAAGTAAAACGATATCTAACAACAGATGCATAAGTTCAAAAAATTTATCTTTTTTTACAAAGGGGAACGCCCCCTGTTACAATCTGTATAGAGAAGTCTTGATAGCTGGCGAATTGGGAACGCGCAGCTAAGATTTCCTCGACAGAGCAACAACAAAAATTAGAGGATACCAGCGACTGAGATCGCTGGTCTTTTTTTTACAGCTTGGTAGGATGCCGGTGCTGAAAGTCTTGCGAGCGAAAAAATAAACGCGCTCGCAGTGTCATACCAATTCGCAATTATCAGTTCGCAATTGGGAAATAGAGATGGATTCTAGCTAGAAATTCAATGTTTTTACCTTTTCATGGCGAATGGCGAATTATCAATTAGTCAGCGGCTCTGGGTGTAAGGCTATCTGTAGCATTCTTTATTTAGCAATGGTGTCACTATCCACTAGATAGGATCAAAACTTTTCTGACGCTCCAGTTCTGGTAATTTTAGCATGACTCCGCCAATAAACCAATAATAAACTGCGACCGGATCGACAGTTAGAGGATAGTAATAAGTGTTATAGCCGATAAACAAAATAAATATCCACCAACAAAGCGCCAAACGTCGTAGAGAAGGTTTTTCGAGCGATCGATAGGCTCTAAAGGTTAGTAGCGCGAGCATAGAAACGACAAGCAAAAAAGTCAGGAGACCGATCCAACCGATTTCATAAAGTAACTTAGCGTAGAACGTTTCGATCAGCACCGTGTTACCCAAGCGACGAGCAGCATTGGTCGCCAAACCCAAACCCTGTCCCAGCCACGCGCTGTAGTTTTCGAGAACGTTGCGGAATTGATTGAGAACGAATAGAGGAGGAGGAGAATAATTCCAACGACCAACCAAATCGAGCCATTCTTTCCGAACTTTCTCGATGCTGCTGAAAATTAAAAAACCGAGAAAGACCATAATGCCTAACTTGAGCGCGAGCTGTTTTTTGTTTGACTCACTTAATAAAAACAAAACCAATAAAATAATGGGAACGCATAGCAGGGCAGCTCTTTGACCGGAAATAATTGTGGTAGCCAAGAGCAAGCCTACCGATATCCAACCCAACCAGCGCCAGCAACGCGAAGGATCGCTCAAACTAGCGCCAAAGACAAAAAAGCTATTAGCAATAAGAAACCAAGACCATTGCCAAGGAGCAACAAATGTCCCTGGCAAGCGAATTAAACCTCTGGCAGGATTGTACAGTAGAGAACCGCCAACAAAACATCGAGCTAGTAGGCTAGCTCTTGAAGATGCGGGTTCGGGTAACAGACTATTACCCGGACAAATGCCTTGAGAGAGCAAAAAGAACTGAACAAAACACAAGCCGCAGCAAATTAAGGTCAGAGCAACCAACAAGCGATTGAGAAAAAATAAGTCTTTTTGGTTGCGGATTAGATAATAGCCGCAAAGAATCAAAGGCACATAGCCAATCAGGCTTTTTAAGCCGATTGCGCCTATAAGCAAAAAGTTGTTCTGGGGATTCGCTAGCTGAAGTGAGAGATTGACAAATAGCAGTGTCAACAAACATGCTCCCAACAAGCTACCAATTGCCAATAAAAGGGGCTTAGCAATTCGTTGGAACTTCTGAAACGATGCGCTTGAGACAATTAGAGCAATGAGTGCGGGAAAGTAAACCGTATCTTTTACCAAATGAAACAGTGAGGCATCGCTGCTGTAGGTGACTCTCCCATTAACGGCCCTGTAGATATCCACGACAGCATAGGTAACGGTGCCGCCAAATGGTAAATAGATCAGAAACATCCACAGTCCCAGGCGAGGATGCTTGTAAGCCAACGTCATGCAAACAATTGCGGCAGTACACAAAATTCTGGCGCGAGGACTGTCCACCATAATGAGTAACGCGCTAGCAAAGGCGGCTAAACTCAAAATAACGACAATGATTAAAATTTCTTTGCTAGCGTTCATTTCGCTGTTTTAAGAACGAGAAACGATGAACTTTTCTTGCTTTCTTATAGGCATGCGCTAGTCTTGACGCTAAATTCTTTCTTTTGTTCGGGTGCGTGTATTGCCATTTTATTGTTCCCAGTTTTGCCCAGGAAATTGTATCTAACTGTTAGATTTTTTCGTCTTCGGCGATCGCTATTTTATACTACTTTTTGTAGTATTAGTAGTATAAAATCGCTGCGCGTGAGATGGTTGAGAGAATGCAGAAACTTTATCATGATAGTAGTAGCTAGCTACAATCCGACAGTAATAACCTTGACTGAGACACTAACTCTAGTTAAAGACAAAGAAAGACTAGAAAATCGCCTCAAAGAGATCCCCCCCGAACCGGGAATTTATTTGATGCGCGACCAAAAAGGGGATATTCTCTATATTGGCAAATCAAAGAAATTGCGATCGCGCCTTCGTTCCTATTTCCGCGACTCGCAACCCCTCAGTCCTCGCATCGCCACGATGGTGCAGCAGGTTGCGGACATCGAGTTTATCGTCACCGATACGGAAGCGGAATCGCTAGCGCTAGAAGCGAATTTAATCAAACAGCACCAACCTTACTTTAATGTGCTGCTCAAGGATGACAAACGCTATCCCTATGTCTGCATTACCTGGTCGGAAGATTATCCTCGCATCTTTATTACGCGCAAGCGACGCATCGACAACGAGAAAGATAAATATTACGGTCCCTATGTCGATACTCGCCTATTGCGCTATACCTTACATACCATCAAGCGCATCTTTCCGCTACGCCAGCGTCCCCGACCTTTATTTAAAGACCGTCCTTGCCTTAACTACGATATCGGTCGCTGTCCCGGCGTTTGCCAGCAGTTAATTACACCCCAAGAGTATCGCCAAACCGTCCAAAAAGTCGCCATGGTTTTTCAGGGACGGACGGGAGAGTTGATCGATACGCTGACATCTCAGATGGAGAAAGCAGCGCAAGCGATGAATTTTGAGTTAGCTGCGGAAATTCGCGATCGCATCAAAGCATTAGGCGCACTCAATGCCGATCAAAAAGTTTCTCTACCCGACGATACCATCTCTAGGGACGCGATCGCACTCGCTAGCGACGATCGACACTGCTGCATTCAATTATTTCAAATTCGTGCGGGTCGATTGGTGGGTCGTTTGGGATTTTTTGCCGATGCGCGATCGGAAACTCCTGGCGCTATTTTACAACGAGTGCTAGAAGATCGTTACCAAATGGCAGATCCGGTGGAAATTCCCAGCGAAATTCTCGTTCAATACCAATTACCCGAAGCTGAAATATTAGCAGATTGGTTGAGTGAAAGAAAGGGTCGTAAAGTCAGTATCATCGTTCCCCAAAGACAGACGAAAGCAGAATTAATTGAGATGGTGGAACGCAATGCAAAATACGAATTAGAACGAACTCAACGCTTTGCCGATCGCAATTTGCAATCCCTACAAGACTTAGCAGAAATTCTCGATTTACCTGACTTTCCCAAACGCATTGAAGGATACGATATTTCTCACATTCAGGGTTCTAATGCCGTCGCATCCCAGGTTGTTTTTATCGATGGCATTCCTGCCAAGCAATACTATCGTCATTACAATATTAAAAATCCGAATGTTAGAATCGGTCACTCCGATGATTTTGCTTCTCTAGCAGAAGTCATCCGCCGCCGTTTTCGCAAGTATCAAGGAGGAGAAAATTCAATCGAAGATGCAGAAGATTTTCCTGATTTAGTAATGATAGATGGCGGAAAAGGACAACTCTCTTCGGTAGTAGCGGTACTACAAGAAATGAACTTGCTACAAGATGTCAAAGTAGTCAGTTTAGCCAAGCAAAAAGAAGAAATATTTCTTCCTGGAGAGTCTTTACCTTTACCAACCGATCCAGAACAACCAGGGGTGCAATTACTCAGAAGAGTCAGAGATGAAGCGCACCGCTTTGCTGTTAGTTTCCATCGCCAACAAAGATTAAATAAAAGCAGGCGATCGCGTTTGGATGAAATCCCCGGATTGGGTTTTCACCGCCAGAAACAACTGTTGGCTCATTTCCATTCAGTTGATTATATTCGCGAAGCTTCTGTCAAACAATTAATGGAGGTTTCGGGAATCGGTCAGCAGTTAGCGCAGGAAATTTATAACTATTTTCATCCTGCTTAAAAAAAACAATACATTTTTGTTCATTTACTCTTTAAATTGACGATAAATTATTAAGGAGAAACAATGCTACCAGAACTCAGTGCAATTAAGCCATGTCAAATCAATTTAGACCTGAAAACTAAACTAAAAACTTGTGGGACCAAGCAACGAACATATTTAATTATAAATGCCTTAGAAACTTTGGGTTTTCTTATTTATCAGCTATACGATCCAGATACAGGAAACTGGTATATTGAAACGTCAAGCACGACTTTACCTAGAGCAGTGATTACACAAACGGGCGAAATTTATCCAATCGAGTGGGTTCAAAATTATGACGGAGATTAATCCTATCAAACAACAACAATCCTTACGAATAGGAGAACTAGCAAAAATAGCACGACAGCGATACCTAGAATCTGGAGGAGATCCCCATCGCTCTGCTAATGGTAATCAATGGTTAAATAATGAAGAAAAGCAAGAATATTTGGCTTTAGCAAGACAAGTTTTTGATGAACAATCGATTGCTAATTACCTCAAAAAACATGGAACTTGGCGAGAGAGATTTGCCGCCACAAAAGCAGAAATTGATGTATCCGGTTCTGAGGAATAGTTGAGTTGCTAGTTTTTCTTTTAGGCTTTTCAAGGACTATTGGCAGATAAATCTATAAAAAAGATGAAAACCTTATATTAATTGTCAAGCAATGTTTGCAAAAATTAGCTTTTGGGGACTATGGGTTGGGTTGATTGGTTATGCATTTCTCCTTGCACCCCCCAACCAACCGGATACTTTTGAACTGATTATCAAACTCTCGACGGGAGCGTGGGAAGGAATTAATCCTCTAATTATTGCACTTTTTAACTTGATGGGAATCTTGCCTCTAATTTATGCCTGCCTACTTTTTATCGACGGACGAGGACAAAAAATTAAAGCATTTCCGTTTGTTCTGGGATCTTTTGGTGTTGGTGCTTTTGCCATTTTGCCCTATTTAGCACTCCGCAACTCAAATCCAGAATTTTCGGGACAAAAAGACTGGTTAATTAAAATTTTAGACTCTCGTTTTACAGGAATAATACTGACCATAGGGACAGTTATTTTACTTGTCTTTGGATTTTCGCAAGGAAATTGGGAAGATTTTATTCGACAGTGGCAAACCAGTCGATTTATTCATGTAATGAGTTTGGATTTTTGTTTTCTTTGTTTATTATTTCCATCTCTATTAAACGACGATCTAGCCCGAAGAGAGATTGGAAATTTGCTAATTTTCTGGATAGTTTCGCTCGTTCCTTTATTGGGAGCATTAGTTTATTTATGTCTTCGTCCTCCATTGCCAGACAAGAGTCTCGCAACGATTCTTAGCACTCAGCAACCAGCCGGAAATTAACTTGCGATCGCGTTAACGAAGTAGGCAAGCTTTCATTGCATGAAAAGAAATAACGCCTACCTGCTTGCCATAAGACGCAAAACATGCATCGGTCAGTTGATTAGTTGAGGTTGTCGTCTCAAACGTCCAATATCCCATGGCAAGTCCAGTTAATATTCCAAGTGCTGAAAGACGCGCGACAACTTTTTTGCGATCGCAGATGCTTGGTTTGTTCTCTTGAGCGAATCCTAGTTCCATAGCTGTTAACCTCAACTCTGCCATAGAGATTAACAAGCCGATCGATTAACTATCATCGCGGCGATCGCGTAATTAGTCGAGCCGTGGCACTGTTGTCGCTCCGCAGTTTTGCGGATCTATTTGGGTATTTTACGTATTCGAGCGATTTTTCGCTTCCTGTTTGGCAGCAGGGCGAGCCTTATACCATTTAAAATGTTGATAAGCTGTCCGAGAAATGCCTTGAATGAGCTTTTTGGCATTCCCATCGTTGTGAGGGCGCTTTACTAAAATAGAAGCGATGTAACGCTTCCCGCTGGGCATATCTACGATTCCCGCATCGCCCAACACCGAACCAATATCGCCCGTTTTGTGGGCAATCGTAGCATCTTTTTCTAAGCCTTGAGGCAGCAGATTTCTATTTTGAGTTTCTTGCATAATACCAAGAAGGCGATCGCGCGACTTCAGCGATACCAATTCTCCGCGATTCACCATCGCCAGCAAATGCGCCAAATCTCTCGG
This sequence comes from Pleurocapsa sp. PCC 7327, assembly GCF_000317025.1. Lineage (NCBI taxonomy): Bacteria > Bacillati > Cyanobacteriota > Cyanophyceae > Pleurocapsales > Pleurocapsaceae > Pleurocapsa > Pleurocapsa sp. PCC 7327. Next base: position 719,823 of record NC_019689.1, on the reverse strand, counting down.
ACTGGTTGTATTTGTCCCTTCTAAATCGGGAAGCGAGTTGTGAATGGCTGTCGAGGTTAGACCCCAGTCTTGAAAGCGCTGATTGAGCGCTTTTATTCCTCCCAAACGCTCGATTATCATATTTGTAGCGGTATTGTCGCTAATAACAATCATTTTTCTGGCTGTCTCTAGGGCGGAGAATTGTTTTCCGGGTTGCTGGTATTGCAGATCGCCGGAACCGCCACCGATCAATTCTTTCTTCATGGTCAGCATTTCATCCAGGCGCGCTTTGCCTGCATCTACATCTTGGAAGAAAGCAATCAGAATGGGAATTTTAATGGTACTAGCCGCAGAAAATCCCTGCTCTCCCCGTACATTCACATAATTCCCACTATCCAAATCTACAAAAAATACCCCTGGTTGTAACTTTGGATATTTTGCAGCTAAAGCCTCTAGTTTAGCTTTCAAAGGCAATAATTCTCGCGTCAGAGATAAAGAAGAGGCAGACGCTTGAGTAAAAATCCCTTGAGAATTGTCAGACATACTCCTACGTGCAACGGCAAAGCCTCCTCTTTCGTGAAAATTAGCTCCGGGAAATTGAGTCGGTCTGATGACGGTTAAGACCGTCCCCGCGATCGCGCTGATGCCAATGCCCATAATCGATAAACGGAGCGTATACAGCAGCAATGTAGCGAAAGGATTTGAAAATTGCCTTCTTTGACGAATGCGAGAGCTTTTTTCACCGTTTCTACGCTTCCCAGAAACAACTACAGTAGTTTTTTTATCTGGGCGATCGGGTTGAGAACGCGACGAGAGAGTTTTTCTGGGGACTCTTGCGTGACTCGAACTAGGAGAAGTAGATGGTTGAGTCGATGGAGTCCGAGGAGACGATCTTCTCGTCAGCCTAGAGATATTATTTTGACTTAATCGGCGAGACACTAGCGCTATTCCTCTCCTATCATTTTTTTGACCAGTTGCAGGGGAGTAAGATGCTACTTCTGTTTGGAGATGCTGTACAGACCGAGAAAAATTTTACCTTACGAGTAGACCTGCAGCAAAGGACAATTCGCCAATTTCTAAAAGCTTGTTTGCTGCGTGCAACGCCAAAACAGAGAACTGGTAAACCAGTTCATGTAGACGCGAGCGAGAATTTTCTGTTCCCCTTTTTTAGTTATTAACTTCGACTTCCGACTTCTGAATTCCGAATTCTTTCCTTAAAAAGTTCCCTGTCGCTTGCGCAAAATTTCTAAAAGCTTGATAAAGGTTGCGGGCAGAGGCGCGATCGCTTCAATGGTTTCTCCGGACATGGGATGATTTAAGGTAAGCTTCCAGGCATGAAGGACTTGACCGGATAGATTGATTCCCCCAAAACGACCGGAACTGTATAGCGGATCGCCGACGATGGGATGACCCATCTGAGAACTATGAACGCGAATTTGATGGGTTCGGCCCGTTTCTAGGCGAAACTGCATTAACGTATAGTTGCCGAGTCTTTCTAAAATTTGCCAGTGGGTAATCGCTTCTCTTCCTCCTTTTTCAACGGGAACGACTGCCATTTTCTTGCGATCGACCCGATGGCGGCCGATGGGAAGGTTAATGATTCCACTCTCCGTTTTAGGAACCCCGTAGACAATCCCCAAATATTCTCTTCTGGCAGTTTTCGCTTTGAGTTGCGCTTGCAGGTTTTGGTGAGCAAATTCGGTTTTCGCAATAACGAGCGCTCCCGTGGTATCTTTATCGAGTCGGTGGACGATTCCCGGACGGCTAACGCCGCCAATTCCGGCTAAGTTTGGACAGTGAGATAATAGCGCGTTGACGAGAGTTCCGTTTTCGTGACCGGGTGCCGGATGCACTACTAGATCGGCAGGCTTGTTAATGATAATTAGATAGTCGTCTTCGTAGAGGATATCGAGAGGAATTTCTTCGGGTTGCAGGTCTAGCGGTTGAGTTGGCGGGATGGTAATCTGTAGGCGATCGCCCTCTCGTACCGCAGTTTTTTTGGCGGTACAGATTTGACCGTTTAACTGGACGTTTCCCTGTTCGATCAACTTTTGCAGGCGCGAACGAGAGAGTTCGGGCAATCGTTGGGACAAATAACTATCCAAGCGATCGCCATAATTTTCTACTTGTAAATTAATGGTCACAGAAACGCTATTGAACTAGGTTGGTAGCCAGTACGATTTTCTCCCAGAATTATCCTAATCTAAATTAGGCTCTTATCGCTGCATGTGCAACTCTAAAACTTGCTTGGCTCGCGGTTTATAAATCAGGTAAAATAACGCTTCGATATAGCGCAACATATCCTCTCGGTTTTCCTTGGAAGTGAAGTTCCAAAAGCCGTAAATTCGTGCCAAAGAAAGCAGTTTTGTCGTGTGAATTTTCCAGGTATAAGTGCTATAAACCCTGGCAATCGCTCGGTTAGAAATTTCTAACCAATAGTTAGAATTTCCTTCGCATTTGCAAACAAATTCAAGAATTTTCTTGGCAGTTTCTTCTAAGTTCGTTGGATTGATATAAAACCCATTAACCTTATCTTGAATGATCTCCAAAGGACCTCCAAATTGAGTGGCAAAGGTTGGCAATCCAGAAATCATTGCTTCTAAAATCGTCAAACCGAATGCTTCAAATAGGGCAGGTTGGACGAAAATTCCTTGGCGGTCAGCGATAACTCGATAAATTTCTCCTGAATCACTTTTTGGCAAGCGAACGCCCAACCAACGAATTTTTCCATACAAATTATACTGGTCGATAAGGCGATAAAGCTTTTCAATTTCTTCTCGTTCTTCGCTATCTGTCGATTCAGAAACTGATAATTTTCCCGCCACTAAAATTAAATTACAATGCTCTTGTAATTCTTCAGAAAGACCGAAAGCTTCTGCTAATCCCGTCAAATTTTTGATGCGATCGAGACGTGCCATCGAGAAAATAGGACGCTTATTTGGATCGTCTAATTTACCAAAAACCTGAGTGGGCTCTTCGCGCGTAAAAAGTAAATCTTCTAATTGTTCGCTCTTGCTTGGAACTCGATCTTCAGTACGAGTATAGGGAAAATAAACGTTTTCATTCACCCCTGGCGGAACCACATTAAACTTAGGCGAAAAAAGTTCGATTCCTTTGACTACATGAAACAGGTCTGGCATGGTAAAAGTTTCATAGGATTCGTATTGTCCTACGCTATCCGGTCTGCCGACTATCTCTTGATAGGTACTGCTGATAATGCAATTAGCAGCATTCATAGCAATGAGATCGGCAGTAAACTGGAGAGAAAAATGATAGGTATTTTCCAAATCTTGCCAGTACAGGTTGCTGAACAAGTATTTAGATTTTTCTAGAGCATGAGCGACATTAAATTGGGTAACATTTAAGCGACGTGCTAGTAGAAAGGCAACTAAATTGCCATCGGAATAGTTGCCGATAATGAGATCGGGTTTGCCTCTAAGTTCGGCATAAAGTTCTTTTTGCGCATCAATAGCAAACGTTTCTAAATAGGGCCAAATTTCAAAGCGAGAGATCCAGTTTTGCGTGACATTAGGATTAAAATCTCGAAAAGGTACGCGCAAAATCCAAGCATTCTCAGTGCCGTGAACTTTCTCCAGACGTTCGTTACACCGCGTTCCGTCGCTATTAGGAATTAAACGGCTGAGAATCATGACTTGTGGCTGAACTTCTAAACTATCCAACCCAGCAAGCGTAATATCTTCTTGAAGCCGTTGTTCTAAACTTCTCGCTTGGTCTAAAACGTAGACGACCTGACCCCCCGTATCGGGACGACCTAAAACCCCCTCCTGTCCGAACCAACCGTGAACGGAGACTAAAACAATGCGGAAGATCATGGGGATGCGGGAGAGGAAAGCTTCCATGACTTCGGGGTCGGGTAAATCTATCAGTCGATCGAGAATTTCTAAAGTTTCCTTGACGCGACCTGCCGTATTTCCCCATCCTGGTTCAAATCCCATCGACTGTAATTCAAAGCGAAATTCCTCATAGGGTTGATTTTCTGGCAGTTCGCTGACAAATGATATGGCATCTTTGACTTGTTCGGAGAGTTGTTGTGAGTTTTTAATTCGTCCGTTAATTAATAAGGTATGACCGTTATAGCTATGGAGGCTGAGAAAGCGAAATAGTGCGTCTAATCCTTGCTGGGGATTTTGAAAGAGTTGGCTGGAGAGAAAGCGGTTGAGAAACTGTACGCCTCTGCCAATATTTTTCGGATCGCGAACGATGGGAGAATAATCGTAGAAAGGTCCGAAATCGATTTCAAATACGTCTCCTTCTTCGGGATGATAATGATTGACAAAGCGATCGCGTATGTCTAATAATTGCTGAATCGTTAGGGGTTCGATGGTCAAGCCGTCATAGATTCGGTAAAATTCATGTCTGGCAATTTTCGGTCGATAGACTAAACAAAGACTTTCTTCTTCTAAAATAATTTCCTGAGTATAATAAACTAATTTACTCACCAGAGAGGTATGATAAAAGCCATCCGATTTTTCATGGAGTTTACAGTAGTTTTCAAAGGCATTTTGAATGTCATTACGCAATAAATATCGCTTTTCTGACTTTCGTAATTCCTCCAGAAACTGCCATAATTCAATTTTTTCATCTGAGTTGAGTATCGTCTCGATTAAGTTGGACATGAAAGTTCCCTAAACGCCAATTGTTTACGCCTTTAATAAATTTTTAATTAGAGGTTGGACTGACCTCTCAAAAGGAAAGATAAACTTCGTATAAATTAATTTTTAGAAGGAAACGGTCACAATCTCCGAAAATTTAATCTAAAATCCACAATTCTAAATTCTTCTGCTAAGTAAGGCTTTATTTTAGGTTCTGCGACGAACTGTTTGACAGGAGCATCGCCTCCTGACAATGTTTTTTGCCTGTCTGATTGCCTCGATTATCCTAGCAATAATCAATCCCATTAAGCCACGATGAGTTAATTGCCGAGCTTGGCTTATTAAGCCGAGCTTTTGGCGAGATTATTCAGTAAATCTCTGTTTTTACTATTTTAGTTTAAAGCGTCTGTCAGTCATATTCTTTTCGTTTTCTCTATAGATAGATAAATTTCCGAGTGAGAGTTGAGAAAACAAGACAAATTCACAGTATTTTTCCGGAAGAAAAAATAACGCATTTTAAGCTTAAAGGGATTAGCTGCTCAATAATTGTCAGTAAAATTGATTTTTTTATGATCGACAGAAGGATTTTAGGAATTAGCTAGTAAGGCGATCGCAATTTGGAAATTATTTGGCAAATCGCGAAAGACGCCGTCTTGGCTTTCGCCTACCTGGGTTTGGCGTTGGGACGACTGCCGGGACTGCGGATGAATCGAGCTACTATTGCTCTAGTTGGGGCAGCTTTTCTAGTTGCTCTGGGCGTTATTTCGCTACCGCAAGCGTGGGAAGCGATCGACTCCAATACTATCGTTTTCCTTCTCAGCATGATGGTAGTCAATGCCAACCTTTCCTATGCTGGCTTCTTTCAATTAACCCTGCTTTCTTTGATTCGTCTGACATCGAGTCCTTTTGGCTTACTTTGCGTTTTGACCTTTGGAACTGGAGTGCTGTCGGCATTTTTTCTCAACGATACGATCGCTCTTCTATTGACTCCCCTAATTTTGAAGCTTGCGCAAGCGCTATAATTCAATCCTATCCCTTATTTACTCGCACTCGCCGGAGCAACTAATTCTGGCTCGGTTGCGACTTTGAGCGGCAACCCTCAAAATATTCTCATTGGTTCTTTTGCTCCGATTGGCTACCTAGAATTTTCCCTTGCCTTAGCTCCCATTGCTATTTTCAGTTTAGCCTTACAAATCGGTTTATTATGCCTGCTATATCCCGAAGTGCGATCGCGCCAACCTTCTCTATATCTGCCTCAGCTTCGCTTCCGACTCTTGAGACCTTTACTCAAAAAAACGCTAGTCATTACCCTCGGATTATTAATCGCCTTTACCGCAGGCGTTCCCATGGGAAAAGCAGCACTGACAGCAGCAGCCTTATTGTTAATCACCCGTCGAGTAAAACCTGAAAAAGTGCTTCGACAAGTAGACTGGAACTTGCTGGTAATGTTTTCTGGTTTGTTTATTCTCACCCATGCCACCCAAACTCTGGGCTGGTTAGAGTTAGTGACTCCGCTAGCCAATACGCCTGCAAAACTGCTGGGAGTGACGGCGATGCTATCGAATTTAATCTCTAATGTGCCTGCTGTCTTAGTACTGGCACCAATAATCGAAAAAAACGATCTTTCCTCCTGGTTATTGCTGTCGGCTGGATCGACTTTAGCGGGAAATTTGACCTTGTTTGGTTCGGTTGCTAACCTCATTGTGTCAGAGGCAGCAGCTTCTATGGGCTATCATCTCTCTTTCAAAGAACATTTGCGTTTTGGGTTGCCCCTGACTGCGATCGCTTGCTTTATGCAAACTAAGGTGTAGGATTGGGATAGCGAACGTGAACTGCATCGATTTCTGCCAAGATATCCTTATCTAATTCCACCTCGATGCTACTCAAATTTTCCTTGAGTTGTTCCATTGTCGTCGCACCAATAATTGTACTGGTGACAAACCAATGCGATCGCACAAAAGCCAACGCCATTTTAGCAGGAGACAGTCCATATTTCTTGGCAATTTCTACATAAGCTGTTACTGCTTCGGTAAGATTCGGTTTCTCGTAGCGAATGCCAAACCCTTTAAATAAATTCAGTCGAGAATTTTCTGGGATTCGGTCGAGATATTTCCCCGTCAATAAACCAAATGCTAGCGGACTATAAGCCAACAAACCGATATTATTAAAGCGACAAGCTTCGGCTAAATTAATCTGAAAAACTCGATTGACCAGACTAAAAGCATTTTGAATCGAGACGACTTTTGGCAATCCTAATTTTTGAGCGAGATGACAAAATTCGCAGACTCCCCAAGGCGTTTCGTTACTCAATCCTAGATAGCGAATTTTACCTGCTTTGATAAGGTCAGCAAATATTTCTAACTGTTCTGCAATAGGCGTACTTTCTCTTTCCTGAGTCGGATCGTAATCGGGGGCGCCAAATAGAGGAACGTAGCGGTCGGGCCAATGGATTTGATAGAGATCGATATAGTCCGTTTGCAAGCGCTTGAGACTATCTTCTACGGCTTGATTTACGTTAGCGCGATCGATGCGGTTGTTTCCGCCTCGAAGCCAAGTTAAGCGAGAATTGGGACCCGCTACCTTAGTGGCGATAATTAGCTTGTCTCGCTGCTGCTTAACCAGCCATTCCCCAATATATTCCTCCGTTTTTCCTTGAGTTTCTGCCTTCGCTGGGACTGGATACATTTCTGCGCTATCAATGAAGTTAATTCCCGCAGAAACGGCGTAGTCTAGCTGTTGTCGGGCATCTTCGAGCGTATTTTGCTCTCCGAATGTCATTGTCCCCAGACAAATTTCCGAGACGAATAAATCGCTATCTCCCAGTTGGCTATACTTCATTGGCTCTTTTAGGATTCAGTATTCTGTCCTTCAGATTTTTAAAATACCGTCTTCTAGATACGCCACGCGATCGGCGACATCCACAATACGAGGATCGTGAGTTACCATGACAACCGTACAGCCTTCTTGCTTGGCTAATCGAGCGAGTAATTCTATGACGGCATGCCCGTTATAGGAGTCTAGGGCGGCTGTCGGTTCGTCTGCCATAATCAGTTTGGGGTTACCTGCTAAGGCTCTAGCAATAGCGACACGCTGTTGCTGTCCTCCAGACAAATCGCGAGGAAGCAAGTCGGTCTTATCTCCCAATCCCACGGTTGCTAGTAAGTGTTTGGTTTCTTTTTTTGCCATTTTATCGCTCATGCCCTTCATTTTCAGAATGATTTCGACGTTCTCTGCGGCGGTTAGAGCGGGGAAAAGGTTAAATTTCTGGAAAATGAAGCCGATATTGTGCAAGCGAAACTTAGCTAGCTCGGAGCGAGACATTGCCGTAATGTCTTGTCCTAGCAAGTTCACTTTGCCTTTGCTGGGCGTTAGCAGCCCTGCCAAAATAGAAAGCAAAGTGGTTTTTCCAGAACCCGAAGGTCCCATGAGAAGTTGAATCGTACCGCTGTTGACTTCTAGATCGATCCCCTTGAGAGCTTGGTAAGACTGCTTGCCGGATTGGAAAGTCATTTCTATGCCGTGACAAGCAATTGCGATCGCAGACCGGGTGTCTATGCGATCGCGATCGACCGACGAATCGAGCTGAGTGCGAATAGAAGACAAGAGTCGAAAACTAGCTACAGTACACATCTATTGTGGCAAATCTGGCAGAATATAACGCAAGATTAACCTCTATCAACGATGGCTGTTGCGATCGCGATCGCAACTTGGTTATGACATGACTACAACATGCGCTTTACTTATTATCGAACAATTCGTTTATCGGATACCGATGCCGCTGGGGTTATTTATTTTGCCCAGTTGCTATCAATTTGCCACGAAGCCTATGAAGCTTCTCTAGAGACAGTTAGTATCGATCTTAGGACATTTTTTGACAATTCTTCGACGGTCATTCCCATCGTTCATGGCTCGGTAGATTTTTTGCGTCCGATTTTTTGCGGGGATCGATTGGCGATACATTTGTTCTCCCGGCAGTTGCAAGAGAACGAGTTTGAGATTGACTATCTGATTCACAGTCGCTCCTGTCGGGCAGAATGTTTGGCAAAGGCAAAAACCAAACACGTCTGTATCGATCCCATCGCGCGACGCAGAATCCCCCTCCCCGAATCTATGGTTCGATGGCTAGCACTAGAGCCACCTTTGCCCGGAGATCGATAAACGTTTGGGCATACCTTAGCAAGCTTCACAAAAATTTCCACCTTGGAAGCGATCGTAAAGTGGCAGGCTCGCCGTATAAATAAACCAATAGAAGAGTTGAATTAGGAGTTGAGACCTTGAAAAAAATAGAAGCTATTATCCGACCCTTTAAATTAGATGAAGTCAAGATTGCCCTGGTCAATGCTGGCATCGTGGGCATGACAGTGTCTGAAGTTCGGGGATTCGGTCGCCAGAAAGGTCAAACAGAACGCTATCGCGGTTCGGAGTATACCGTTGAGTTTCTCCAGAAACTAAAGATAGAAATTGTTGTCGAAGATAACCAAGTCGATTTGGTCGTCGATAAACTGATCTCGGCTGCACGAACCGGAGAAATCGGCGATGGCAAAATATTTGTCTCTCCCGTCGAGCAAATTATCCGCATTCGCACTGGCGAAAAAGACTTGGAAGCCATTTAGCAGCAATGAAGGATGAAGGATGAAGGCTGACTTCATACTTCATACTTCACTCTCTATTTCTCGCAACTTAGGCAGTAATTTTTCAAAAGCTCGACCGCGATGGCTGAATTTTCGCTTGACTTCTGGTTGCATCTGGGCAAAAGTTTGTTGTTGTTGGGGCACGTAAAAGATGGGATCGTAGCCGAAGCCCCCCATACCGCGAGGCTCGCGGAGGATTTCTCCTGGGCAAATCCCTTCGACGAAGGCGGCAATCGAACCATCCCGACGTGCGATCGCGACGGCACAGACGAATTGAGCGCGTCGATTTTCGCTATCTCCTAGCTCTTTTAAGAGTCTTTCGATTCGTTCTCGGTCTGTCTTCCCATAACGAGCCGAATAAATACCCGGCGCTCCCCCAAGCGCTTCTACTTCCAATCCAGAATCGTCGGCGATCGCCCATTCTCCTACTGCTCTGGCTACCTGGGAGGCTTTGAGACAAGCATTGGCAATAAAAGTGTCGCCTGTTTCTTCTATATCGAGATCGTCGGGTTTTAACTGTAATTCCCAATCAAAGCCCGTCAGATATTCTCGTATTTCTCGCAGTTTGCCGGGGTTTCCAGTGGCTACGACCAATTTTCTCATTTTAGTCAAATTGAGTTGCCCAATTTTTTGCCCAATTCAAGGTTTGACGAACCTGCGTCGCTGTGGGCGCTTCGCAGTAGAGACGCAAAACGGGTTCGGTGCCGCTAAAGCGAATCAGCAACCAACTGCCGTCGGCGAGGCGGAATTTATAGCCGTCCATCGTCAGGCAATCGACAACCGCTTGTCCGGCAACTTCTTTGAGCGGTTGGCTTTCTAGGCGTTGGAGTAACTTGTCTCGTACTTCCATACTGGCTAGGGGCAGATCGATGCGATCGTAGGCAGAGGTAAATCCGGTTTTTTCTTGCAGTCGAACGTAGATAGCGCTTAAATCTTGTCCCGACTCGATCGCGGCTTCGAGAACGTAAAGTGCCGATAGGAGGGCATCGCGTTCGGGAATATGAGTTCCATAGCCAATTCCCCCCGACTCTTCCCCGCCGATGAGAACTTGAGCGCTTAGCATGCGATCGGCGATGTATTTATAACCGATCGGCGTTTCAAAGACGGGCAGGTTGTAAAGTTTTGCCAAACGCGGAATCAGGTCGGAACCGCTGACCGTTTTAACGATTTCTCCCGTCATGCCTTTGCGATCGGCGAGGTGTTCGATCAGAATGGGAATCAAGACTTGGGAACTGAGAAAATTTCCTTGCCCGTCTACTGCCGCTACGCGATCGCTATCGCCATCGAAAACCAATCCAACCCGAATGCAATCTCCCCCTTGACGGGCATCGCTTTTAATCGCTTCAAATAACTTAGGAATATAACGCGGTAAGGGTTCTGGCGCGCCGCCTTCAAATAAAGGATCGCGATCGCCATTAATTTCCGCGATCGGACAGTCGAGCAAGCGACCCAATCCAGAGGCTGCCGCACCGTGCATGACATCAGCAAAGACCTTGAGTTTCCCAGACGCGATCGCGTCTTTGATTGCGTCAATCTTGACCTTAGCCCGCAACCCGTCGCAGTAACTCGACCAGGGATCGAATGAGGTTAAACTCCCCATTTGTCTCCCATGGGAGACATTTTGGGACAGCAAAGCTTCGATTTGCTGCGTCACTTCCGGAGATACCGAACCGCCAAAGGCTCCTTTTACCTTCAATCCGAGATATTTCGCTGGATTGTGGCTGGCAGTCAGAACGATCGCTCCCAAGGCATTTTGGGTTTTGGCTGCCCAACTGAAAGCGGGTGTCGGGGCGTAAGACTGGGACAGCAAGACATCGAAACCCGCTTCTCGAATGGATTCGGCTGCTGCTTTGGCAAAATCTTCTGCCATGAAGCGGCGATCGTAACCCACGATAATGCGGCGATCGCCCGTTGCCGTTCCATAGTTATCGGCTAAAACCTTAGCGGCTAGCGGGGCTAACATCCACACCCGCTCGAAGGTAAAATCGGCGGCGATAACGCCTCGCCAGCCATCGGTACCAAATTTAATCGGGTTGACGGTAAAAGGCATGAAACTCGCTTGCAAACTCTTATCTTCTCCCAGATTAGCCGTTCGAGTTCGTTTTGAAAACTCGTTTTGCGCGTGAAACTCGATTATGGCTGTTCGCGCTTTTGGGGATCTTCGTCCGCAGCCAATTTTTTGAGTAAAGCTTGCAGTCTCATTCGCTCGATATAAGGCCATCCCCCGGTTTCCTCAATTTCTCTGAGCAAGTTGGAGAGAGCATTACGAGTATTAGGTAACGACGGCTCGAATAATTGTTCTCGAATATCTCGATGCAAGCACTCTAGAGCGCGCAGCAAAGTCAGCAGGCAATGACTGTCTCCTTGGCATTGTTTCCCGATAGCCCATACTGTCGTCGAAATCTCTTGTAACGATTCTTCTAGCTGGCTGCTATCCCAATCTGGATGAATGTTCATCGATCTGAGTTAATAAGCGATCGCTCTCATCATAATCGATGGCGCAAACAATCCCTCTAGCTTTCGCGATTTGGGGTATCTAAATTTGGTACATTAGATTGCGGTGCAACTAAAATAACTTGTCCAAAATGCCATTAATGGCTTTTAGTTTAATACTGCTTATATGGACAAGACTTTACAAATTAGAGATTGACGAAGCGAGGTTAACAACAATGAGATATCGCGCCTTAATCGTTGCCTTTTTGGCATTATGTTTGGGAATACTGACAGCTTGCAGCGAAGGACCAGCCACCGCAGCCGACCGCGAACAATTGACTTACGATGAAATTCTAGGAACCGGGCTTGCCAATAAATGTCCGCAAATTTCAGAATTTACGCGCGGCACGATTCCCATCGAACCTAACAAGAGTTATCGCGTTTCCGATTTGTGCTTAGAACCCCAAGAATATTTTGTCAAAGAAGAACCCAAAACTAAGCGGCAAGAAGCCGAATTCATTCCGGGCAAACTCTTGACGCGAGCAACCACTACCCTAGAGCAAATTACCGGAACGATTACCGTAGATGAGAATGGGGTGTTGACCTTGAAAGAAGAAGACGGTATTGACTTTCAGCCTATTACCGTTCAGGTTCCGGGCGGCGAGCAATTTCCTTTCTTTTTTACCATTAAAAGTTTAGAAGGTCGAACGGAACCCGGCTTTACTTCCATTAACAGTTCGGTAGACTTTGAAGGACAATTCAAAGTTCCCTCCTACCGGGGTGCAGGATTCCTCGATCCCAAAGGTCGCGGTGTCTATACGGGTTACGATACTGCTGTTGCTCTTCCAGCTAGTGGGGATGAAGCCGAATACAGCCGCGCTAACGTTAAGGAAACTACTGCTGGTGTAGGGAAGATTTCTTTGCAAGTCACCAAGGTTGATGGAGAAACTGGCGAAATTGCCGGAGTTTTTGAAAGCGTACAGCCATCAGATACCGATCTAGGCGCTAGAGATGCTGTAGATGTCAAAGTTCGCGGAATTTTCTACGCTCGCGTCACACCAGAAGCTTAGTTAAAAGATTGTTTTAGCAACCTTTGCCAACAATCTATCAAGTACAAATCTTCGCGGGGGGATGTTCCCTCTTATTTAGCAAGGGTTTTAAAAATAACTCGAATGAATCTCCGTAGAATTGCGGAGATTTTTTTATTTTTTAAGCGTCTAATATCGTAAAAATGCTGTTGTAACTGGGCTAGTGCAAACAATAAGCTGTAGATGTTGAGGGCTGTCAATACAAGAAAAACAGCCTTAAAACAACGAAAAACATTTTGCAGCCGATCGCTTTCTTCAATTAATTGCGCTATGTATATCTCGGTTAAAGATACCACTAAAGATAACCTCAAATTAGAGACTTTGAGCTTATTTAGAGAGTATAAAAAGACTGCTAAAATAGAACTTCGCGATCGAATTCTCAAACTAAACTTTGGATTGGTGAGAAAAGAAGCCCACCATTGGGTAAACCAATGTCATGAAAGTTATGAAGATTTACTTCAGGTTGGCTGCATAGGCTTAATTAGAGCCATTGAAAGATTTGACTTAGAAAAAGGCTGTGCTTTTAGCTCCTTTGCCGTTCCTTATATCCGAGGTGAGATTCAACATTATTTGCGCGATCGCGGGCATTGCGTTCGCATTCCCAGACGCTGGCAGGAAGTCGGACAGCAAGCGATGGCAATTCGCAAAGATTTCCAGACTCGTTTCAACCGTCAACCTACCGATTCAGAGATAGCACAGGTTTTGGAAACCTCTCTCCAAGAATGGCTGGAAGTCAAGCTAGCAATGCGAAATCGCGAACCTATTAGCTTGGATGTTTCCGTAGGCAACGATGACGACGGAGAAACCAGCTTGGGCGACTTAGTTGCCGATCCTAACTACCGCAGTTTCCAACTAGCACAAGAAGACCAACTTCGCCTACAACACGCTTTGGCACAGCTTGAAGACAAGACGCGACACATTCTGGAGTTTGTTTTTCTACGGGATTTAACCCAAAAAGAAGCTGCCGAACAGTTAGGCATCAGTGTTGTGACCGTATCGCGTCGCGTCAAGAAGGGATTAGAAACCCTGAAAAACGCAATGGGCAAAGAAATCTTTTAACAGAGGTAAGGGCGCACGACCGTGTGCCTTTACATTTGGACGTTGCAGACAAAAAATCTCCGCCTTTTGTTAATTGTTCTTTTAGAATTTAAATCGTAGTGCCAAAATTTAATTTAATCTTTCATAGTTATTATTAGTGTCTTTACTTAGGAGGCGCAGAGATTCAATCGTGAAAAAATCGTTGTTTATTTTATCTATAGCGACAGTCGCTCTCTCGATTGTCGGCTGTTCGTCGTCCCAACCATCGGGATCTAACCAAGCGCAACAACCCCAAGCAACGGAAACTCCTCAACCAGCTTCCTCTCCCAGTCCCGCAGCAGCGACCCCCGATGCTGAGAAATCCTCGCAACCCAAAACCGCCGAAAAAAAGGAATCAGTGGTTGGTTTAATCCCCTCAACCAATCCAGCGCAACGCAGACAAAAAATCGCTCAAGGACGCAAAGATCCTTTTGCTTTCGTTCCCGTCAAGCCAGCGCCTAAACCCAACCCACAACAACTCCAACCTCAATCCAATACTCCTCAACCGCCGACGGCGAGTTCTCCTCAACCGTCCTCACCTTCGCCATTTGGATCTTCTCCCACCCCGATTCGTCCCCCAGCTCTTCTCCCACCTCAACCCGAAATCGCTCAAGCCGTTGCCATAACCGGAATTATCGATATGGGCGGAGTGACTCAAATTATTGTCAAAGCTCCTGGCGAACGAGCTAGCCGTTACGTCCGAGTTGGAGATTATCTCTCTAACGGACAGGTGCGAGTCAAACGCATTGAAAATGCTCGGAGTGCTACGCCTGTTGTCGTTCTTGAAGAGTTGGGACAAGAGGTATACAAAAACGTCGGCGAGGGAGTCGCTCAACAACCTTCCCAAACTAAGCCAGATCGAGAAGAGAAAACGGCACTCTCGCTTCCAGAATCCCTAACGGGAGGCTTTTGAGATATGGGCCAAACAGCAATTGAAGGGCTACGAGAACGGGTTACTTACCCCGGTTTGCCTTTAGCCATTTACCGAGAGGTAGCTGCTCACTTGCGACAAGTCGCGGGAATCAAAGCAACGCTCATTGCTCAAGATTGCCAGCACTTCGATTACAACCAGAGTCAAATTAGCGCATTGCAGGTTGAATATCCTACGAATCTCAGCGATCGCGATCGCCAACAGATAGAAGCGATTCTAGCCTATTACGCTAGAGTTTACAGCCCTTATCAGCGTCAGCCGATTTAAGAGAGAAGATAACTGTTTCTTACTCTTCACCACTTAACTGTCGGTAGCCGTTCGGATTAATCGTGCTAGCATCCAGTTGGGCACGATCCAAATCTACGTTCTGCGCGCCAAATAGATTGGCTCCCCCAAGTTGAGCTTGGTAGAGATTGGCTTTCTCTAAATTAGCTCGGCGCAAATCTGCGTGACTTAAGTTAGCGTAGCTGAGATCGGCAAACGATAGATCGGCTCTCTGTAAATCCGCTTCGCTCAGGTTTGCTTCTCGCAAATTAGCATAGCGAAGATTGGCTCTAGAGAGCTTAGCTCTTTGTAGATTTGCTTTAGTTAGATTCGCTTGACACAGTTGCGCGTTGCTCAATTGAGCACTCTGAAATTCGACTTCTTGTAGATTCGCATTGGTCAAGTTGGCGTAGGGCAGATAAGTTCTCTGAAGATTGCTGCGAGAGAGATCGATTTCCTGTAAATTCGCTTCAAATAAATCTGCTTGACTTAGATCTAGCTCGGTAAAGTCCCGTTGACCTTCAATATATTGGGCTAATAATTCTTTTGCATTTAGCTTTTGCATATAGGTTTGCTATTATGTTCTTCCGTTGATACAGTCTGTCTGAGTTTGCGAGCAGCTTTTCTTTTGAGTATTTATGCTCAGCTTTTTCTTAAAATAGGAGACTGTAGCCTTGACGACATTTCTTTCTAACTTTTTTTTAAGATTTGTAACAACACCGTCAAGGGCAGATAGCGCTTAGCAAAAACCTCAAAGCTTTGTCAAGATGGAAAACGAAGCGAAACGAGCAGGCAACCCCTATGGCATACTTGCAGACATCAATTGCTACTCACTACCACGAGCGAACCAAATACCATCCAGAAACGATTGCCTCCAAAAACAAAGCTCTGGATTGGGCAAATCAACCATCTCCTTTTAAAGAATACAAAATTGGTAACGCGATCGACCTCAAACCCTATCTGTCAGAGGAGCGCGGAACCTCGTCCGAACCGAGCGATCGCAATTGGCGGCGACTGTCGCGATTGCTGTTTTGCAGTTATGGCTTGACTGCCAAGCTGCCAACCATGGGTGCGCCAGTGTATCTCAGGGCAGCTCCGTCGGCTGGAGGGTTATATCCAGCAGAGGTTTATCTCATTTCTCGCGGCACCCCTCTATTGGGTGCGGGATTGTATAACTATCAGCCACAAAACCATTCCCTGATTCATTTTTGGGCGAGTGAGGTTTGGAATGACCTACAAGCAGCTTGTTTTTGGCATCCAGCTTTAGAAAATACCCAACTTGCGATCGTCACGACAGCCATTTTCTATCGTTCGGCGTGGCGTTACGAAGATCGCGCCTATCGTCGAATTTTCTTGGATACCGGACATCTGCTGGGGAATATCGAGCTAGCCAGTGCGATGAATGATTACCGACCCCATCTCATCGGCGGATTTAGGGATCGAGCAATGGACGCTCTGCTCTATCTCGATCCCGAACAGGAAGGAGTCATTACAGTCATTCCTCTAGCAGATTTGCTAGACATTAGACAACATTTGCCTAGCGGTACGACTGCCTTAGCTTCTGATATTCAGACACAATATCCAGAGATTCCCGACGGAGATTTGTTGGGCTATTTTCATCAAGCAACTGAGATCGATCGCGCCGAACCCCCAGCTCCCCCCGAACGAGTAGAGGAGGCGATTTCCTTAGAGGATAAATATAACTTTCCCTTCTGTCTAAAAATTTCTACAAAAACTAATCCCATTGATTGGGGAGAGAGGCTCTCAGAACTAGAAAGTACTATTCTGAGGCGGCGTTCTACTCGCGCTTACACTGGCGAAGAGCTGACCCTAGAGGAACTAAAAGCGCTACTGAATTTTACCTATCATCCCGAAGATTATATCGACCAGGGATTGGATCTCTCTCCAGACTATTTTGATTTGGATTTAATTGAAACCTTTGTAGCAGTGTCTGGCGTGACGGGATTAGAAGAAGGCTGTTATTACTACGCGCCCAAAGCTCAAGAACTGCGGCAAATTCGCTTCAAAAACTTTCGACGCGAGTTGCATTTTTTGTGTTTGGGGCAAGAATTGGGTAGGGATGCGGCGGCTGTGGTTTTCCATACCGCCGATTTACAGAAGGCAATCGCTAAATATGGCGATCGCGCCTACCGCTATCTACACATGGATGCTGGACATTTAGGACAGCGACTCAATCTGGCAGCCATTCATCTCAATCTCGGCGCAAGCGGCATTGGCGGCTTTTTTGACGACCAAGTGAATGAGGTTTTGGGAATTCCTGAAGATGAAGCCGTCATTTATATCACGACCTTAGGAAGACCCCGATATCACTGACTGATTATCGGTACGCCAAGAACAAAGGACAAATAACCAAGGACAAATGACCAATAACCTACAATTGAATAATGACAAGCTTAGTGCTGTCAGTTATTAAAAAACTTTCTTAGAAGATTATGGATTTAGTAACCCTTCAAAACATTCTAGACAATACTTCGTTCTTAGTTTTATTTTTGACGATGCTGATTTACTGGGGAGGTGCTGCCTTTCCAGAAATTCCTTATCTATCAGCTTTAGGAACGGCAGGAGTCTGGATTGCCAACTTGTGTATCGCTGCTTTACTGGGCGCTCGTTGGCTAGAGGCGGGTTATTTCCCCTTGAGCAATTTATACGAATCGCTATTTTTCCTGACTTGGGGGATAACCACCGTTCACCTAATTGCCGAGAGAATGAGTCGCAGTCGTTTGGTGGGCGTAGCGACAACTCCAGTAGCGATGGGAATTACGGCTTTTGCCGCTCTATCTCTTCCCTCAGAGATGCAAGCCTCTGCTCCGTTAGTTCCGGCTTTGAAATCTAATTGGTTGATGATGCACGTCAGCGTCATGATGCTCAGCTATGCTGCGCTCATGGTAGGTTCTCTGCTTGCGATCGCTTTCTTGGCGGTCACTCGCACTCAAGCGGTAGAGCTACGCGGCAGTTCTGTTGGGACGGGCGGCTATCGTACTAATCTTCGCTCGCTAACCTCCCAACACCAGCTAACAGATAATAATTCCACTGCTGTCGCGCCCGTAGTGTCAGAGAGCAACGGCAGAGGCAGCACGGCAGTTCTCAATTTAGCTACGCCGCCAACAACTTCTATTGCCGATGTTCCTGCGGCTCCTACCCTTTCTCCCCAACGTCTAAGTTTAGCCGATACCCTCGACAATATTAGTTATCGCATTATCGGACTGGGCTTTCCTCTCCTGACGATTGGCATTATTGCCGGAGCCGTTTGGGCAAATGAAGCCTGGGGTTCGTACTGGAGCTGGGATCCTAAGGAAACTTGGGCATTGATTACTTGGCTGGTGTTTGCCGCCTATCTCCACGCTCGCATTACTCGCGGCTGGCAAGGGAGGAAACCGGCTATCTTAGCAGCTAGTGGTTTTGTTGTCATCTGGGTTTGCTACCTCGGTGTAAATTTATTGGGCAAAGGGTTACATTCCTACGGCTGGTTCTTTTAAGCAATAAAATTCTCAGGGGCAATCGCATCTGGACTGACTCCATTGAGTCTCCAAACTGAATGGGTGTAGCTATGTCAGGAGATGGTTGGCAAAAAAAGGAGTTTTGAGGCAAAGTCAAATAAAAATTTGGCAAATGCTCCGCTATAATCTATCGGATCCTCCTTATCTCGTCCAATTGCAATAGGAAATGATAAACAGTTGGACAATTCTCCACGCAAGAGTGCATCAGACACTGCGGCAACGACAGCTTTTAAAAAAAGGTAGACGTTTGTTGGTGGCGGTATCTGGGGGACAGGACTCTTTATGTTTGATGAAACTACTGCTAGATTTGCAGCCAAAATGGAATTGGCAGCTCGCGATCGCCCATTGCGACCATCGTTGGTCAACAGATGCGGGAATTGCCAAACATGTTGAAGAACTCGCCCGTCAATGGAAAATTCCTTTCTACCTAAAAACTGCCGAGCAAATTGCGGAAACCGAAGCAGCTGCTAGAGAATGGCGCTACCATGCTTTAATTGAAATTGCCCAGGAACAAGGATTTGAAACTATTGTCACCGGGCATACCCTCAGCGATCGCGCCGAAACTCTCCTATATAATCTCATCCGAGGTGCTGGCACTGACGGACTCAGTGCCCTTGCTTGGCAGCGTTCTCTAACTCCTGAAATCGAGCTAATCCGCCCTCTTTTGAACGTTTCTCGCGCGGAAACTCTAGAATTCTGCCAAAAGTTTCAACTCCCTGTTTGGGAAGATGCAGCGAATCAAAACCTCAACTATGCTCGCAATCGCATCCGCACCGATTTATTGCCCTATTTACAAACCCACTTCAATCCACAAGTGGAAACGGCATTAGCACGAACGGCAGAATTACTGCGGGCAGAGGTAGAGTATCTGGAAGCATCTGCCAGTCAACTATTACAACAGGCGATAACTGGCGAGCC
This sequence comes from Pleurocapsa sp. PCC 7327, assembly GCF_000317025.1. Classification (NCBI taxonomy): domain Bacteria; kingdom Bacillati; phylum Cyanobacteriota; class Cyanophyceae; order Pleurocapsales; family Pleurocapsaceae; genus Pleurocapsa; species Pleurocapsa sp. PCC 7327. The sequence goes on along the minus strand of NC_019689.1, from coordinate 700,371 downwards.
AATAAAATTAAATCGTTTTTGTTTGCGTGGCGCTCCCCTTGCCCTACAAAGGCGAGTCATGCGGCAATTTTTGCAGCAATATTTGAGCGAAGCGCCCACTTTCGAGCAAATCGAAGCGCTAACTCATCTCATCAACGCTCCTAACCGAACTCGGACTCCTCCATTTCCTGGAGGAGCAGTTGCAGAAGTCCAAGGCGATTGGATTATTTTGAGGTGTTAGTTTAATTGTTTACTTCCGACTTCCGAATTGTATTAAGCGCTCGCTTGGGGTTGTTCTACAGAACTAAACAACCGTGCCACTTCCTCTACCTTCTGTCGGCTTTTTGTTAAGTTACTTTGCAAGGGACTGAGAGCTTCTTCATAAAGCTTGACACGCGACTGAAGTTCTGACAAAGCTGCCTTGGCTTGCTCCCAGTTGGCTTCTTGCCGTTGTAACTCTTGCATTTTAGCGGCGCGATCGCTTTCTTGCTGGGCAATTTGTCGTCGAAGCTCTTGGATGCTCGAGTGCAACTGTTCGATCTCTTTCTCTTGCCGTTGCCGATCTTGTTGGGCGTTGCGTTTTTTCTCTTTTAACTGAAGCAGAATTGGCTCTAGATTGATTTGCTGGAGATTATCCTCTATCTCCATCACTCCCTGACGGCGGCGCAACACTTTTAGGTACTGAGAAAGAATGGCTTGTCGCTCTCTAAGCCTGCGCCGCTGACCGAACAGAGTTTCATCGAGCATTTTTCTTCTCTCTTGCTCTTCTGCCAGTTCTGACTCAAGATCGAAGCGCTCGTAATCGTTAGCTGTTTTTAATTTTTCTTCTAATTCTGCAACGGCTTGACATTGCAAGGACAGTTCTTCTTCTTGATCGTTGACAAAACGAACTAACTTATCAAAATCTGCTTGGAGATTCTTGACCGTTTCCTGTAACTCTCCCAAAGGCATATTTTCCAGAGTTTTAATGTCAACTTGCTGTTTGCTTTGGGTGTCTCCCGCGCCAGTCAGAATTTTTCTTAAGTCCTCCGTCGCTCCGATTTCGAGATTGATGCGCTCCAAAAGTTCTTGCTTGCTTGTCAGAAGCGATTCACGTACCTGAAGTTGAATTTGGCTCTCCTGTAGTGCAGCGACGAGCGACTCTAACTCCTGCTTGCGAGTTTTAATCGCTTCGCCCTGCTGGTTAATATCGTTTTGTCGTTGTTCGAGGCTGGCTTTTTCTTGTTCGAGTTGTTGTAGATGATTCTTTAAGAGGGTTTGTTGGCGCTCAAGCGCTTCCCGTGCCGACTGGATCTGCGTTTCTACGGCAGTGGCGCGATCGGGATTGGCGAAAAGGCGACCGATAATTGCTTGAACCTTGCCAACTTGCGGCGAATTCCAATCAATTGGACCAATTTGTCGATGCAACTGTTCGATGCGCTCTTGCTCGGCTCGAAAACGCTGCCAATTCGCCTCCATTTCCTGTCGCTGGCGCTCGAGTTCCTGAAACTCTTCTTGCATCTGGTCGATTTGTTCGAGCCGCGCCTCCATGTCCATTTGGCGGCGGGTGAGTTCCTCGCTTTGAATGCTCAGAGACTGTTTCCATTGTTCGATTTCTTCTTGTTGGTCTTTTGTCTTTTCCAGAAGCCGAGACAGCTTTTGCAACTGCCTTACTAGCTCGATGCCAGCCAATTCGGGTTTTCCCTGAAGTTGCCGATTGTTACTTAGGTTGACGAGCACCAGCGCTCCTTCTCCAGCTTGGGCGAGCTCGTCGCAGGCGATCGTTTCGTCCCCCGGAACGGCACTCCAAGTTTGGTCGTTGTGCTGGCAAGCTAGGAGTTTGAGTTCTGTTTTTGCTCCGCCTATGAATCCTTTTATTTGCTTTTTAACTTCTGCCAGATATAGCACGAGTCGCGATCCTCTTGGTATCTCTTTTGCCTAACAGTTGACAATAAGGTTAATGAATATTGCAATCGATCTCGATAAAACGGGGCTAAGCCTAGCATTATTAATAAAATTGATATCTTTTTTCTTCTTGCTTAGCATGACATATAAGTTTTGCGCGCATCTGCCCAGTGTAATAATTCATGAAAGTTAACAAAGCTCTTTGAGAATTTAAATTTCTATAAATGTAGCTAATTTATGGCTTTCTTTGTCAGACAATCTGCGATCGCAAGCTCGACCTGCTCGACTATCTCTGTTGCGAGACCATAGAGAAATGACATCGCTAGTATCAAGGATAACCAGCTTCAGAAGACCTTGCCAAGACCTTTCCCAAAAGTAGTGCCAATCGAGAAAATTATCTTTTCTAAGTATTCCTCTAAACTAAGGTATTATATAGGACAGCTATTCAAGATTTACCAACCTAATTGGCATAAAGAATTCTTTGCGAGCAGACGATCGCCTCATGCAGGGAACGTTATCTGAAATCGATCTCCGAAGTGTCCTGCAACTGATCGAATTGGGTCAGCGAACGGGCGAGCTATTAGTTGAAGCCTATCCAACTAGCTTAGAGGGTTCGGAGCGGAAAGTTTGGAAAAAAGATTGGCAGACTTTTGCTTCCGAGCCGAAAACAACTTTAGGAACCGGACAATATTGGCTGATTTTTTTCGTTAATGGGAAAATTGTCTACGGAGCCGATCGCGCCAGTAGTAGTCTAATCCGCCTGCGCGATTACCTCCATCGCTATCAAGCCCAGGGAGCGATCGACCTGTTGCAGAGCGCGTCGCTCGCAACGACCAACGAGCCAGAGTATGCTTATCTTTGGCTGTTGTTGGAGAAAAAGCAGCTCTCGCCAGAGCAAGCACGCAGCATTATCGAAAGCGCGATCGCGGAGGTACTGTTCGATCTATTAAGCCTGCGTCACGGCGCATTCGTTTTTGAGGCAGGGACGGCGCTTGCTCCCCAATTAACTGCCTTAGATGTTGCCCCCCAACTGGTTAAGATCGTGGGGCAACTACAGCAGTGGAAACAATTTCATCCCTACATTCAGTCACCCCATCAAAGTTTCACCATCGGCAACGAAGCTAAATTGAAGGCAACTTTACCCGAACAAGCCTATCAAAGCCTAGCCCGTTGGGCAGACGGCAAAACTTCACTGCGCCAACTCTCTAGATTTCTCAATCGCGATTTATTAACCCTAGCCAAAGGGATTTATCCCTACGCCGAGAGGGGATGGATTCACCTAATCGATGCGATCGCGCCAAAAAAACAGAAGTCTCAATTAAGCCGGGAAGTCCAAGAAGGGAACCATTCCCCCCACGTGGTCTGCATCGACGACGATGCGAGCATCGGCAAAATAGTCGAATATATTCTCCAGGAGAAAGGTCTTCGAGCCACTGCGATCGCCGATCCGCTTCAGGCGTTGGGTCGGGTTTTCCAACTCAAGCCGGATCTGATTCTGTGCGACATTGCTATGCCTCAGCTAGAAGGGTACGAGGTCTGCGCCATGCTGCGGCGATCGGTTGCGTTTCGGCAGACTCCCATTATTATGTTGACGGGCAAGGAAGCCTTTGTCGATCGAGTAAGGGCACGCTTGGTAGGCGCGACCGACTATCTCACTAAGCCGTTTGGAGAACGCGAGTTACTATTGTTGTTAGAAAAATATTTGAATTTAGAAATGTGCCTGAAGTAACGTGGGGGCAAAAAAAAGAATTGCAGTGTGGTAGTTAGCGGCAAAAGTTGGGCACATTATTATATGTGTATCAATTATTTTCAGTCGAGTTAAGTTTAATGTATTGTGTTTAAAGTTAAACATGTTAAAACTGTCGATGCCTAAAAAAAATGAATTCTAACAAATACAAGCTCGGTGTCAGTCACTAAACGTCAATTTTATGTTATTGGATAATTTAGATGGGGGATTATGAGCAAAGTTCTGGTTGTAGAAGATAGTCCTACACAACAGCAGATAATTTTAGATTTACTCAAAAATAGCGGTTTAAAAGTGACTATCGTTCAAGATGGGGTTGAAGCATTAGAACACGTTCAAAAATACCATCCCAACCTAGTCATCTTGGATATCGTCATGCCTCGGATGAATGGCTACGAAGTTTGTCGGCGGCTCAAATCCGATCCAAAAACTAAAGATGTGCCAGTAATTCTCTGCTCTACCAAAGCCGAAGAATTCGATCGCTATTGGGGAATGAAACAAGGAGCAGATGCTTACATAGTCAAGCCTTTTCAACCAGTAGAACTACTTGGAACTATTAAACAGCTAATGAGAGGATAATAGTACCAATGATTGGAAATCCGGAATTTTTCACCGGAAACGAGCGCAATTTAGCACCCGAACTCCAGGAGTTAAAAACGCCTGAAGGAGAGCTTTACCTGCGATTTTACCTACCTTCTAGCGATGAATTTGCCCTTCCAGCAACGGGAATTATGGAAGTCATGCAACAACCGACCGAGCGCATTACGCCAATTCCCAACTCCTCTCCCCTGCTATTGGGAACAATCAATTTACGGGGTCAAGTCATTTGGGTAGCAGACTTAGGACAATTTTTAGGAGATCCGGCGGTGTTAAACACCGATAGAGCAGAAATTCCGGTAATTGCGATCGAAGATCAAGAAATGATTTTAGGCTTAGCGATCGAGCGGCTGGGAGAGATGGACTGGCTGGATGCGGAACAGTTGCAAATGCCAACCAACGTCCCCGATCGCATCGTGCCCTTCGTCAAAGGGGAGTGGGTTTTAAAAGACGATTCCTCACCAACTCAAATTTTACGAGTTCTAAATCACGTAGCAATTTTACGTTCGGCACGGTGGGCAGCATAAATCAGTAACCAGTGACCAGGGACCAGTAACCAGCGAGTAAGGAGCTGGGGGAGCAGGAGAGGATAGGGAGGAGGGAGGAGATAAAAAAAGAAAGATATCTATAATTCGTAGCTATAGCTATTAACTGGTAACTGATAACTGATAACTGATAACTGATAAAAACCGTGGAGAGAGGCAAATGGCACCAGAGACTGATTATACACAATTGTACGAACAAGCTCAAACAGCTTATCTAGAAGCTGATTATCCACAAGCAGCCGCAATTGTAGAGCGCTTGGCAACAGAGTATCCAGACGATCCCAACGTATTGTTGTTGCGAGGTCATATCTATCTAGGCTTGCACCAATACGCTTTAGCAAGCGAGCAATATCGAACAGTTTTAGAACTGACCGAGGAGCCAGAATGGGTTGAATACGCTCAAAAAGGTCTAGAACAAGCTCAACAGATGCACTCAGCCGAGGCAGACAATTTTGTCGACGAAGAAGCGACAGGATTTACCCTCAACGAATCAGAGCTGAGCGCAACCGACCTATCTTCAGAGGAGAATAACAGCTTTCCCCGCTGGCAAGAGGAGTCTGATGGCATTACCTGGGAAAACAATATCTCAGGTGGCGAGATAGATTGGGACAGTTCTGTCTTTGATGAAGACGACGCGGGAGAGCCGACAGTCGGACAAGTGCAATCCTTCGACAATTCTTTTGAAAACGACCTCGATGCCAATTTTGAATCTCCCAGCGAGCCATCCGAGGCTTCTTCCGATACCCCTTTTGCGCAATCAGACGATCCGGATACCGCCCTCAACTGGCAACAATTAGAGGAAAACCCCCCCGAATTTTCCTTTGCTCGAGAAGATCGAACGGATTACAGTTTTTCTCCATCTCAAGCCGTCGGAGAACCGACTTTTGTCGTCGGCACCGATTCTCAAAACAACCCTTTGCAGGACTCGAACGAGCAAGCAAAAGACGAATTTAAGGAGGAGGGGGCGATCGACAACCCCAGCGAAAATTTCCCGCTCGAAGAGTCTCAAGATCGATCTGCCTACGCAGTTACCAGCACTGAATCGAGCGAAAGTTTCCTAGATAATTTAGATGCCCTGCCCGATGACGGATTAGAGGACATCACCAGATTCGACCTGACAGACGTTGCAGCAGACTTTTCCGATTCCGAGTTGTTTACCTCTGCTAGCCCGGAGTTGAGCGGCAATCTCAATTCGGGAATCTCCCAATCGATGGCTTCCGGTAGCGGAACGGGTCTGGCAACTTGGGGCGAGGGAGAGAGCAGTGCCGCTCTCGGTTTGAGCGGGGTTTCCGAACAATTTATCAAACCGACTGTTGAGGTCAGACAAGGGAAACTCGCAAGATTTCTCAATGCTTCCTTCAGGCAAAAACAGTGGATTGTCGCTGGAGCAGCAGGACTGACTTCAGCCTTAGCCGTCCTCCTGACGCTTGGCATCGTCTCCTCTACAGCGTCTGGAGAGGCTAAAAAAAACCTTTCCCCTATTGGCGGGACGGGGTTGTTAATGACATTGGTGACAGGGGCGGCTAGCTTAGGCGCGACGGCATTCTTAGGACAGGTGGCTGCCAGTCAAGCCAAGCGCTCTAGCGACGACCTGCAAGCCCAGTTCGATGCAATGACAGCAGGCAATTTTAACGTTAAGGCAACGGTATACTCAGAAGACGAACTGGGGCAACTAGCGGCAAAATTCACTCAGATGGCGCGGGTCATCGCTACAACGACCAGCGAAGCGCAACGGCGAGCGACTGAGATGGAACAAGCAAAGGAAGACTTGCAGCGCCAAGTAATTCGCTTACTCGACGATGTAGAAGGAGCGGCGCGAGGCGATCTGACGGTAGAAGCGGAAGTGACTGCCGACGTGTTGGGGGCGGTTGCCGATGCTTTCAACCTGACCATTCAAAATCTGCGAGAAATCGTCCTCCAGGTAAAAAATGCCGCCAAGCAAGTAAACAAGGGATCTACCGATAGCGAACTGTTTGCCCGCAACCAGTCTAGCGACGCGCTGCGAATGGCGGAGGAATTGGCAGTGACGCTCAATTCGGTACAGATGATGACCGAATCGATTCAGCGCGTTGCCGAAAATGCTCGCGAAGCGGAAGAAGTGGCTCGGTCGTCATCGGTCACTGCTCTCAAGGGCGGCGAAGCGGTAGAGCGAACGGTCGCAGGCATTCTGCAAATCCGCGAAACGGTATCGGAGACAGCGCGCAAGGTGAAGCGCCTCGCCGAAGCGTCTCAGGAAATTTCTAAGATCGTCGCTTTGATTTCTCAGATTGCTTCTCGTACCAACCTATTAGCGCTCAACGCTTCGATTCAGGCGGCAAGAGCGGGAGAAGCGGGCCGGGGTTTCGCGATCGTTGCCGACGAAGTGCGCCAGCTAGCCGATCGCTCGGCAAAATCGTTGAAGGAAATCGAGCAAATCGTTCTACAAATCCAGAGCGAAACTGGCTCGGTTATGACCGCTATGGAAGAAGGCATCCAGCAGGTGATCGACGTAACCGATAAGTCAGAGCAGGCAAAGCGATCGCTCGAAGATATCATTGAGGTATCCAACCGTATCGATACGCTAGTGCGATCGATTACTGCCGATACGGTCAAGCAGCGAGAAAACTCTCGCTCGGTAGCTCAGGTTATGCAGGCGGTAGAATTGACCGCCCAGGAAACCTCTCAAGAGTCTCAGCGAGTGGCTGGTTCCTTGCAAACCCTCGTTAGCATCTCTAGAGAACTCCTAACCTCGGTGGAACGTTTCCGCGTCGAGAAAGGCGAGAGCTAGAATAGAAAATCTTGCCATTGTTAGTTTCAATCGATAGAAGTATTGTATGACCCTGCACTACCGTGTAAATAGCGACGAATTGCTAATTTTAAAATTGAGATGGCTAATTCAACAACCTCTAGAGGCGGTCTGCAAACGTGGTTCCAGCGATTGATAGCAGCTTGCTTTCTGGCAGGGCAAGTATTTCTGCACCTGCTGCGAGCCAAAATCCACCGACGAAACACCTTCGATCAAATGAGTATCGTCGGACCGGAGTCTTTGACGATCGCGCTGTTAACTGCTGCTTTTGTCGGAATGGTATTTACTATCCAGGTGGCGCGAGAATTTATTTACTATGGGGCGGGAACGACGGTAGGAGGGGTGTTAGCGATCGCCTTGACGCGAGAATTAGCCCCAGTTCTCACTGCCGTTGTCATAGCCGGACGAGTGGGATCGGCTTTTGCGGCTGAAATTGGAACGATGCGAGTGACGGAGCAAATTGACGCGCTCTACATGCTTAAGACCGACCCGATCGATTATTTGGTCTCGCCTCGCGTTCTGGCTTGCTCTCTGATGATGCCAGTTTTGACGATCCTATCTCTAATTACTGGGATGACGGGAGGAATGTTTATGGCAGATGCTTTATACGATATTTCTCCGACGGTTTTTCTCAGGTCTGCTCAAAACTTTCTTCAGGTTTGGGATTTATTCAGTGCGGTAATTAAATCGGTTGTCTTCGGCGCGCTAATTGCCATTATCGGTTGCAGTTGGGGATTGACGACGACAGGCGGCGCAAAAGGAGTCGGGCAATCGACGACGACAGCAGTGGTAACGGCTTTGCTGTCGATTTTTATTGCCAACTTTTTCTTGTCTTGGTTGATGTTTCAGGGAACGGGTAGCACTGCGATCGAGTAGACAGTGTGAAGCATACCGACTATCAATTGCTACGCAAACTGTTAATAAAATCTTGTACGCGCTGCCAAACTCGATCTAATAAATCGGCAGAATCTGCATCAAACCACTCAATTTCGGGGTAGGCTCGAAACCAAGTACGCTGCCGTTTGGCAAATTGGCGAGTATGCACGACTATTAATTTTTTTGCCTCAGATAAAGAGAAATCAGCAGCAAGATATTGTTTTATCTCTTGATAGCCCAAGGTATTCAAAAGAGGTAGATGCCAACCATATTTTTTACCCAATCTTTCTACTTCTTCAACCAATCCAGCCTCTATCATTTTTTCCGTGCGTAGTTCGATGCGTTTTCTTAGGACTTCTGCCTCGCAATCCAAACCAATTTGCAGGAGCGGATAGTCGGGTGGATTTTCTCCCTGTTGCTCGGAAATGGGCTTTCCAGTAACATAATAAACCTCTAACGCTCTCAGGGTTCTGACTTCATCGTTCGGATGAATTTTTTGAGCGGCGATCGCATCGACTTGGCACAAAAAAGCGTAAAGTTGGATTTGTCCGAGAGATTGCAGTTGCGATCGCAATTCTGGCTGCGGCGATATCCTGGGAATTTTTAACCCTTTGACAATCGATTTAATATATAATCCCGTTCCTCCCGCTAGGAGAGGGGGAACATTGAAATCGGAATTTTCTATTAACGCTTGCGCTTTTTCTTGATACTGAGCCAGAGTTAGGGTTTCAGTCGGATCGCAGATATCGATCAGATAGTGCGGCACTAACTTTTGTTCTATCGGGGTTGGCTTAGCCGTTCCGATGTCAAATTCTCGGTAGACTTGACGAGAATCGGCACTAATAATAACTGAATTGAGTCTTTGAGCCAATTTTAAGGCTAAGCCAGATTTGCCCGTAGCAGTAGCACCGCAAATGACGATCGCAGAGGGTTTCATTAACGTGAGTTCGGAATATTGCGATTACCTTAGCGATCGATCTCAAAAAAATAGCGATCGCCGAGCTTTTAACCATCCAAATCTTCCTGTACGATAGTCGCGATCGCAACTTTGGCATTGTCTTGGAATTCTTTGATATTAACCCGTCCCAAGAGCGCGATTGCGAGGATAAATCCTAACGCTTGCAGAGCAAACACGGTTCCGTATGCCAAGACGGGGACGTTAAACGTTCCCTTACCCGCATTGAGGACGGCTCCTCCTATCACTGTAGCCAATGCTCTCGACATTGACTGGGCCAATCCCCAAGCCCCGATAAAAGTACCTGCCGTTTCCGCCGCCGTCAGATCTAACATTAAACTGGTGGCTCCTACTGTCAGGACTCCAGACGCTAATCCAAAAAATAGTAATCCGGATTTGAGCAAACTTTGGCTGGCTGTAGCTCCTGCTAATATTATCAAGCCAACGCAGAAGATAGCGAAAATACATCCCAGTTTCGTCGTTCTTTGTTTGCCCAAGCGCGGCAGTACTAAAAATCCTGTTAAAGCAATGCCAAATAACGTCCCCATGCCGAAATAGGCATTCAGCTTGGTTGTTTCCGAGATAGACATTCCGAACACTTCCCCACCATATGGTTCTATAACTGCATCCTGCACGAACAGGCTTAGTGTCAGTACCAGTAGAAAGCTGAAAAATAAACCCGTTTGACGGCTGGCGGTCAAGATTTTTAAGGCACGACCGAGCGTAATTTGGTCTTCTCGCTCTACTACAGTCGATCGCGAGGAATAGCGAGAATATTTCTTTTCAACTCCTACGGTAGCTAGCAAACACAGCCCAAAGACGAGTGCGGGCATAATAATAAAAACGGGGTCAACCGTTGCTTTCAATTGAGCGATATTGCCGATAGCTACTGTTTGGGAGGGGTCGGTGGCTAATAACCGAGAGCTAATAATAGCTCCCACGACGATACCGACCATTAACATCGACCACACAACACCAACGAGTTGAGAACGGTTGTCTTCATCTGAGACATCGACGAGTAAAGCAGCAAAAGGCGTGGAGCTTGCACTCAGTGCTAAACCATAGATGGCAAAAATGATAGCTAGCAATACAGCCCAGCTATAGGTTACAAAACTCCAGCCAGTAGTTTGTAGGCTGCTGCCCAATTGCCAAACTGCTTGCAGGGCAACAAAAGAAATACTGGTAAACAGCGCTGCACCAATCCAAACATAACCCGTACGATGGTAGCCTAAGAGCTTCTTGGCATCAGACATTTGCCCAAACCAGATCCGCGTAGGACTAACAAACTGGTGCATGGCGATCGCACCTGCGACAATCAACGGCAGAACTTGGAGTTCGGCAATCAAGATCCGGTTGAGGACTCCTAGCGTTAGGAGAGACATAATCCCCAATCCCATCTGAAACAAACCCAGTCGGAACATGGTGAAGAGATTCAGCTTGGGAAGGGGTTTGTGCCGATCGGGTTGAGAATAGCGGGAATCGGAAAGGTCGCTGATAGCCATTGCGCTCGCTTGCAAAACTAATAGTTTTGTATAAGGCTTTTTTGTTAGGGTAGCACGATAATATTTTCTGACTCAATCGCAATGAGGGGGTTGGGCAAGGCAATTTTCTTCTAGGGGGCGATCGCAGTTTGTTTCCAAGCTTCGCGACCGACTGATGAAAACATATTGAGAGCTTTTACGAGCTTGGATTGCTAATTTTTTCTAGTCTATCGCGTCCAGATCTCGATTTTGCTAATCGGTGTTATTACAGACGCTTATGTCTATTGTTTTCATTCGATTGTATCTCTATAATAGAGATGATTCTTAAAATAAGATTAACGAAATTTAATAGATAAAATCCTCAATAAAGCTGATAAGATACGGGACTTAAAGGTGCTAATGATAAGGAGAAAAGGGAAATGACTGTCGAAAAATTAGAAGCAAACGGGAACCAGATTCAAGAAGCCGAACAAGCTAACGATAGCGCTAAAACAGGTAATAGAGCCAAAAAAAACCGGGAAGTCGTCGCTTTATCGGTAAAGAAACAACCAGAAAAAGAATCGCAACTCAAACATGTTGAAGGATTGCCAGAAAATCGCCCCATTGGTGTCAGCCATTTAGAGATCAAAGAGATGGATGGACAGGGTCTGCCTAACAATCGCCCCGTTGAAGCGAGCCATCTAAAAGTTGTTAGTACCTATAATTCTGTTGGAGGTGTACGTCCAGTCGTTGCGAGCGGAATGGAGGTCAGCAGCACGCTGGCGATCTCTGGAAACCGTCCTATTGCAGCTAGCCATCTGAAAATCAGCGAAACCTATACGGTTATGGGCAATCGCCCCGTTGCTTCTAACGAGATTGACGATCCCGCAGCTTTGATGGGTTTTCTTGACTAATCGCCTCGCAATTGAGTCAAAACCGAATAACTGATCTTTTAACTAAAAACTGCCTCGCCCTAGTTCATCATAAGAGCGAGGATTTTTATGTTTTTAGTCTATCTGTTTCGGTTAAGATCGTTAAAGCGATCGCATTGCCCAGTTATAGGAGAAGTTTGCTGTGCTAACTCTCGGTGTCAATATCGATCACGTTGCAACCATTCGACAGGCACGACGTACTGTCGAACCCGATCCCATTGCTGCTGCCGTTTTAGCCGAACTAGGCGGTGCCGATGGCATTACCGCTCATCTGAGAGAGGATCGCCGTCACATCCAGGATCGAGACGTGCGACTCTTGCGGCAAACAGTACGCACTCATTTAAACTTAGAAATGGCAGCCATTGATGAAATGGTCGCGATCGCTATTGAGGTCAAACCCGATTACGTCACCCTCGTCCCGGAAAAACGGGAAGAAGTGACCACAGAAGGGGGACTCGATGTTGTAGGCGGACTGGATCGCCTTTGCCAAGTTGTCGATCGCTTGCAAGGCGAAGGCATTCTGGTAAGCTTGTTTATCGATACCGATCCCGCCCAAATCGAAGCCGCAGCTAAGACAAAAGCTCAATTTATCGAACTGAACACAGGAAAATATGCCGAAGCCCACGACGAAAAAACGCGCCAGAAAGAATTAGACTTGTTACGGAAAGGATGCGAAGAAGCGATTTCCTTGGGGTTGCGCGTCAATGCAGGTCACGGCTTAACTTACTGGAATGTCTATCCAGTCGCCTGTATTCCCGGCATGGAAGAACTCAACATCGGTCACACTATTATTAGTCGGGCAGTGTTAGTCGGCATGGAAAGAGCCGTCCGAGAAATGAAACTTGCCATGCGAGGTGAATTTTAGACCGAGATATGAGGAGAGGAGGAGACGAGAGACTGGGAGACGGGGAGTGTGGGAGGTGTGGGAAGAGGAGGACTTGCGAGACTCCGAAGAAGAAAAACAACTAACTACTAACCATTAACTATTAACTCTCACCAATCCACAATCTTTTCATCCAAAATCAAACGACTAACGATCGAGGACAAATGACTACCTATTATTACATCCTAGCCAGCCAAAAATTTTTAATAGAAGAAGAACCCTTAGAAGAAGTTTTCAGGGAACGCACGCGACATTATCAAGAAAAGAAACAAGAAATTGACTTTTGGTTAGTCAAGCAACCTGCATTTTTAGAGGCACCGGAATTCGCCGAAATCAAAGCGAAGTGTCCTCAACCAGCAGCAGCGATTATTTCTACCAATCAACAGTTTATTACTTGGTTGAAATTACGCCTAGAATATGTAGTCGTGGGTGAGTTTCAAGCCCCCTCCCAAACAATTACCGATCCATTAGCTTCGCTGGAAACCGTTTCTTGATAAGCAATTGCTAACTCCCACATGGCTAGAATGGAAGGGCAGGGGGCTCGAGCTAGATCGATCCTGGTGACAGCTTCGCTAGTTTTCCCCTAGTACCTATTATCCGAACCGCGATCGCTTCTTACTAGCCAATCATCAAACCTCCTGCTTTCAATCACAAAATTTAATTCTCATGCAGGGAGGAGCTTCGCTCCAAGGTAAAGGGAAAAAGGTAAGGGGGGAAGGGAAAAGACGCATACTCCTTTTCCCTGTAACCTTTCCCCTTTTCCCCCAGGGCGAAATCCCTTACCCGAATAAAAGCAAGAAGTCTATCGAAGATGACCAATTGCATCACCTTGTTTCTGTGCGGGGATGTTATGACAGGAAGAGGGATCGACCAAATATTACCTCATCCAAGTAATCCACTCCTGCACGAGCCATATGTCAAAAGTGCCGAAGAATACGTCGAACTGGCTCAGGAGGCGAACGGGGCCATACAATACCCTGTCAACTTTTCTGACATTTGGGGAGACGCTATTGATGAATGGGAACGTCTCGCACCAGATTTGAGGATCGTTAATTTGGAGACAAGCATCACCACCAGTGAAGATTATTGGGAAGGTAAGGACATTCACTATCGGATGAATCCAGCCAATATTCCCTGTTTGGTGGCAGCAAAAATCGATTGTTGTTCTCTGGCAAACAATCACGTTCTCGATTGGGGCTATTCGGGTTTGGCAGAGACATTGCAAAGCTTGAAGGAAGCTAAGATCGAAAGTGCAGGAGCCGGACGGAATCTGCAAGCGGCAGAAGCTCCAGCCATGATGGAGATTAAAGGCAAAGGGAGAGTTATTGTTTTTTCATTCGGATTAGCAACAAGCGGAATTCCTTTCAGTTGGAGGGCTTCAGAAGAGCGACCTGGGGTCAATCTGTTAAAAGACTTGTCAGAGGCAACTGTCTGCCAAATTAGCGAACAAATCCGAAAAATTAAGCGATCGCGAGATATTGTCGTTGCCTCGATTCATTGGGGAGGGAATTGGGGTTACGAGATCGATCGCGGCCAAAGGGAATTTGCCCATCGACTCATCGAAAGAGCTGGAGTCGATCTCGTTCACGGTCATTCTTCTCACCATATCAAAGGGATCGAAGTTTATCAAGACAAGCTGATTCTCTATGGCTGCGGAGACTTTCTCAATGACTATGAAGGAGTGAGTGGCTATGAAGCGTTTAGAGACGATTTGGGCTTAATGTACTTTGCTCGGATAGAGCCATTAACTGGGAAGCTCGTTTCTTTGCAAATGACCCCAACGCAAATTAAGCGCTTAAGAGTGAATCGAGCTTTACCCCAAGATGCCTTTTGGTTAAGAGATGTTTTGCATCGGGAAGGAAAACGGTTAGGAACCCAAGTGGAATTGAACCCGGATCGGACTTTAAGCCTAAAATGGCGTTAATTTCTCATCTCAAAACGACTTTATCGCTTTTGCTAAGATTGAATTGGCGATCGTTTTCAGGCAGATTGTGAAAATTAAGTAGGTAGCTAGAATTAAATCCATGTAGTGCGAGCTTCTAGCTCGTGCAAGTGAGACACTCGCACTTCAATTATTTGAAAATTAATTCTGCTCATCTACTCATCAAACTTGTCGCTTCCTTAGCTTCAAAGGGATAATGATTGAAGTTGAAGGCATCTTAGGATACTGAGGTTAAAGATGGCAATTTTACGTTTGGAAAGCGGAACGACCTACACCCAATTGGAAGACATTTCCCGCGAACTTGCTCCCCTCAACGTTCAGCTCAATTATTGGTCTGTCGGCGATAATCCTGAACTTCGTAAGTTGCTAGCACAAGAAAAATTAAATGAAGACGAAAAAAAACAAGTTTTACAAGCATTAGACGGCTATTTTGAACGGTTAAAGCAAAATGCAGGCTATCAATCTCGCGATTTAATCGTTCTCCATCCCAATATTCCCAATTTAGATGCTTTGCTGGCTAAATTTGAAAGCTGCCATACCCATGCAGATGATGAAGTGCGTTATATCATCGATGGCGAGGGAGTTTTTGGATTCGTTCGTCCCGACGGATCTCAGGTAGAACTAACCATTCAACCCGAAGAATATATCAATGTCCCCGCCGGAACGGAACATTGGTTCCATCTTAGCGATCGCAAACGCATTAAAGCAGTCCGTTACTTTGTCACTACAGAAGGTTGGGTTCCTAAATACACGGGAACCTCAATTCGTTTCCCAGCTTTAGCAATGGGTTAGTTATTCAGTTATAAGTAGGGGCAGGTTTAATGGTCAAGGCAACCAATTTCATTTTGTCGAGATAAATCCAAACCCGCCCGTACAGCAGCAGTGATTGGTCAACCAATAACCAATAACCAATGTCTATTGAAGTCGATTACCGCTTTCCCCCTGGAATAGACGCACAGCGTCAGGCAAAAGTCATCGCTGTCGGGCAAACGGCGGGAACTTGGGACGAGCGCTTTGCCCATCGCGAAGACTCTCTCAAACGTCACTTGGCTGAAGTTGTCAGCGTCGAAACCGACGAGCAAGGCTATAGCATCGCTAGAGTGCGCTTTCCCGATCTAAACGTCGAAAATGACATCTCTAGTCTTTTAACGATGATTTTCGGCAAATATTCCCTGGCTGGAGCGGCAAAAGTAGTCGGGGTGCATCTCCCCCAGACCTATGGCAGGATGCCCAAAGTGGGGATTACGGGAATTAGAGAAAGATTGGGAGTCCGCGATCGCCCCTTAATCATGGCAATTTATAAGCCAGCTTTGGGACTGTCTGCCGAAGACCATGCCGCCATTTTAGAACAGGTGGCAGATGCGGGATTAGATATCATCAAAGATGATGAAATTATGGGCGATTTAGCCGTTGCACCGACGCTAAAGCGGCTAGAAGCCTGCCGCCGCGTCTTGGATGAAGTGAAAGCGAAAACGGGACGCACGGTATTGTATGCTGTCAATGTCACGGGAACGGCAGATAAATTAATCGAAAAAGCCCGCCTATTGGTCAGAGAAGGGGCAAATGCTTTACTACTCAACGTCCTCACCTACGGCTTTTCCGTCCTAGAAGCCTTAGCCGCCGATCCAGAAATTAATGTCCCCATTTTTGCTCATCCCGCCTTTGCTGGGGCGATGTGTGCCTCTGCCGACACGGGATTAGCCTATTCGGTGGTGTTGGGAACTTTGATGGCACATGGCGGGGCGGATGCAGTGCTATATCCTGCTCATTATGGCAGTTTGCCTTTCGACCCACAAGAGGAGCAAAAAATTAGAGATAGTTTGCGATCGCGCAATGTTTTTCCCGTTCCCTCGGCGGGCATTCATCCGGGGATCGTCCCCAAAGCAATCGCAGATTACGGGAAGGATGTCATTCTCAATGCCGGGACGGGGATTATGGATCATCCCGACGGTGCCGCCGCAGGCGTTCGCGCATTTTTTGAAGCCTTGGAAAGATTGCAAAACGGTCGATCTTTTGAATTAGAGACTTTGCCAGCAGGCGCGTTGCGGCGGGCAATAGAAAAATGGGGGAAACCCTAAAAAAAAGTCCGCTTAAGTGGACTTTGGCTATTAGCCAGGAACTTCAGTTCCTGGCTGGCTGGCTGGCTGGCGGACTGGATGATTTAATGAGTACCATTAGAATTTCCGTTGCTCTGACGCGGTTGGATCACGCCATAGCCACCGTGGTTGCGCAGGTAAATCACATTAATTTCATTGGTGTCGCGGTTGCGGAACATATAGAAATCGTGATCGACTAACTGAAGTTGTTCCAGGGCTTCTTCGATTGACATGGGAGGCATGGCAAAATATTTCATGCGTACCACTTCTGGCGGAAGTTCTGGGGTGCGATCGCCAATTAAGGTCTCGCTTACAGGTTTTTCTTCGACAATTTCTCCGGCTTTCACTGAAGCGACTTTTTTGTCTTGCAATCTTTCTTTGTATTTGCGTAGCTGACGCGCAATTTTATCAGAGACTAGATCGATACTGGCATATAGGTTTTCGCTTCCCTCCTGGGCACGAATCACTGCTCCGTTAGCATAAACTGTGACCTCGGCTTTGTGTTTATCAGGGATTCGAGCATTACGGGCTACGGACAAATGAACGTCTACCTTTGTCGTCATGCCTTGAAAGTGTTTAACGGCTTTTTCTAGCTTCTGCTCTACGTAATCATGAATGGCTTCAGTAACTGTAATGTTATTGCCCTGGATCAAAAGCTTCATACCGATTACTCCATCTTTTCTAGTTTTTATGAGTAAAAAAAGCCAGCACAAAGCTTGTTAGCTTTTTTTGTTCGATTGAGAAAATTTCATGCTTTCTTTTTGAGCCGATTAGATAGCAAAAATCTCCCCACCTTTGCAGAATCTTTATCCTATTTTTTCTCTAGCTGTCGATCCCAATGGTAGGATATTGCTCGATCTACCCAATTAGCTGGCTAGTTTGCTTAACTCCCATGTTTTTTGTTATTAATTGGTTTGGGAGAGTTTTTCTGAAGTAAATGTCTGGTAAAATCTTTGGGGTTTCTTTAGAAGATGCTTCCCTCCAACTGATTCTTTAATTTTAGACTAGCATTTTGTATTGCCTAAAACATCGCTTTTTGTCTTCTTTTTATTTTCCTTTGCATCTTGTGACATTTCTTAAAGTTAACGGATTAACGCCTGGTTCTCAACACAGACGCTGTTTTCTCGATAACCGAGGATTGGTTCCTTATAGTGAGGCTTTGGAAGATCAGCGATCGCTAGTGGCGCAAAGAATCAAAGATCCGAATCTCGAAGATATATTCTTATTATTAGAACATCCTCCCGTTTACACGTTGGGTACGGGTGCGAGTCTGGATTTTCTCAAATTCGACCCCGCACAAACTGGCTGGGAAGTGCATCGCATCGAACGGGGAGGCGAAGTCACCTATCACTGTCCGGGGCAGTTAGTCGGCTATCCTATCCTCAATCTGCGTCATTATCGCCAAGATCTGCACTGGTATCTACGACAGCTAGAAGAGGTAATTATTCAGGCGATCGCGACTTACGGACTCAAAGGCGATCGCGTTCCCGGTTTGACTGGCGTTTGGGTAGAAGGATATAAGGTTGCTGCCATCGGCATCAAAGCGAGTCGTTGGATTACCATGCACGGTTTTGCCTTGAACGTATGTCCCGATCTGACGGGATTCAAACATATCGTTCCTTGCGGCATTGCCGACAAACCCGTTGGTAGTTTAGTTCAGTTTCTTCCCGATATCAATCTCGAACGAGTCCGTCAAGATATCGCTACTGCTTTTGCTGAGGTATTTCAAGTAGAGTTGATAGAAATATCATAATTGGTTAGTGGTTAGTAATTAGTAAAAATTCCAACTAACTGTTAACTATTAACTTTAAGCCTGTCAAGATAAGAGCATTAATTAACTTGACTATTTTACTTATTCACTCTACAAAAAACGCATTTAAAAACCTTTAAGTATTTTTTCTTATTACAATAAATGTTTGTCTTGAACAATTTGCCAGAAAGAGTATTAAGAAAAAATTAAAGCGATCGATTTGAACAAAGTTAAAAACAATATTATGAGAGTCTAAAACCTAGAAGAATCTTGCCAAGTGATGGTAAAGCTGCTCGCTTATTCATTGCAGCTTGGGTGGTGAAGGAGAAGTAAAAAAGATTGCCGAACGAATCGAATTGAGTAGTTCCTGTCAGTTGCAACTTCATTTCTAAGACAAAAAAATAATATAGTGTAATGAGTTATACAATTCCCAACAGTTGTATTGAATGCGGTACTTGCAAACCTTTATGTCCGACGGGCGCTATTCAGATCGATGACGGGCAATATTGGATCGAGCCAGGTCTGTGCGATGGTTGCCAAGACCGCTATAGCGAACCTCAATGCGTCGTTCATTGTCCAATCGATTGTCCAACTCCCCTGCAAGCCAAAAAAGGGAGATACAAAGCTGCCGAAAGAATAGCCACTAGCCCCGATCTTTTTTCCAACGGCAAGAACAATCCCTTTGCTTCTTCGATGGTGATTTGGGAAGCTTGCAAATTATTGAGTGGCGCAAAGATTCTTCCCTGGAAAACTGATGCTAATGGGAAGCTATATTATCAGCGAGCGGTCAAACACGGTCGGGGCGCGATCGCATTTCGACTGAGCGATGACCGTGAAAGCGACCTTCCCCAGACGCTAGACGAAGCAGCAGCCCTACCGATTCTTGACGCGATCGACATTCGCTCTGCATGCTTACATTTAATTTACGCTGCCTATGCCACAACCTTAGAAAAGCCTTGGGAACAAGAATTTATTATTAGCGACCTGCAAATTGAAAAATATTTAGGCTTAGATAAACGCAAAGATTTAACTAAAGCCACCAAGCTAACTTTGATTAAAATCCTGGCACAGCAACCCTGTCAGCTCCTTACGACGATTGACTGGCCCCAACAAGGTAAAGTTAAAAGCTTTTCAGTTGAGGAAAGTCGTTTGTGGCATCTGATAGCAATTCATCATCATTTTCAGCAAGACGAGTCAGGACACAAACATTTGATGGGTATAACCTTTAGAATTCGCGCGGGACGCTGGGCAGAATATTTTTTAAACAAGCAAAGCTACAGAAAACGAACTGCTTTTTATCAGTACGGAACCCTGCCTCAGTTTTTATTAAGTACCGTGATGAGCATTTGGCAGCAACATCAAGGAGCCGTGCGGATGATGTTATGGTTGCTATTTAAAGTCAAAATGGGTCAGCAACAGTGTATTACCGTTCCTACCTTGATGCGCGTTGCCTATGGGAAAGAAAAAATGCTGGAAGCTTCTTTAAAGCGAGAACATCGAAAGCGACTTGTGCGAACTTTTGAAAGCGATTTAGAAGTGCTTAACTATTACAGACTCAAACCTATCTTCGATCCGGCAACCTATCAAAGCGAAATTCAACCGCTATGGGCAAAATTAGACGAGCTTCCCGAAGACGCAGAAGAAGCGCTAGAATTTTGGACTAACGACGGCAGTGGCGATCGCCGCTTAACCGATTCCGGACCTCGCGGAAAGTGGGATTTATTGATGAAAGCTCGTATTTTGGGGTTTGAGTTGCCATCAGAGTGGGCGGAGCAACTTGCCAAACTCGAAAAGAAAAAGCAGCAAAAGACCGCGCGAAAAACCCAACCCAAGATGAATTTTGAATTATCTGCCGAAGCAATTCAGACAGCCAGAAAACATCGAGGTATCAGTCAGAGAGATTTAGCCAAAAAGCTGGGAAAAAGCCAAAGTTGGATTCGAGACTTAGAGAACGGTCGTTTCTGTGCCAAGTTGGAAGATCAACTATTGCTTCGGAAAGTGTTGGGATTATCTTGATTGCAAAGAGCGATGGGATTGAGTTTTTGGTAATCCCATCACTATCTTCTACACTGAGTTTATGAGTTTTGCTCCTGTCTGGGGGTGCTATCCGTGTTAGTGTCCGAACTCTGTTTGCCTTCAGTGCAAGCTTGAGCGGCTAGAGGAGCCAATGACAGGGCAAAGACGAGCGCTCCAACTAACAATGGCATCAGTTTGATTTTCATAGTACCCTCTGAAAAACTGAATTAAGTTTGCTAGTTTTTAGTATGAGTGGCGAATATGACATGAAAGTGTCAGCTCGATTGGGATTTGGGATCGTAGCAGCATGAAGCTAGAGAAAAATAGTATCAAGAATTTTTCTGTATCTCTGTTGACAATCTCCAGAATTGTTCTGAATAACATTTAAGATAATTAGGTTTTCTCGATCGCATTACTTAGAAACGGCAAGAGATACTGAGATAAAGTAAAAGCATCGACTCCTAACTCAGTACGCTCTTGAGCAGCCAAAATTCCCGCCTGCGCGTGCCACCAAGCCGCCGTAGCGACGAGCGCTTCTAGTGACCCATCGGAAGTAGCCGATTGCGCTAATAAGCCCCCAATTAAACCTGTCAATACATCTCCGCTGCCTCCTCGCGCCAGGGCAGGCGTACTTGTGGGAACTAACCAAACGGAACCTTGAGGATGAGCGATCGCGGTTCTGGCTCCTTTTAATAAGATAATTGCACCGCTTTGCGCTGCCGCTTTTTGTACTGCTTGAATGCGATCGCGATCCGGGCGATCGATATCGGGAAATAACCGTTTAAATTCTCCCAAATGAGGAGTAAGAACGGTTGGAGCTTTTCGTAACGATAAACTTGCCATCGTACCCAATTGCACCAAATTATTTAATCCATCCGCGTCTAACACGAGCGGACATTCGGCTTTTAAAACCGCTTGGACGATCGATTGCGCTTGCTGAGTTAAACCGGGTCCGCAAGCGATGACTTGATATTTACTGAAATCTGAAGCAATCGGGGGCAACTGTGCGATCGCGCCCGTTTCCGTTTCGGGACAATCGATAATGAGAGCGTCGGGTAGGTGAGTTACCAACAAGGGTTTGAGCGATTCTGGCACGGCTATAGAGAGCATTCCTACCCCACTCGCCCTCGCTCCCAGTCCGGTGAGAATCGCGCCCCCAGCATAGCGACGAGAGCCGCAAATTACCAATAAATGTCCTTGCTTGTATTTATGCGTAACTGGCGGACGCGGTACGGGCAAATACTGCTTGGCACTGGATAGATTTATCTGTCGTATCGGTTCGCTTTGCGAGAGAATCGCCCATGCTTCCTTTGGCGGAACGCCAAAATCGATCCGTTCTGCCTTGCCAAGGTATTCCAGCGCTGCGTCTTGGAAAAATCCCCGTTTCCATAGCCCCAAACACAGGGTATGAGTGGCGCGAACGGCGGTGCCTAAAACTTCTCCCGTATCCGTGTGCAGCCCAGAGGGAATGTCGATACTGACGACGGGTTGCGACCATTGATTGAGTTGATGAATTGCCTGTGCGATTTCGCCAGAAAGCGATCGCTCCAGTCCAAAACCAAACAATCCATCAATAATTAACTCGCACTGTTGTAAGGACTGAAGATCGTTATAGGAGGGAATTCCCAAATTCTCCGCGTATTGAGCATGCTGTGCCGTTAAATCCTTTAGCTTGGGAAAAGGACGGTACAGGGACACTTGATAGCCTGCCAGATGTAATTCGCGGGCAACAACTAGGGCATCTCCCCCATTATGACCCGGACCGATTAAAATCCCCACCCGCGAGACTTGAGAAAGCGGATAGAGTTGTTGAATGCGAGAAGCCGCCAGTCCTGCCGCTTTTTCCATCAGCGCCGCTACGGGCATTCCTGCCGCAAATATACGCGCCTCGATTTGACGCATCTGTTCGGCGGTGACGACAACTTGTTCGAGTTGTTGTTGCGGATTCATTGTTCCGATTCTTCTGAATCTTCCGGTTTTTCTGGTTTTTCAGAATCTTCTGAATCTTCTAACCTTTCTGGTTCTTCAGTTTCCTCTGCTTCCTCAGATTTTTTGGGTTGTTTGGCTGAGGCACTATCCCAAATATTAACTAGCGAATCGAGTCCTCCGCTAGCTAAATAGCGTCCGTTGGGACTAAAGGCCAAGGCAGTTACCCAATCTCTGTGACCGTAGTATCTTCCTACCAAATCTCCGGTTAGGGTATCCCAAATGCGAATGCCGTCGTTGCTACCAGTCGCTAGGGTTCGTCCGTCGGGATTGAGAGCGATCGCGCGGACTCGACCGGTATGTCCGATCAGCGTATGGACTAGCGTTCCCGTTTCCAGATCCCAAATTTTTATGGTGCGATCATCGCTAGCTGTGATGAGGAGCTTGCCATCGGGAGTAAACCTCAGTGCGGTAATAGCTTCTTGGTGAGGGAAGAATTCAGAGATAAAAGTTCCTTCTCTCACGTCCCAAAGTTGAACTCTGCCATCTCCATCGCCGCTGGCGACGATATACCCGTTAGGGTTAAAAGCAATAGCATAGACTGGGTTGCCTATCCAGCTTAACCGATAAAGAGGACGGCGCGGCTTGAGAGTCCAGACGCGAATCCCATCTAAAGCGCCGCTAACCAAAATATTTCCGTCGGGACTAATGGCTACGGATAGAACTTGGGTGCTGTGCTCTAAGAAAAAGGTTCTATTTTCTCTGTATTCTTTTCCCCTTGCCAAATCCCAGAGGTTAATAATAGTATCCGGTCCGCTAGTCACCAATGTTTCCCCATTGGGAGTAATTGCCATCGTCTGCACGTTGGTTTGTTGAGCGCGAAACTCGGCGACTTCTTCGCCCGAACTAACCGACCAAAAGCGCAGGGAACCATCATTTTCGCTACCGCCGCTGATGAGAGTTCGTCCGTCTCTCGTAAATGAGAGAGAAGTGATGCCTGTCAGGTGACCTGAGAGGGTGTGGATTTTCAGCGCTTTTCTCCAGGGATTGGCTGGAAATACTCTCTCGGTTCCCGGCACGGGTTCGGAGGGAGCGGAAGGGTTTGGCTCTTGTGCGGTTAGTTCGTGCCCTCCTGGGAAAATTGCGAGGATTGTTAGGATTAGCGTCCAGTTAATTCGATTTTTCCGAGCTTCGCCCCTAAACTTCATATTTCTGATTGAATATTGGGACAGATTGTTTGGGCGATCTTCTCACGAGATGGCATATCTTGCCAACCCGATAGTATTCCTCGTAACTCAGATTGCAAAATTTCTAGGGCTTCTATTTGTTGTTGGATTAGCTCTAGCTTGTGCAACAGCATTTCTTTGGCGACTCCGCAGGGAAGTTCTCCAGCATCGCGAACTGAGAGAATTTTGCGGATGTCGTTGAGAGTGAGACCTAAAGACTGCGATCGCTTGATGAATGCAAGTCGATTGAACACCGATCTGTGAAAGAGGCGATAGCCGGATTTCGTTCTTTCTACCGAAGGAGTCAACAAGCCGAGTTTTTCGTAATAACGAATTGTTTTGACTGGCAAACCGCTTTCGGTTGCCACCTCGCCAATTTTTAGCCATCGATCGATCCTAGCAGTCGGATTCATCGCCGATGCCTTTCGCTAGTCAACATGGGTAATGGGGTTCGAGACGAACTAGGCGGCAAATAATGTCTGGGAGTATTTTCTGCCATCGCCGCTTGCGCTTTTTGCATTTGCCACCACCGCAGCAAGGCAGCTAAGAATACCATCATTAGCCCAAAAGATAGTAAGCTCCAGCGCGAGCCAAAACCGCCGATCGCCGCATCCACCGCTCCCACGATCAAAATGAAGCTAGAAATCGGTTCCTTGCGGTAAGCGACTTTTAAAAATCGAGGCAATAAAGCGTTCATCACTTGGCTCTAGATTCTTTAAGTATATTCGCGACTCTAACTTCAGCTTATCTTACCTGCCTCAAAAAGGCACCAAATGTAAAGTTCAATAATCATTAAGTATTTTCCCCTAGCCTTCTGCAAGACATAGGGGCAATACTTGTTATTGACTATTTCAAGCCCAACCAGGCAAGTAAGCCTTTTCCCGTAATGTACTCGATTAGAAGAGTCAGAACGAAGCCAATCATGGCTGCACGACCGTTTAACCGTTCTGCGTAGTCGTTGAATCCAAACTTGGGTTCCTCTAGTTTGGGTGTTTGAGTTGGTTGAGGTTCTGTCATCGTTTTCTGCATTTCCCGATCTCGGTAGTTACATTTCTTTACTTTCTATTGTAAGAGGATAAGCTTCAACCGTGAAAAGTTACCAATGTTGGGTAAGAAACCGACCAAATAACTAATAACTGATAACCGATCGCCGAATTTCAGGCAACTAAATATCGCTCGACGGCGTTAACCAATTGCTCGGACCAATATTGAGCCGATTGGGCGCAAGCCGACTCTACCATAACGCGGATTAAGGGTTCCGTACCCGATGCCCGAACCAAAACTCGTCCTCGATCGCCCATTTCGCTCTCGGCGCGAGCGATCGCCGCTTGTAGGGGGTCGCATTCTTGCCAGCGATCGCGGCATTCGCGGTCTTCGACGCGGATATTCCGTAAAATCTGAGGATAGGTTTGAAAGCTGCGATCGACTAATTCGGCTAAGGAAGTTCCCAATTGGCGCACTAAAGCGGCTAGATGCAGGGCGGTTTGTACGCCATCGCCAGAAACGCTGTGGTGATGGCAGATAATATGTCCCGACTGTTCGCCGCCCAGCATGGCTCCCGTTTGCCACATTTTTTCCTGAACGTAGCGATCGCCCACTGCCGTGCGAATCATTTGACCGCCAATCGCTTGCCAAGCTCGCTCGAAGCCGAGATTTGCCATAACCGTCGTGACGATCGAATTATCGGGCAATAAATTCTGATTTTTGAGCATCTGACCCCAAAAATAGAGAATATAATCGCCATCGATCGCTCGACCTTTGGCATCGACTGCCATCGCGCGATCGGCATCGCCATCGAAGGCAAATCCCATGTCGGCACCAGATTCTTTAACTGCCGCTTGCAGTAAATTGAGATGGGTGGAACCGCACTTAACGTTAATGCGATCGCCGTCGGGGCGATCGTGCAAGCCAATCACTTCTGCCCCTAAAGCGCGAAATACTGAGGGTGCAACTTCGACAGAGGCTCCCCAAGCCAGATCCAGAACGATTCGCATCCCCTGAAAATCGATGCCTGCTGGGAGCGACTCCTGCAAGAACTGACCGTAATTTTTTACCAATTCCTTGTACTGATGGGATTTCCCCCATGGGGTTGCAGTTTCGACGGTCGTTTCAGAAGCGAGATTGCCTCTCAATCCCGCTTCGATTCTCTGCGCTAGCGATTCCGATAGCTTAGTTCCCTCGCCGCTAAAAAACTTGATTCCGTTATCTTCTGGCGGATTGTGGCTGGCTGAAATCATAATCCCCCCGATCGCCTCGCTCATTCGCGTCAGGTAGGCAACGCAAGGCGTGGGGCACAATCCCAATTGCCATACTTCTAGTCCTGCCGCGGTCAATCCGGCTTCGAGTGCCATAGAAAGCATATTGCTGGAGTTTCTGGAATCTTGCCCGATAACGATCGGTCCAGCTTCGGAGGTGACTTCCCGCAGCACTTGACCTGCCCAAAAACCGAGTTGTAAGGCAAAAGGAGCGGTTAGTAACTCTCCCGCTTTCCCTCGGATGCCGTCAGTACCAAATAAGGGAGACTTAGGAAGTTCGAGAAGGCGATCGCAAGACTGAGCAAAGACAGGTAGTTTTGGTTGTAGCGGATTAAGACGGCTATTTCCGTTGCGGGATAGAGACGTTACCATAGTTCAAGCTTCCTCACACGACACGCTCACAATAGAAGGATATAAAACTTAAAATGCCAATAGATTGTAGATTAAGTTTCAATAACGCAATAATTGAGTTTTAAGATATTACTCTATCGCTAAAACAGTAAATTCTGCGATTAGCTAACCTCGACGGCAGCTAGTCGCTTGAAGATTCAGGCAAATGATTAAATTTATTTATATTTTAATTCTCTAAGAACCGACTTCGGCTAAAAGAGCCTCCATCTGTTCGAGAGTCAATCCTTGCTGGATGTAGCGAGGTTCGGCAGGATTGTAGGGACTGGCAAGGCGATCGATCCTGATAATTTTTGCGTCTTCTGAAAGGATCGGCACGTCGGGATCGAAAGCCGTCGGACGCATCAGAGAACTGGAAAATCCTTTGAAGATAACAATTTGGTCGGGTTCGCCCCCTATTTCAATCTCGACTAACAAAACTTCTTGAGGGCGCTTGATAGCGTACTGTTCTAAGCGTTGCCCAATAGATTTTTCCACTGGTTTTGTCCTGAATTCGCCTCTGATTTTTTTAAGCCGATTGCTTATTGATTGTGCGATGATGAGAAAATTACCAGTTAAATATGAGGATAACAAAAGATGGCTGAAATTCAATTTGCTAGAGGAGTTACGGAAGAAGCGATTCCAGAAGTTCGCTTAAGTCGCGATCGCAACGGACAAAATGGTATGGCTAAGTTTTATTTTGATTCTCCTAACATTTTCAGCAACGACAGTCGAGAAGAAATTACTGGAATGTATTTAATCGATGAAGAAGGAGAAATTGTTACGCGGGAAGTCAAAGGCAAGTTTATTAATGGCAAACCAGAAGCTGTAGAAGCAGTTGTGGTTATGAATTCTCCTCAAGAATGGGATCGCTTTATGCGCTTTATGGAGCGATATGCCCAGGAAAAGGGGTTACAGTTTACCAAAGCGTAATTCAAAGCGATTGCGATCGTCAAGCGGCGATCGTCGATCGCAAGAAAAATCTCTATGACTTCAGTTCCTCACCCCGACCGCGATCTAATTTCTGTCAATTGTGCGGTCATTACGGTTAGCGACACTCGCACTTTTGAGACCGATCGCAGCGGTCAACTCATCGAGCAATTGTTGCAACAAGCGGGTCATCGGGTTGATGCATACGCTATTATCAAGGACGAACCGACGCAAATCGAGACACAGTTAAGACAATTATGCGAGATTCCCGACGTTGACGCGATCGTTTTCAGCGGCGGGACGGGAATTGCACCTAGAGATACGACCTACGATGCCCTCTCAAAGTTATTAGAAAAGACGCTACCGGGATTTGGCGAGATCTTTCGCTATTTAAGCTATCAAGAAATTGGTTCGAGAGCGATCGCCTCAAGAGCAACTGCTGGCGTTTATCGTCAGAAACTCGTCTTTTCTCTCCCCGGTTCTTCTAGTGCTGTGAAACTCGCCCTAGAAAAACTTATTTTGCCGGAACTGGTGCATCTGGTTCGACTGTTGCGATCGTAAGAATGAGCGATCGAATAACTAGAAAAGAGATATTTGAAGAAAAATAAAAGCTAGCAGGTTTCCTCGCTTTCCTATTTAATTCTCTGTTTAATAAACACGATAAGTTGAGATAACTGTTTTTTCAAGCTATTAATTTCATCCTGCATCTGAGCGATTTTAGCATTAAGTGTCTGAATTTCAGCAGCCGTATCCGATGAGCTAGAAGCTGCCGTACCAACGTTATTAGTAGAAGCAAACTCTACGGATCTGGGATGCTTCTTCGCCTTTGCCATCGCTTCTCTGATAGCATCTACTAATTGTTTTTGATCGAAAGGTTTTTCAACAAAAGCAAAATAGTCGAAAGGTTCTGGAATTTTCTCCATCACCTCTTCTTTGCGACCCGACATAACGACTAAGGGAATAGTCTTTAGTTGATATTCTTTCTGAAGTTCTTGATAGACTTCCCAGCCGCTCATTTTGGGTAGGAGAAAATCTAACATAATCAAGTTAGGGTTTTCGGAGCGAATGAGATTATAACCTTCTAATCCATCTTTGGCTTCTATGACCTCAAAGGTGTTGGGAGGCAACATATCTCTGACACGCATTCTGATGACTTTACTGTCATCAATCACGAGAACTTTGTGAGTGGACACGATTAACTCTCCTTATACAAAGAGGTGATTGACTGCACTGACGAGTGAGCCGTTAGTCATCTGTCATTAGTTTAGTGCGTACAAAAGACTATAGACTAAATACTGCTCGCTCTACACATATTAATGTTCCCTACCAATCGCTTAAAACTAACAGTATAAATTTAAAGCTACACATTTCATCTGTCAAAATTTACATCCCTAGGGGGATGCTTCTCAAACTTGGATCCCTCGTACTGAAGTTTTCTTTTCATCGGAAGGGGAACGAAGAAGCGACTAATTATCCTCTCTTTGACCCGCACTAACCAAGCTGCGAGCTGAAATGTTGTAACATTTGAGATATCGTGACAGTTACCAGTATTTCTCAAGATAGATGCCGACAGAAATCGATCGCTCTCATCCAACTCCATCGGCTCATTCTCAGTGGCGCGAAGAAATAGCCGCACTTCCGCCTTGGTTGAAGCGTTCTCTTGGCAAAGCCAGCGAACTTTCGACCGTCCAGAGGATTATCAAGCAACGACAAATTCATACTATCTGCGAAGAAGGTCGCTGTCCCAATCGAGGCGAATGTTATTCCAAGAAAACGGCGACATTCTTATTGATGGGATCGACGTGTACCCGTGCCTGTGCATTTTGTCAAGTAGATAAGGGACACGCGCCGATGCAATTAGACCCCGACGAACCGCAAAAGGTAGCGGAATCCGTCCATTTGCTGGGGTTGAGCTATGTGGTGCTGACTTCGGTGGCGAGAGACGATTTGCCTGATGGTGGAGCAAGTTGGTTTGTTAAGACGATGACTGCCATTCGTCAAATGAATCGAGATACTCAAATCGAAGTCTTGACTCCCGATTTTTGGGGCGGTATAGGGAAAGAAAAAGCACAAAAAGAACGAGTGGCAACCGTAGTCGCAGCTAAACCTGCTTGTTACAACCACAATATCGAAACGGTACGGCGGCTGCAAGGTCCCGTACGGCGGGGAGCAAAGTACGAAAGATCTCTTGACGTATTGCGTTGGGTGAAAGAACTCGATCCGAGCATTCCTACCAAGTCCGGTTTGATGCTGGGACACGGCGAGACAGAAACAGAAGTTATCCAAACGATGGAAGATTTACGGGCGGTAAAGTGCGATCGCCTTACCCTCGGTCAATACATGCGTCCTTCCCTAGAACACTTACCCGTACAAAAATATTGGCGACCGGAAGAATTTGACCGACTCGGAGAAATTGCCTGCTCCCTCGGGTTTTCTCACGTACGTTCCGGTCCCTTGGTTCGCAGCTCCTATCATGCTGGAGAGGAGGATTAGTCGCAAGGTAAAAAGGAAATAAAAATTTTTCTTTTCTCCTTTTTACTTTTTCTTTCTAACAAGTTGCTTGTCTTAACTTTTGCTGTTCGCGATTGAATTGTTTTTGCTTTTCTGTTAACAATCCATAACTCTCAATGGGAAGGCGCATATCCCATTGAGTTTCTGCCAAGACAAATAGATTGGCTGCCATAATTAACCCCGTAACCAGAAACTGCCATCCCACAACATAGGATAAGCTGACAATCCCCAGCGAGTGAATGATGCCAGAGATGATGAAGGCGCGAGAACGCATTCCTATTCCCGTACAGAAATATCCTATGGCGCATAATCCCAACCAGAGATGAGATAGATGCATTAACACCTGACCCCACCCTAAAAAGATACCCAAATCGGTAATAGCAACACCTACCAGCATTAAAATCACCCAGACATATAACACCCAATGCAAGCGTTCTACTGCTACCCAAAAGTGAGTTAGTCCGATAGTAACTAGAGTTCCCCCAACTGTTAAAACCGACCAAACAATCGCTTGCGTTACCCAACTAATGGGAGTAAATTGAGCATTAATAAAGATTGCGGCTGATATTAAACCCCAGAGTCCAAAAACTTGATCGATACGGGTATAAATACTAGAAACTAGGGTTTTATTTTTAATTTTCAGCTGAACGTGCAAGAGTCCTTGGCGATCCTGATAATCTAATGCATATTGTTTGGGACGAAGAATGGGTTCGGTTGGATTGAAAAAGGTCATTTAGGCTAATAGCTCGATAGACAATTTTATATTTTCTTCACTATTGTTACAATTATACACATTTTGTTACTTAAGAAAAAGCGATCGCAGTTGCAAACATCAGTCTTAGGGAATAAAAATTTAAATTCTAAGATTCAATGACTCGATCGCGTTATCCAAGGTTGACAAAAGCAAGCAATCGAGAAGCGATGGCTACTTCCTAAACCCAACTATCGATAAAATGGTTAACAGCCCTTGGACTGGATTAGAGCGAACATGGCTTCTACAGAACTGAAAACCCCACCTAAAAACAAGACTGACGAACATCTCGACGAGATTCCCGATGAGGTAGAGATGTCGTTATTCGACCATCTCGAAGAATTACGCCAGCGAATTTTTT
This sequence comes from Pleurocapsa sp. PCC 7327, assembly GCF_000317025.1. Classification (NCBI taxonomy): domain Bacteria; kingdom Bacillati; phylum Cyanobacteriota; class Cyanophyceae; order Pleurocapsales; family Pleurocapsaceae; genus Pleurocapsa; species Pleurocapsa sp. PCC 7327. The sequence goes on along the minus strand of NC_019689.1, from coordinate 669,580 downwards.
ATGCTTTAATTGCTGTAGCGATCGGGGTAACTGGCTGTTTTATCTTCGTCAAGCCATTGGTTCAACTGTTGGAAGTTCCGGCGGGAGATGTCAAGTTTTTACAACTCGCCCCTGGAGAATTCTTTTTTGTCTCTCTCAAAGTTGCTGGATACAGCGGCATATTAGTTGCCAGTCCATTTATCCTCTACCAAATTATTCAGTTTGTTTTGCCAGGATTGACCCGGCGCGAACGCCGCCTTCTCGGACCCATTGTATTGGGATCGAGCGTCTTATTTTTTGTGGGACTTGCCTTTGCTTACTTAGCTCTTATCCCTGCTGCACTAAAGTTTTTTATTAGCTACGGTGCTGATGTCGTCGAACAATTATGGTCGATCGATCGCTATTTTGAATTTGTCTTGCTGTTAATGTTCAGCACTGGACTAGCCTTTCAAATTCCAGTAATCCAGTTAATATTGGGATATTTGGGCATTGTTTCTTCCAAGCAAATGCTGTCTGGCTGGCGTTATGTCGTTCTAGGGGCAGTCGTTTTAGGTGCGGTGCTAACTCCTTCTACTGACCCCCTGACTCAATCTCTTCTGGCGGGTGCAGTTCTGGGGCTGTATTTTGGCGGGGTTGGGATGGTTAAGTTAAGCGGACGCTGAGCGGAGAAATTTTAAGTTTCATCTAGAATCCATTCTGAAGCGCGATCGCCCAAATCAATAGGAATGCTCACTGGTTTACCGAGTCGGGGACGTTCGCGGGTTCTGTAGATATAAGTTTTGACCTGCTCGACTCCTCCCCAAGCTTCAAGGTAACTCGTTATAGCATTGAGATGTTCGAGATATTCTTGCTCTGACATGGGGAAAGATACCTGTTCGAGATATTTCCACATAACTTGGACAAAAATTCTGCCCTTAATCCGTCGTAGCCGAACATCGTAGGAATGCCCCCACTTAGCGAGCAAAAGTTGTTGAAGTTCTTGTCCCGTCATCGTGAATCGAAGCGAGCGATCGCGCTAAATTTTAAAATTTTCTTTAATCTTAAAGCTTTTGGGATGGGAGTTTTAGAAAACCTCGCGAGCGATCGCAGATTGTCCCCCTTCGTGAGAACTCTTCTTCATTTTCCTCTACTCCTCTTTCTAGAGGATCTCTGTTGCTTTTGAGATGGTAAGGATTGGGAGTTAACGTCTTGCGATTTTTTACTCGAAGAAGATTCGCTGACGATAGGGACGGTGAAGTGAAATTGACTGCCGTGGTTTTTTCCTTCTGATTCTGCCCAGATTTCTCCGCCCCAACCGTTGACGATTTGGCGGCAAATAGCTAATCCCAATCCCGTTCCCCCGACGCTGCGTCGCAAAGCACCTTCTTCTTGATAAAAGCGGTCAAATACAGTTTTTAAGCGATTGGGTTCGATGCCGCGACCCGTATCCGCGATGGTAACTTCTAGACTTTGAGGACTATGGCGACTGACTTCTACAGTTACTTGACCGTCAGGACTGGTGAACTTACATGCATTATCGAGTAATTTTGTCAAGACCTCTACCAACCATTCCCCATCGGCTTCTACTAACGGTAGGTTTTGGGGCACGAGATTACTAATCTTCGGGAGATCGTTCTTGGCGTTACGAGCGTGGAGATGGCTGAGGGCTAACTCGACGCATTCATTGAGAGATAGCGGTTCTGGATGCCACTTGACACGACCGCTTTCAAGCTGGGAGAGGGTAAGAAAGTCTTGGATGAGTTTGCGCATGCGTTCCGCATCTGCTAGAGCCGTATTGAGCATGACTTGGCGCAGTTCTGGAGACATATCCGGCTCGCTGGCAAGACTTTCTAGACACACTTGAATGGTCGATAGCGGTGTGCGCAGTTCGTGTCCGGTAATGGCGACTAGATTAGAACGAGTGCGATCGAGGGCTTCTAGCTGCTCGTTGAGATCTTGCAAGTTGGCATAGGCTTCGGCTTGAATGAGGGCAACGCCGACTTGAGTTGCGATCGCGTCTACCAGGGCAATATCTTCGCTCTTCCAAGCCGAGGGAGTCGGACCGCAGTGGTGTAACTCGACCATTCCCAGCAATCTACCTTGGTAGAGAATGGGAACCAACAACCAGGAAAAAATCGAGCAATTTTTCACAATTTTCTGTAAAGAAGCATCGGGAGCATTGGGGCTAGCTCGCTCGACGATACGAGGGTCGTGGAAAGCATCATCAATGCTAATCGATTCGCGCAATTCCAAAACTTCCTCAAATAGGGGATTGTTTTTGAGGGGCCAAGCTTGTCCCTTGATAGAGGTAATGCCTGCGTTCAAAAATTCGTGTTCTATCTTGGCAGTGGCATCGGATTCGTCGCAGCGATAGATAATGCATCTACATACTCCAAGTCCTTCCCCTAATTTTTGAACAGCCACTTGCAGAATCTGTTGCGGGTCTAGGGAACGCCGAATCGCTGCCGTGACCGAGTTAATCAGCCGTTCTTTATGTTCTTTGGAGGCGAGCGAGCGGTTGGCTTTGATTAACTTATACTGGCCGGCTTGTAAATAGGTGACCAATCTCTGAACGAATGGGTCGGCTTGAAAGCTCCATTCTGCATCTTGGCTCCTGACTCCTGAGTGTAAATAGAGATGTCGCGCTCGCTCGATTTTTTTTGCCAGTTCGGGTCGGTAGGCTAAAATGCGATCTAACAAAATCGCTGCGGCTTCTTGACTGACTTGGCGATCGAAAGTCCAAATGCCCTCAAAACGGCGGCTGTTGTCCATCGCAGAACCCCGATTTTCTCCATCTATGGTTGTCGTTCTCTCGCGACAGATCAAACAGCTAGAATACTGTTCTCCAATGACGACTAAATGCCATTCCCGAGCTAAGCTGTCGGTTGGTTCAAAGGCGATGGTTTCATAGAGTCCAGAACTGTTCTTAAAGTCGGTTTCTGGGGCGCAAAGAACGTATACTTGGTCGGTCTTCTGGGCAATGCGTCGATATCGATGGGCTTCTTGGCGATAAAAACGCTCTCGTTGAAAGCTTGCGATCGCTAAAGGTCGATCTTCTCCCACCAGTACCCGATCTTCCATCGCGTGAGAAAGCGCGGTTAGAGATGCTTTAAAGTACATCTGGGGTCGCCAATTAGGAAGGACTTGCAGCAGTTCTGCTAGTACAGACTTTTGGATGCTCATCAAGCGTTTTTGCTTTTGCGATTACGGCTACCAGAGAAACAAGCAGGCACTCTCTAGAGGCAGCTTAGGGAAGCGGAGCGATCGCCTGCTTTATTTTTTGTTTCCGATAAAGGTTATACAAGTAGACCTCTAGTATGAGTTTAACTCGTGAGCTACCCATCCCGTAAATCAATAGATCCTTAACCGAGCTTTCAAAGACGGTACAATATCCCAGTGTAGGGATCGGTTTGGCTCAAATTCCATGGCTTTTTCCAATCACCCAATGACGACGAAAGAAACGAGCTAGAGAAGCTTCTTCTAAAGATAAATAAATCGGTCGTCCGTGGGGACAAGTGCGCGGATTGCGGGTACTTTTCCAGCGATCTAACAATGTTTGCATCTCGGATAAACTCAGGGGCATGCCATTGCGAATGGCACTGCGACAGGCAGTAGCTACTTGTGCCGCTTGCAAGTCTCCTCCCAAACTCAATTCTAAAAGCGCATCCGCACAATCGTCGCGTTTGCTTAGCATTTCTGGGGCGTTGCGAACTGCCCATAGTTGCTCGCCAAAAGGTTCTACCTGTAATCCTAGTCGTTGGAGTTGTTCTACTTGTGCCGAGGTTAACTGACTCAGAACGATGGGGGTTTGTAAAGGCACCAGCTTCCAGTCGTCTTGCAGTTGTTCGTACAAAATCCGTTCGTGGGCAATATGCTGTTCGACTATCCATACCCCGCTGGAGTGTTCGGCAACGATATAAGTTTTATTAACCTGAGCGACGGCTCGCAATTCCATCAAACTAATTTGATGTTTGAGTTTTAGATTTGGGTTGCCATTTGGTTGGGGTTTGTTTTCAGTCCCTGGCGGCGGCTGCGTTGCTAAGATTTTGGATGGCGAATCAATTTGGTAGTTAGTTTTGGCTTCAGCCGCTTTAATCAGTTGACCGATCCGTTGATTATGAACTGTCGCAGGAAGATTGGCGGAACTTAGTTGCATTGCTCGTTTGATCGCGCTAATCACTCGTTCTTGCCAGAATTCCATCGAATGCAAGTAAATTTCTGCTTTTGCCGGGTGGCGATTCCAGTCGATTTGGCTGGGGCAAACTGTTAGGTGAGCGAAGCAGACGGGAAAGCGATCGCGCGGTAAGGTTCGACTAAAGGCGCTTAGGATAGTCTGTTCTAGTTCGGGCGATCGCACCATTCGTCCGTTGACTGCTACTTTAACCCAATCGGGCTTTCTACGATGACAGCGATCGGGCAATCCTAAGACTAATTCGATTTTGGATTGGGAGTTGCGAGGGGCTTCTACTTCTAAATTCAAGCTATGCAAATCGCCTATCTTAATTGGCTTGAGAATTTGTGGTAGAATCTGTTGGGCGCTCTTGCCGGGACTAATGTTAAACCAAGGTTTTTCGTCTTGTCGCACTTGCCAAGTAATGCTGGGGTTGCAAAGTGCTATTTGCTGAATCAATCCCTGTAAGGCTTTGAGTTGTTGCGCCAGGGGAGGCAATCCTTGACGGCGAACTGGCAAACTTCCAAATAGATTGGCAACCGTAACAATCGTACCGGGCGCGATCGCGATCGTTTCTATTTTGTCCGGTTCTCCTTGTCGATTGTAGACAACTTGCCATCCGGGCGCATCTGGATCTGAAGCCCAGCGACTAGCAATCTCTAAATCGGCGACTTGGGCTAAACTGTGTAGAGCTTCTCCTCGAAATCCTAAAGTCGTAATTTTCCGCAAATCGTCCGTACTGCGAATTTTGCTGGTTGTATGTGCCTTCGCACAGAGCCGTAAATCAAGCAAAGACATTCCTGTGCCATTATCGGCTACCTGTACGCGCCACAGGTTGGGATAGAGCGAAATAACGATTCTAGTTGCTCCTGCATCGAGGGAATTTTCTACCAATTCCCTGACGACGGCTGCAAAAGAATCGATTACTTCTCCAGCAGCAATCAGATTGATGACATCTGAAGGCAGTGTTTGAATGTCGAGCGACATTGTCTCGGTTGCAAAGAAGGTTAGCTCAGACTCATTCTAATCCTGAAGCACAATTTATTGCATACTAATTCGCGATCGCCGAGAAATTTTGTTTGCCTATTAAAACAGAGCAAAGCGAGCCTTATATGACTCAAACAATTCAACTTAGCTAGAAAAATGATGTTTGCGCCATTTATTTAAATGCGCCTCTCCAATAGCCGCTACGCTAGTTTGCCGAACAATTTGTTTTTGTAAAGCGGCAATTTGCTCTTGATAATCTTGCTCTAGGTGGAAATGATTTCTTTCTTTTTCTGCGATTTGTCGCTCTCGGTCGTAAAATTTTTGAATTTGCTCGTTAATTTGACTTTGTTTTTGTGCCAAACAAACGCGCAGTTCTTTTAATTGTTTTTCTTTAGTATCTAATTGCTGTTGGAGAGCGTGAGTGATTTTTAGTTGCTCGCTTGTTTGAGATTGAAAATTTTTCCAATTTTGCTCTAACTCATAAATATTATTTTGGAGAGCTTGATTCCTCTTAGTTTGCTCGGCAAGCTTGTCTTGTAATTCTGCTATTCGTTCTTCTTTTTTGTTAGCTTTTTTGCGCAGAGCTTGATAATCTTCTTCTTGTTCTTCTATTTTTGCTTTTTGCTTTACTAATTTCTCTTGTATTTCTTGAAGTTGTTTGTCTTTTTTATCTATGTCTTTGGCTTGCTTTTCAGTTTGTTCTTGGAGCAATTCTATTTTTTCTTTTAATTCTGTAATTTTGATTTCTTTCTTTTTCAATTTATTTTGCAGAGAATTGTGGTCTTCTAAAGAGAGTGCTGGATTAGCCTCTTCAATATTTTCTGGGAAAGATTCTACAGCGATCGCATTGTTTTCTTCTTTTTCTACAACTAAATTCTCTTTTCTTTCTACAGATTGTGGGGAAATTTTACGTCTTCTTTTTGCCATTGAGATTCTCCTCAAAACACATGTCAATTATTAGCCTATTTCTTTTGGTTAATTAATTAAACAAGTAAGGTTTCGATTTCTTGCGCTCCTTTTTGCCTCGAATTTTTGCGGCGTTTCTCATCGTCTTTTTTAAATGTTTGGCGGAATCGATTTGAGATTTTTTTCTGCGAGCTTGAGTAGTTTTTCTTGACGATCGTACAATTTTAGAAGTTGTTATTTGCGATCGCGTCGTCGCTGACTCTACAGGTGCAGGGGCTATTTCTGCCTGACTGCCTTTAGGTGCGATGGTTTCTTTTTGAGGTTTAGACGTTGCGATCGATTCTGATTCACTAATTTCAGCATAAGTTAACGTTTGAGGGAATCCTGTTTCAGTCTCTGGCAATATTTCTGCTGTTTTTGTAGTAATCAGAGACGAAGAATGCACGGTTATATTAACAATTCTCCCTCCAGTGCGGCAAATTTGTTGAATTGTCTGACGAAAGCGATAGTAGGGAACTATAACGGTATAGTTAGTTCTTCGCTTAAGAGTTTGATTGGGTAAACCCACAACTTGAATAGCTACTTTGCGACTGTCGTAGTTATCCATTTTGATAGCCTTAATCTCAGTCACGATTGAGTTGTTCGCTCTATTTATACAATGTTATCAGCAATTTTCGGATTGAGAATTGTAACAAATAATTTTTGTTACATTTTTTTATTATATTTCTAAGCCATGAAATTCCGATCTTGGTTCGCGTTCCATAAGAGCTTTAACAGCTTCTTGAGGAGTTATCTCTCCTTTGAGAAGTCGATAAATTTGATGGGAAATAGGAACATAAATTTCTTTAGTTTGGGCAATTCTTATCAAAACTTCAGTCGTATTAATTCCTTCGGCAGTTCCTTTCAAGTTTTCTAGAATTTTTTCTAAAGATTTCCCTTGAGAGAGTCCGTAACCAACTTGATAATTTCTTGAAAGAGGACTGTTACAAGTTGCTATTAAATCTCCCAAACCAGATAATCCAAAAAAGGTTGAAGCTTGAGCACCTAAATAAATTCCCACGCGAATCATCTCTGGTAATGCGCGCGTTATTAATCCTGCCTTTGCATTCGTTCCCAATTGTAAGCCATCGCAAACACCAGCCGCGATCGCCATCACATTTTTTAACGTACCACCTAATTCTGTTCCTAGCGGATCGCTATTAACATATACTCGAAAATTTTCCGATGTAAATACCGATTGTACGATCTCGGCTGCCGATATATTATTACTAGCAACAACTGTTGCGGCAGGTAAACCTTGCTGAATTTCTTTAGAGAGATTTGGTCCCGATAGGACAACAATAGAATAACTTGGAAAAGCTTCTTGCCAAATTTGAGAAGGCGTGCGAGTTGTAAGCGGATCTAACCCTTTAGTCGCTGTTACTAAAACCACTTTTTCGGGTAAAGTTAAAGCTTGTAGTTTTTCAATTGTAGGTCTAACTCCCTTGATAGAAACGGCTGATAAAATAATATCGGCATCAGCGATAACTGCTTCCAAACTTTCTGCACTATGACGCGACCATAAACGAACTAAATGCTGATTTCGCTTGGCTAAAGTTGCTAAAGCCGAACCCCAAACACCCGACCCTATAATTGTTAATTTTTTTTGTTTGTTATCGGTCATTAGTTATTAGTTATTGGTTGTTATTTATTTATTTTAAAACGATGATATAGTTAAAAAATGTTATTAAAAATTTGCATTTAGACTTCAAAATTCAGATGACATTTCGCAATCCTGCACCAACAGTTGATATTATTATCGAACTAATCGATCGCCCTCATCGACCGATTGTTTTAATCGAACGTCAAAATCCTCCCTATGGCTGGGCAATTCCTGGTGGATTCGTGGACTATGGAGAATCAGCAGAAACAGCAGCACGACGAGAAGCAAAAGAAGAAGTCAGTTTAGAGGTCGAACTCATCGAACAATTTCAAGTCTATTCCGATCCTAATCGAGATCCGCGCCAACACACTTTAAGCGTCGTTTTTATCGCTACAGCTAAAGGCAACCCCAAAGCAGCGGATGATGCTAAAAATATTGGCATTTTCGATCTTTGGAATCTGCCAGAAAATCTCTGTTTCGATCATGACAAAATCCTTCGAGATTATTGGCATTACCGTCACTACAAAATTCGCCCTCAAATTTCAAACTAATCTCAGCGTTTTCCTCTGCCTCTGCGCCTGAAGCGCGACGGCAGTCACTACAATGGGGGAAACCCCCGCAACGCGCTGCCTCCTCTGCGTGAGATTTAAACAAACTTATCGATCGTAATATGAACTTTTACTTAGGAATTGATTTCGGTACCTCTGGCGCAAGAGCAATTGTCATCGATTCGCAAGAAAATATTTGCTCAGAAATTCAAGAAACTTTTAAAAAATCGTCCTCAAATAATTTAACAACTTATTGGCAGCAGACTTTATTTGCTTTAATCGAGCAAATTCCTCTCCAGATTAGACAAGAAATTAGAGCGATCGCGATCGATGGAACGTCCTCTACAGTACTACTCTGCGACAAGCAAGGAAATCCCATTAACGATCCTATTTTATATAACGATGGGCGAGGAATGACTGTCCTAGAAAATTTAGCAGCCATTGCCCCTCCCAATCATCTAGTTTTAAGTGCTACCTCTAGTTTGGCAAAACTTTTTTGGTGGTATCGACAACCAATTTACTCTCAATCTTCCTACTTTTTACATCAAGCAGACTGGCTAGCATTTTTGTTGCATGGAAAATTAGGCATTAGCGATTATCACAATGCTTTAAAACTCGGTTATGACGTGGAAAATTTATGTTATCCTAACTGGTTGGAAAAATGGTTCATCCGAGATTTATTGCCGCAAGTGTTGTCCCCAGGAACGCCTATAGATACAGTCAAAAAAGAAATTGCCTATCGTTTTAATTTACGAAAAGATTGTCTCGTTTGTGCTGGGACAACTGATAGTATTGCCGCATTTCTTGCCAGTGGCGCGACAAATCCGGGCGAGGCAGTCACTTCACTCGGTTCGACTTTGGTATTGAAATTATTAAGTCATACTCGCGTAGAAAATTCTCAATATGGAATCTATAGCCATCGATTCGGAGATTTATGGCTAACTGGAGGCGCATCTAATACGGGTGGGGTAGTCTTGCGATACTTTTTTAGCAATGAAGAGTTAGAAAGATTCAGTCGCCAAATCGATGCCACTCAAGCAAGTCATTTAGATTATTATCCCCTGCTTAAACCGGGCGATCGCTTTCCGATTAACGATCCCCAATTGCCGCCAAAACTGGAACCTCGTCCCGAAGATCCCGTGCAATTTTTACACGGCTTATTGGAAAGCATGGCAAGAATCGAAGCGCTAGGATATCGACGGTTGCAAGAACTAGGGGCAACTCCGCTTCGTTACGTCTACACGGCGGGAGGAGGGGCAAAAAATCCGACTTGGGAAAAGATTCGCAAACGTTATTTACAAGTTCCGGTTGTCTCCTCAGACTATGCAGAAGCGGCTTACGGAACTGCATTACTTGCAAAAAAAAAGTATTTAATCCGAGACTAACTCAGTAAACTTAAAATAGCGATCGCCTTTTTTGGAGGCGCAACAATTCCCTATGTCTGTCGCGATTTTTTAATGGATATTAACGTTTCTACCTCCGATCCTTCTCCTCTATCCCTTACATGGCGCGGTCAGTGGTTAGGCTGGCTTGGTCTAGCGATTTTAGTATTCTTTACTTGGCTGCCCTATAGCTACGAACTAATGGTTTCTTCGCCCTGGATAGCTATCTGGCAGCTTGGATTTTTGCTGCTAGGGGTATGGGCTATATGGATGCTGCGTCAATTTCAACTGCCGTTTAAACCGCTAGGGCATGGGTTGGACTGGGCATTAGGGTTAATCGCGATCGCGCTATTTCTCTCCACTTTATTTTGCCAATTCCGTCAACTAGCCCTCTGGAATGTCTCTCTTGTGGTTGGCTATGGGTTATTACTCTACATTCTGCGCAATTGGCTAGGAAATGGTGGATTAACCATAACGCGCTTATGGATAGGAGTTTCTTTGATTGGGGTGGTGACGAGTATCATTAGCCTCATCGTTTGGTACCCAGAATGGGCATCTGGTGCCCCTCGCAATCAATTTCCGATGGGACACCCTAACTTTGTAGCAGGCTATTTACTACTTATTCTGCCCTTAACCATTGCCTTAGCCCTATCTCGCCAGGGATGGCAGCGAATCGGGGCATTAGCCGCCAGTCTCCCGTTAGGAGTCGTCCTTTACACCACCAGTTCGCGGGGAGGATTTTTAGGGCTACTGATTTTGGGACTAATGGGAATGGTCTTGTTTACTGTTCGGGGTCGAGGAAAGCAGCGATGGCAACGCCTTGCAGGTTGTAGTGCATTACTGATTCTGATTGCCTTCATTTTACTCAGCAATCCGAGAGTTCGGCAGATCGTACAAGTTCCTTCGATCGCCTCTCATTCTCCAGCCGTTCAAGTGAGAATTGATGGCGAAAGCCGCGATCGCATATTTATGTGGCAGGCTAGCTTAAATATTTTCAAAGCAAAGCCACTTTTCGGTGTCGGGCCCGGCAATATGGCACGAGTATACAACCTCTATCGTCCTATTGAAGTAGGAACGGGTGCATCCCACGTACAGCAACTTCACAATACCCCTCTCCAAATTCTAGGAGAATTAGGGTTAGTTGGTTTCTCAGCTTTTTTATTCTTAATTGGTTGTTTGGGCTACTTATGGTACAAGTTATATAAAAAATTATCTAAACCAAACGAACGTTATTTACTCTATGGTATTGGCGGCGGGTTGTTAGCCTATGGTGCATCTAGTCTCACCGATTATCAACTAGAAAATATTGCCATTAGTGGCAGTTTAGTCGTGCTAATTGTGATGCTTGTTGGACTGGCAGACGATTTTCAATTATCTCAATTAAATAAGCTTCGGAGTTCTCGCCGTCGCTGGCTAAGTTTGGGAGGTATTACTGTTTTGGTATTAATTTTCTTACTCTGGTTTCCCGTCACTTGGGCAATGAAGTTGGCTTCAGAGGCAGATAGTCTTTTTATAAGAGGCAATCTCGAAAAAGCTTATAACCAACTATCTATTGCTACTAATCTCGTTCCTTGGGATCCCATTTATAACCTATTAACAGGATTTCAGCTTTTGCAAGTAAGAGAAGGGATTAAAGACGCGCAACTCTCAAAAGAGTTATCGGAAATGATATTACAGCAATTTCAAAAAGCAGTAGATGCAGCTCCCTACGATGCTTATTTTAATCATAATTTAGGACTACTTTATCACGAGCAGAACCAGAGCGATCGCGCCCAAATATATTTAAGTCGAGCAACCCAATTATTGCCTCGGCTTAGTTATTATACTTACTATTTACTCGGTCTAGAATATTTAAAACAGCAAGAAACCGAAAAAGCGATAAATGCTTTAGCGCTCAGTGGATTAATTAATCCAGAAATTTTAACCAGAGAGATATGGAATCAATCCCCTCTTGTGAGCCTAAAAGATTCTGTTGTTGAGAAAACGATTAGTTTTTCCAAAAATATTTGGACACAACTTTCCACGAACGCACCCGAATATAATCAAATATATGAAAATATTGTGCTTTTGCAGTGGTGGGAGCGAAAGCCGATAAAAAATCTAGATTTTAATCGACTGCAACCTGTTTCACAAGCATTATTATTGGCAGAAAATTCATCACAAAAAGCTCTAAATATTCTCAATAAAAATCTTGAATTCAATCCCAAAAGTCGTGTTTTATTACTGCTACGTGCCTGGCTCGAACCGCAACAGTACTTAAATAGTTATTTAGAGAATGCTTCCGATCTTAATGCAGAAGAACAAAAGCAAGTTAGAGAACATATTTTCGAGCAAAGAAATTTAAGAAGCTGGCTATCTTCTGTCCGCCAAAAAAGTCAGGCAGTATATAGAAATGCTTTAACATTACCTTATAGAAATTTAAAAGCATCTGAGGTAGCCTTTGGACTCTCTTCCCAAGAAGAAGATGTAAATTTACTCGTATTGATGTTAGGTTTATTCCCCGATTATCCTCAAGTTTTACTACCCTTGGATCGACTTATTAATCAAATTAGAACTGAGCAATTAAATCTTCCCCATCCAATTGATAATAACTTTCAGCTTGAAACAAAAATTGTTGGAAATAGAAGATATTAACGATTGGATTGAGCAAGCGGTTGGACTCGACTGTATTTATCAATCGTGGGATTTTTATTGGGCTGATACTCGCTATTCTTGGTGGTTTTGCCAAACTGTTTGGTTGGGTTGGCAATCCGTAGATACGATCGCATTTCTCTACAATTATTGATTTTGATTAGAGCGATCTCACCCCATGCAAGTTTTTGATGTTCCCGCGATCGCGTCTTGCTCTAAAGTTACTAATTTCTAACTTTTAAGTCTAAAATATAAACAACAATAAATTGTCGAGCTGGCGGGCAACATGAGCGTAACGATTGAATCAGATTTAAAAGAAATTTTTGCTAAGTTCGATCAAAAGTTAGATAAATTAGAGCAGAAGATAGATAAAGTAGAACAAAAGATAGATAATGTTGCCAAAGATGTTAGCGAGTTGAAAGTCTCTGTAGCCAGGACAGAAGCCGAACTAAGAGGAGATATCAAGGCTCTCAATGAATCTGTTGCTAGGACTGAAGCACAATTAAAAGGAGATATTAATAGGACTGAAGCCGGATTAAAAGGAGATCTCAAAGCGCTCGATGAAAAGGTAGATGGGACTAAAGCAGAATTAAAAGGAGATCTCAAAGCGCTCGATGAAAAAGTAGATGGCTTGAGCAAACGACTCGAAACAACCGAATTTGTCAATCGCGGGATTTTGATTGGTCTGATTGTTGCTATCTTAGGTAGTTTGGCGAAGTTGTTTGGTTGGGTTGGCAATCCGTAGACGCGATCGCATTTCTTTACAATTATTGATTAGAGCGATCGCACTCCATGCAAGTTTGTATTAAGTAAAATCAGCCAATTAAATATTAAACGTAGTGCGAGCATCCTGCTCGCGTCTTCTTATACTTCCCCAATTCAAATCCGATCGCACTCCCCTACCTTCTAAGTCTAAAATATTACTAATACTGATTTATTTAAGGGTTTGGCAATGGATAGGTAAACCTGTTATTAAAGGAACTCGCTTATCTGTAGAATTTTTACTCGGTCTTTTTGCCGTAGGCTGGACAGAACAACAACTGTTAGAAAGCTATCCTAATCTTACACCTGAATCTTTAAGAGCAGTTTTTGCATTTGCTGCTGAATGTATGCGGGAGGAAATACTATACAATATTCCGCTATCTTCTGAGGCAAGTTGATGCGGTTTTTAGCCAATGAAAATCTGCCTTTGCCTAGTATAAATCTTTTGCGCAATGCCAGATATGATGTCGTATCAATTAGTGAAGAATCACCTGGAATAGAAGATGCCGAAGTTTTAAATCGTGCTACTCGCGAGCAGAGAATTATATTGACTTTTGATAGAGATTATGGAACGTTAATTTATCAAAGAGGAATGGCTGCACCTTGGGGAATAATTTACTTTCGCTATCAGCCCCTAACTCCATACGAACCAGCCGAACAATTACTACAATTATTAGGTCAAGCTAGTTTATCTTTTGAGGGAAGATTTACTGTGTTAGAGCGCGAGCAATTGCGTCAGCGTCTACTCTAGTAAGCAATCGCGTTTCCCTCTACAGTTTTTATTGTACGCGATCGCGATCCATGCAAGTTTGTATTAAGTAGAACCAGCTATTAAGTATTCAACGTAGTAGAGTAGAGCATCCTGCTCGCGTTTTATTATATGTGAGTTATACGTGAGCGAGACGCTCACACTACTTTTCCCTGTGCCGAACAAAAATTATCAATTACTTCCAACTAGAAGGTGTTATGACTTGCAATTTGCCTTCTGGCGTAACAGTAATCTCGGCACCCAAAGACTTAATCTTATCAATAGCATACTGCTGAGTTTTTCGATCTGGAGTTGTTGTTAGAATGGTCATCCAAGCAGAAACTTGAGCTTTTCTTGGATCTGGGTTAGTTGCTAAGTATTCGGCTGTTGCGCGAGTTTGGTTTGCCATAAATTCATTCCCTTGAATACTTGCCCAATTGGATGCCATTTGGTAGGAATGTCGCGCTGCTTTTAAATCTCCTAAGAACAAGATTTCATCTACGCCTTTATAAATCCAGATATAAATCGAAAGAGGGAAAGTTTTAGGAGAAACTGATTCTAGAACCCGATTCATAAAAGTGACGGTTTTATCGGGTCTACCTGCATAAATTGAGTTGGCAGTAGACATTTGCAAATATGCCCGAATAAAACGAGGATCGCGATCGACCATTATTTCAAAAAAATTAGGAATTAAAGAATATCCGGTTTGCTCGCGAGCTTTTCCATCTCCAAAATATTGAATGAATCCAAGAAAATTCCAGTCTGCGATTAAATTGTTAAACCCAAAGGAAGGCATATTCTTTTGTAAGTTTAGGAAAACTTGAGTAGATTGTTCTTCTTTTAAAGCATCTTCTCCTGTCCGAGCTTTTTTTGTTTTAATATGTGAAGTTTGTAAATAAATAACCCCTGCCAGACAAAATAACGGAGTAAGATAGCGCAAGAATAATAGCAGTCTTTTATTTTTCATATTTCACTTTATCTTCACTACCTGAATTTAAAATATAAGAATAAGTTTATATTTTATCTAGATAGCAATTTTCACAAATCCTTACTCTAATCTAATCCCGTTGTTGGTACAAACTCCGCTAGTTGTATCGGGTACATCAACGGTTACGCCAACATCTAGACTTTGGCAAAAGAAAGTATTAAATAAACCAGCATTATGATATACTCCTATTGCATAATTTCTAACGCGATCGCTATTAGGATTGAGTGCAGTTGCCTGATGCTTCACGATTGCGCTATTAGCTATTGAAGGGTTTGGTAAGTCATAGTATTTCGAGGCAAAACTTCCATTAATAGTTAAATAACTTAGATCGTTAGCAAAAGTTTGTTTCTCGAAGTGATAGGCTTGTTGAGAACGAGCAATAGCACCGAGATTATTTTTAGCCTCAGTTTCTCTAGACTTACCGATTTGAGTGATAAAGTTAGGAAGACTGACTGCAACTAGAATTCCTATAATAATTATCACAACTAAAAGTTCTATGAGAGTAAATCCCCGATCGCGATCTCTATTACACAAGAAATATTTTAGCGATCGTAGATCGATCTTAATTTTAGTGTAACTCATACTTAAACATAAATATATTTTCTAATTTTATTATTGCCTTCTATGTAGAGGTTACCCATTTTTTTGATAAGATATATCATTTTATTTATTGCAATTTTTCGAGCTATTTAAATTATGTTAAAAAACAAAAAGCATCAGGTTAATTTACATGTTTACCTGATGCTTATAAATTAGATCTGTGTTGATTTAAGTAATTTTTAAACTTGTTTCATTACACTAGCTTAGTTTACTTAAGCGCAGTGCTTCCAGAGGGACAAACGGGAGTCGCAGCAGCAGTAACTGAAGGTGCAGTGTTAGTGATTTGGTCAGATTGACAAACAACGTTTGCGTAAACTCCAGAGGTACTGCTAAAGCCTACACCACCAGCATAACTGCGAGTCCCATTCTTAGGAGCATCCGTGGAAGCTGCTTGTTGAGTAACGCTAGCAGCGTCACCTGCATTGGTTGAGAAGCTGTAATATTGACTATCAACGGTTACACCCAGAATATTGTTAGATGCTAAGTTAGCATCAGTAAGTGCTGAAGCAAAAGATTGCTTTTCAAAGTGATAAGCTTGCTGAGCGCGGTTAATAGTACCGATGCCATTCTTACCTTCAGTTTCTCTAGCTTTACCAACTTGACCGAGGAGGTTAGGCAGAGCAACAGCAGCCAGTACGCCGATGATAATTACAACAACTAATAATTCAATAAGAGTGAAACCTTTGTTAGATTTTTTGTTAGCTAAAACTTTGAGTAAGTTGGCTTTGAATTGAGAATTCATGGGTTTTTGTTCCTTTTTCGGTAGGGGTTTGTTTTTTCTCTTCTAAATAGAACTTACCCAGAGCGATCTAATTTCATATCACCTCCAAAAAAATTTTTTGAATTGATTTATAAGGAATCCCTCGACAAGTAATAGACTTGTTGCATAAATGATTGCTTTTCTAATGCTGGTTGAGTGACAGAATTCAAATCGCCCTCACCCCAACCCCTCTCCCGCTCTGGGAGAGGGGCTTTCAAGTTAAGACTTTTGCCTGAAGTCTCTTCGTCCTTTGTGGGAGAAGGGATTTAGGGATGAGGGGACAAAGATTTGTCAGTCAACCAGCTTCTAATGCCATGCTCAACGGAGCGTAGCTAGTGTTCGTATCTCGAAACCTAGGGCGATATTGAGATTCTTCGCGATCGCTCTTCAATGACAGGTAACGAAATTCTGTCATCCTGAGCATAAGCGAGGGATCTCAAGCACCTCAGCTCCCTAAAATATTCGATTCTTTGCGGAGTTTATCCTTGAGCGAAGCGAAGGACTCAGCATGACGGGTGACGCCAACACGCCCAGAATTCAATTTCTAGGCTAGCTCGCATCAGTTCACTTAAGTGGGCTTAAGCTATGAGTCAGGAACTTCAGTTCCTGGCGGACTGTGCAATTTATTACCCGCTTGGGATTTAAATCCCAAGCTAATAGCTTAAGTCCTCTCAAGAGGACTATAGACCTGTTAAGAGAATAGATTTTCATCCTCGACGCGAAAAATCTCTGAGATCCTTCGCTTCACGCCGTTACGCTCAGGATGACAGGTAATATCTTTGACTACAAGTTGGATAAAAATTGCCAATTGCGAATTGTCAATTGCGAATTGGATTGACCTTCTACCGCTATGGTAGCGATATAATTGGCAGCAGGAACGATCGCATGCAAATGCCATCGGGCTGCCGCTTGCACGTCGCCGTCGATAGCGAGCAAACGCATCGGTTCGTTGGGCGCGAAGGAAACTTCTACCCGATCTAAAGAACCTGCCAACCCGTCGCCAGTCGCTTTTAAATAAGCTTCCTTTGCCGTCCAACCGCGAAAGAAGGCTATTAGCTTTTCTGAGTCTGGCAAAGCGTCAATAATCGCCGATTCCCGCGCTGAAAAAAAGCGTTGAGCGATCTTTTGAGCGTCAGCGATCGGACGCATATATTCCAAATCTACGCCGATAGCGCGATCGCGCGTAAATCCATATAAAGCCAAGTCTTGCGAGTGGGACAAATTGAAGTGCATCTCATTACCGCCCAAGCTTTCGGCTAATTTGGGTTTGCCGCGAGAACTATACTCAAATTCGAGCCGATTGGGTGCGATCGCCAAATAATGCCCTAAAATCGTTCTGAGCGTGCCGCGAGCAACAATAAAACGATGCCGATGTTGCTGGAAATAAAATCGCTGTGCCCTAGCTTTTTCGTCTGCCGAGAGGATTTGGGCGAGTTCTTCAATCTTGTCTGCGCTCAAGTCTAGATTTACCCACCAAAGGTGAACTTCTTCTGTCATTTGATGAAAGGATTTTGGATTTTGGATTGGTCATAGAAGGACGGGGCTTTCAGGGTGCGCCCGCAGGTGGCGCACTCAGCCCCTCCAGAAGGCTTCCGGGCAGAGGGCAGAATTCGGAATACGTTCGTCGGAAGTTAATATCCTCCTCCCCGTCTCCCCCCTCTCCCCACACTTCCCACACTTCCCCAGTCAGCGCTGCGGGGCGCGATCGAAAGCACGAGCCATGGCATTCCATGCTAGTTTGGGTTTGAAGTGTTTGTCCAAGGGATGGGGACGCAAGGGGAGACCATCCGGGCGAGGGTGATATTCAGGCATCCAGCTATAGCGATCGCTCAATCCCCATGTGATAATGGCAATAACGGCTGGCTCGTCGAGTACGGTTGAGAGATAATCTTCATAGACTCCAGCAACGACGCGATCGCGCAGCTTTATATCTGGGGGCAATCTGTGGTCTGCTACGTCTAGTTCTGTAATCAAGATTTTCAAACCCAGACTGGCGACCTGACTTAAGAAATCGCGCAGTTTTTTGGGGTTAAAATCCGTTGCATCAGCCCACAGATGAGCTTGAATCCCTAGGGCATGGACTGGCGTTCCTTTCGATTTTAAACGCTCTAATAGCTTCAAAATAGCAATTCTCCTCGCCTCATCTCTGGGATTGTCGTAGTCCATCCCAAAATCGTTATAGACTAAGAGTGCTTGTGGGTCGGTTTCGGCAGCGACGCGGAAGACCAGATCGAGGTAATCTTCGCCTAGAAATTCCAGCCATGGCGTTTTGCGCAAACTGTCGGGTCGTCCGTCGTTGGGTTCGATCGCTTCGTTGAGTACGTCCCAGGAATGTATTTGTCCGGCATAATGTCCGACTACCGTTTTAATGTGCTCGACTAAAAATCCCTCGGCATTTTGACGGTTAACTGTCTCTTCAAACCAGTCGGGCAAGGAAATATGCCAGACTAGGGTATGACCGCGAAAATGCATGCTACTAACACGAGCAAATTTAGCGACCCAATCGCTTTTAGTAAAATCAAAACTATCGGGCGTGGGACGGATGAAATACCATTTCAGTTCCCCCGATACGAGCATGCCACACTCTCGCGCAAAACTGGTTGCATAGTTTTTATCAGACGACAGCGGCAAATAATCTCCTACCGCGCCGTAAATTAAGCCTTTAGCCGCCGCGCGATCGCGCAGAGGGGCATTTCCAACCGTTGCAAAGTCTCTCGACTCATATCGACTCGTATGAATCAGGTTCTTCACGTATGTAGAGGTAGATTTTCCCGCTACTGCAATGCTCGCTCCTGCCAAGGTACCAAGACCCAAGAGAAAGTTTCGCCTCGTTGCCAGTCGTCTAATAGACATTACACTCAAGAAGATAAATAGTTATGAAGGTACTCCAGCGCTTTCTGAAACTGCCCAAGATTATTGACTCCCATGCAGACAATTAGCAAACAGGATAGCACTAACGCTAGAGAACGGAACCTGCTTAATGTGCTCAAGGCTGTCAACATTATCAGCAAAGGAACAAAATGTAGCGAATAAAGAAAGGTTTCATCTCCGAACAACGTGTGAAACCCTATCTGTTGGAGGAGCGTTAGCCCAAGAACGATCTTAAGCTGAAGATACCAACGAACGGAAAAAAATCCCCACACCCCCAGACTTAATAACGCAATCCATAAGAAAACGCCGATTAATCCCCACCAGCTAGCGGAACCTGGAGCCGAACCCTGAGTAATCATCCCATAAACATCGCCTTCCTGATGGCTAATTTTGAAGGCTGGCATAATCATCGTATGAAACAAGAAAGAGCCGATGGGGTCTAGCGGATGCCACATAAACCAAGCATCCGCAGCGATGAGTTGCTTTAGCAAACTAAGCATTCCTCCGGATTGCGATGCCACTGAATTAGCCACCTCGGAACCCGATGTCGATCCCGTTGCTGCTGGAACCGTAGCCGCTTGCGTAAAAATGAAAGGTCTAATCAGCCTATAGATTGCCAGCGGTATAGCAGTCAAAACAAGAGAACCTGCAATGATTTTTGCAGATTGCTTCCAAGACCAGTTGAGGATAGCGATCGCAAATCCAACGAACCCATTAGTGACTGACATGCTCAAGGTTAGTGAAGTGGCAACTGCGTACCAGAGCATCGACAGCTTTCGGTATTGAACGATCGCCGCAAAGAGCAGTCCGATTAACATGGTTATGGAACTCATCGGATAGCACTCTGGTGCAACAAACCCAAATATTGCCGAGGCACTGGTTCCTGCTAGGATGCTAAAGATCGTGGCATCGAGTTAGCGGCAACCGATTAACCTCAATAGGACGAACAGCATGCCAATCCAAAGAGAAGCCACACCTGCTGTGACCAAGCTCCATGCCCTATACGAATCGACACCGGATGTAATTTTTAGAAGATAAACCAGAGCGGGAGCTAGGATCGGAAACCAAGGATGTCTGACTCGCCGATAAACATCGTTTTCAGGACTGGAAACTTGAGTGAAGACAAGCGCGCTATCTCCTGCAAACCAAATATTATCCCTCTGCTCGACAGATTGAGTCAGCAGAGAACCCTGATAAGAGGCAAGTCCGGCGCATAAGATCAAAACAATTGCGATCGCGAGATCGCGCCAATCGAACTTAATAGGCTGGAAGTCAAAACTCGGCTGACTCCTTTGCATCCAAGTTTTGTCAGCAATTTTCATGATAGAAATAATTACGTATACATAAAAACGTATACATTAAAAGCTATATTTTGACTAAAAAGCTAGAGTAGTTACTCTAGAACAAATTGTCAAGTAAGCGGCGAACAAAACACCATCTATTTTTTGCTAAATATTTAAAGTCGCTCTACTATATTTTATTTTTGTTTTGAAGGTTGCGCTATTGAATTAGTAATTCGTCTGTGTCAACATATTGATTTAACCTCAATTTATCTAGAAAGATAGGTTGAGGTTTTCTCTAAAGCCATAACCTAGTCTCTAAAGCCATAACCTAGAATGAAATCCCCGATCGAGGTTGCTGAAACCTGTTTCGTTATTGTTTCTCTACTTCTTTTTACTGGAGGAATCCTTAAGGTCTTACAGTTAGCCGATGTAGATCAAAACGCTCTCTCGCCAGATGTTTCTAGCCCCATAGAGCAAGTAATTTTCCTAGCAATTCAGGGAATATCGCTCTTATTAGTTCTTGGGCGCTGGAAGCTGGTTGTAAGTCAGTTACTCAAAACAGACAAATTAATTTTATTCCTATTAGTTAGCCTCCTATCGCTTATTCTCCTCTCCGCTCTTTGGTCTAGATTTCCAATCGTTACTCTGCGTCGCTGCCTTGCTCTATGGGGAACGACTATTTTTGGCATCTACTTTGCTACTCGTTATAGCTTTAAAGAGCAGTTAAAGATTTTATTATATACATTTGGCTTGGCAATCTTTCTCAGTTTTTTGTTTGCGATCGCCTTGCCAAGATTCGGAATGATGAGCGGACTGCATGAAGGCGCGTGGCGAGGTATTTATTTACATAAAAATGGGCTGGGTTCTATGATGACCTTAAGTTCCATGCTATTTTTAGTTTCTCTTAAAAGCGGCAAGTCTGGACGGATCACTAAATGGCTGGGCTTGATTTTTTCCTTTCTTTTAGTATTGCTTTCAAGCTCAAAAAGTGCGCTAGTGACTTTTGTTTGTTTGTTCGTTATTTTACATATGTGTAGCGCTTTAAGATGGTATTATGACTTAGTGATTCCTGGGTTAATTGGGGGAGTAGGAGTCGTTACCAGTATAGGAATATGGTTGATAGATAATTTCGACAACTTACTGAGGGCAATGGGAAAAGATCCGACCTTAACTGGTCGCACGGATATGTGGCCTTTGATCTGGGAAAGCATTCTAGCACGCCCTTGGTTAGGCTATGGATACAGCGGTTTTTGGCAAGGATTTGATAGCGATGCAGCCTACGTCTGGTATGCTCTCGGTTGGGAACCAACTCATCCTCATAATGGACTGCTGGAATTGTTGCTAATTTTCGGCGTTATCGGAATGTCAATCTATATACTTTTGTTTCTTGCTAGCTTTGTACGCTCTCTGTTCTGGATTCGTATTACTCGCGATGCTAGATATTTTTGGCTTTTAATATTTCTGAGCTATACAATCTTAACCAACCTAGCCGAGACGAGAGTTTTAGAATATAACAGCATTACTTGGGTCTTGTATATCGCAACTATATTAGCGCAACCAGATAGTTTCGATATAGTTTTCAAAAAACATAGCGGGTAAGGGTTGACAGATCGACTTGTAAAGTTTGCTGGAGGACGCGCTTTCCTCTCCCGTTAAGCCTGCGGCAGTAACAGGAGTCTCCAGCAAGTAATTTAAGATGGGAAAATAAGGAAAAGTCCTTTAAACAATGGATTTACTCGAATATCAAGCCAAAGAATTATTTCATCAGATCGGCATTCCCATTTTGCCATCGCAAACGATCGCCGACCCCAGCGAACTGAAACGGTTGCAAATTCGCTATCCAGTCGTTCTCAAATCCCAGGTTCGAGCAGGAGGCAGGGGAAGGGCAGGCGGTATCCGCTTCGTAGAAAATACGATCGACGCGATCGCGGCAGCGCGAACCATTTTTAATTTGCCTATTATGGGAGAATACCCCGAAGTCATCCTGGCAGAAGCTCGCTACGATGCCCAACAGGAATTTTTTCTGGCCGTGTTGCTCGACTATCAGCTAAAACGCCCCGTATTGCTCGGTTCGACCAGGGGAGGAATCGATCTCGACACCTTACTGGAGCACATGCAAAAAGTCGTTATCGACGAAGAATTTTCCCCATTCTACGCGCGGCGGTTGGCGATTAAAATGGGACTCCGAGGCGCGTTAATCCAGTCTGTCAGCGCGATTATCGAGAAGATTTACCATCTCTTTAGCGAAAAAGATTTGGATCTGGTAGAGATAAATCCGCTAGGAGTCAGTGCTGACGGGGAACTCATGGCTCTCGATGGCAAAATTACCGTCAATGATAGTGCCATCAAACGCCATTTAGATATCGAAAGGCTGACTGTCTCGAAAAAACAGGCTTCCCAAAAGCCTTCTAGCGAATTGGAAGTGCCTTCATCTACAGTTGAGATCCCAGAACCTCGATGGCTAGATCGGATCGACGAAAAGGGAAATATCGGGATTCTCTCCAATAGCTTGGGGCTAGCCATGGCAACTTGGGATTTAATCGTTCAAGATAAAGGCAAACCCGCTTGCTGCCTAATCGTGGGCGAGGCAACCAACGGCAAATGTCTGCCCGATGGAACTTTAACTCAAGAATTAGGAGAGGCAATAGAGCTGGCATTAGAGGTAAAAGGACTCAAAGTGGTGTTAGTAAATCTGTTAGGCAGTGCCGAAGCAATAGAAATGTTAGGACAAGCGCTCGCCGATTATTTACAACCGCACATCGGACAAACCGCAGAGCGGACGAGCGAAGAGAGAGCGCCAAGAGCCACAAGCGCAGTGTCTCCAAGACGATTGCGGAGCCTTCAGTCGCGTTCGGGCAAGTCACAAGCGAACGAACCCCCTCAATTTGTCATCCGCCTTGGCACAGGAGAGATCGCATCGGTTAAAGAACGCCTAACTACTATGCCCGTCTTCTTGACAGATGACTTAGATGACGCGATCGCGCAGACGCTCTCCATAGCCAAATCGAAATAAACTAGAAATTATGCAGTGGATGCCAGACAGTAAAGTTCTTATACAGGGAATTGCCACTCCCTTAGGGTCGCATTATGCAGCCCGAATGAAAGCTTATGGGACGAACGTTGTGGCTGGGGTTAGCGTTGGTCGGGGAGGACAGCAGGCGAATGAGATCCCCATTTTCGATTTGGTCGAGGAAGCCATTGGTGAAGTTGGAGAAATCGAGATAAGTCTTATTTTTGTCGATGCCTACGAGGTTCTAGATGCTGCTTTAGAAGCGATCGCAGCTCGAATCAAGCGAATTATTATTGTGACTTGCGGCGTTCCTCCCCTAGACATGGTTTCTCTGCTCGCAAAAGCACGGGCAACTAACACCTTCATTCTCGGTTCGGGCAGTCAGGGACTGATTATTCCTGACAAACTCTGGTTGGGCATTTGCGAACCCCACTTTTATACGCCCGGTAATATAGGATTGATTAGTCGAATCGACAGCCTCAGCGACGAAGTTGCCCTCTGCCTTACCCAAGCCGGACTCGGACAGTCTATTGCCGTTAGTCTGGGAACGGATGGGATTATTGGCGCGAATTTCGAGCAATGGCTGCAAATTTTGGAAGAAGATAACAGTACCGAAGCGATCGTTCTTCTCGGACAACCGGACGGCAGTACCAAAATTGCGGCGGCTAACTACATTGCTTCTGCCATGAAAAAACCCGTCATTGCCTACATTGCCGGACTTCAGGCTCCAGTAGAAAGAAGCTTTGGCGATGCAACGACAATTGTTGCTACTCAGCTATCCCAAGCTTCTCCAGCAACTAGCGCCGAGAAACAAACCATTGCCGCTCTCAAACAAGCAAAAGTTAATATCGCTAAGCGTCCTTCTGAAATTCCAAAACTGGTGCAAACAATCCTTAAGTAAAATCAAAAGCCTGCAAGCAAATGGCAACTTCGCGGTTAAAACGACTGGGAATATACTTGCGTCCCCACTGGCGCTTGATGTTATTGGGCATTTTGGCTTTATTAATTGTCAATGCCCTGGGAGTCTACATTCCTCTACTCATTCGAGACAGCATTGATGACTTGCGCAAGGCGTTTGGCTTCGAGCCGATCTGGCGTTTTGTCTGGCAGATTCTGATTCTCGCCTCGGTGATGTGGTGCATTCGCATGGTATCTCGCGTTACGATCTTTGGCGTGGGTCGCCAAGTAGAATTTGAACTCAAGCAAGGCATTTTTCAACATCTCCTCTCTCTCGAACCCACTTATTTTTCTGTCAATACATCGGGAGATTTGATGAATCGAGCCACTAGCGATGTCGATAACATTCGTCGCTTAGTGGGGTTTGCCATTTTGAGCTTAATCAACACTATCTTTGCCTATGGCTTAAGACTGCCAGCCATGCTCGCCATCGACGTTCCTTTAACGTTAGAGGCGATCGCGGTTTATCCGTTTATGCTGCTGGCAGTACAATTATTCAGCAG
This sequence comes from Pleurocapsa sp. PCC 7327, assembly GCF_000317025.1. NCBI lineage: Bacteria > Bacillati > Cyanobacteriota > Cyanophyceae > Pleurocapsales > Pleurocapsaceae > Pleurocapsa > Pleurocapsa sp. PCC 7327. The sequence continues at coordinate 644,873 of NC_019689.1, read as the reverse complement.
GCGGTTGCAGGAACAACAGCGAGACGTTCAAGAAAGACTCTCTGACCTCAGCGAGTTAATCCAAGAAGATACTAGCGGTATGGCATTGATTAAAATCTATGCCCAAGAGGAAAACGAACGCCGTGCTTTTCGCCAAAAAAATCAGCAATTATTGACGGCAAATCTTAAGCTTGCCCAAACTCGCAACGTCCTTTTTCCTCTAGTAGAAGCCCTGTCTTACGTCAGTTTTTTAATTTTGCTCGCCTTTGGAACTAGAGAAATTGCTCGTGGGGTTATCACTGTTGGCGATTTTGTGGCTCTCCTGATTTTAGTCGAACAGTTAGTCTTTCCCACGGCACTGTTGGGCTTTACTATTACTGCCTATCAGCGAGGGGAAGTTAGCATCGATCGCATAGAAGCCATTTTTCAAGCGCAGCCAAAGATTCGAGATACGTCCGAGAGTATTTCTTTGCCGCTAGAACGAGTTCGAGGCGCGATCGCGGCGCGTCAACTCAGCTATACTTATCCGGGATCGCTCCAGCCTGCCTTGAAAAATCTCAATCTTACCATCCAAGCAAGCGAAACGATCGCGATCGTCGGACCGATTGGCTGCGGCAAATCCACTCTGGCAAATGCTATCCCCCGCTTGCTCGATATCTCGCCGGGACAGTTATTCTTAGATGGCTGGGATATCACTCAGATTAAATTATCGGACTTACGACGGGCGATCTCTTACGTTCCCCAAGATAGTTTTCTCTTCAGCACCACCATCAAAGATAACATCTGCTACGGCGATCCGCTCAAGGAGCTATCCGATGTCGAACGCGCCGCCAAAATCGCACAAATTCACAATGAAATTCTTAATTTTCCGCAACAATACGAAACTATCGTCGGAGAGCGCGGAATTACTCTCTCAGGCGGCCAGCGCCAACGCACTGCACTAGCTAGGGCATTATTAATCGATGCGCCCGTATTAATTTTGGACGATGCCCTCTCTAGCGTGGACAATCAGACAGCCACTCAGATTTTACAGAACCTGTCTTCGACTCAAGAAAAAACCGTCATTTTTATCTCCCATCAGCTATCAGCAGCGGCACAAGCTGACAGAATCGTTGTCATGGATAAAGGAGAAATCGTTCAAATCGGAACCCATGCCGAATTGTTAGCAGAATCGGGACTATATCTGTCTCTGTGGCAGCAGCATCAATTGGAAGAAATCTTAGAATAAGCCCACGGAAGTTCAACCAATTTAAACCCAAAGTCTTCTCATCTTTCCTATCTGAATAAAGAGAAGTAAAGGCGAAACCTCACTTCTCTTGCTTAGATACCCCCAAGGGAATTCGAATCCCTGTCGCCTCCGTGAAAGGGAGGTGTCCTAGGCCACTAGACGATGGGGGCTTGTTATTTACACCTTTTTAACTTTAGCGAATCTTTAATAGCTTGTCAACGATCGACAAATAACGTTGCAAAAATTTTTATAGCGGTTAATAAATGCCTCGTCGCCATTGCGATAAGCGTTGTTGGGCTTGAGGATCGAGGCAATTGAATAAAAAACGACCCTGGGTTTGCTTTTTGGGTCGATGTTTGGCTCTAATCCGACAAGATACTAGCTCTACTTCACTAGCCAGACGTTGCGCTGACATCCATTCCGCGCCGTAGCCAATTGCTGTCAGGCGTTGTGCCCGGTCTGAAGTGGCAACGATTAACCTAGAAATTGAGGATGAATCCTGATGCTTAAAGGAGGCACAAACTTTTTCTATATAGGTATCTGCCGTTTGTGCAAAAGCAGTATAGTAAACCGACAGAGAGGGCGTGTAGTCTTCTTGAGAACCCGGCGTTTTCTGATAGTGGGAATCGAAAACGATTTTCGTCAACCATCCCTCATGAGCCGTGTAATTAACGAGCGCTTCTACTAATTCTCGACGTGCTGCTTCCAAACCATCGCGCTCGCGAGTTCTTTTAAGATAAGACCAAGCGCCGATGATATTATAGCCATCAACGAGTAATAGGGCACCAGAAGTAGCAGCCATTTTTATAAATAAAAGCCTTCTTCATTAACGTTATTAATAATGACGTTTACTAATTTTAACAAAAATTTAGGAGTCTCGCTCCTTAGATTGCAAAAGTCTCTGCTTGAGATGTACGGCTCCTCCGCTAGCGACCACTTTCCCATCCTCTAGCAGAAAAGCGCCGTCGCAATAATCTAATTCATCCAAGCGATGAGTTACCCATAAAGCCGTCAATCCTCTATTTTTAACGAGGCGCTGTACCTGCGCTACCAATTCTAATTGAGTGTCCGCATCCAGTAGAGCAGTTGGCTCGTCGAGCAGAAGCACCGCGCAATGACGAGCAATTTCGCCCGCAATGGCAATTCGCTGTTTTTGTCCGCCGCTGAGGGCATAAATCGGTCGCCGTTCCAAATCGAGCAAATTAACCGCTGCCAGCGCTTCTTTGACTCTGGAGCGAACCTCAATCGGCGAAAGCTTCTCTTTCACCAACCCAAACGCTACATCCGCCCCTACAGTAGGCATGACTAACTGATGGTCGGGATTTTGAAAAACAAACCCTACGGGTTGAACGATCTCAATTTCTCCACTTTGAGGAGTTAATATTCCTGCCAAAAGCCTCAACAGCGTAGATTTGCCGCTTCCATTCGTTCCCAACAACATCCAAAATTCTCCTTTTGGAACCTCTAGAGAACAGGATTGCAGTACAGGGGCGTTTGGATGCCAGCCAAAATTTAAGTCTCTAACTCGAATGGCAGGTTGATTATTGGTCATTAGAACTCGGAAGGCAAGGGGGACGGGGGGACTGGGAGACCAGGGGATAAGGAGGTCGGAAGTCAGAAGGCGGGGAAGCTACTAACAACTAATTACTAACTACTGTACGGACGGGTTTTTGACAGTAAGTGTAGGTAAGTTTCTAGGGTTTTTAGATAAACCCGCCGCTACTAACTAATCCTCAATCCAAAATCAAAAATCGAATCACTGGTCGCTGACTTTATCCTTCCGCCAAAGAAAAGAAGCCAGGAACTCGTCCGGTAGCGGCTGCACTATCTTTCTGAGAAACAATAACTGCACAGATTTGGTCGCTCATGACGGCAACTTTCTTCTCTGGTTGTTTTTCACAGGTCAACTCGATGAGCTGGGGCGCACTAGAGCGCATGGCTGCGGTTATTTTCTGATAAATTGCTTCTGCATCGGCAGCTTCTTTGCGCTGCACGGAAACAGGGATCGGCGTATACTTCAAGGTTAAGTCGATAGTGTACATAGAAGCTCCTAGGATCGATTGCTCTATTTGATTATCTGGCAGAACTCATCTCATTTCCCTACCAGATCGGGGATAAATTTTAGATTTTGTTAAGAATCGAGCTGGAAAAGTTGGAATGTTTCCTTTAATATAGTGTAAGTTAAGAAAAGTAAATTTTTCTCACATTTAGTCCGACCTTTTGCATATTCATAAAAGTAGATTGGGTCGAAATGGAGAAACAATAAATCCCGTACTTATATTGATTAGGAGATTTGCGCCATGACCATAGCAATGGGACGCGCGCAAGCACAGAGAGGATGGTTTGACGTCCTCGACGACTGGCTAAAGCGCGATCGCTTCGTCTTCATCGGCTGGTCCGGCTTACTGCTATTCCCCTGCGCCTACCTGGCACTAGGAGGATGGCTGACCGGAACCACCTTCGTCACATCTTGGTACACCCACGGACTAGCCAGCTCCTACCTAGAGGGCTGCAACTTCCTGACGGTAGCCGTATCGACTCCCGCCGATGCCTTTGGGCACTCCCTATTATTCTTGTGGGGACCAGAAGCGCAAGGCAACTTCACCCGTTGGTGTCAAATCGGGGGCTTGTGGCCCTTTGTCGCCTTGCACGGAGCCTTTGGCTTAATCGGCTTCATGTTGCGGCAATTTGAAATTGCCCGCTTAGTGGGAATCCGTCCCTACAACGCCATTGCCTTCAGCGCGCCGATAGCGGTGTTCGTGTCGGTTTTCTTAATGTATCCCCTCGGACAAAGTAGCTGGTTCTTTGCCCCCAGCTTTGGGGTAGCGGGAATCTTCCGCTTTATCTTATTTGTCCAAGGATTCCACAACTTCACCCTCAACCCGTTCCACATGATGGGAGTAGCCGGAGTATTAGGAGGAGCCTTACTGTGCGCCATTCACGGAGCCACAGTCGAGAACACCCTCTTCCAAGACTCAGACCAAGCCAATACCTTCAGAGCCTTCCAGCCAACCCAGGCAGAAGAAACCTACTCGATGGTAACGGCGAACCGATTCTGGTCGCAGATTTTCGGGATTGCCTTCTCCAACAAGCGCTGGCTGCACTTCTTCATGTTGTTCGTGCCAGTGACGGGATTGTGGATGGCCAGCATTGGCATCATAGGCATCGCCCTCAACCTGCGCGCCTATGATTTCGTCTCCCAAGAATTGCGGGCGGCTGAAGACCCGGAATTCGAGACCTTCTACACCAAGAATATCTTGTTGAACGAGGGACTGCGGGCATGGATGGCTCCGCAGGATCAGCCTCACGAGAATTTTGTCTTCCCTGAGGAGGTATTACCTCGCGGTAACGCTCTCTAAGTTACAGCAATTGCGAAGGATGAGTTTTTTTATCCTTCTAAAGTTGGTAGAAAGTATGAAAAAGCCCCCATTAGTGGGGCTTATTTTTATTTGTAACTGAGAGCGGCGCTATAAATATCTCCGACTAACAAACCACTCTACTGCTTCTTTAAGGGCGCGATCGATTGGAGATTGAGGGAGATTTAATTCTCTGACGGCTTTTGAGGCATCGTAATACATCGGCTGTTTGGACATGCGAACGCCATCGAGGGGAACGGAAGGAGATTTGCCCAAAGGAGCGAGGACTCGTTCTTCAACCCAAGCAACCGTTAAGGGCAACCAAAGCGGAATGATATTCTGAGGCGCATCTAAACCCGTAATGGTTGCTAATTGCTCTAATAATTCTTTGAGGGAAAGATTTTGATGACCTAAAATATAGCGATCGCCCCTTACTCCTTTCTCCAAAGCTAACCAATGTCCCCGCGCGACATCCCGCACGTCGATAAAGTTCAAACCCGTATTGACGTATGCAGGCATTTGCCGACGCAAAAAACGCAGAATGATATCTCCTGTCGGTGTCGGTTTAATATCCCAAGGACCGATAGGAGCAGAAGGATTGACGATGACCACATCTTGACCCATTCGAGCGGCTTTGACGGCTTCTTGCTCGGCAAAATACTTGGATTTTTTGTAGTGACCGACTAATTGTTCGACTGGACTTTGATGGGTTTCATCGACGGCTTCCCCCACTCTGCCAACCCCAATTGCAGCTACAGAACTGGTGTAAACGGTACGCTCTATCTTCGCCATTCTCGCTGCTGCTAGGACGTTGCGGGTTCCTAACACGTTTGATTCATATAGCTTTTCTCGATCTGCTTGCCAGAGAGAGTAACGGGCGGCGACGTGAAAAAGTACCTGACAACCCCGCATCTGTCTATATAAATCTGGGTCGTTGAGATCTCCTCGGACAATTTCTAGCTCTAAACCTTGCAAATTGTTCGAGTTACTGTTGGGACGCACGAGCGCTCGTACCGAGCATCCCTTTTCCAGAAGCAACCGGATGAGGTTAGCCCCGATAAATCCCGTTCCTCCTGTCACAAAAGCGCGTATCGTCATGGGTGGCAATGAGCGATCGATTTTTATAGGAATTTATTCATACAGCTCGAAAGTGTCAAGAGAAATAAGACCAGAGGGCTTTTATGGTACCGCAAAACTAAAAATTATAACTATAATTCCAAAAACTCTTGCCAGAAGACGTTAGAGTCTAATATTCTATGTAAATTAGATAAATAAAAACGATTTCTCTTTGGAGAGAAATTCTGCTAAGGGTTCTGGTGGTAGAAAAAAATGAAAAAAATATCTCTGATGATGTCTGTGGTAGTGGGAACCACAGTAGCAAATTTGGCTCTAGAATCTCAATCGGTTTATGGTGCCAACTTGAGAAATGGGGGAACTAACGAATCTGCCTTTATCCTCAACAACAGCATTACCAAAATCGGGGAAGTCGAAGGTCAAGCTGGTGGAGTCGGTAAAGAAATTTTCTTTGGTTTTAATGGTGCCAGTACGGGCACACCACAAAGCAGTATCGATCTTCAATGGATAGATGAGAAAATCTATAATTGGACGTTGACTTGGGATTCAACCAATAATAAAGCAGAATTAGCGATCGCAGAGAGTTCGGGAATAATTGGGACGCTCAACTATACGTTTGCCTCTAACGTCCTCGATCGATTCAATGCCTTTGGCTTGATTACTAGAGCCGACAATCCTAGCTCTAAAGTAGAATCTAGAACCACTATAGAACTAGCTATCAATCAAGTCGCCTTTAGCGATGATACTCGCAGAAGGCTAAATCGGTCTGTTAAATCTACTTCTGGAACCAAGCGATTTGATAAACAATTTTTTATCCTCTCTCCTAGAGATCGACAAAATGGAGTAGAAATTACTTCTATGTCAGGCACTTTTGCTATGAATTGGAACGCCATTAATCCTCAGAGGCAAAATGCTGGTTCTCGCGTAGCCTTTGAAATTAAAATGTTCGATCCCCCAGTTTCTAATTCCAATGGCGCTTCTATTGTTTCCGAAGCAGCTAAAACCCCTGAACCATCTTCAATGCTTGGTCTACTGGTTCTAGGAGCTTTAAGTACTACCGCTACAATGAAACGTAAAAGCCAATAAGAAAAAATCGAGAGCAATTAACACCAAATTACTCTCGTTCTCATCGATCTTCTTTTACCTTTTTCCAAACATTTTCGTCCACCCATCCTCTAGGAGCGTATAAAGTACGGGCACGACAATCAAACTGAGCAAAGAAGAAGTTATCAATCCCCCAATAATGACCACTGCCATTGGCTGGCGCAACTCGGCTCCGGCTCCCCATCCCAATGCGATCGGCAGCATTCCTAAAATCGTCGAGGCGGTCGTCATAATAATTGGTCGCAGGCGAACGGCTCCAGTTTCTACGAGTGCCTCTTCTCGACTCAAACCAGATTCGCGCAGTTGATTGGTATAATCCATCAAAAGTAAGGCATTTTTGTCGAGCAACCCCAATAAAAAAATCAAACCAAGTAGCGAAATGACTCCAAAGTCGCTCTGAGTCGCCAGAAGCCCTAACATAGCTCCCACAATCGACAAAGGTAAAGACAAACCGACTGCGATTGGTTCGAGCAATCTGCCGAAAAGCAATAGCAGAACTGATAACATCAGAAAAATCGATAAAGTCATCGTCGAGCCAAAACTACTCAACACGTCGCTACTGTGAGCGGAACTACCCCATCGCTTTAGGGTAATGCCTTTTGGAAATATGGATTGAGCGATTTGTTCGATTTGCCAAGCAGCATCCTCTAAGCCTTGTTGTTGGGCGAGGTTAGCGCTGAGATAGACGACTCGCTGACCGTTGAGGCGCTCGACTTCTAAGGCGTTTTCTCCTTGTTTTTCTTGTCCAGAAAGCGCTACATCGACCAAACCCGGCAATTTCTCGACGCGAGTTTCAAGCTGTTGGGCAGTTTTACGCAAAAGATTGAGGTTCTTGCCCAAGATAGCGATCTGAATTGGTTTTTCGGCTTCGGTTTGCACGAAGGGAATATCTTCAACGCTGGCGCTAACACCTTTGAGAGTTGGTAGAGCAGCGCGAATTTTGGCTTGGACTTCGGCGGTCGTCAGTTGGCGATTTTCTGCGGAAGCGCTGAATCCCTCCGGGACGCTACGCGAACGCGGATCGCGTTTGAGCCGAATATAGAGTTTGCCTTTAGTTGGATCTCCTCGCAACCCAGCTGTGGTAAAGACCGACTCCACTTCAGAAAAAGTCAAGACGACTTCTTCGAGTTGCTGACCTACCTTAATAGTTTTTCTAAGTAAAAGTCTTTCCGGAGATTTGGCTAAATTTTCCATCCAAGCGAATGCACCATTATTCGATTTTGGATTTTGGGTTTTGGTCGCCGTTGTGCTGGAATTGACTTCCAGCGGGGTGCGGCGACTGCGTTCCGCAGATTTTGGATTGGTATTAGGGGTTCCTGACTGAAATTGTCCTGCTAGCTTGGGTAGGGGAGCAGTGTAGGCGATGTTAAATTCGCCGCGATCGAGTTTGGGGATAAAACCTTTGGGAATGAGGGGAATGAGGGCAATTCCTGAGGCAAAGCTCAAGATTGCTATTGCGACTACAATTTTACGATTGTGCAGCGACCAACCAAGTAAATTCCGGTAATAATTATTGGCGATCGCGTTAGAAATCGCGCCTTGGGAATTATTCCTCGCTTCCAGTCTTTGTAAAGATTCATTGCGATTGTTTCTGGGTTTAAGCCAGTAAACTGCCAAGACGGGCGATAAAGTTCGAGCAACCAACAAGGAGAACACAACGGCGGCAGAAACAGTCAGTCCGAAGGGCTTAAAAAACTCGCCGACGGCATTTCGCATCAACGCTACTGGCACAAATACCGCGGCAATGGTTAAGGTTGACGCCGTCACTGCCAAACCGATCTCACCGGTTCCCTTGATGGCAGCCTCTCTTGAATTCTCTCCTTTCTCGACGTGGCGAGCGATATTTTCGACATCGACGATCGCGTCGTCTACAACTATCCCAATTACCAATGCCAGAGCAAGTAAAGTCATGGTTTCTAAATTAAACCCCGCGATCGCCATCACGATAAAAGTTCCCAGCAGCGATATGGGAATGGCGAGAGCAGTAATCAGGGTCGCTTTGAAATTGCGCAAAAACGGAAAAATGACTAAGATAGCCAAAACGATCGCGCCGATAAGCGCATCAATCGTTGCTTGGGTAGCTTCGCGGATGTAATCGGCTTGCGTTTCTGCTAAAACTAGCTGTAGATCAGAAAATTTGGCTTGTAATTGTTGAACGGCTTGCTCGACCTGAGTGACGACATCTAAGGTATTTGCTTGACTGCGCTTGATAATCTGGAGAGCGATCGCATCTTGCCCGTTAAAACGCACCCGCGTCGGCGAGTTAGATCTAATATCTCCCAATAGATTAACCTTGAGAACTCCCGGCAATTGCTTTATCTGCGGGACAATCTGTGCCTTAGCAATTTGAACTAATTGGCTGAGGCTTTTATTTTCGCCTTTGATAGCGTAGCTAATTGCAGACGACTCGTTGAGATCGATGGGAACTACTTCAAAGGTTGTTTTTGGCGGTAGGGAAACTTGCGTTAAAGCTTCCTTAACTTTTTCCGTGGCAGATTCTAGCTTGGTTCCTGGCACGAATAAAACCTTGACAACCGTTTGTCCGGGATAGGTAGAAGAGGAAAGTTCGTCAAGTCTTTCTAGAGATTGAAGCGGTTTTTCGATTGGTTTGGTGAGTTGGTTTTCTGTATCTAGCGTTGTTTCTATCGGTGCTTGCGCGGTGACGATTACTACAGGAAAAGTAATATCGGGAAACAAGGCATATTTGAGAGAACTAAAGGCAAAAATTCCTGCCACACTTACGGCAATCCAAAAAGCGATTGTTATTCGAGGAAATTGAATAGCAAGACGCGAAATATTCAGTCGTTCTCTCAAAGAAAGCTTGCGCGAAGACTGTTTCATCACCAAATTTAAGATAAACGCTAGCGATTGGGATTTTTCTGATTCTGAAAGATTCGTCGATTTGTCGTCGAAAAAGCTTGTTCTGTTATGGTTCTATCAAGTTATTCCTCGTACATAACTTCCTCAAAACAGGACTCTCCTACTGCTGTTAGGGTTTCTGCTGCTGCTGTATTATTTTTAGATTTTTTTACTAACGATCTAAATTCTTCAAGTGTATACTGAGAGCGAAATCGATTAATCGTGCAATTGCATAAATCTTCAGCTACGTCTTGGGGTAATTTTTCCCTAGTCGCTCGTTGAAGGCATTCTTTTCGATAATCTTCAAAAGTATATTGAGTAGATGAAGCTTGAGCTACGGATGATATTCGGCTTTTTGCTGGAGAAGATAGGGTTAGTTCCAGGATACCGATAAAAAAAAGGGTATGCAGTACTGTTTTCATAACACTTAATTAGGAGAAAAACTTTCCTGGCAAGCCAAAATAAACACCTGTCCCCCGAAAGTGTAGTCCTTTGCTCTAATCTGGTCAAATAGTCCTACTTTGACCGCCTTATAGAAAAAAGTTCCTTCTATAGAAACCGCATAGCTTTTGCTATACTAATATAGGCATTAAAGTGGCGACATAGCCAAGTGGTAAGGCAGAGGTCTGCAAAACCTTTATTCCCCGGTTCGAATCCGGGTGTCGCCTTAATTAAAGAGATCTGCAACTGGTTGGCTTACAAATCTTTGTCTCCTCATCCCTAAATCCCTTCTCTCACAAGAGGTGAAGGGAATTCAGGCAAAAGTCTTAAGTTGAAACCCCCTCTTCCAGAGCGGGAGAGGGGTTGGGGTGAGGACGATTTGAGTTTTGTCAGTCAACTAGGATCTCCAATTCAATGATGAGAAAACATCCCTAACAAATTCTTGGAAGTTGATCGCCAACCAACATATCTACGATGCGTTCGGTGCCAAATAAAGTTTGCATCAGCACCACTCCCGGCGGCGAATCGATAACCTCTCCGATAATACTTGCCTTTCCTGCGGCAGGATGTGCCCTCATAGCAGCTAGAATGGTTTGGGCGCGATCGCCAGGAACAACTACCGCCAACTTGCCTTCATTGGCTAGGTATAGGGGGTCGAGTCCCAATAGTTCGCAAATGCCTTGAACCTCTTCCCGCACAGGCATTGAAGACTCATACAGGCGTATTCCTACTTCAGAACTGAGGGCAAATTCATTGAGTACCGTTGCCAGTCCGCCGCGCGTGGCATCTCGCATTGCCCGAACCTCTGGGCAAACATCGAGAATGGCATCGACTAAGCTATTGAGTGGCTGAGAATCACTTTCGATCGCGCTAGAGAGGGCAAGTTCGCCGCGGGCAATTAAAATAGCTGCCCCATGATCGCCGAGATAGCCATTGACGATAATTTTGTCTCCCGGCTGGAGGTTGCGAGCAGAAATGGAAACTTCAGGGCGAATTACGCCAATTCCTGTCGTATTAATAAAAATTTTGTCAGCCGAACCTCGATGAACGACTTTCGTGTCGCCCGTGACGATTTTTACGCCAGCCGCATCAGCCGCCGCTTTCATACTTCTAGCTACTTGACGCAGCGCGTCTACGGGCAATCCTTCTTCGAGAATCATACTACAGGAAAGGTAGAAAGGTTTTGCGCCGCTGACGGCGAGATCGTTTACCGTGCCGTGTACGGCTAAGGAACCAATATCGCCGCCTGGGAAAAAAATCGGATCGACGACGTAGGAATCGGTCGTGAAAGCCAAGCGATCGCCAGCAGCGAGTAACTCTGCTAAACCGATCCTAGCTTGGTCTTCTAGTTCTGCCAGTAGGGGATTATCAAAGCTACCGACAAAAATATCGTCAATTAAGTCGCGCATTGCTTTACCGCCGCTACCGTGAGCGAGGGTAATGTTAGTATCCCGTACCTTGGCGCGACGGCGACGAACCCGTTCGACTTTTTGGAAAAGGGGATGATGAGTCGGGTTAGTTGGATTATGAGTCATAGGAGCTGCCATCTCGATGCATAAAAATCCAAGCGCCAGCGCGAGCTGTAGCAATTAGGTCATCATCGGGGTAATTGACTATATCATGGCAAGTGCGATCGCCAATCTCTAAGTAAATGACATCTGTACTAGAATGATTGAGTCAATGATGACCATTTGCTTCTCCTGCCGGAAATCCTGCTGCCATTCCCGATCTTAAAATTTGTTCGCCAGCATTGGTTACTAGCGTAGCTTCACCTTCCAAAATATAGATAAATTCATCTTGTTTCGTATGCCAGTGACGCAGCGCAGAACGGCTTCCCGGTTTGAGTTTGACTAGATTGACCCCAAAATTTTTGAGCTTAGCCACATTCCCCAACCGTTTCTTTACTCTTCCTGCGACTAGGGATTTAAATTGTTCGGGGTAATTTGAACCTCTTCGTTCGGGTACGTCTTTAGGGTCGATTATCATAATTACGCGCTAGCTGGTTTATACAACGTGAGGCAAACTTCAGCAGGATCGATGACAACGAACTCTTTCATACTCCACGGTTTTGTTTCCAGCTTACCGTTTGGATGAATGATATCCTTACTCTTACTCTGAAATTCTTCATAAAGTCGTGCTAAAAAACTTTGATATCTAATCAGTTGGCTCGACAAAAGACGCAAGCGATCGTGCAAGTCAGCGATCGCGGCATTGGCATTCCTCTGCTCCAACAAGCTCGCATCTTTGAACGCTTCTATCGCGTCGATGAATCCCGCAGTCGGACCACGGGAGGGGCGGGACGGGATTGGAACTCTCGATTGTCAAAACCCTGGTGGAGGGAATGGGCAGCAGCATTTCCTTGCATTCTCAACCTGCCAAAGGAAGTACCTTTAGCGTTACTTTTCCCTTCTCTAACCGAATCGCTTAACTTTCGCGATCGAGTGCGTTAGACTTAACGTTAATGCACTTTTAGGATTTGTTAATAATTACTTAGCATGAAAAAAGCATCTAATAATACGTCTGGAGATTTTGAACGCAAAAAATTAGATGTCGATCTCTTAACAGTTTCATTAATTGCTTTGCTTATAACAATAGCTATTTATTTAATTGTACTTCCTTTTAGAACTTCTTTTATTGGTATTCTATTATATGACCGAGGTCTGACCCAACCTTTTGCAATCTATTTTGCATGTATTGTAGCAACTTTAAATTTTCTCAAGTTTATCAAGTTGCAAAAAGAGTTGAAAGCACTCAAAAATTTTTGGATTCCTGAAACTATTCAGTTAGGCGATCCCAATGCTAAAGATATCGTACAAGTACAAAAAACTCTAGCAAGAGATGGTCGTTTAATTGCAATTCGTTGCAGCCGCGTTATTGCTACTTATATTCAGTCAGGCAATCGAAAAGCAGCATCAGAATTAGCTTTAGATGATTCATCTTTTTATGTTAGTGCTTCGGAGTCATCCTATACTTTCCCGCGCATTTTGATTTGGGCAATTCCCTTATTAGGATTTATCGGCACGGTTTTCGGGATAAGTGAAGCCGTTAATGGATTTTCTGGGTTACTAGAAAAAGCGGCAGATGTCGAGCAAATTAAAGAAGGAATTGGAACGGTTACTACTGGTTTGGCAATTGCTTTTGATACGACGCTATTAGCCTTATTTCTTAGCGTTTTAGTGATGATTCCCTTAGTAGCGCTCGAGCGTCTTGAATCTCGATTATTATTGGGAATTGATGTTTATATTAACGACCACCTTCTGCCTCGTTTTAAAGATAAAACCGATCTCGACGAACAAGCGATCGATCGCGCGATCGATAAAGCTGTTAAAGAACATTTACCAGAGCCTGAAGCTTTAATTAAACCCGCCCATGAATATGCTCGACAAGCAGTAGCAACTTTAGCCCAAAACTTCGTCAGCGAAGTGAGCAAACTGCAAGAGGTTCATTCTAAACTTATCGAACAAATCGGTCAAGTAAATCGTATGGCTCTTGAAGACAGATATGCTTATACAACTGCCTTAGAAAAACAAAAAAATACCAATCAAAACTTGATCGCAGAAATTCGCAGCATTGTTGAAGCGATCGAAGGAAATAATGTATCTGTTTTGGAAAAACAGAAAGAAATCCATCAAAATTTGCTGGGAGAAATTCGCGCTATAATTGGGACAGTAAAAACAACTCATGCAGAAATGTCAACAAGTTTTGTCAGTCAAACGCAACAAATTAGCGCTCGACTCGAACGCGCTTCGCAAATGCTAGGAACTCGCATAGCTGATTTAGAAAAAGCAGCCATGCAACTATCAGAAATCAATCGACTTACACAAAGTCTAGAACGGGTTTTAGCCTCGCTAGAACAAGCTCGCTATCTAAATCAGGCACTAATAGAAATTAGAGAAAGTTTGATCCAGCTTAAGCCCGCATTAGAAAAAATGAGCAAGCCCCGCATTATTACATTCGTCGATTCAGAAGAATAAAATCCAAAATTAGTATTCAATTATGAGCAGACGTTCTCATTCTCATCAATCTATTGAAACAGAATTATTTCCTTTTCTATCTGTTCTTGCTTGTACTATTGGGACGTTAATTCTCTTAATTATCGTTCTAACAATGCAGCTTTTTACCAGCCAACGGGAAGTGACCATAGTTGCTAAAAATGAAACCAATGAAATTGGTAAAAATAGAAGTAAAACTCCTCACTATATTGAATGTCGCCGAGACGGAGTGATTATTCATCCCAGTCAAAAATTTGTTGCCCAAGAAAATTTGGAAGAGCCAAATTCTGCTTTAATTAACTTGATTAACGAAGTAAAAGCAAAACGCGATCGCGAGTATGTAATCGTTGCTCTCCGACCAGATGGGCTTGAAGTTTTTCAAAAAGTTAGAGATTTAATCGAAAAAGAAGAAATCGATATCGGTTACGAACCCATTGAAAAAGATTGGAAACTTAAAATAAATAATTAATCTTTTTCAAGCTACTGTATTACCAGTCAGGATCTAGAAACCCAAATGAACCGAAGAAGACATTTAAAACCTGCCCGTCCCACCCAAAATTTAGATTCATTCTTAGATATTCTGACTAATACCGTCGGAGTGTTAATGTTTATCAGCTTGTTTATTAGTCTGATCTCGATTCAAGCCAGTACGACAATTCGCACTCCTTTAGTTTCTAAAAGTGAGAAAAAAGCACACTATTTTGAGGTTCGCGGCAAGAGAGTTACTTATCTAGACGATGCAGCAATCGATCGCCAGCTAACTATTTTAGTCTCATCTTTGCCCAGATGCGATCGCCCCGATATCCCTCAGAATCTGGATTCAGATTTCTACCAATACTATCTCAGCGATATAGAAGAATACGAAGTTTGCACGAATAAAGTCTTCGAGAGATTGAAAGGCTTTCGAGCACAGACGAAAAATTACAACGTGCGATTAGTTGGCGTAGATGCCATAATGTACGAACCCACAGGAGAAAATAGCGGCGAAACGATCAAAGAAATCGCCAAATCTGATTCCGAATTCGGAACCGTCTTAAAAAAGCTCAATCCTCAAACCGATTATCTCGCTTTTATCGTCAGACCGGATAGCTTTTCTGCTTTTCGCGCCGCCAGACAACAAGCTTGGGAAAAAGGCTTTGAAATCGGTTGGGAACCTCAGTCAGTAGAGAAATCGATTGTCTTTAACATTTCCGGTTCGGGCGGCAGAGCGGTGGGCGTGCAATAGATTAGGATAAATACTTAAAATAGACGCGATCGCTGTTTAGCGCTACTTATTAAAAAATTCCTAAATTTAGAATAATTAGATGGAACGAAAAAAAATTTGTGTATTACACTATAACAATATATTCGGAAAAAATCTCAGGCTACTCGTGCTTGGACTGTCTATTCTAAGAGTCTCTGCTGTCTAGGATTGAGGTAGATCGCTGGGAACTCTGACACGTAACCCAATCGATCGCTCATTGGTGTGAGGTTAGTTAATCGCGGCAAGTACGAAAATTAACTCTCTGGACTGATAGACGAGTTAAGCAAAAGTTCTAAGATCGAAAGCAAGTCAAGCTTGAAGTCTTCTTCCTCTAAAAGTCATGAGTTTCTTTTCTAAGACTCAGCAAAAAATTCCGGTCGCTCTTTGGAGGAGTGGCTTTACAGTTGAGGCTGGTAAAAGAAGCTAATCACAGCCTAAGTCGAGCAGGATCTTATCTAGCGTGTGATTTAGATCGTAGGCGCAAAGACTCTGAAATGACATCTTAATAAGTAGCGTCCCCAAAAATCGAGTAGACAGTCTAAAGACTGGCTGAGACGATCTATTTTCCGAAATCATCTCATTTAAAAATGGAGTTTGAAGATAAGGATGTGAAAAAAAATATGAACGTTACTCATTCTCATTTACTGCGCTTTTTACAAGAAGAATTGGCTTTGCCTGCCGATTCCCTAGCGATCGCACAACGATCTGCCGAACAAGATCGAGGTCCGCTGCCAATGATTCTCTGGCAATACGGTTTAATCACCCTAGAAGAATTAGACCGGATTTATGACTGGCTCGAAGAGATTTAACGTCAGCGAACATTGGCAAGGAGTAAATCGTTAATGTCTGGACAACTCAATTTTAGAGACAACTATTTCTCTCTGGATTTCGGTTTAAAACATCGATTGCCAAAACCCTCAAATATAACTTCAAAGCGGGTCGATTTAAGACCCGCTCTTTTTTTCCCTCAAAGCCTCGATAGCTATAAGCGCGTTTAAATTCATTACTGTTCCTTTAGATCTAGATCGCGCTTGTGTAGCGGATCGGAAGTTTGTTGAAGATAATGTACTTTACAAGTAGCTCCGCGATACTTTCCTTCTATCTCCACTTCAGTGACGCTACTGGTAGAAGCCGGAGGTTCGTAGGTGACACCGCGATACTTGCGGATCGTTTTTCTCTCAACTTCATTGGGTGTAGAAGTAACACGGAAAACGTCGGCTTTCTCTTGCTGTTCTGTCTCAAGCTGACTTTCAAACTCTAGTTTCAACCAGAATTGTCTGACAATAATAAAAACCAAAACAAGTATTAAAAGCTGAACTTGCCAGGGTGCCATAACCAGAGATGCAAGGAGACTCATAATCGTCAATGCGCCAGTTAAATAGGCGATTTCATCGGCGGATTTTTGAGAGATGTAGCCACTTATCAGACCAGTAGTTAGGGGAATCAAGAAAAGCCAGCGCATAATTGCTACCTCGATGCCAAAGTAGAAATGTTTTAGCGAGTATATAAAGCGATCGCTACTTTGTGAATTCAGTGAATTCAATTAATTATCCTATTTTTTTATGTCTTAGATCTGCTCGATATTTTCCGTAATCTTAAGTACATAATTTAGCCTTGACGCACCTATCTTCATAAAAAATTTAAAAAAATGGGCAATAAATTTAAAGTTTCCGTGAAGTTTTGATTTTTTTCTGGCTTTTAGCTGGCGAATTCTCCATAATAAATACGAATAATAACTATTACAGCTTGTAGTCCTATATAGAATTAACCACGATATCCTGACAAGAACCTCTATGCATTCATCCGTTAGCTCTCTAATTCGGACATCTTACCTAGAACAACCGATCGCAGAGCAAGCAGTTCATCCCTCCGTCTATAGCAAAAGGAAACGCTTAATCGATATTGCAGGAGCTTTAGTAGGACTAGGAATTACTGCTATTTTGACCGTTCCCATTGCCATTGCAATGCAAGTCACCAGTCCGGGCCCTATTTTTTACAGTCAGGTTCGCTGTGGGTTGAGGGGAAAACCCTTCCGAATCTGGAAATTTCGCTCCATGGTAGTAGATGCCGACCAAAAAAAACATTTAGTTCAAAATCAAGCTCAAGGACATATCTTCAAAAACGAAAACGACCCTCGCATTACTCGCGTTGGCAGATTTCTCCGTCGCACTAGCTTAGATGAATTGCCCCAATTTTGGAACGTTTTGATGGGAGAAATGAGTTTGGTAGGAACTCGCCCGCCTACCCCCGATGAAGTTCAAAAATATGACAGCCATCATTTCGAGCGTCTTAAGGTCAAACCGGGCATGACCGGAGAATGGCAAGCCAAGGGTCGCTCTAACGTAAAAGATTTTGAAGATATCGTTCGCATGGATATCGACTACCAACGCCAATGGTCTATTCTATACGACCTCTATCTGATTTTCAGGACGATTGCCGTCGTATTCGCGGGTCGAGGAGCGTATTGAGGAAAGTAAAAAGTTAGAAGTAAAAAGGCAAAATAATAGAGAGAGAATTGCAAGGGCAAATTACTGTTTTTGATTCTTACCTTTTGCCTTTTACCTTGACCGATGAACTTACCAAACTGGATCACGTTTTCTCGTCTATTAGGATTGCCATTTATCTTCTATTTTTTACAGGTGCCAACCCCTCAAAATCGCTGGATTGGCTTGGCAATCTTTTTGTTAGCAGCTAGTACTGATTGGGTTGATGGCTATTTAGCACGCCAACTCAACCAAATAACGGAACTGGGAAAGTTTCTCGATCCTTTGGTAGATAAGTTACTGGTACTAGCTACTCTGTTAGTCTTAATTGAGTTAGAGAAAATTCCTGCTTGGGGAGTTTTTTTAATTTTAGGACGAGAATTGGCGATCGCGGGGTGGCGCGTCAATCCCAATTTGACAGGCGAAAGCTCTATTAAAGGTGCTAATTTCTGGGGCAAACTAAAAACTGTCAGTCAAATAATCGCCGTTGCGCTTTTGATTGCCCCATTATCAGAAGCATGGACTATCCCGTCACTGGTCGCTTTTTGGATTTCCGTTCTTCTTACTTTGATTTCTGGCGTTATTTATCTGTTACCCCAAAAAAGTAGCTATTCCTCTTCAGCCGGCTAAAAATTTGCTATTTCTAGCATCCTCGACTAACTAAATTCACCCAGGACAAAGAGGAATGTACGGCATTAAATAACCGTTGGTCGGCTATCCATAACTCTATGCCCAAGCGTTCTGCTAAAGCCAGGCCCATGCTCGGATAGCGGCTTCGCTTTCACAGTCCATAACTCTATGCCCAAGCGTTCTGCTAAAGCCAGATAATGAGCGTCGTAAGTCGCCGGAATATTATAATGCTGCGCGATTTTCAATGCTTGTCTGTGAAGGTCAGCATCTCCATAAAATCTAATGCCGAGCTTCAAAGCTCATTCCACAAGCTGTTCTATTTCTTCTATGGTAATTTGTCCGGCTCTACTGTACTGATACAACCCATTACTAACTTCATACATAATCAAGGTAGGCGCAACGATGGTAGCGTTTGACGCTTGCCATTGATTCCACCTTTGGTCGTAGGGAGAATCTGTATCTTGGCTAGTCAATAGCCGGATAATAAAACTCGTATCGACACAAATCATGACTAGAACTTATCATCCTGCTGTCGATCTTCCGAGCGAGCTAAAGAGGGAAAACACGCTTGCATTAATTGTTCGGTGCGATCCTCTCGCATTTAGTGAATGATTTCTTCTGGGGTTGGTTCGAGAGGCTTCCCTTTACGACGAGCAAAAATTTTTGCCCGAACCTCCAATAATTTTTGATATTCTTGTTGCCAATTCTTTTTAGATTGAAGCCTTTCCTCTAAAAGCGCCTGTTCTTCTGGCGTAAGAGATTGAATGATTTGGACTAAAGAATTGACTAATTTCGTATTCATACATTCTCGATCCATCTATTTTTCACTTATTGATGCTTGTCTAATTTATATGATAAATCTTTCGATCCCAGAAACTTTACCATTCCCATGAACGAAAAGCTGCTGATGGAAGCGCTTTCTGAGAATCGGAATAATTATAAGTACCGTTTTGAGGGTCTTGAGGTTGTTCTAACAAGAGGCTGCGAATGAATCTCGCGATCGCTTTTTGCACTAATTTCTCGACTATTTGTTGACCCATTTGTTGAGTTTCTGGCTTAGTTACCAGTTGCGTTAGCATGGTTAGCAGATGCATTGGATCGAATCCGGGCGTTTCTTGCAAGATACGCAAGATGTTTTTTAGATGTTCGATAGTCTGAGAATTCTTCCTCAACTCTGGGGGAGTTTCTTGCACGGCTACTCCCACTTGTTCGCGAACGGCAGCCGACCAATTAAACAAAGTTCGACGACCAAAAATATCGATCGCATTAACTAATTCATCGACTAATTTTTCCCGAATAAATGTACCGCGATCCGAAAAGAGAAAATCGACTGCTTGATTTAGTGCGCTACTGAAATCGTAGTCGGGAGAATTTTTGGCATTTCGCAATAAATTTTCCAGTCGATTCCAGCGAAAACTACCTTCTTTAAATAAGAGGTCGCGCAAGGACGATCGCAATTGCGGGGAAGGATCGGTAAGCAAGCGTTTAGCGATATAAGGATAGGCTTTACTCAGAACTTTAAAGTTAGGGTCAATGCCGATCGCAATTCCTTCTAAAGTTACCATCGAACGAATAATTAAAGCATAATATGCCGGAACTCTGAAGGGAAATTCATACATCATTTCCGACATTTGATCGGTGATGCTTTTGAAATTTAACTCTGCTACGCTTGCTCCTAAAGCATTTCCAAATACCTTCGCTAAAGCAGGAATAATTGGACTTAAATCGGTATCGGGCTTAAGAAAATCTAACTTGACATAATCATAAGCCAAAGCTTCAAAATCTCGGTTCACTAAATGCACGACTGCTTCGATCAAACCGTAGCGTTGATAAGGCTTGATATTGCTCATCATGCCAAAGTCTATATAAGCTAATTTTCCATCGGTCGTAGCCAATAGATTGCCAGGGTGAGGATCGGCATGGAAAAAACCGTGTTCTAGCAGTTGGCGTAGAGAACAATTAACGCCTACTTCTACTAAATGGGCGGCATTAATTCCTTGTGCTTCAATGGCTTTAATATTAGTTAGTTTTGTCCCGTCGATCCATTCCATTGTCAGAACGCGCCGTCCCGTGTATTCCCAATAAATTTTAGGCACGTAAATTTCAGGAAGATGCCCATAGAGTTCGGCAAATTTTTCTGCATTTTTTCCTTCGTGGCAATAATTCATTTCTTCAAAAATTCGGCTGGCGAGTTCGTCAGTAATTGCTACTAAATCGGAACGGATTTGCTTAAGATTTTTCTGCGCCCAGCCAGCCAAAGAACGCATGATATAAATATCTAAAGTAATGCGTCGAGCTAAATCGGGACGCTGAACTTTAACGGCAACTTTTTCTCCTGTTTTCAACCGTCCTTGATAGACTTGTCCTAGAGAAGCAGCCGCGATCGGTTTTTCAGACAGTTCTGCATAGATTTCGTCTGGTTTGGCACCGAGTTCTTCTTCAATAAAGCGATAAGCAATTTCATTAGGAAATGAAGGTAGTTGATCTTGTAGCGTGGTTAATTCCTGAAGATAAGCTGGTGGGACCAAATCGGGTCGCGTCGAGAGAGCTTGCCCTACTTTAATATAAGTAGGTCCCAAATTCGTCAACATTTCTCTGAGTTGAATAGCTCGTTTTTGTTGATTGCGTTCGAGTCTTCCGCTAATTTTGTCCGTCCATAGCCTGAAAGCAAAAAAAATAAGCGGCAAAACAATCTCAATCAATCGTCCTAAAACCTGGAAGGGACGAGAGCGATAATAGGTATTAATAACGTCTGGATGGTAGCGCCAACTTTCAGGATCCTTATCGTTTACCGGTCCTAAGTTTTCTCTGTGTTTTTCTGGAATGTGCAGCGGCCGATCTTCAATCGTTACAATCTCAAGAGATTGTAACGTTGGCGATAGAGTAGTTTGTGACATAAGCTTAAATCCAGGCGTTTGCAGATAGACCCTTTTAATAAAAGGTTAGGATATAGTTTGTCTTTTCTCTTTGTAAACTATTGTAACAACTTCCCTTCCAAGTCGTATTGGTAAATTAAATAAAGTGTGAGTAGTTTAGGAAGCTATAATAACTGATTTCACTTTACTCCAAGGGAAGTTGACAAGGGGATCGCTTCTTAGAATTCTCTATTTTGAATTCAGAATTTAAAATGCTTTCTTGCTTGCGGATAAAAAACTTTGCTCTGATCGACCAACTAGAACTGGAATTCAGTCGGGGGTTAACCGTCCTGACTGGGGAAACAGGCGCGGGAAAGTCGATTATTTTAGATGCAATTGACATTGCTTTGGGGGGGAAAGCGAATAACCGCCTAATTCGGCAAGGCGCTCAACAGGCAATTGTAGAAGCGACGTTTCGGGTTAATGCCGACGTTCGAGCTTGGCTTCAAGAGTTAGAGATCGATCTGTTAGAGGATGAAAGCGTGGTTTGCTCTAGAGAATTGACCGTTGTGGGAGATTCTTTGCGATCGCGTTCTCGGATCAATGGCATACTCGCTAATCGTCAGTTGATGGCGAAATTGCGCGATCGCCTGGTAGAAATTACCGCTCAGGGTCAAACCGTGCAATTAATGGACTCTAGCATGCAACGAGAGTTGCTCGATCTCTATGGTGGCACACCCCTCTGGCAACAGCGCGAAATAGTCGCCTCTACCTATAATATCGCTCAAGCGGCTAGATCGGCTTTAGAAAAACGCCGTCAATCGGAGCAGCAAAGACTACAACGACTAGATTTACTAAACTATCAAGTCAAAGAACTAGAGTCTGCTAACTTGAGCGATCCACAAGAACTCGAACAACTCGAACAAGAACGCGATCGCCTCGCTCATGTCGTCGATTTGCAACAATTGAGCTATCAGGCTAACCAGATTCTCTACCAAAGCGATAGCGAACAACCCGCCGTTGCCGATCTATTGGGACAAGCGGAATCTATCTTAATGGACATGACTAAATATGACGAAGGGATCGAACCGATTCTAGAAATCATTAGAATGGCACTCAATGAAGTCATCGAAGCGGGACATCAAATTAATACCTATGGCGACGGATTAGAAGCCGATCCCGAACGACTCGCAGAAGTAGAAGAAAGAATTCTTTTCCTAAAACGCCTCTGCCGCAAATATGGAGCGAGTTTAGCCGAAGTCATTTCCTATTATCAACAACTACAGCAAGAACTTGCCGAATTAACCGATAGCGATCGATCGGTAGAAAAATTAGAAGCTGAAGATCGAATCGCTCGAGAAAATTTAAATCAAGCTTGTCAAGAGCTAACCAAGTTACGCCAACAAGTCGCTACTAAATTAGAGAAACAGTTGACTGAAGAATTAAAACCCTTGGCAATGGATAAGGTAGTTTTTGTGTGTCAAATCGATCCTTGCCCTCCCACTGCGACGGGTAGCGATCGCGTTGTTTTTTATTTTAGTCCCAATGCGGGAGAAAAAATTCAACCGCTTGCTAGTACCGCTTCTGGCGGCGAAATGAGCCGATTTTTACTCGCGCTCAAAGCGTGTTTTTCTGACTCCGAAAAGCAATCGGGGACGTTAATTTTTGACGAAATCGATGCGGGAGTATCGGGAAAAGTCGCTCAGGCAATTGCTGAAAAACTTCATCATTTAAGTCAAAAACATCAGGTTTTGTGCGTTACTCACCAACCCTTAGTAGCAGCAATGGCAGATTCCCATTTTCGCGTAGATAAACAAATTATTGAAGAATTCCCCTCGGACATACAAGATAATAACGGTCAGAGTCATCTGCCAGAAATTCGGACGGTTGTAAGGGTGAGTTCGCTAGAAAATCTTCAGATGCGGCGCGAGGAACTGGCACAACTGACAGGAGGACATTCGGCAGAAGATGCGATCGCGTTTGCAGAGTCTTTGTTGGCGAAAGCTCAAGCGGCGAAAGGGTTGAGCGTAGGAGAGTCTCACGCAGAGGCGCAGAGGCGCAGAGGGAGGAGAAAGCGTTAATCTCAATATGATTATATGATTCGAGCTACTTTAGAACAAATCCAACAAATTCGCGCTCATGCAGAAAACACTTATCCTGAAGAATGTTGCGGTTTGCTGATAGGGAAGATTGAGGGAGAAAACAAAATTCTGATAGAAGTGATAGCGACAGAAAATAGCTGGGATGCAGAAGCAGCAGAGTTTTTGTCCGTAGAGGCTGGGAGTAAGCGAAATCGCTTCAGCATTGCGCCAGAGGTTTTGCTTCGGGTACAGAAGGAAACGCGCGATCGCAATTTATCTATTATTGGCATCTATCATTCTCATCCCGACCATCCCGCCATTCCCTCAGAATTTGACCGCGCGATCGCTTGGCAGCAATACTCGTATATGATAATATCCCTAAGTCAGGGACGTGCCGTAGAGATACGCAGTTGGTTTTTGGATGAAAATCGTCAATTTAAACCTGAAAACAATTTCTCTAACCAACTATAGCTAATTTTCCTATTGGTTCACAATTTTAAAACCTTTGGTAATTATACCAACCATGACAATTCTCGCTCAATCGCCTAGATGTCCGCTATCAGATAAGGCGATGAAACCTTGGATGTCTATGCCTATCGATTGGCTGAAAGGCAAACCCACTCCCTATGGAGAAATTTATTGGTGTGAGGAATCCCAATACGGACTTGTAATGCCGCGTCCGGATCGAGAATCGGTACGAAGCTTTTACGATTTGAAAGCTTATTATACTCACGGAAGCAATCATGTTACAGAAAGTGAAAAAAATACCTTTCTAGATCGGCTTCGCGTTAATATTGCCTGGAAATTCGATCGAGGAACTGAAATAACAGCCAATTTTATCGATCGCTGCCTCGCGGGTAAAATATCTAGGATTTGTGAAATCGGTTGCGGCAACGGCGAATTAATACAACAACTAAAAGAGATCGGACATAAGGTTTGCGGGATAGAACCCGATGAAAAAGCGCTTGCCTTTCTCAAAGACCTAGATGTTTATCCTGGGACAGCAGAAGAAATTCCCACAGCCATTATGTCGCGCTCTTTCGATCTTGTTATTATCAAACACGTTCTCGAACATTGCCTCGATCCTTTAGTAGCTTTAAGGAATGCATACCAGCTACTTCGTTCGGGTGGGATGTTAATCTGCGAAGTCCCCAACAATTGTGCGCTGCAACTGTCTTATGATGGAGTCACTTGGCCCTTTCTCGATATACCGCGCCACCTAAACTTCTTTACACCTACAAGTCTGCGTACAATTTGCGAGAAATCGGGGTTTAAGACGCAGTCCTTATTTTTTAGAGGCTTTACTCGGCAATTTAGTAATTCCTGGATTAATACACAGGCTTCGATTTGGGATCGCCTTAGAGATGCTCGAGCTCAAACCGCTGCCCGTCCATTACCGAAGAGAATCTCCCAAATCCGCGTCTGGAAACACTTATTTTTTTCTTTATTGGCTTCTGCTGAAAAGAAATATGACTCTGTTGGTATCATAGCAATACGACCATGAACCTTCCAAGTTAGTTTTTTTGGAGCCTTGTGTTGCAGAAACGAAAGGAAGCGATCGTCTAGAGAAGCCATTGGCAGACCGAATAAGGCATTTAAGAACATTTGCTGAAGTCCTCTAGAGAAAGCGATATTGTTTGTCAGGCAACTGCTATGTTAAATCCGAACTTAGAAGAAATAGAACTCTCTAAAGAAGAGTATCAACGATATTCTCGCCATATTATCCTGCCAGAAGTCGGGCTAGAAGGTCAAAAACGCCTTAAAGCTGCTAGCGTACTTTGTGTCGGTACGGGTGGACTTGGTTCGCCTTTACTACTCTATTTAGCTGCTGCGGGAATCGGACGCATCGGCATTGTTGATTTTGATGTAGTCGATAGTTCCAACTTGCAGCGTCAAATCATCCACGGAACTTCTTGGGTAGGGAAATCGAAAATTCAATCGGCAAAGGATCGCATTCTGGAGATTAACCCCTACTGTCAGGTGGACTTATATGAAGTCCGCCTCACCTCCGAGAATGCCTTAGATATTCTCAAACCCTACGATGTCATCATCGATGGAACCGATAACTTCCCCACCCGCTATCTCACTAACGATGCTTGCGTCATCTTGAATAAGCCCAACGTTTACGGTTCCATTTTCCGCTTCGACGGACAAGCAACCGTTTTTAACTACCAAGACGGACCCAATTATCGCGATTTATACGAAGAACCGCCACCGCCAGGAATGGTTCCCTCTTGTGCGGAAGGGGGAGTTTTAGGCGTTTTACCTGGGGTCATCGGTACGATTCAAGCTACCGAAGCGATTAAAATTATCTTGGGCGTACCCCCAGAAAATACCCTCAGCGGACGGTTGCTGGTGTACAACGCCATGAATATGACGTTTCGGGAATTGAGACTCAGACGCAATCCCAATCTTGCTCCGATTGAGAAACTGATTGACTACGAGCAATTCTGCGGCATTCCCCAAGCAAAAGCACAGGAGGCGCAACAGCAGATGGAAATTTCAGAAATGACAGTTCAGGAGTTAAAAGCACTCATCGACAGCGGTGCGGATGGTTACGTTTTAATTGACGTTCGCAACCCCAATGAATACGAAATTGCCAAAATTCCAGGGTCGATTTTAATTCCGTTGCCTGAGATCGAAAATGGTTCGGGTATCGAGAAAGTCAAAGAACTGGTCAACGGTCATCGCTTAATCGCCCACTGCAAGATGGGAGGACGTTCTGCCAAAGCATTGGGCATCCTCAAAAAAGCAGGTATTGAAGGCATCAACGTCAAAGGCGGAATTACTGCTTGGAGTAAGGAAATCGATCCCAGCGTGCCGCAATACTGATTAAAATTTTCGGTTTTTTTATCCTATTTCATTAGGGGCGGTTCGCAAAGAATTGCCCCTACTTGCTTAAGACCAAATAACTAAACGTTCTCCCATCCAAGTTTAAGAAGCGATCGCTCTAACTGTTGGTTGAAGAATAAAAATAGTTGGAAAGGGCTTGGTAAGATGGAGGGTGCTATACTCCTGCAATGAGGTGATGTTGAGGAGTTCAGATTATTCCTACGCCAGAACAAAGAACGCAGTGCTACATATTGTGCTGCTGGTTCACTAAGCTCTACTTACCTGTCAACATAGTTCGTATGGACGAACGAACAGGAAATGTATTTTTTCTAGCAGGCGAGGAGAATATCATAGAAATATACCCCAACGGACGATGGAGGTAGATCGATCGTTTTCGCGGCAGTTCTCATAAGTAAGATAGTAAGGTCTAACAAAACACTTGCACCAGATGCTATACGCTGATACTGAGTTATACATTACCTACCGATGGAGAAGCTAGCCGTTAGGATTTTTTAGATTTACTTGATGAATTCCCTATCTTTGGATTAAACGCGATCGCGCTTGAGATCCTGATGTTTAATTCCCTCTGCCACTGAATGAGTGGCTTTTTCCAATCTTGTTCCCACTTTTGGGCAAATAGAGATTTCGCCTGCTTCCCCATTTGCAAACCGCGATCGATTTCTTGTACTAACTTTGGCAGTTCTTTGGGCGCAAGGAGTGTACTAGATATTAGGCTGTTGGCAATCAACATCGCTGCTAAGGGGTAGGGAAATTGGGATAAATGGAATGCCTGCAACCCAATCTCTCCCGCACAGGAGGTATCAAATCCCGCGATAATGTGCCAAATGTCATGGGTTTGACTCAACCGTAGTTCAACATAACTTGCATCTGAATCTGCTGCCATATGAGAGTAGAGATCGGGATCGAACCCTTTATCCTTCATCGTGTAGGCGTATATATATCCCAACGAATCTTGAGGGTAATGCAATAGCTCATCTAAATTGTGAGCAGGTGGAATATAGCGATCGCGGATGAGCGCAGCACAGGCTGGATCGGCTTTAAGGGACTTCGCGGCTAATTCAAATGCAGGAGTTTCGAGCAAGGCAGCAGTTAATTCCCCCACTGAATCTAGACTTTCTTCTCCAGTCAACATGGCAGAGAAGGCTTTGAGAATAATCAAAGGTGAGTAATCGATCTCAAGCGATAGGACAAAAACTGAACTAAATTCGCCGACAAGTGCGAT
Source organism: Pleurocapsa sp. PCC 7327 (assembly GCF_000317025.1). Classification (NCBI taxonomy): domain Bacteria; kingdom Bacillati; phylum Cyanobacteriota; class Cyanophyceae; order Pleurocapsales; family Pleurocapsaceae; genus Pleurocapsa; species Pleurocapsa sp. PCC 7327. Next base: position 617,473 of record NC_019689.1, on the reverse strand, counting down.
AAAGTAGGATTTCTATGCGATCCAAATAGCTTTTGTCATTAAGCATTTTGGGTGAGAGTCGATTTTGGGCGATCGCAGCTTTGACAAGATATTTCGCTCTAACTCGCCTTGCCATCACAGCAGCACACAAAGCACTGTAGCTAGGAATTCTTTGCTCCTGGAAATATCCTTGACGAGCTAAATGAGCCAGAGTGACATCCTCCGTGCGCTAACTCTTCGAGTATAGCGACGGCTTCCCTACCTCACAATAGGGCATTCCTAGTTACTTCCATTGCTGGCATTTCGTCTCTTATCTAGAACAGCCTTATGACTTATTCCCCGACAGACCGACGGACGCTCAGATGATGCGCCCGCAGGTGGCGCATCCGCGTCCTCGACTGCATAGGCATTTTCGATTCCCCAAAGTCCTTGGGTACTCTTTATTGGTTGACTCAGATTCCTTAGCTACTCCGATTTATGTTCACAGACAGGTTGGATACGCCAACACGAACGGCTGGTTCACTCGTGTATTTCGCCAAGGCTCGGTTGATTTCTGAGCTATTTATATTATCCGTCAACTCAAGCCCTTACTGTGTAAAGATTCTATGAAGATACATGACGTAGATTTGCCCGCCTCAGGGGATCGAACCCCATCGTCGGGCGCGGGGTGTCCATGTATCCCGACGCTGACTCTTCGAGTACAGCGCGGGACTTATTGCCCCCCGAACCCCCCAAAAGTTAAAAGGGGTTACTGGTTCAGATTGTGCGTTGGTACTAGCAGCGATCGCAAAAGACAACATCAAAACCGATAAACTACTGAAAATGAGCGATTTCATAGCAATAACCTCAGTACCGTTCTTGGAGTTTTTTTAGTTTTAATTGTTTATAAACATCTAAACACTAAAGTTAAAAAAATTGATGCAATAATTCAGGGCAACTATTTCTTTTGAGAATTTTTACTTTGTTTGGTTGCCCATTCTTGCTCCCATCGGTCAATTAAAGCCGGAAATTCTCGTTCTAAGAAGGAATATAACTCAAACATTTCTTGGAGTGCTTCCTTGCGTTCGCTTTCGTAGTCTTCGATCGCCTGCAACCCCCGCTGAGCCATCTGACGGTAAGCTGAGATTAGATATAACTCTTGCTTAAACGAGTGGAACCAGGGACGTTTTTTTAGCCGGAAATAATCGCGGCGATCGCCCATTAATTTAACTCGTTCGATCAGTTCTACCTGAATGAGAAGGCGACTTGTTGTACTAATGACACCCTTAGTAACCTGAAGCGCTTCTGCTAGTTCTGCACTGGAAACTAGAGGCGATCGAGAAAAGAGCAAGTGACCAATAATCTGCCCCGCCATGCGAGGCAATCCCTCCATCTCAAATAAAAGACCCGATTCCTCAATGAGTCGTTTAATCTCAAACTGACGTTGCTCTTCGTCCAAAACTAGCTCTCAGTAATATAGCTTGCATCAAACCCAGGCGGAATAATAAATCCTTAATTCCATCTTAAAAACTTAATTGCGATCGCAGTTTTAGCTGGATTGGCATTGACCAGCATTACTAGCATAGTATCTCCTATCTCGCCTGATTTTAGTCACGACAAGAAAAATTGAGCTTCTCAATCTAGATTAAATCATTTTAATTGTTTAGTCAATACTAAACGTTTAGAACAATAAACGCGCCAAATGATACTGACTCATACCGACTTGTGACGCGATCGCTTTATCCAGCCAACTCTCTAGCTCGGTTGTCAAGCCGCTTTGCGGCAATTCGTAATTACAAGCTCGTGCTTGCTCGTACCCCTTCAATTACGAATTACTCTCCGCCGCGCACGTAGCTCCCGCCTCCGAGCAGCGACGAATTACGAATTATTTAGTCACCCCATCGGGTAAAATACTCAAAAACCGGAAAGAAAAAAAAGGTATGATAGCTGGTCGAATGCGCGTACTTTCGCTACTAATCTCGGTCTTTTTGTTGACTGCCTTGGGAGGCTGCAACTCTAATAACACCGAAGAAGAGGTAAGCCAACCCAGCGTCACTATCGAACCAACTGCCGAGTCATTGACTCCAGAGCGATCGCCTGAGTTAGCTGAGGATGAAGCCGAAGCTTTCTATCAGGAATTGCTAGCTCAACATGGAGAAAATTATCACGAATGTCTCCAACCCGTTGAAATTGAATTGCGAGAAGCCGAGAAACCCGATGGCTTTGGGGAGTCTGCCCCGCCGTCGCCCAAGCAACTCAATGTGCTAGTTGCCCTTGATTCGTCCGGTTCGATGGCTGAAAGCGTCAGCGGCGGTCAAAAGATCGATATCGCCAAAAGCGCGATCGCTCAGTTTGTTAGCGGGTTGCCCAAAGCAGCTAAAGTAGGCTTGACCGTATTCGGTCACAAAGGCTCTAACTCAGCAGCAGATAAAGCTGCCTCTTGTGCGGGGATAGAAAATATTTATCCTTTGGCGCAACTCGATAAACCGCAGTTTACCGAGTCGGTCAAATCTTTTCAACCGACGGGTTATACGCCGCTAGCAGCCACATTGGAGCGCTTACAGCAAAATCTATCGGCTTACGACGGTGCCGACCATCAGAATGTCGTCTATCTCGTTTCAGACGGCATCGAAACTTGCGATGGCGATCCAGTGGCAGCCGCCAAGAAATTACACGCCTCCAACGCTAAAGTCATCGTTAACGTAATAGGATTTGACGTAAACAACGAAGCGCAACGGCAGTTGAAAGCGGTTGCCGAAGCAGGCGGCGGCAAATTTTTCTCGGCTCGAAATGCGGCTGATTTGCAAGATGTATTTAGAAACCGCCTTCAAGAAACGATCGAATTTTCTAGATACCAGACAACAAACAGGATCGACCAAGGTAGAGTATCTACAATAATGAGCATCGCAATTGGCAAGTTTTCTACCTGCGTCAGTATAAATTTGGGTCGCGAATCTACAGCTATTAGTCTAACTCTAGGACGTTTATCGCCCGACGACCCGCGCAGAAAGTATAGCCAATACGTTAAGCAAAAGCTGCGAACAAGGCACGAAAACATCCAAGATTGGCGCGATCGCGTTGTGGGCGAGCTAGAAAATCGTCGAGACGTAACGCTTGAAAAACTACAACAAGACCTAGATGAAGTCACCCGCGAGTTTACAGAAAATATGGGCAATACCAATTCGCCTTAACTCTCGTTACCAGACAGCAGCCCGATAACGAGGGCTAATTCCGAATTGATAAGAAAGGTGGTAATGCCTACCTTATTTTCTTTCTGATAGTCTTTTCTTTTATAGTTGGGTCAGCAGCGCTACGATAATGCCCAAAGCCAAGATAATACCTACTATCGGCAAAACATCGCGAGTACGAGGTGTTGGAGGTACGCCATATTCTGTCATGACTAAAACTTTGCTCCTTTTTATAAAATTATTGTGAACTTTATAATTAATATTCCAAGATTAATCTATATAAATACATCTATCTTAAGGATTATTTGAATTACAGCAATTTTCATAGTAATGGAAGATAAAATCCCTAGTTTTAAGGGAGAAGACAAAAGTGTTATCCTCCTTTTGCTATACTCCATCCAACTGAGGAACGCGATAACTATTGTCGTAAAAGCCAAGGAAACCTAGTGCGAGCGTCTATCGATTGCAGAGAAATAATATGTTAATGTTCTCAAAAAAGTTTTACCAAAAAAATTTAGAAATTTCAGAATTAAATTAATCTATATAAAAAAGAGAAAGCTTGTACCTACTGGTTTAGCTTAGGACAAGCTTTCGGGTTTAACTCTTCTCAAAATTTATCAAAAATTAAGCGATCGCTACCAATCCCTTCAATTCAAATATTTTCTCGATCGCCTCTTCTACGATCTTATCTGGGGTAGAGGCACCAGAAGTGACTCCAACAACGATTGAACCATCGGGCAGCCAATTTTCTGTCACTTCTAAATCCTTACCTAGTGGTTTGTGTTCGATGCGATTGCCTGGACCAATACGAGCCGCACTGTCGATATGATAAGAAGGAATGCCGCGCTCGATCGCGATTTCTTGCAGGTGAGTCGTGTTAGACGAGTTGTAGCCGCCGATGACCAACATCAAAGTTAAATTTTCTTCGACGAGGTTAAACATTGCATCCTGACGTTCTTGAGTGGCATCGCAGATAGTATTGAAGCTCATAAAATGCCGATCTAACTCCGTGGGACCATATTTCTTAAGCATGGTTCGCTCAAAAAGCTTGCCGATTTGTTCGGTTTCGCTTTTGAGCATGGTAGTTTGGTTGGCAATGCCAATTTGTTCCAAATCCCTGTCGGGATCGAAGCCTTCTGAATAGGCATTCTTAAATTTCGTCAGAAATTCTTCTCTATTGCCGCCGTTGAGAATATAGTCGCAGACGTAATTTGCCTGTTCTAAGTTAAGGACGACTAAATAGGTTCCTGCAAAAGAACTGGTCGCGATCGTTTCTTCATGATTGTATTTGCCGTGGATAATGGAAGTATAATCGCGTTTTTTATGCTTTTCGACCGAATTCCATACTTTAGATACCCAAGGACAAGTCGTATCCACAATCGTGCAACCTTTGTCGTTGAGCAGTTGCATTTCCGCGACGCTGGCACCGAAGGCGGGTAAAATCACGACATCGCCGCTCTCGACAGCGGAAAAATCTTTTTTGCCGTCTACAACAGAAATAAATCCTACTTCCATCTCCTGCAAACGCTGATTCACTGACGGGTTATGAATGATTTCATTGGTAATCCAAATCCGTTCGGTGGGGAAGTGCTGACGGGTTTCATACGCCATTGCGACTGCGCGTTCGACTCCCCAACAAAAACCGAATGCTTCCGCCAGTCGAATCGTAACTTCTCCCCGTTGCAGCCGATAGTTATTGTGGCGGATTTCTTGAATCAGATTGCTTTGATATTCGGTATTCAAAACCCCCATGACTTCGGCTTCGCGACCGAATCCCTTACGGTGGTAGTTTTCAGACTGTTGCAGCGAGCGCTTAAAGGCTTTGGTATCCATGTTTTTACGAGCAATATTCCCTTATTATTAACTCATTGTAGAGGCGACCCCTAACGATAACCAAATTCTGTAGAGGCGATCGCTCCAATAGATTTACAATTTTGTTGATGAAAACTGGAATTGCTATTTTAGGAGTCGGACGTTGGGGTGTCCATTGGGTGCGAAATTTTTTCCACCATCCTCAAGCCGAAGTTCTTGCCATTGTCGATCGCTCTGCTCAAAGATTAGCAGAATGTCGCGAGAAATTTCATCTCGACGAGACGAAAGTAGTTCTCGCCAAAGATTGGGAAGCGGTACGACAGCTAAAAGGCATCAATGCAGTAGTCGTGGCTACGCCTGCTTCGACTCATTATCCACTCATTGCCGATGCGTTACGGCTTGGCTATCATGTTTTGGCGGAAAAACCCCTTACCCTCGATCCGAGTGAATGCTTAGAACTGACGCGCCTTGCTCAACAACAACAGCGACAGTTATTAGTCGATCATACCTATTTATTTCATCCTGCCGTGGAACGAGGTCGGCAGGTAGCGCGATCGCAACAGTTAGGAGAGTTGCGCTATGGTTATGCCAATCGTACCCATTTAGGACCAGTCCGTCAAGATGTGGATGCTTTGTGGGACTTAGCAATTCACGATATTGCTATTTTTAATGATTGGTTGGGGCAAATTCCTACGCAGGTACAGGCTAGGGGAAGCGTTTGGTTGCAAGAGGGTTTGCCAGATTTAGTTTGGGCAACGCTGATTTATCCCAACGGGTTTCAAGCCATTCTTCATTTGTGTTGGTTGAATCCCGACAAACAGCGACGACTCTGTTTGGTGGGAACGCAGGGAAGTTTGATTTTTGACGAGATGAACTTACAAGCACCGCTAATGCTTCAGCATGGCCATTTTCAAAAGCAAGGAGAAGGGTTTATTCCTGTCGGACAATCAAGCGAGGTGTTGGAAATCGAAGCGGCCGAACCGTTAAAAAAAGTTTGCGATCGCTTTTTGCAAATGATTGGTTCTCGCGAAACTTGCTCCTTTTCTTCTGGTTGGATTGGCGCTCAATTAGTTCAAATTCTTAGTTGTTTGAGCCTTTCTCTACAACGACGAGGAGAGATAATTTCTGTGCCTCAGTTGCACCAGTCAGCGAATGGAGAGTAGCATGAGCTGAGAGAAAATTAGAGCAATTTTGTTCTCCTTAAAAAGAGAGGCTTGTAACCTGTTAAATTTTGAATTTTGAATTGTTTTGGTCAAGTAAAAATATATATTTATGCAAAAGAGATTGCCGAGCTAAACGCAATCGTGCTTAACTTGTATTAAGTTAATTCAATCGCGTTATAGAATGAAAATCGATTTTATAACTCTGCTGGGATTAATAGCTGGAATTCTGACGACGCTTGCCTATCTACCGCAGGCGATCAAAACTTGGCAATCTAAATCGGCTGACGACATTTCCTGGAGCATGTTGATAATTCTCAGCGTGGGAATCGTGCTATGGCTAGTATACGGCGTTTCGATTCGCAACATCCCCTTGATTGCCGCAAATGTTGTGACTTTTTTTCTAACCTCTATAATCTTGGTTTTGAAAATTCGATACAAGAATATTGTCTAGAAAGATCGGGGTTTGAATAGCGATTCGGAGTCAGCTAAGCTATAAGAAGATCGAATAGCTGATTGGCAAGCAGCATCCTCTCGGCAATTGCTATCATGAGTCCCAGGACGACAGGATTCTTGAATCAATAAAAAAATTTTTGATGCTTCCAATTAAAACCTATAACCAAGAGCGAATAAAGATCGATATTACTAAAGATACTTGCGATCGCATAGAAAATCGTTATGGAAGTTTGGCTAAATTTATAGAGAAATTACAGTCTTTCAATGCCGCTTTGGAGAAGAATAGAGACGAATATAATATCAATCCCTATTCCGACAAACTCGGGCAAGGAATTTATATCCTTGCTAAAGATAGTTCTGAATTAGAAATCTTTCCTCATTCAAGTCTAGCTTTAAAATGCTCTCAAGGAAAATTCTTGGCTGAAAATCTGAAAAAACAGTTTGACAGAAGCATTCAACTGTCTATTGAGTTTGAAACTAAACTCAATGCCCAAGAAAAAGCGATGCTGCAAATTTGTCCGGTTTATTTGCATTTTGAAACCAGCGCGATCGATGTCTTTTTTAAGCAGATTCTCTTTATGCAAAACATTGAAGGCGGCGTAACATTAGGAGAAACCAAAACTGGCTTTAGTCTAGAATTCTGTCAAGTTTTTAAGATACCCTTTCTTGAAGAAATTCTTGTCAAGCCTCAGTTTAATTTACATCTATTACTAGATAAAGATCGTCAACGACAACTCTTAAAAATTCAAACAGTTTATCTGTTTCGGAGATTATTATCAAAAGGAATTAGAATTTTTAGTCTAAATCAAAAAAATATTTTGCTTTCTCAAGATAAATATATAATTATCGATCCCACTATAGATTTTTTGAAGCCTATATCTCCGCTTTATAATATCTTGACCTATCAACTGTGTACTCACATAGCATAAATTTTCAGAGTCCTGTTTCTCCCTTCTTGCACCTACGCTTCACCCCATAATGGAATTCATTCTCTTGGTCAGTTGCGAAAGTCCTCTCCTATAGGACTAAATGATTAACTAGATAAGGCTTTGAGTCCGCTGAGATCTTGCGCCATTCTTAACAATCGCCGGGGAATTAATTTCCCGTCTCATATACCAAGCCCATTTTAATGGACTCAAACACTTATGCAGTCGTATGAAGACGACCGAATCGATAAAGTCCAGCCAGAAATTCACTATGAAACTTCGAAGAGAACAAACAATCTCATGCTGTTTTTGCGAGTCGCCGAACTAGAATCGAATGAAGATTGTTTATTTAAATTACCAGCAAATCTACAAAAATCAGTGTAATTACTGAGTTACGAGTCTCTGGATTTAATTTAAAATTCTATTTCAGATCTATCGATCGCAAACTTTACGAGTTCTGTTGGAACTGGGATGGATTCTGCTGCGCAGCTGCAAACCGAATCAACCACCGCCAAACCAATGCCAGTAGTGCAAACTTGGAATTTGGGGAAAATATACCGCACAGGCTTTTGGCTCAATCAAAAAATTCAATCCTTAAAAAGCTGCTCTCTGTCAGTATACAAGGGAGAAACTTTTGGCTTGCTCGGACCTAACGGCGCGGGAAAAACGACCTTATTAAAGACGCTACTAGGCATAGTTCGCCCCACTTCAGGACGCGCTGTATTACTCAATCGTCCCATAGGCGATCGCTGTGTCAAACAACGAATCGGCTATCTTCCCGAAAATGCCTATTACTACGATTATCTCACGGGGATAGAATTTTTACAGTTTGCCGCTGGCATCTTTCAAATCCCTGCATCGGTGCAGAAAAAACGCATTCCCGAACTTCTCGATTTGGTGGGATTAGATCGCAAGACCGCTCGCAAAAAGCAACTGAGACAGTATTCTAAGGGAATGCTGCAACGCATTGGCGTGGCGCAGGCATTGATCAACGATCCCGAATTGGTCTTTTTAGACGAACCGATGTCGGGACTCGATCCGATGGGACGCTATCAAGTCAGGGAAATTATTCTCTCCCTCAAAAAACAGGGAAAAACTATCTTTTTTAATTCTCACGTCCTATCGGATGTCGAGCAAATTTGCGATCGCATTGCCATCCTAGCCAGAGGAGAATTGATTTGCATGGGTTCTCTCGATGAAATTCTCGGTAGAGCAGACATTTACCAAGTCGTCGTTAAAGGCGGCGATGCCGAAGAACTCAAGCAATGGATTGACGAGTTAATCTGGGAAGATAATTGCTGGCACGGTCATCTCAAAGGCGATCCTCAAGAATTTCTCGTTGCGATCGATAAAATGAATGCCCAACTTATTAGCATGAACCTAGCGCGTGCTTCCCTGGAAGAATTTTTTATCCGTCAGTTGAGAGAGCGAGGGATTACTTCTAGCCATTAGCAACCAATTGAAATTAAACGTAGGTTGGGCACTTTATATAGCTAATATAAGTCTTCTCAATCCAGAATCGAAAACTTAAAAATAACATCGCCCAGGAAATCCGTAGAAATTCTTATCTAAAACAAAGGGAAGCGAAAAATTCCAGCGTTTTTATCGATGCTTTTAGCTTTATCAATTCCGATACTAATAGGAGAATGAAATGAGTTATTAATTTAATTTTTGTTATATTTTAGCACAAATTTAATGAGAAAAATGCTCATTAATAGTAAACAAAAATATGTTTCTCAATTTTTAAATCTTGAAGAAAACTTTGCGCTTTTGATGACATCAACAATTACTGTTAAAGAAATGCCGAAAGCTTATCCTAATATCTTAGAGGAATGACAAGAAATTTATTTTAATAGTCTAAAATATTAGATTAATAATCATCCTCATATTCGCAAAATAATTTTTGTTGAGAATTCTGGCTGGACGCTAGATAGGGTTCAACAAGCAATTGAAAATAATCCTTATAATAAAGAGGTTGAATTTATTTCTCTAGATTATAATGATTTTGCTAGGGAATTAGGGAAAGGATATGGAGAATGTTTATTAGTAGAGAAGGGGCTGGAGCAATCGAGTATAATTAATGGCATTACTCATTTTGCTAAAATTACAGGTCGGATTCATTTAAAAAATCTGACCCAAATATTAGAGGAAATCGAAGAATATTATGACTGTCTTTGCGATTATAAAGATTGGGGCTGGAGGGTAAAAAATCTATATAAGAATAACTCAGCAGAACCTTATTGCGATAATCGTTTCATAGTTTTTAGTAAAGAATTTTATTTTCAAAATATCAAGCCTCTCCATAAAAATTATCATAACGGATGTTTTTATATCGAAACTCAGTTTTATCAAGCCATCAAAAAATTAGAAGATGGCAAAAGAGTTATCTTTAGATTTCCGATTGAACCCGATTTTCACGGAATAGCCGGACACTTTGGTGGGAAAGACTACGGTAGTCTAAAAGAACGAACAAAGTTTCTTATTCGTTCTCAAACTCGCAAAGTATTACCCTGGGTACATCTTTGACTTTACTCTGACTCCAGTTAGTCAGTTAACGGACATTGTGTTGTAATGAAAGGATAGCTGTTGCACAATTGTTGCTGTTTCTACAAACAGACCTTTGATGGAGACTAAAGCCATTGGCGAGCTTTTTCCTTTATTTATCGGCGCCAGTCCAGAAACGTTAGAAAGGCTTGTTTCTGTTGCCCAAGAACAGGACTACTCAAAAGATAGTGCCGTTATTACGGAATCTGCCTGGGGCAAAGCGGTTTTCTTTATTGTCTGCGGTTGGGTAAAAATCCGCTCTTTGTATGGCAATCGGGAAGTTACCCTAGAAATTCTCAGTCGCGGCAATTGTTTTGGCGAGATGGCAGTCCTCGATGAATCTCCTCGCGCTACAGAAGCGATCGCACTTTCTGACGTACAATTACTAAGTATTTCGGCTCAACGCTTCCTGCAAATACTCCTCAAAGATCCCACACTGCATCACCGCATGTTGCAGCTAATGGCACACAAAATGCGCCAATTTTACTATCGTTTTCAATTATATCGTCATCCTCCTAGATTTAAGCTAATTAAAACATTAATTTTTCTTGCAGAGAACTACGGTCAACCTACAGAAAAAGGTACTAAAATTTTAAATATTCCCCATCAAGATTTAGCCGATCTGGCAGGCATTAACTTTGAAGAAACGAGCCGACTTTTGAACAAATTGCAGGATAGAGGTTGGCTAGAAATCGAACTGAGCGATCGCGCTTTATACTTAACGAATATCAAACAACTCTATCACCTTGCCAAACAGTTATAAGCATGACCAAAGCGAATCTTATCCAACAGCAAAGCTCATCTTTAACTCTTCCTATTATTTCTTATGAGGTAGCCATGCCTCAACCTACTTCTCATCTCTTTGAGGTAACCTTACAAGTTAAAAATTGGCAATCTCCCACGCTCGATCTCAAAATGCCTGTTTGGACGCCCGGATCGTATTTAGTACGAGAATATGCCAGAAATATACAGGATTTTGTTGCGCGCAGTAGCGACAAAAATCAGTCATTAATTAGTCGTAAAATTAGTAAAAATCACTGGCAAGTAAAAACCTCAAATTGCTCGAAAATAACCGTCTGCTACCGAGTCTTTGCCAACGAACTTTCAGTCCGAACCAATCATCTAGATGTAACCCACGGCTATTTCAATGGTGCGGCATTATTCTTCTTTATACCAGGCTTAGAAAAGCAGCCTATCGAAGTGACAATTTTACCGCCAAAACCTGATTGGAAAATAACGACTTCCTTACCTTCAGTCGCCGGAAAAAATAATACTTTTAAGGCACAAGATTTCGATGCTTTAGTCGATAGTCCCTTTGAAATTGGCATCCATCGCCTCTATAATTTTGAAGTTTTGGGCAAACCGCATCAATTAGCTATCTGGGGAGAAGGCAATGCCAATCCAGAGAAAATTATAGAAGATACGAAAAAAATTATTGAGGTAGAAGCCAATCTCTATGGAGAATTGCCTTATGAAAAGTATGTCTTTTTACTTCATTTATCAAATAATGGTTTTGGCGGATTAGAACATCAAAATTCTTGTTCGTTAAATTATCCTCGCTTTGGGTTTCGTGCCAAGGATAAATACAATCGCTTCATCCAATTAGTCGCTCACGAATTCTTCCATTTGTGGAACGTAAAACGAATTCGCCCAAAAGCTTTAGAAACCATTGATTACGAACGAGAAAATTACACGACATCCCTATGGTTTTCGGAAGGAACGACCAGTTATTACGACCTACTAATTCCATTACGGGCAGGTATTTATGATGATAAGAGCTTTTTGGAGAATTTAGGCAAAGAAATTACTCGCTTTCTAACTATTCCAGGGCGAAAAGTACAACCTTTAAGCGAATCGAGTTTTGACGCTTGGATTAAATTATATCGCCGAGATGCTAATAGCGATAATTCCCAAATTTCCTATTATTTAAAAGGGGAATTAGTTTCATTATTGCTAGATTTATTAATTCGAGAACGCCACAATAATGCGCGATCGCTTGATGATGTTATGCGTCAGATGTGGCAGCAGTTTGGGAAAGAGCAAATTGGTTTTACTCCCGAACAATTGCACGAAGCGATCGAATCGGTGGCTGGAATAGACTTAAGCGACTTCTTTGAGCGTTATATTGATGGAACTGATGAATTACCCTTCGATAAATATCTCGAACCCTTCGGCTTGCAACTCAAAAGCATTCTAGAAGAAGATCCCTATCCGTATCTAGGCATGAAAGTACAGGCAGAAAACAACAAACAAGTCATTAAATTTGTCGAAGCAGGTTCTCCGGCAGGAGTAGCTGGAATCGATGCAGATGACGAATTACTAGCGATAAATGGGATGCGAGTCACTGCCGAACTGTTGAACGAACGACTCAAAGATTATCAAGCTGGTGATATCATTCAAGTTACAGTCTTCCACCAGGACGAACTGAGAACGCTTACAGTCCAACTAGCAACCCCCCAACCCAGTCGTTATGAAATTGTACGGATTGAGAATCCTTCAAATATTCAAAAACAGAATTTCGTTGGTTGGCTGGAAAGAGTTAACTAGGAATCCAAGATCCTTTCATCCAAAATCCAAAATGCAAACGATGCATAATTTCCTTCCCATTGCTTACTTTGAAAACCAATTTATTGAATTTGAAAACGCAAAAATTTCTGTTGCTACCCATGCCTTACATTATGGAACGGCAGCATTTGGTGGATTGCGTGGTATTCCCGATTCTCAAAATCCTAATCAAATTTTACTATTCAGATTAGATCGCCATTGCAAACGACTAAGCCAAAGTGCTAAATTTCTAAATTACGAAATATCAACCGATAAAATTCAGCAAATTATAGTTGATTTTGTCAAGAAAAACAGACCTACAGTATCTTTTTATATACGTCCTTTAGTCTATAGTTCTGGATTAGGAATTGCGCCCAGACTTCATAATATTGAAAAAGATTTTTTGGTCTATGGTTTAGAAATGGGAGATTATTTATCTCCCGGCGGAATTAGCTGTCGCATTAGTTCTTGGTATCGTCAAGAAGATCGCAGCTTCCCTCTCAGAGGAAAGATTACTGGCGCCTATATTACTTCTGCACTAGCCAAAACTGAAGCAGTAGAATCTGGCTTTGACGAAGCAATTTTAATGAACTCTCAGGGGAAAGTTTGCGAAGCAACGGGCATGAATATATTTATCGTCAGAAATGGACAATTAATTACTCCTGGATACGACCAAGATATTCTCGAAGGAATTACCAGAGATAGTATTTTAACGATTGCGAAAGATATGGGAATTCCAGTCGTAGAAAGACCGGTTGATAAATCTGAATTATTTATTGCTGACGAAGTATTCTTAAGCGGAACTGCGGCTAAAATTACTCCTGTTAAAAGAATCGAGAGCTTTGAATTACCACAAGAGAGACCAATTACAGATAAGTTAAAAGAAAAATTAACGGCAATCGTAGAAAATAAAGATCCCGATTATAAAGAGTGGGTCTACATTATTCCCTTGGATTGAAATTAAATTTCAGAGTGTCATGAGTAGTAAAACTCTCACACCGCCAGAAGAAAAAAATTACTTTGTCAGGTATTAGTTGGCAAACCTATGAAACTTTACTCAAAGAACTCAGCCATCGCCGCCTGCGCCTGACCTACAATCGTGGCACTCTGGAAATTATGGTACCTTCCCCCGAACGCGAACTGTATAAAAAAGTATTGGGTCGCTTCGTTGAAACTATAGCTGAAGAGTTGGAAATAAACATTTATCCCCTTGGTTCAACTACTTTCCAGCGCCCACAATTAAGTGGTACCGAACCTGATGAATGTTTTTACATACAAAATTTAGATGCAATCAAAGGGAGGAAAAGAATTGATATAGAAGAAGCTCTCCCACCCGATTTAGTTGTAGAAATTGATATTACTAGCAGTTTGAGAAATCGCTTTCAAGTTTATGCAGATTTAGAAGTGCCTGAAATCTGGCTATATGATGGCAAAGATTTCAAAATTTATCAGCTACAAAATTAGAGATATCTTGAGTGCGATCGCAGTTTAGCATTTCCTAATCTTCCTATCCCAGAAATCTATCAATTTTTACAACAAGCAGATACAGTAGACTATTTAGAATTAGTAAAAGAGTTTCGTCGCTGGGTAAAAAGACAAGTAAACAAATAAGACAATAAAAAATACTTATTATTGTTTGCTGGCATTAATTTCTAGAAATAAAAGTAAAAGTAATAGAAAAAAAGATTAATGCTAGCCACCATAATAGTGGATTTAAAGTAAGATAATAAAAATCGATGAATAATATCAGGTTAGGTTGAATACTTATCAAAAGATCGTTGTCTCATACCGAGCGTAACGCAGTGAAGCGAAGGATCTAGTAGATTCTTCACTTCTTTGGGAATGACAATGACAACTAATTATCCGAACTCGATATAAAAGAGCTATAAAAATAATTAGGTAAAATAATTTTCTCGCACTAAATATTCTAAATATTTTATTTTTTTTATCTCTTTCTCTATAGTTGTACTTAATTTAAGTCTATTGTCTTTTTTTCAATAGTTTTGATTGATTCTACTGCTCCTTGTAAAAGACAGTTATAGTAATATATATCAAGAAAATAGAGAGCTAACCAACCTACCGTCAATAAGAAGAATAACGGCAATAGATATTGTCTTAAATCGACCTTACTTTCTTTCAAAAGAGTAGTAGTGGCTAAGGTTCCAATAATAGCTATCCCTCCAAGTGCTTGTATTCGTAATTTAATAAGTAGCTCGTTGAAGTGCGTAGCAATGTCTTCATATTTTTCCCAAATTTTGAATATTTTCTCAAAATTATCCAATTCATTAGAAAATTTTTGAGATTCGTTTTGTGTATTAGTATTGGGATTTTTTTCTAGTAGCTCCTAGTCATCAGTAAAAATACGCAATTTAAATAACGCTAAGACGAGGAATTATTTATGTCCATACAAACGAGCCAACTTTTTCGGCGAAATCCCTAGATAATAACCCAAAATAATTAGTTGATTAATTAGGGTTGTTTTGAAAATACCTAACTTTTGCCAGCGACGACTAGACGTAATAACTTTAGCTGGTGCGATCGTGATTTTTCCTCTTTTTTTTAAGCATTGTATAAATTCAAAATCTTCCATAATAGGAAGATCGGGAAATCCTCCGATTTCTCGAAAAATAGAAGCTTTGAGAAAGATAGCTTGATCGCCATAGGGAAGAGAACAAAAGCGCGATCGCAGATTCACTACCCTCTCAACTAATCGTAAAGATTTTTCTTGACTGTCAATTGCTAATTCAAAAGCGCCTGCAACGGTTTGAGGACGCGATAGAGTCTCTTGAATTATTTCTGAATATCCAGTAGGCAAATGAGTGTCTGCGTGGAGAAATAGCAAAATATTTCCCGTTGCTGCTGCGGCACCTAAATTCATTTGATTTGCGCGTCCGAATTGAGGAGAAACAATTACTTTTACGCCTAATTCTCGTGCTAATTCAACTGTTCGATCCTGGCTGCCGCCATCAACAATAATAATTTCTATATCCGAGCTATTTTGAAATCTAGATAGAGTTTCTTGAATGATTGCAGCTTCATTTAAAACAGGAATAATGATGCTAATTCTAGTCACTTGACAGCTATAAAAAAATTATAATTACTTTAGTGGCGCTCAACCAAAAAAGCAATCCTCGTATTCATTTTGGATTTTAGTTGACTTTTATCATCTAACACCCCCAGGAGACTCCCGCCACAACGAAGGAGAGGCGGTGAGAGGAATGGGGACGAGCGAGGAGATTCACCCCTGAGCCGAATTGTTGGCTTCGCAACAACAGGCGACGGGGTGAGCGACGAGTGAGTAATTAGGTATCGGTGCATAGCGGGTATAGTTTTTCACAGATTTTGTAGCAGAATGTGAAGTATGGAAAAAGCCTACCGCTACAGAGTGTATCCAACTACCGAGCAAGAACAAATATTGCGCCGGACAATTGGTTGTGTGCGGTTGGTGTTTAACAAAGCCTTGGCTGCGAGAACCGAAGCTTGGTACGAAAAGCAGCAACGAGTTGACTACGTTCAAACAAGTGCCATGCTGACGCAGTGGAAAAAAGTTGATGACCTCCAGTTTTTGAACGAGGTTAGCTGTGTACCACTGCAACAAGGCTTGAGACATCTGCAAACAGCATTTGCTAACTTCTTTGCGGGTAGAGCGAAGTACCCCAACTTTAAAAAGAAGCGTAGTGGCGGTAGCGCAGAATTTACCAAGTCCGCTTTCCGATGGAAGGATGGGCAACTCTACCTGGCTAAGTGTTCTGAACCATTGCCAATTAAATGGTCTAGGCAACTGCCCAAAGGGTGTGAACCTAGTACCATCACCGTTAAACTTGACCCTTCGGGACGCTGGTTTGTCAGTCTGCGGATTAACGATCCAAAAGATGA
This sequence comes from Pleurocapsa sp. PCC 7327, assembly GCF_000317025.1. Taxonomy (NCBI): domain Bacteria; kingdom Bacillati; phylum Cyanobacteriota; class Cyanophyceae; order Pleurocapsales; family Pleurocapsaceae; genus Pleurocapsa; species Pleurocapsa sp. PCC 7327. The sequence goes on along the minus strand of NC_019689.1, from coordinate 601,009 downwards.
AACCATGCGCGAGCGCGATAGTGCTGTGGGCTTGGATGTTGGGATTAGCAGTCTTGTCACTCTGAGTACAGGTGAAAAAATTGCTAATCCCAAAGCCTTTGGGGCGCACTATCGGAAATTGAGAAGGGCGCAAAAATCCTTGAGCCGCAAACAAAAAGGCTCTCGCAACCGAGAACGAGCAAGACTCAAGGTAGCACGCATTCACGCTAAAATCTCCGACACAAGGACTGACCATCTGCACAAACTGACAACTCAACTGATTCGTGAAAACCAAACGATAGTTGTTGAGGATTTGGCAGTTAAGAACATGGTCAAAAACCCCAAACTTGCCCGTGCTATTAGTGACGCAGCATGGGGCGAATTGGTGAGGCAACTGGAGTACAAAGCCAAGTGGTACGGTCGAAACTTGGTGAAGATTGACCGATGGTTCCCCAGTTCTAAACGCTGCGGAAACTGCGGTCACGTTGTTGATAAATTGCCGTTGAATGTCAGGGAGTGGGATTGCCCAAATTGTGGGGCACACCATGACCGGGATCTCAATGCGGCTGAAAACATTTTGGCGGTGGGACACCCCGTTACAGTCTGTGGAGCGAACATAAGACCTGATAGACATGAGTCTAAAGGAGGGGCTGTGTCTGCCGTCGTACGGCAGACCTTGAAAGCCCCGTGGCAGTTGCGAAAAACCCGTAAGGGAAAGAAACAGAAACCCAAATCGTGAGTTTTGGGAATCCCCCGCTACACCTGCCTCGGGTTAGCGGTGGGAGGATGTCAAAAGCTATTATACGAACACGATCGGGTTAACTGGAATAGAGAGTGCAGAAAGCGCAGCAGTTGACAAGTTTTGATTAACGAGGTATTGGCGATGAAGTGAACGCAAGCTTAAAAGGCAAAGCAGTCGCAACCAGCCACCCAAAATCCCAACAGAGAATTGGCAACATTTAGGGAGAGTGGGGCAATCACAGGCTAGCTGGGAAAAAGAACTTCACGATTATTTTTTCCTTTTTTAGCTATTAATAGCTATTAATTAACCACAAAAGTTTTAGTTATTAATTAACTTATTAATTAACTACGAAAGACGAAGGACAAAGGACAAGTGACCAATGACAATTCACGCTAGGTCAAACAGCAAGATTTCTCCGCCTACATCAGTGCTAATTTCAAGCTTCTCCGCACCATTAATTTGCACCCCGTCGCCTGCCCGAAGCGATTCGCCGTTTAAGGTGGCTATGCCTTGGGCTATTTGCAGCCATCCGTAGCGTCCTGGTTGAATCTGATACGCGATCGCGCTGCCCGGTTCTAGTATAGAAGCATAGAGACAGACATCTTGATGAATGGTCGCGCTGCCTTCTCGTCCGTCGGGAGAAACGACAAGACGCAACTTGCCATGTCGTTCTTCTGAGGGAAAATAATGCTGTTCGTACCTGGGAGATAATCCTCGTTCGTTTGGCATAATCCAAATTTGCAAAAAGTGAACGGATTCGCTTTTAGAGGGATTAAATTCGCTGTGGGTAATCCCCGTTCCCGCGCTCATAATTTGCACTTCACCTGGTTTAATAACTGTACCGTTGCCCAAGCTGTCTTTGTGTTCTAGCGCTCCTTCAAGGACGTAGCTAATAATTTCCATGTCCTGATGGCTGTGAGTAGCAAATCCTGCCCCAGGCACGACGCGATCCTCATTAATAACTCGCAGATGGCGAAATCCCATGCGATTTGGATCTTGAAAGCTGCCGAAGGAAAAGGTATGGTAGCTATCGAGCCAGCCGATTTGAGTATGACCTCTTGCATTTCTGTCGTGAATGAGATAGGCTATCTTACCTTGATTCATATCTTGACTCCTTTGTGTTTTTGACGGTTCGGAACGAGCGGCATAGACTATTAAATTTTTTGGCTAGTTAGCTAGGATTATTTGACTACTAAAATTTTGTATAAGCTTTTATATACTCCTATTTAAATTTTAATAATCTTAGTTTTTTTCTACAATATTTTCTTTGAATCGAGTTTTTATTAAAAACAATGAATCTCTTCTAAAGAGAAGTTTTTGATGGGTTCGGAAAATCTTTTTAAGATTATATCAAAATTTATATTAATTTTCAAAAATTGTGCTTTTAGTTGATGGATAATATTACCAATCCATGTTATCGATCTATATCAATAGATCCATATTTTTGGCGACCTGGTGTTACGTATCGCGAGTTGCACCCACCAGTGCCAGAGATTGAGTTAGCAATGGTGTGGCGCAGAGATAATCCATCGGCTGTGTTGCAGACATTTCTAGAAGTAGCGAGGCAGTTCGGTCGTCGAGATATTAACCCGATTAGCGATCGATAAATCCATAAATGTCCTTGGTTTCGAGGCGCATAGCGTTTCCCTATTTGACTTTGACAGAAAACATCTCCTGCCGAACCGAATTATATGCCGTAGAATGAGGTCATTGACACAATAAGAATTGCGATCGCATCCTTAGAAGTAGAGTAGAAGTAAGATTACAGAATGCAGAGATTATTCAGCCGAATCTGGCAAGGGCTTAAGAATTTCTTCGAGCAGTTATTTGGTCTGGGAGGAACTAAAGCTTCTGGACGCTATCGGAAAGGAAGAAGCAAGGCGGAGGATGCGCCGTCGGGGCTTTCCGATACCGATTACGAATTTTTATTTAGCCAGTTGCTTGAAGGCGTAGCCCACGGCTGGCACGAAGGACGAATCCTTAAGTTTTTTCAACAACTTGAAGAACGAGGCAAGCAAAAAGATTGGGTGGCATGGTTAGAACGCTTCGGAGCGAGAGTTCTCGCCTCAAGCGCACCCAATCAGCAGCTAGCTGCCCGCATGATGCGCTTGGGCGAGCTAGCTCGCTCCTTTCCGGCGATCGAGCAAATTGGAGAAGCTTCTTATTCTATCGGCAGACAACTGTATAGTAGAAATGTCGGCAGCGTTATCTGGGAATATGAAGGACCCGATCTAGAAATGCCCGCAGCGCCAACAGTTTCCGAGACAAACGAAGGCAGAAAAGTTGAGTCGGTAACGCCAGAAGCCGAGACTTCTTCCGCTGATTCAGCAACAACAGAAACCCTGACGATAGAACAATTACTCGCCAGGTTGCAGCAGGATAGCAAGCTACTGGCTCAGATGGCTCAACAGTTAGGAGTTCAAACAAACGATCCTCAAGTTATTGTCGAGAGGCTGATCGAGCAGTTCCAAACAGCTCAGCAAGAGCTGGAGGGGTTGCCTGCGCCCGATACGGTAGAAGGCTGGTTCAATCGCGGGCTACAACAGGCAAATTTGGGCGATCTCGAAAGCGCGATCGCATCTTGGGAATATGCCTTGGCGCTAAACCCCAACCTCCCTCAAGCGTGGCACAATCGGGGTAGTGCCTTGGCGCATCTGGGCAGATTGGAAGAAGCGCTCGCCAGCTATAATAAAGCCCTAGAACTCGATCCCAGCGACCCTCAAGCCTGGAACGATCGCGCCTATGCCTTGTTCAATCTGCGGCGGTGGGAAGAGGCGATTATGTGTTGGGATAAAGTCGTCGAACTGCAACCAAACTCCTATGAAAGCTGGTACAATCGAGGCATTGCCCTAGAAAATTGGGGACGACGGGAGTCGGCGCTCGCCAGCTATAATAAAGCCCTAGAAATTAACCCCGATTTTGAGTTAGCTAAATTCAAGCGCGATCGGCTTCAAAACAATCGCCCGAATGCTTAAAAATTCTCCAGAAGAGAATGAACTGCAAAAGTTCCCTTCTAGTCGATAATTAAATGAGTATTAGAAAATGCAGGTTCTCCTTTGGAGAATTATCTAATCAGTGTTAGAAAACTTCGATCTAAGTCCGAATTTTCCCTATGAAAAAATTACTTGAGGGGCTGAAAAGGTTTCAAGCTGGCTACTTTAGCTCCCACAAAGAACTCTTCGAGCAACTCGCCCACGGTCAACACCCCAGAATTTTGTTTATTACCTGCGCGGACTCGCGGATCGACCCTAATCTAATTACCCAAGCAGAAGTAGGCGAGTTATTCGTAATTCGCAATGCAGGCAATATTATTCCGCCCTTTGGGGCTGCCAATGGCGGAGAAGGCGCTTCTATAGAATATGCGATCGATGCGTTAGGGATCGAGCAAATCGTCGTTTGCGGACACTCTCACTGCGGAGCGATGAAGGGGCTATTGCAATTAAATAGCTTAGAAGAAAAAATGCCCCTGGTGTATAACTGGCTCAAACACGCAGAAGCCACGCGCCGAGTCGTCAATGAGAACTACAGTAGTTATTTGGACGGGGAAGAATTATTAGAGCTTACTATCGCTGAAAACGTTCTCAATCAGTTGGATAACTTACAAACTTACCCCAGCATTCGCTCTAAACAGCACCAGCAAAAACTGTCCCTCCATGGCTGGATCTATCGCATCGAAACCGGGGAAGTATTAGCCTACGACCCAGTATTGCACGACTTTGTTCCTCCTCAGAGCCGTCTAACTTTTCCCGAACCGGAATACGTTCTGCATCCGAGTGCGCCCCTTCCGCACTATGCCCCCTTTAAGGTGCCCGATCTCTCACCGATGCCCACACCAGAGACTAAATCAGAGACTCAAGTACCTTTGCCTGCGAGTAACGGAAACGGGAATAGTCCTTCGGGTTATTCGCACTTATCCCCCGAACAGGCAGAACGCATTTACCGAGGTTCTCAGAGTAAAGTTCGATAATCAATATTGACATCCTCCCCGGCCCATAGGGCGCGGGGATTCCCAGTCTGACTGCACTAGACAGCCTCCTGATGGGTAAGCGGATCGTCGCCAACTGCCCCCAAGGGGGTCTCACACTGACTCACACGCTCATTAGGTCGGCATAATCCTGCCGCCAAAATATTCGCACTAGCATTCTCGTCTCTGTCTTGCTCAGCCCCACAGTTGAGGCACAACACAGACCGCACCGAAAGATCTAATTGGCCCCACCGATAGCCACAACACGAACAAGTCTGAGAAGTTGGCTCCCACCGACTAATGATTCTCACCTCTCTTTAAGCACAACCACGCTGTTCTCTCGAACTAAGCGAGTCGCCAACTTCTGGTTGAAATCTCGGCGAATATTGCGCCGCCTGGACTCTGTTCGTGCCACCGCAATCCGTAATTTTTCATACCGTTTAGAGCCTTTTGTAGCCCTAGCCAACTTGCGCTTACCTTTGCGGATCTTCCTATCCAAAGCACTGGTTTCGGGTTCTTTCACCTTCTCCCCAGTACTCAATGTGGCTAGTGTTTCCAAACCCAGATCCACGCCGACCCCTTGGTTCTTGGGTTCAACGGTGATGGGCCGAATCTCAACCACAAAGCTTAGAAAGTACCGTCCTGTACAGTTTTTGATGACCGTGACAGAGCTTGGCTCGGAGGGCAGTGGCCTAGACCACTTAGTTTTTATGTTCCCAATCTTGGACAGGTAGACTTTCCCTGCCTTGATGGAGAATCCCCCCTTACGGAACCTAGCGGACTGCTGATTCAGTTTCTTCTTCAATCGAGGAAACCCAACCCGCCACCCTTTCCGCTTTCCTTTGCAGTACTCAAAGGAATTTTTGAGCGCTATGCCCAGGTCTTGAATAGACTGCTGTAACGGGATATTGCTAACTTCCGCCAACCATTTTCGCTCTTCAGTTTTCTTAGCCTGGGTAATACAGATCTTCTGCAACTCAGCGCTACTTGACCATTTTTCACCTTTCGGCGTGGACTTAATCAATGCCAGTGCATCATTCCACACAACCCGGCAACACCCAAAGAGCTTGGACAGCTCTAGGCGTTGTTGGTCGGTGGGATAGATTCTGTACTGGTATCGTGCTTTCATGCTGTTGTTATAGGTTGGTCGTACCTCAAAAAGCAATGGACTATCGGCGCGAAAACCATAGCGTCTCAGACCTGAAAGCTCACCTCATCTTCGTGACCAAGTATCGGCAGAAGGTGCTGAACGCAGAAGGACTGAGGGTGATTGAGGATGCCTGTAGATCGGTGTCCCTGAAGATGGACTTCCAGATCCTTGAGTTCAATGGGGAGGCAGACCACGTTCATCTGCTGGTGGAGTATCCGCCAAAGCTCGCCATATCGCAGATAGTGAATGCGCTTTGAGATTCTGAAACGATACATCCAAAACCAGAAAAAGCCGCCCTTTTAGGGCGGGGCTTGTATCCCATTAATTTTGGTCAGATCGAATTCATTGAATTAGCGATTGGTGGCTTTACAAAAATACACTATTCGCTAACGTCTCTTTTGCTTCTCTAGAGCCGATTGCAGCTGCCCGGACGGCTCGGCGAGCAAGCTACAACCAATAAGCGGCAGAAGATTCCCAGACACACGTGTTAGAGTTATTTTGCACAACTCTATAGCGCGACCGAACCCGCGAGCTAATCATTTACGCACAATAATACCATGATTGCCAAATCTAATTCTTCTCAAGAGCCTGGATTATCCTTTTCTCTCGATGATTTTGCTAAAGCTCTTGACCAACACGACTATCAATTTGCCAAAGGACAAATAGTACGCGGTACAGTCTTTGAGCATACTTCCGAGGGAGCTTATGTTGATATCGGCGGCAAATCTCCCGGTTTCGTTCCTCTCAGAGAAGCGTCTGTAAAATCCGGAGTCTCCTTGGCTGAGAGTCTGCCGCTACGAGAAGAAAAGGACTTTTTAATTGTCAGCGGGCAAAATGCAGAAGGTCAGGTAACGCTGTCGCGCCGTCAACTCGAACTTAAAAAAGCTTGGGACAGCGTAAGCGAAATCGCTGAAAGCGGAAAATCGGTGCAAATGCGAGTGACGGGAGTCAATAAAGGCGGCGTAACTGGGGAAGTAGAAGGATTGCGAGGATTTATTCCGCGATCGCATTTAATTGAAAAAGAAGACTTAGAATCGTTAGTCGGCCAATTGCTGACAGCAACTTTCTTAGAAGTCGATCCAGACAACAAAAAACTCGTCCTGTCTCAACGACAAGCTGCCCGCGCTGCCGCAATTAGAAAGCTGGAGACGGGGGCGCTAATGGAAGGTAAAGTCGTCAAAATACAACCCTATGGAGTATTTGTTGACCTGGATGGAGTAACGGGATTACTGCATATCAAACAAGTTAGCGGCTCTCCCATTGATTCTTTAACAACCTTATTTAAAATCGGACAAGAGATTAAAGTAGTCATTTTGGAGATCGACGAGTATAAAAATCGCGTTTCTTTATCGACTAAAGTCTTAGAAAGTTATCCCGGAGAAATTTTAGAAAAGTTTGACAAAGTTATGGAACACGCATCCGAACGAGCCGAACAAGCTAGAACTAATCTTTCTAATTAATGATTAGTTATCATAAGTGGTAGTGGGTTGTCTTGATAATTTGTGACACAGATCGGGCAAAGAAGCTGCGATCGCGTTACTATTTCCATGTAGCCAGTAATACATTAGATGCCCATGGAGCCAGATTCACTACCAACAGAGGTGATTCTGACGCATCCGCGTCAGTCCCTCGGCAAAGTTCGGCTGGATTGGATGCCCCAACCTGGAAACTATCTCGAATTGAAAGGAAAAACTTACGCTGTTCTAGAACGCCACCATCACTATCAATATAAAATCGGTGGCTACAGTTTGCACAAAATGTCTCTCTACGTTCAATCCGCCAAAAGTCCTACAGAAAAAAGCCTCATCGATGGACGCTGGGTTGTTGGCGATGCAAGTTGTCGCTTTAATGCGAAATCAGAACTCCTGCGCTGTGCCGTTAATCCCGAAGGTCCCTGCAAAGGCTGTCGTTTTTACGAGCTGTTAAGTAAGTAAACATAATTATTGCTTAGATCGTAGTACGTTCGCGTTTGCGTAGCGGAGCCGGAGGCTCTCAGCGGATGCAAATCGCTTCACGTCTCGCCCTACATTGATATCTAATGATATAGATCCGCCTATATGGTCTGCTTAGATAAAGATTTATTCACAAAAGTTTACAAAGTCTAGTAAGATATCTTTATCAACAGGTAAGTATTTATTCTTATTGCCATGATAGCGGATCGATTTCCCTGGCTTACCGCGATTGTACTGCTGCCGCTCGTTGCTTCCTTAGTCATTCCCGCGCTGCCCGATAAAGACGGCAAGCGCCTGCGGTGGTATGCCCTCGGTGTAGGGATCGCGGATTTTGTCTTAATGTGTTACGTTTTTTGGAAGCATTACGATGCGAGCAGCCCTACTTTTCAACTTGCGGAAAAGTATGCCTGGGTGCCTCAGTTAGGTCTGAACTGGGCAGTTTCGGTTGATGGGCTGTCTGCTCTGCTCGTGCTTCTGGCAGGATTGGTGACAACGCTTTCGATTCTTGCAGCTTGGCAAGTCGATCGCAAGCCTCGCCTCTTCTATTTCCTGATGCTCGTGCTCTATTGTGCGCAGATAGGGGTGTTCGTTGCTCAAGATTTGCTGCTGCTGTTTATTATGTGGGAACTGGAACTGGTTCCCGTCTATCTGCTCGTCTCCATTTGGGGCGGACCGAAGCGTCGCTACGCAGCAATGAAATTCTTGCTGTATACCGCAGGCGCTTCCATATTTATTTTAATAGCGGCACTGGCAATGGCGCTCTATGGCAACAATATGACCTTCGATATGGTCGAGCTTGCCATGAAAGATTACCCGCTTGCTCTAGAACTGCCGATTTATGCGGGATTGCTGATTGCGTTTGGTGTCAAACTGGCTGTTTTCCCCCTACACACCTGGCTGCCTGACGCGCACGGCGAAGCCTCCGCCCCGGTATCGATGATTCTGGCTGGCGTGTTGCTAAAAATGGGTGGATACGGGCTGATTCGCCTCAATCTGGAGATGCTCTCTGACGCGCACGTTTACTTTGCACCAATTCTAGTCGTTCTCGGTGTTGTCAACATTATCTACGGCGGGTTTACCTCTTTTGGTCAGTCCAACATGAAGCGCCGCTTAGCGTATTCGTCGGTTTCTCATATGGGCTTCGTCCTGCTGGGTATTGCGTCCTTCACCGATTTAGGAATCAGCGGGGCGCTACTGCAAATGATCTCCCACGGTTTGATTGCAGCGGTACTCTTCTTCCTAGCAGGCGTGCTCTACGATCGCACCCATACGCTTGCCTTGGATGAGATGGGCGATATTGGTAAAGTCATGCCCAAAGTATTTGCCCTGTTTACGGCAGGTGCAATGGCATCGCTAGCTCTCCCCGGCATGAGCGGCTTTGTTAGCGAACTCTCGGTCTTCGTTGGCGTAACGACTAGCGACATCTACAGTTCGACCTTCCGTACCGCGACCGTCTTCCTTGCCGCAGTGGGACTCATCCTTACGCCGATTTATCTGCTCTCCATGCTGCGACAGCTATTCTACGGCTCTAGTGCAGCACCCGCATGCGTCCTGACCGACGCGGGTTCGGAGAATCAGGATGCGGTTTGCTTCGGTACAAACTGCGTCCTGCCTGCCGAGGCAAAATATAGCGATGCAAAACCGCGCGAAGTATTTATCGCTGCTTGCTTCCTGTTGCTGATTATCGGCATCGGTTTCTATCCCAAGCTGGCTACGCAAATATACGACGCGAAAACTGTGGCGGTGAACGCTCAGGTTCGCCAATCTTATACCCAAATCGCGCAAGCAAATCCCAAGATCTATGCCAAAGGATTCTTGTTTCCTAGAATTGCAGAGCCTGAAGTAGCTTCTGTTTCGGGAATGGTCGAGTAATCTTTAATCGAGCGATCGCTTTTGCAGAGGCGATCGCTTTTTGGTCTTTCAATGATTGTGAGAGCGCGCGCCATCATGCTCCTCTCTTGCTTTCAATCAGAAAATCTAATTCTTCCTTTTCCCCAGATCTTGCCCCTACCGAAGAATCGATTCCGATTCCAAAACTTTTAGCAGCATTTCTCCCATTTGCCGACAGCCGACTTGCTGCATTCCTGCCGACATAATATCTCCCGTCCGATAGCCCAACTCCAGAACTTGGGAGACGGATTCTTCAATTTTATTAGCAGCTTGGGGTTGGTTTAAGCCGTAGCGAAGCATCATAGCAGCGCTGAGGACTTGAGCGAGGGGATTTGCCTTATCTTGACCTGCAATATCGGGAGCGGAACCGTGAACGGGTTCAAATACGCCGGGACCGTCAGCCCCCAAACTCGCAGAGGGTAACATGCCGATACTTCCCGTCAGCATTGCCGCTTCATCGGAGAGAATATCTCCAAACAAGTTCCCCGTGACGATCGTATCGAATTGTTTGGGGGCGCGAATTAGCTGCATGGCAGCGTTGTCTACAAACAGGTGAGAAAGTTCGACATCGGGATAGTCTTGTGCGATTTTGGTAACGCGATCGCGCCACAATTGGGAAACATCTAGCACGTTTGCCTTATCCACCGAGCATAGCTTGTTCCTGCGCTTTCTGGCGGTTTCAAAAGCAACCTTGGCAATGCGATCGATTTCCGACTCGGTATACGCCATCGTATTCACGCCTCGCCTTTCTCCCGTCTCCGTTTCAAAAATCCCTTTGGGCTGCCCGAAGTAAATCCCTCCGGTTAATTCTCGGATTACCATGATATCTACCCCTTCTATCACCTCTCGTTTGAGGGTAGAAGCATCGATCAGTTGAGGAAAAATCGTCGCGGGTCGCAAATTGGCAAATAATCCTAAGCCTGCCCTCAACTCTAACAAGCCAGTTTCCGGGCGTTGATGGCGCGGGAGATCGTCCCACTTATAGCCGCCAATGGCAGCCAGAAGAACGGCATCGCAACTGCGACAGGATTTCAACGTCTCTTCTGGTAGCGGTTCTCCCGTCTCATCAATTGCCGCACCGCCGATAAGGGCTTCTTGAAAATCGAATTGAATCTCAAATTGCTTGCCAATGACTTTCAGCACCTCTACCGTTACTGCCAAAATTTCGGGACCGATGCCATCGCCAGGAAGTAAGGTAATTCGGTATTGCTGAGTCATGGTTGGGTTCTAAATCTGCTCGATGTCAATTTATTATCATATCCTATTTATTCCCTCGAAACCTGCTTGAGATAATGCTCGAACCGCTCTCGCAGTTGTTCGACCGTCAGATTCTGAGTCCAATACTCCACTAGAGCATGACCGAATGCCCAAGCATTGCGATCGGGCGAGGCAGGGGTTTCCAGCAGCAACGACCAGAGGGAGCGCAAGTCAAAGTTGAGCGGGTTTTCACTTGGATTCAAAAGCGAGAACAGCTCGTATGCCATCTGAAGCTTGCCAATGACGACGGGTAGCTGTTCGACTGGAATTTGCTCTGCTAGCAGATAAGCTAGGTTGGGAGATCCGGTGGACAGCGTAGAAATGAACTGGAGAACGGGACTTTTGAGCAGGGCAGTCAATCCCTGGGCGGTCGTCATTTGAAAGGTGTAGCGATCGATAATCTTGGCGGTAGCAACAGTACGAGCTTCCAGGTTTCTTAAGAAGCGGGCGAGACGGAGTTGCTTGGCAGGCGCGATCGCGTCTACTAATGCCAACGAGAGCGCGTCCGCACCCCAGGCAACTCGACCCGTTTTGAAATCCCCCGTCACGACAGGGAAAATCCGATCGCACAAATCCCCCAGTAACTGAGCGCGATATTCGGTAGCTTCTCGAATCGCTTTTTCCTTTGGGCGATTGCCCCATTGCCAATCATAGGGAGGTTCCCACTCGCGGATGGGCCGCAGGCGATCGACTTGGGTAACGACTGCGATCGCAGGCAGAGCCGTCACTTGTGCTTTGATGTCTTTGAGAAAATCCACGTCCATTTGCAAGGCAGGATCGAGGGCAGGCGTAACTAACAAAAGTAAATCTGCATGGGTAGCATAGTCCAACACTTGCTCCCGCAGCTCCCCACGGTTTACCTGTTCGTATCCTGGCGTATCCCAAAGGGTCAGCGTTTCTCCGGTTTGGGTTTGCCAGTGGTAACTGCCAATGCGATCGGTACTGGGCAAAACATCGACTTGTGTCAGTTCCGACTGAAATAGGGTATTGATCAGACTGCTTTTTCCAGCTCCCGTTCGCCCCGCCAGCAAAATATTAACGGGTTTTTGCTCGACTGCTTCAATGGGTTCGGCACGAGCTAGGATTTCTTGCAGGGTTTTGGTTTTCGCCTTGGGTAACGTCGGCATGGGAGAGGGTGCTAAAGTTGGTGAGGTAGTGCTGCCATAGAGCGCGATCGCCTGCCGATATAAGTTTCTCAAAGCCGCTTCTCGGAGCAATTGACTTAAATTCACCAGCAATTGCTCAGTAGCGCGATCGCTCGAACGCTGGCTCGCTTGTCTTGCCAATGCCGCCGCAGGATTCAAGAACCATTGCGCCCAGTTCCACACTTGCAAAAGTTTCCGCGCCGATGGCTCCAACTTTTGATAGACTTCGTAGGCTTGGTATACTTGTCCGACTGTAACTTGATTGAGGGCAGGAGATAAGTTCTGTATCCACCTCTCCAAATCGTCTACTGTTCCCCGAATCAATCCATAAGCTTGGGGAACATAAATATTCAACAGGGGATATTTAACTTCAGGATTGTAGATCTCAGCGATCGCAGCGACAAGTTCCTGGCATCGCTTCCAAAAGGTTGACCAGTCTTCCCAGATGGGGCGATCGTTGTGTGCTGCTTTGAGAATTTCTTGGAGTGCTGTTTCTGCTTTTTTAGCAGCATCAGTGTCTGCCGATAGCTTTATCGTGTCTTCTACAGAAGATTCTAGTTCTTCTTCGGCTTCTGCGATAACCGCTTCAACCTGCGCCATCTGCGATCGAGTCCACTTGACCAATAGCCAACGCCAGCCTACAAATAGAAGCGTGAATACCCCCCAGATCCAGTTAATGCCCCATTGATGAATCTGCCACCCCGCCGCTATTAGTAAGAAAGCGATAATAATGGCGATCGGGATTGCTAATACTATCCACTGCCACGGGTTTAAACGCACCATTGTCCCATACCTGCTTAGCTCGAACACCTCATAGGATCATTTCTGGTTTAACACACTCGCGATCGGTGTTTGGTCTGCCTGTGGCAGGAAACCTCTCGCGATCGACTAAAATTTTGAAAAAATTAGATTATTGGAGCGACAATTTGCTACACTCCAACTTCTAGAGATTGGGAATGCGCAAGGGGATTGTCAAGTGGCTGATGACGAACGCACAGAAAACTTAAAACCAATTCATTCGAGAGACTTTTCGTGGTCGTTTTGGTTCGTTGTGCCAATATATCCCTATGGCAGGCGACGAACGATTCGTCACGAGGTCATCAAGGATAGGATTTGGACTTTCGATCAGATCCAGGGCATCTTTTATGTTGTCGCGCCCATTCGCATGACCATCGTTAAGTTAGAGGAAGGGGGTCTTCTCGTCTATGCACCTGTTGCGCCAACTCCAGAATGCATTCGGCTCGTCAATGAGTTGGTAGCAGAACACGGCGACGTTAAATATATTATCCTGCCAACGATCTCCGGTCTAGAACACAAAGTTTTCGTCGGTCCTTTTGCCAGATACTTTCGGAACGCACAAGTTTTTGTGGCTCCCAACCAGTGGAGTTTCCCGATCGATCTTCCGTTAAGTTGGCTTGGCTTTCCTGCCAAACGCACTCAAGTCTTTCCAGAAGATAGTAGCCAAGCGCCTTTTGCCGAACAATTTGACTACGCGATTCTTGGTCCTATCGACTTAGGACTGCGATCGTTTGAGGAAGTTGCCTTGTTCGACAAGCGATCGCGCACTTTACTTGTTACAGATTCAGTGGTTTCCGTCCCAGAAGATCCGCCCGCGATCGCGCAATTAGAACCATACCCTCTGCTATTTCATGCCAGAGACAAGGCGACCGACCCGATCGAAGACACTCAGGAAAATCGCCGTAAGGGATGGCAGCGCATTTCTTTATTTGCATTGTACTTTCGAGCGAGCGTGCTAGAAGTTCCCACATGGGGTGAAGTATTTCTCAACGCATTTAAAGCTAGCGATCGCTCAAAAAAAGCTTACTTTGGTTTATTTCCCTTTAAATGGAAAAAAGACTGGCAGCGATCGTTTAATGCCCTGCGAGGAAACGGTCGTTTGTTCGTAGCACCGATTCTACAGACGCTCATTCTCAACCGCGCACCTAGAGAAACCCTTGCTTGGGCGGATAAGGTGGCGAGTTGGGACTTTGAGCGCATCATTCCCTGTCACTTTGACTCGCCCATTGCAGCAGAACCGCAGCAGTTTCGCCGAGCATTTTCGTTTCTAGAAAAGCACCCTTCTGTCAGTGCAGGCTTATTCGCGAGTAGCACATATCCTTTACCCGAAGAGGATTTTAAGGCGCTTAAAGAAATCAATGAAAGTCTAACCAAGCGCGCGATCGTGCCGCCACCCAAGGAGAAGGTGTAGGTTGAGTCTAACACTTGTTGGTTTTAGCGATCGCGCCTACTCCTAAAACTGAAATTTTTTGAGAACGCAGGAGATTGGCTGCCTCTCTAACCGTCGTTCCCGTTGTATAGATATCGTCGATTAATAGAACAGGCTCTTTGGGACGGCATTGTTGTAAGTCTTTCCCCAAAATAAAAGCCTTGCTAAGATTATTCTCTCTCTCTACAAGAGAATTCAAACCGAACATGGGTTGTGTGTCTCGTATTCGTTCCAATCCTTTGACTTGCAAGCTATGTCTGGTCAATCGGCAAAAACTTTTTGCAATTAATTCGGCTTGATTAAATCCTCTTTGTTGCAATCGCTTTTGATGTAAGGGAATGGGAATAACGATAAGTTTTTTAGGGCGATCGCGCCCAGGCGCATTGAGCCATGCTTCCCCTAACCAATATCCCATTAATTCTCCTAACTGGGGAGAATTGTTATATTTTAATGCCGCGATCGCCATCTTCAATTTTCCGCTATAAATCCCCCAAACAAATAGGGGTAAATCGCCAGACCAAAATTGACAGGGATTTTGGAAACGACAGTTGTTTAGTTGTTGTTGGCAGTAGTGACAAATATACTCGTCAGCCGAGCGATCGCATAAAGGACAGTTAGATTTAAGAAATAGAGAAAGCCAGCTTTTTATCATGAAAAAAATCTCGATGCGATCGCGCTAAGGGAGCAAATAGTATTAAGATTTCTTACTGGCACGTCGCTTCAGAATCTTCCTCAAAAATCGTTAGCTGTTGGGGTTGACCCTGCTGAATCTGAATGCTGATTCCACGCGCTCCCTCTTCTTGCAGATCCTCGATATAGTCGCCGTAGAGACTTTTAGCTTCTCGCTCTGAGTCAAAAGGACCGAAATAATACGTACATTGAGGAGATTGGGTATCTATTTTGACCCACCATCGATTTTGCGCCCAAGACCTAAAGTAATAAACAAGTAAAGAAAAGAGGGTGAAATATAGACCGAATAGAAGTATGCCAAGCATTGAAATAGCTCCCGCACTATCTTAAATATGCCTGTCCATAGTTTTCCCAGGCGGACTCCCCAATTTTTACTATCTTAGATAGAAAAGCTTTTTCTTGAGAAACAAATCATGCAATTTTTGCAACAATCAATTGATGAGTACAAATAAAGGCGCGATCGCAACTGACTGTCAATGGCAAGTAACCTTTAAGTCCGGCGAAGTTTTAAGATACCATGTTAAAAAGTTTATGATTCACCTGTTAAATTTATGACTTCAGTAAACGCCGATAAAACAGGCAGCGATAAAGTCCTTGAGGCAATGAAAAATTTTGCCGAACAGTACGCTAAGCGCACTGGCACCTATTTTTGTAGCGATCCCTCCGTTACAGCAGTCGTAATTGAAGGACTTGCCAAACACAAAGAAGAGTTAGGCGCCCCCCTATGCCCTTGCCGTCACTATGAAGATAAGGAAGCTGAGGTAAAAAATACCTATTGGAACTGTCCTTGCGTACCCATGCGCGAGCGGAAAGAATGTCACTGCATGTTGTTTATCACGCCAGATAACGAGTTTGCCGGCGACAAGCGAGAGATAGATCTAGAGTACATAAAAGAAGTCCGCGCAAGTATGGCTTCTTAAGGACAGTAATGCCACCGCAAGCGTTTTGGCAAGGTGTTGAGGAATTTAATCGGCAGGAGTTTTATGCCTGTCACGATACCCTAGAAGCTTTGTGGATGGAAGCCACACAAACGCAAAAAAATTTTTATCAAGGAATTTTACAAATTGCTGTTGGCTGCTATCACCTGGGAAATTATAACTGGCGTGGAGCAGTCATTGTATTAGGGGAAGGAATTAGGCGCTTGCGAGACTACCAACCCATCCACGAAGGCATTGACGTAGAGCGGTTAGTGGAACAGAGCGATCGCTTGCTCAAAGCGTTGCAACAAATAGAGCCAGATCGAATTGCCGAGTTCGTAGAACGCTTAGAATCCTCAAAAAAGAGTGACGAAAATCTAACTTGCAGCTTGCCAAAAATAATCGCAATTGAGAACAAGCGAGTGTAAGTTAAGAAACTGGTAACAGGTCGTTAGTAACGGGTAACTGATTGATTACACTAGACTTATCTCCACACTCAGTTGGTCGCTATGTCTATCGCTCGCAAACACCGCTCGTCTTTTCTTTGGGGACTGTCAATCTTTCTGGGTAGCATCATGGCTACCTCTGGTTTGCCGACAAATGTCCAAGCTCAAACCTCGCCCTCGTCGGGAAACGCTATGACCGTCCGTTCCGATATTCAGGAGGCAAACTCGCGCACGGGAGTAATTACGGCGCGAGGTAACGTACAGGTAAATTATCCAGCTAGAAAAATTCAAGCCACCGCCGCGCAGGCACAATACTTTAGCCGAGAGCGTCGTCTGGTTCTGAGCGGGAATGTTTATGTCTTGCAAGAAGGCAATAGCATGAGAGCAGAAACGATGACGTATCTGGTCGATGAGGGGCGTTTTATTGCGACTCCACAAGCTAATCAACAGGTAGAATCCATTTACCTCGTTACCGATCCCGAAGCGACTTCTTCCGATCCCGTCAAGGTTCCGCCCAGTCCGTCGCTCAATCCCCAACCCTAAGAACCTCCGATTGAAAATTTCTGGATATCGTGACACTCATCCTGGAGAACATTCATAAAGCTTACGGCAGACGATTCGTCGTCAATCGGGTCAACCTTCAAGTGGCACCGGGCGAGATTGTGGGCTTGCTCGGTCCCAACGGGGCTGGAAAAACAACGACGTTCTACATCGCGACGGGTTTGGTTAAGCCGAATGAGGGTAGAGTCTGGCTCGATCGCCGGGAGATCACTGCTCTACCCATCAACGAGAGAGCGCGTTTGGGGATCGGCTATCTAACTCAGCAACCAAGCATTTTTCGCTATCTCAACGTGCGGGAGAATATTGAATTAGCCCTAGAGCAAACTGGCGTACCGTTTCGTCACAGAAGCGGACGCCTGTACGAATTACTCAAAGAGTTTCGCCTCGAAAGAGTAGCTGAGACGAAAGGCTTTCAAGTCTCTGGTGGAGAACGGCGGCGAACGGAATTGGCAAGAGCGCTAGCCGTAGGATTGGAGGGTCCGAAATTTTTATTGTTAGACGAGCCGTTCGCTGGAGTCGATCCCATTGCCGTCGCCGAAATTCAGGCAATTATCGGTCAGTTGCGCGATCGCGATATCGGTATTTTGATTACCGATCATAACGTGCGAGAAACTTTGGCGATCGTCAACCGCGCCTATATCATGCGCGACGGTCAAATTCTTGCCTCTGGAAGCGCTGAAGAACTCTACAATAATCCCCAAGTTCGGCAATATTATTTGGGAGACAAATACTACCTCTAAACGTCACCTCGATTTGGTTCTCCAGCCCTAAATATAAACAGAATGACATAACCGTTAATAGGATGAAGATAGGTGAATATCACTGGCTTAAAAGGCGAATTCCTGGCTTATCAGTCATGGATCGCTACATTATCGGCGAGCTGTTGTTACCCTTCCTGTTTGGAATGGGTTTGTTTACGTCGCTAGGCATCTCAATCGGCACCTTATTCGATCTCGTTCGCCGAGTCACCGAATCCGGCTTGCCGTTTAACATCGCGATTCAAATCCTGTTGCTGAAAATACCAGCCTTCGTCGTCTTGGCGTTTCCGATGGCAACCCTCTTGGCAGCGCTAATGGCTTACAGTCGCCTGGCGAGCGATAGCGAACTGATTGCCTTGCGCAGCTTGGGTCTTAGCGTCTATCGACTGGTGATTCCAGCCATAGTCCTCAGCTTGGCGATCGCGGGGTTAACCTTTTTTGTCGGCGATGTGGTTACTCCTGCAGCCAATTATCAAGCTACTGTGACGCTCAAAACGGCGCTGAACGACAAACAACCCGCGTTCAGAGATAGAAATATGATTTTTCCCGAATACAAAAAAATCGAGCTGCCAAATGGCAATAGACGAAATGTTCTCTCGCGGTTGTTTTATGCAGAAGAGTTTGATGGCGAGCAAATGCGAGGGTTGACGATTCTCGATCGCTCTCAAGAAGGAATCAACCAAATTGTAACCGCGCGATCGGCTACTTGGAATTTTAACGAAAATATCTGGGATTTTTTTAATGGAACTATCTATGTCATTGCGCCTGACGGTTCCTATCGCAATATCGTCCGCTTCAAACACCATAAATTGGCATTTCCCAGGGCACCTCTCGATCTCACGCAAAAGCGAGATCACGAAGAAATGAGTCTTGCCCAAGCGCGAGAGCATCTAGAAATCGTCAAACTCAGCGGCAACGAAGAGAAAGTTCGCAAGTTAGAAATCCGCATCCAAGAAAAACTTGCCATTCCCTTTGCCTGCGTCGCTTTTGGGTTGGTAGGAGCCGCTCTAGGTCTTCGCCCTCAAAATGCCAGCAGGGCAACCAGTTTTGGCATTTGCATCGGATTGATTTTTGGTTATTACATGTTATTGGTTTTGACGCGATCGGTAGGGGCTAAAGGGCTTGTATCGCCCTTTATGGCGGCTTGGCTGCCTAACTTTTTAGGGCTGGCTGCGGGAGGATTTTTATTATTCCGCTCGTCTAAGTGAGAGAGTGGGGAGACAAGGGGACAAGGGGGACAAGGAGAAGATTTACTTGCTCATGAAGATTTACTTGCTCATTGCGACTTCTAACTTCTGCATCCCCCCTTAATCCCCCCGATCCCCCCCGCCTTGGGGGGAACAAGTCGTTGTCCCTGTAGGCTGTCCCCCCTTGGGAAGGGGGGTTGGGGGGTAGGGGGGATCGCCTTCTGCCCTCAGCTCCCGCTGCCTCCTGCCTTCTACCTTATAATGTTCCAAATCCCTTCTTCTTCTTCTCTTTTTTCTTCTTGGGTTTAGAACTGCCGCTAGCATAACCGCGAAAACCTGGCGGTGGGGTTTGTCCGCCCATGCCGCCAAACATTCCTCCCATACCGCCCATTCCAGGCATTCCGGGCATAGCAGGCATTCCGCCTCGACCCATTTGCTGCATCATGTTGCGCATGCGGGTAAAGTTGGAAACGAGCTTGGTGACATCCGATTCTTCATAGCCGGAACCTCTGGCGATACGACGGCGGCGATTGGGCGATTTTGCCAGTAAATCGGGATTTGCCCGTTCCTCTGTCGTCATGGAATTGATCATCGCTTCGGTGCGTTTGAGTTCGGTTTCGCCTTTCTCGATATCGGAACCGCTAAGCTTGTTGAAGCCCGGAATCATTTTCAAAAGTCCGCCCAGAGACCCCATATTTTTGAGCAGTCGCATTTGTTTGAGGAAGTCGTTGAAATCGAATTTGGCTTCCAGGATTTTCGACTGCATCTTTTCGACATCAGCGATGTCGATTTGTTCTTGGGCTTTTTCTACCAGCGTCAGAACATCGCCCATATTGAGAATGCGCGATGCCATGCGATCGGGATAAAACGGTTGCAGCGCCTCGACTTTTTCGCCAACGCCGACAAATTTAATCGGTTGACCGGAAACTTGCCGTACCGATAGGGCAGCCCCGCCGCGCGTATCGCCGTCTAGTTTAGTAAGAATGGCTCCAGTAATGCCAATTTGTTCTTGGAAGGTACGGGTTAGGTTAGCAGCTTCTTGACCCGTCATCGCATCCACGACTAGCAGCGTGTCGTGCGGGTTAACCGTTGCTTTAATGCGGGCTAATTCTGCCATCATATCTCGGTCGATCTGCAAGCGTCCGGCAGTATCGATGAGGACGGTATCGATTCCCATTTCTTTGGCTCTTTCTACCCCAGCGCGGGCAATTTCTACCGGGTCGGCATCGCTGCCCATCTCGAATACGGGAACGTCTATCTGCTGACCAAGGGTAATTAATTGGTCGATCGCGGCAGGTCGATACACGTCGGTTGCCACCATCAAGCAAGTTTGGTTTTGCTTGCGCAGGTACAAGGCGAGTTTAGCTGTAGCGGTGGTTTTTCCCGTCCCTTGCAATCCTGCCATCAGGATGACGGTAGGTGGCTTATCAGCTTGGGCGAGGGGAACATTGCTTTCCCCCATTACTTTGACTAATTCGTCATAGACAATTTTGATAAATTGTTGACCTGGGTTAACCCCAGAAATCACTTCAGCACCTAGCGCTTTTTTTTCAACTTCGGCAACAAAAGTTTTTACGACTTGCAGGTTGACATCGGCTTCTAGGAGGGCGCGACGTACCTCTTGAAGCGCATCTTGAATATTCGATTGACTAATTTTGTTCTGACCGCGCAGTTTTTTCCAGGCATCTTCTAGGCGTTCGGCAAGAGCATCAAACATAAAGCAGTATTTAGCGTTATTAGTTTCTCTACTGTAGTAGTTAGGCTTCTTACCAGAATAACGTTTTTAGGGTCTAGTATGAGGCTTGTCTCTTTTCCATAGTTCTTGGAGACAAGGTAATTAGGAGAAATAAAGGCGATGAGATTTGTTATTCTTGGAGGTGGTTGCTCAAAAGATGTAAAACCTTATATTTAGATAATTTTTTAACTTTTGTTCGCCTATTAAAAATCTCTAGAAATCGTCGAGGCAGCCAAAACTATGACAAAGACCAATCGCCGAACCTTCCTGTTGGATTTTGAAAAACCCTTATACGAATTAGAAGCTCGGATTAACCAAATCCGGGAACTTGCTGAGGAAAATAATGTCGATGTCTCTGAGAAGATCGTCGAGTTAGAAAATCGAGCCGAACAATTGCGCCAGGAAATTTTTAGCGCCCTGACCCCCTCGCAACGCCTGCAACTAGCGCGTCACCCTCGCCGTCCCAGCACCCTCGACTATATCCAAGCGATGAGCGACGAGTGGTTTGAGTTGCACGGCGATCGCGGCGGTTATGACGATCCGGCGATCGTAGGTGGCATCGCTCGCTTAGATGGAAGGCCCGTAACGATTTTGGGACACCAGAAAGGTCGAGATACTAAGGATAATGTCGTTCGCAATTTCGGCATGGCTTCTCCGAGCGGTTATCGCAAAGCCCTACGCCTGATGGAACATGCTAACCAGTTTGGCATGCCAATTATTACCTTTATCGATACGCCGGGAGCATGGGCGGGAGTAGAAGCCGAAAATCGAGGACAGGGAGAAGCGATCGCTTATAACCTTCGGCAAATGTTCGATTTTGAAGTCCCGATTATCTGCACCGTTATTGGCGAAGGCGGTTCTGGCGGCGCTTTGGGGATTGGGGTGGGCGATCGGCTCTTGATGCTAGAGCATTCTGTCTACACGGTAGCTTCTCCAGAAGCCTGCGCTGCCATCCTCTGGAAAGATGCTAAAAAATCGGATCGGGCGGCTGTGGCGCTGAAAATTACTTCCTCAGACTTAAAAGAATTGGGCATTATCGACGAGATCGTACCAGAACCCTCTGGTGGGGCTCACTCCCATCCTCTTGAGGCAGCAGCGCTTCTCAAAACCGCCCTACTGGAAAATTTAGAAAAACTCTCGCAAATGTCCCCTGGGCAGCGCCAAGAACTGCGCTATCAGAAATTTCGTCGCATAGGGGCTTTTGAAGAATGCCTAGAATAAAAAATAGGTTGATTAATAGAATTTAAGAAAGTTAATATCGATAAAGCGGGTATTGCCCGCTTTATTGGGCCAACGGGAGATCGTCAAGCTCCCAATCCCATCGAGATAAACTTTTAATAGACAGGTCAATCAATTAAACCTGCATTACTACTACTTTTGTAAATTCCGAGAGGATAGACAGCGCCATGGGATTATTCGATCGCCTTAGCCGAGTTGTCCGAGCTAATCTTAACGATATGGTAAGCAAGGCTGAAGACCCAGAAAAAGTTCTGGAACAAGCCGTTATCGATATGCAAGAAGACTTGGTTCAGCTACGCCAAGCCGTTGCTAGGGCAATTGCGGAGCAGAAACGTACCGAGCAAAGGTACAACCAAGACTTAGGAGAAGCTAACAAGTGGGAGCAACGGGCGAAACTAGCTCTTTCTAAAGGAGACGAGAATCTAGCTCGCGAAGCTCTGACGCGCAAAAAATCGCATATGGATACAGCAACCGTTCTCAAACAGCAACTCGACGGGCAAATCGCTCAAGTCGATAGCCTGAGAAAGAATTTGGTGGCTCTAGAAAGTAAGATTTCTGAAGCCAAAACTAAGAAAAATATGCTTCAGGCACGAGCTAGAGCGGCTAAAGCTAACGAAGATCTGCAAAAGGCTCTGGGCAATATCGATATCAACAGTGCTACGGGAGCCTTCGAGCGCATGGAAACCAAAGTCCTAGAAATGGAAGCTCGCTCTCAGGCATTCGGGGAATTGAGCGGTTATGGCATAGAACAACAGTTCGCTCAGTTAGAAGCGGGTAGCAACGTAGACGACGAACTGGCAATGCTCAAAGCTCAGATGATAGAAGGGTCGAAACCTCCAGAAGCATTACCTCAAGCTTCAGAAACCAAATCGTCTTCTGCCTCCGACTCGGTTGTCGATGCCGAGCTAGAGGAACTGCGCTCGAAGCTCAAGGATGTATAAAGAGTAAGGAGCAGGAAATGGGGAAACGATAGCGCTTTTCCTGTTACCTGCCCCTTATTTTTCATTTTTTTGAGAAGCGAGAACGGCTAGCTGAGATAATTAATAATCGAGCACAAAAGAACCAATAACTGATATGGGTAGTGTCCTAGAAATTACAGATACTGAATTCGAGAAAGAAGTATTTAGCGAAGACAAACCCGTTCTCGTCTATTTTTGGGCGGGTTGGTGCGGTCCCTGCCGCCTAGTCTCGCCGTCAATCGATTGGGTTGCCAATACCTATAGCGATCGCCTAAAAGTCGTTAAACTAGAGGTAGATGCCAATCCAGATGCAGTTGCTAAATGCAAGGTCGAAGGCGTTCCCGCCCTCAGACTTTTCAAAGACAAAGAACTCGTGAAGTCGTACGAAGGCGCGATCGGCAAGCAACAGCTTCAGACATTGGTGGATGGTTGTCTGAATTAGTTATTGGTTATTAGTTATTGGTTAGTAGAGTTTTGCTCTAACTAATAACTACTAACAACTAACGATTAACCAACATCTAAGAAAAATGGAATTCGCCGAACGGTTAAAAGCTATACAAATCAACGTATTTGCCGATATGGATCGGGCGAAGGCAAAGGCGAGGGCAGCAGGAAAAGAAATTATAGACTTGTCCCTAGGTTCGTCTGACTTGCCCGCTTCAGACCACGTCATTGCCGCGATCGAACAGTCGCTTCACGATCGCAGCACTCACGGTTATTTACTCTATCACGGAACGCAAGCGTTTCGAGAAGCCGTGGCTCGCTGGTATACTAACCGATTTGGTATTCCCGTCGATCCGGCAACAGAAGTTCTTTCCCTGATTGGCTCTCAAGAAGGAACGGCACATTTGCCCTTAGCGCTGCTCGATCCGGGAGATTTTGCCCTACTCCTCGATCCGGGATATCCTTCTCATGCAGGCGGCGTTTATCTCGCTGGCGGACAGATTTACCCGATGCCGCTTTTGGCAGAAAATCAATTTTTACCCGTCCTCGAAGACGTTCCTACGCCAGTTCTCGCCCAAGCTCGCATGATGGTGCTGAGCTATCCTCACAATCCTACCAGCGCGATCGTGCCTTTGTCTTTCTTCGAGCAAGCGGTCGATTTCTGTCGCCAGCATAACCTCGTTCTAGTCCACGACTTCCCCTACGTCGATATCTTTTTTGACCAGACGAACCCTCCCCCATCAATTTTGCAAGCCGATCCGCATAAAGAAGTTTCTATAGAATTTTTTACCTTCTCCAAGTCTTATAATATGGGCGGGTTTCGCATCGGTTACGCGATTGGCAACCCTCAGCTTATTTTGGCGCTCAGACAAATCAAAGCCGTCGTCGATTTTAATCAGTATCGAGGCATTTTACAGGGAGCGATCGCAGCTTTAGAAGGTTCTCAAGCATCGGTCAAAGAAACCGTTGCCACCTTCCAAAAACGAAGAGATGCTTTCATTGGCGCCCTGCATCGCATTGGCTGGCAAGTCCCCACACCCAAAGCCACCATGTATGTCTGGGCAAAATTACCCGAACCCTGGCAGAATAACTCCGTCGAATTTTGTACCCGATTAGTCGCTGCCACTGGAGTAGCGGTTTCTCCCGGTTCGGGATTTGGAAAATGCGGCGAAGGTTACGTTCGTTTTGCCCTCGTACAAGAACCAAAAATTTTAGAAATCGCAGTCGAAAAAATAGCCGAATTTTTACAAAGAGAGTAGATAATTGGTTAGGAGAAAGCTATTCTTTGGCATCAGAGAAAGAGTAGTCTCTCTAAGGTGATTGACCGTGCCGCGATCGCGATCGTTAGAAAAATCTCACGATTATAGCAATGCTAGGCGATTGACTGTCAGCCGTCCGCAATCGTCTTCACCAATTCTGGTAAGGTACATAGTAAGTTTTTGCTGAAATAACGAGTTAGGCTACTAAAATACCTACATAAACCTCCATAAACCTCAAAGAATATATTTACTTTTGCTATAAAAGACAAAGCGGAGTTGGACGAGAATAGTTATGTCTTCCCCCTCGATAATCGGAACCACATCCAGCAAAATATTTAATGTCAAGAGCCTTTTTATTATTGCCTCTATTGGAATTCATGCTTTTGTGCTGGGAGTAGGATTGCCTATCTTCCCAAAAGCCTGGCAAAAAGAGAAAGCGACGAACGCGCGAGAAGTAGGATTAGTAGAGTTAAATGCTGCCGAGCAAAGCCGTTTGCCAAATCTTGAGCAGCCCTCCTTAGAAGACATACCGCAATATCCCGATCCATCCTCTCTCAATGGCTCCTTTTTCGACTCATCTTCTCTGCCTTCTCTGCCTTCTCTGCCACCATCTTATCCCAGCGCGAGCAATCTTCCCTCTCTGCCGCCTCCTCCCGATACCATAGCGCTTGGCAATAACTTACCCGTCGTCGTTCCTCCGCAACAGTCAATGCCAGCCTTACCGTCTCCGCAGAGAGCATTGCCCTCACCTAGTACATTGCCCACTTTACCCTCCCAACCGCCTAACTTCCAATATCCTCCCACCTATCCTCCCAAGATTCAGCCCCCTCCAATTAACGAACTCAGAACTCAAAGACCTGATTTCGGCGAACTCAGACCGCCAATTCCGGCTGACGAATTGATTAACAGGAGAGATTCTATCGTTACTGGAAGCGGTACGCCAACGGGCAATCCTGCCGGAACCTCTCAACAGGCAATGGTTAATGGTAATGGAGGACAAACCAATGCCGCCGCCAACGCTAGAGCAGCTCTGCAAGAGAGACGCATCAAACAATTAGTTGCTGAAAACATCCGAGGGGCAGAAAGTCTCATCGCGGATAAAGAAAATACGACCGACGAAGAAGCTAGGGAAAATGAGGTGAACTGGAGAGTCAGGGTAAAAGTCGCGCAACCGACAGAGATTGCCCTTGAAGGAACATATCCGAAAGCAGCTTGTATGAGAAAGCTAGAAGGGACGACCGTTTATGGCGTGATGGTAAATGCCCAAGGAAGAGTGGCAAGTTCTC
Organism: Pleurocapsa sp. PCC 7327; assembly: GCF_000317025.1. Lineage (NCBI taxonomy): Bacteria > Bacillati > Cyanobacteriota > Cyanophyceae > Pleurocapsales > Pleurocapsaceae > Pleurocapsa > Pleurocapsa sp. PCC 7327. Next base: position 575,222 of record NC_019689.1, on the reverse strand, counting down.
CGTACCGTCCCTATTTAATCAGAAGCGCGGGCTATCCCATTCTAAATCAGCAGGCACTCAATGAGATTAAAGAGCGCAGTTTCACCAATCAAACCGGACAAACGCAACCTTACCGAGTAGTCGTGAACTATAAATACGATCCAAAGGTATGTCCGTCTTTAGCTGTGGCTCCACCAGAGTCTAGCGAGAATAAACCGATTGGAGAACCGTCGGCAACGCAAAAACCCACCCCACCAGCTACCCCCGGAAAAGCACCAGAAGAGACTGGGGCAACTACCACGCCTGCACCCGAACCAGCTCGATTGACTCCAGAAACCCCACCGACGCGCAATGGCTGGCGACAGGTGCCACAAGAGAGTGAGGCGACTACCACGCCCGCTCCCAAACCAGCTCAATTAACTCCAGACACCTCCGAACCGAGGCGCAATACTTGGCAGCAAGTCCCACAAGAGACTGAAGCAACTACCACGCCCACTCAGTCTAAGCCACAACAGGAAAGCCTCAGCCCTGCGCTAACGGCTCCTGGGAAAACTCCAGAAGCGAATGAGGCAGAGACATCTATTAAGCCCAAGCCGCGATGGGAACCCGCTGCTCCTGCACCAGCGAGCTTTAGAAAAAACCCAGAATCTCGCCCTCTCGGTACGGTCGCTCCTCGGAAGCTTCAAGAAGATTCTAATAATTCTCGCGAACCCTCTTTGGATAAAGAAAAACCATCAACGGAAGACAGCGATTAGCAGTTGGGTTGAGCCAGAACGAATCTTGCTAAACATTCGTACTCTCTTGGTGCAGTAAGCTTATGAACAATCCTAACATTCTCGACCCTAACTCCGTGCAAGCCTATCGTCATCGGGTACGGCTTTTAGGACAAGAACTTTGGGAAGAAACTAACCAACTCAGACGAATGAATATAGCCATGCTGTTAGCTGATGCAGCCACTCATCTAGCACGATTAGAGGCGGAAGAGTTGCAAAATCAGCATCCTCAAGAGTTTCGGCAACTATTGAACGCCAAAGAATCTTCGGTGCGATTTCAAGAAACCTCTTAGCTGACTACAATATAAGAGAATTTTTTCGTTATTCTTTTTAACCTAAGAACTGCGATCGCTGTCTATCATTCTGAATGATTCGCGATCTCGCCTAGCTTTTTTCTTTTCATACTGCTTTAGGCGATCGCGCTTTTGTTACTCTTTTTAACCAAAGAAATGCGATCGATCGCTTCGCTTCTTAGGATAGAAAACGAGGAGCGGCTCGCGCCGAGATTCTTTTCTGTTTATATGCAATAAAAAAAATGAGTGCGCTTCTTTAACAACGCACTCCTCATTACTAATGAGTTATTTTTCTCAGCGAAAAGCATTAGCTTTTTTGCTTGCGCTGACCCTTTCTCATAGTAGCGCCTGCTAGACCAGTCGCTGCTAGTAGACCTAACACGCTCGCTGGCTCTGGAACCTGCTCTATCCTAGCATTCAAGTTTCCAGACCAGGAATCAATGTTAACTACGTTACCTTGTACTGAAATGTAATTCAGAAAACTGGTCAAGTTATTGAAGGGGGTACCGGGTTGGCTGCTGAAAAGGACTTCACCACCAACGATTCCTTCTCCATCAACGGTTCGACCATCTGGTAGGTTAAATGTGCCTGTGACATCAAAGGCTACATTAATTCCTCTCGCCGTCTCCTTATATACGGGTGGGGTGGTTGAGCTTATATTGAAGGAAGTATTGAACTGGCTAGGATCGGTAACGGGCACAGTATTGCCAAAGTTGGAAGCAAAGCGGAGGAATTGAGGTACTGGCTCAAACGCTCCATTAACTGGCAAATCCCTAACGCGACCTGCCTGAGGTGGCGGTGGATTATTCGCAGCAAATACACCATCTGCTGAAGTGATATTAAATTCGCCAAATCCCGCTACTTGATCGGGAGCGGCAGGTGTTTGATCGCCAAACCAGCCAAAGTCAATAGTAGTAAGTGGACTCCCTTCTGGAGAGGTTATTCCTAGTCCTCTAGCCTCGATATTAGCTCCACCAATTTCTATAGTACCTATAATGGCGGCAGACGCTGGGTTTGCATTACAGAGCGCACTAGCTGAAAGAAAGGCTAAAGAGCCTATTGCGCTTGAAATCTTCCAATTCATAATTGCTTTATCCCTGCTAGTGTTTTTACGGTCAGCAATATCGCTTAACTCTCTCTAAATTTACTGTTCATATTCAAATTTGGTCAAGAGTTTTATATGAAATTTCGGTAAAGAGCTTCACATTCAAGTTAAATCAAGGATTTTAATGCAGGATCCCATATGAAGTTTTAGTAAAGTGGTTTATCAGCAAAATTTAATATGCATCACTGGAACAATTTTAATCTTGAGCCAAGTCAATAACTTCTTAATCTGAAAAAATACAGTTAGCTGAGTAGCTAAAACAGTAAGAGGGTGTAGAAGAAACATTCTTATCTATGGGAGTTTCAATTATCTGCAAGCACGGGTTTCCCCGTTTCTATTACCCGTTCCACAATATCCGCAGCTTGCACGACTCCACCTGCTTGACGTAGAGAATCTCGCAATCGCTCCGCATTTTGTCTATAAGATTTTTCAGTCAATACCTGTTGTATGGCAGTGCGGAGCCTAGATACGCTCAGGCGAGATACCGGAAGCATCTGTCCGGCACCAGTCCATTGCAAGCGAGCAGCAATACCGGGTTGCTCGAAGGTAATGGGAATAGCTACTAGGGGAACTCCGTAACTGAGAGCATCCAATACGGTGTTTAAACCAGCATGGGTAATGGCGAGTGTTGCTTTGGCTAAAACCTCCAGTTGAGGTGCATAAGAGACAACCAAAGGGGAGCCAGGGAGTTTTTGAGCTTGTTCCTCATTCATCCCACCGCCGTGAGTAATTACCAGTTGTACGTCTAAGGGTTCGCAAGCGGCAGCTATGCAGTGAAAGACATCATATTTACTAATTTGCAAAGTTCCCAAGGACGCGTAAATGAGGGGTTTATCAGTCAAGCGTTCCCATGGAAACGGAACGACTTGAGCCGATTGATTGCGCCAAGGTCCGGTGTAGTGAAAGCATTTGGGGAGAAACTGGCGAGGAAAATCAAAAGTAGTAGGTTGCTGGCTGATTTGCGCGAGTTGAGAGTTGGCAAAAAAGATATCCGAGCCTTTGAGAGGAGGCAATTTCCATTGTCGTCGATATCGAGCCACTACAACATGAAATGGTTGTACTGTAAGATCGCTGAGATAAGATGCGACCTGATTGCGTAGATGTACCCAGGAAGCTTCTTGATAAACCCAATGGGTAAAGATTGGAGGAATACCGGGTTCGCGATTGAGGGCAAGCGCATTGCAAATAGTGATGAAAGGAAGCTGTAAACGTTCGGCGACAGCAGCACCACCGGGTTCGAGTTGATCGATGAGAAGCGCTTCTACACCTGCCTTTTGAATAGCTTTAGGAGCATCGCGACAAACTACACCAGCTACCTGTTGATGATCTTGATGCCAGTAGATAATTGCTGGCGGTCCCTTAAGCTTTCCTAAATGGGCTAGGAATTTTTTGAGAGAACCAGGAGGGTAGACATCTTGACCGATGGGATGGAAATTGAACCCTTCTGCTAAGATTTTGGATTTGACATCTGGAATCTGAAAAAATGTGAGGTCGTGACCGCGCCTTTTGAGTTCCCTTCCCAAAGCCATCATTGGATTTAGATGACCGGGAAGAGCGGGACAGAGCATACCAAAATGGGTCATAATGGCAAATCTAACTCTCAAAAAAGTTTATTGTATTAGAGCGATGGGATAAGTTTTTTTCGTTTCTCTGTATTGAATAATATATTTTTTTTTGCGATCGCGTTAACTTTCGCTTTACCCAAGTAGAATTTAGCAAGCGATCGCTGATTTCGTGAAACCGATCGGGTGATATGCTAATTAAATTCTATCTGGATCTTATTTTGCGCTCGAAATCCAAAGATAAATGCCTATTCCACCAGAACTCGTCGATCTTGTTAACCGATTAAACCAGGAATTGGACGAGACTGAACGAGAAGCCACAGAAGGACTTAACCTACTCAGACCTTTATTATCACGTTTCCCAAGCAATGTTAGACTGATTCAATTCTTTGCTTTTTTCAATAATGGTCTACTTTTCATAGATATCTCCAGAAGACGAATACAGGCTATTGTTGAGAGGTTTCTAGCCTTTGATGTGACTGCTGAAGAAATTCAAGAAACAGGTGAAGATTTGAGTACTCTACTGGGGCAAATACTAGAGGCTAAAATAAGAGGAAAACTAATTCTTGATATCTTAGAAGATTTAAGATGAAAGAACTCCCAGACGAAAAGACGCTAGATAAACTGATCGAACTTGCTAAGGATTTTGAACAGCAAGCTAGAGAAGTATACGATCTCGCAACAGCAATAGACGAAAAGTGGCGAATTAGGTTAGAAAAAAAGCGAGAAGCTGCTATTAGACAAGCAGATAGAAAATAAACAGCGATCGCGCCTACTTATCTCACCCGATCGCTAAACAGTTTAAAGTAAGCGGAGACACAGAACTCTTTAATAGGAAAAGCAATAAACGTCAAAGGATTGATTGTCACGATGATATTGCGAACGTCCCGTTGAGCGAGATTAACAATCTGCTTCGCCACCCAATCGCCAGACATCACGCCAAAAGGATTGAGATCGCTTTTAAACGGTCCCAAAATCAGCTTGCGCACGATACAGGGAGCATCCAAGCGACGCAGGGTTATCAAGTCTCCTAGCGATCGCTTGCTCAGTTCGTAGAGAGGACTAAAAGCAGGACTGACTTCTGCTTCTGAGGTGTTAATCCAAACTTCTTTGCGAGCGATGTCTTCGTTAGTGCGGACGGTTTTAAAAAAGAGTTCCATCAATCGCCAACCCGAAAAGGTATTGATTTCGTAAGATTGGGCAATAGCTTCCTGGGTTCTCTTCCCAAAGCCGTTAATGCCGTGGTTGATAATCAATATATCTATTGACTCTAGTAGTTCTGCTAGCTCAGATTCTTTGCCAACTTGCCACCTAAGGGTTTTTATAGGCGTATTTTCCCCGTTGATGTCGAGAGTCACCGTTCGTTCCTTGGAAGTCAGAGCAATGACTTTTGCACCCTGCAGATGCAGATGCTTTAAGAGCGATCGCCCTAATGTTCCCGATGCTCCCGTTATGGCGATAGTTTTTCCCTTGAGAGAGAGGGCAGTCCCCATGAGCTTATCGACCAAAGTAAACGTACCGCTATAATAAGCCTTTTGATTGTCAAAATGATGTCGCCAGTGGTAGGGTCGATTGACCAACCAGCGAGCGGGTAAGCTGGTAAAAGCTCCGGGACGATGGGTGACATCGGTTAATTCGTCGGCGTAGGGAATGCCACTTCCTCGCGCGATCGCGCCGACTAAAAAACTTAGCGTATAAAGAGAACCTATCCAAGCCGTCCATTGATGGGGCAGAGCCAACGCTCTTGCGATCGCCCAAGGCAGGAGACTGAATAATAGCATCACTAGAGCTTCTGGTACGTCATTGTACCAATGGGCTTGTCGGTAGATCTGCTCGCTAACAGCCGATAAATCCGGGCGAAACACGCGATGATGCCAAACATGGAGGCGATACAATGGCTGCCAATGATGGGATAAGGCGTGGTAAAAATCTCGAACGAATTCCACCCAGAAAACCGAACCAACTGCCAAAGTTGTCGCCGTTATGATTGCCGTCGTCATAAAGTGATTAATCGAGCAGAGCGAAATTTAAATTTTAATCAAGAAATATGAACTACCCCACCGCCTCTACGAGTGGGGAATTCTTCAGACATTTCGTTAAAGATTGCAATAGCCATTATACGAGCAATTTAGACAGGCTCTAGCCAAAGGAAATTCACAAATATCAAAGAAAGTTAATAATCTTGGATAAAATAGACCCAAGATAACCCTAACCGCAGCTAGTGTAGCCAAAGTCTGCAACATTGTAATTAAAGCCAAACATCCAACTGCCAAAACCGATTATGCCAGAAAAATATTGGTCAGAAAATGAATCCGAGCAAGAGTTAGATCCCATTGGTTCCCTCTTGTCCGAATGGGTCGATCTAGAAGACGAAGAGGAAGAATTTAGAAGCGATTTTTTCGAGGGATTGTCGGGGCGCAGAAAGAAAGCCGCTTTCGTGTTGATGGCGGTTTGGAGTACGACGATCGCGCTTCACCTGGTTACCTGGGGAACCTGGGTAATCATGGGCATAACTGGACTGATGGTTATTCACGGACTGCGCTTGATGTCAGCCAAAGCAGAACCTACGCCAGACCCATTATCGGATGAAGCGTTAGCCAATGCGCCTTCTGTTTCCTTGCTAGTTGCTGCCAAAAACGAAGAATCGGTGATAGGCAATTTGGTGACAATGCTATGCAATCTAGACTATCCAACCGATAAATATGAAGTTTGGGTAATTGACGACCACAGCAGCGACAAAACGCCGCAAATTTTAGAAAAACTGGCACGACAATATCCTCAACTGCGAGTCGTTCGCCGTCCTGCGGGCGCAGGTGGCGGTAAATCGGGAGCGCTTAATCAAGTTTTACCCCAGACTCAGGGAGAGATTATCGGAGTATTCGATGCAGATGCAAAAATCACGCCAGACTTGCTCAGACGGGTACTGCCAATATTTGAAGCACAAGAGATAGGCGCAGTCCAGGTACGCAAAGCGATCGCCAACAGCGCCGTCAATTTCTGGACGCGGGGACAAATGACGGAAATGGCGCTAGATAGCTATTATCAGCAGCAGCGCATCGCAGTCGGAGGCATCGGCGAACTGCGGGGAAACGGTCAATTTGCTCGTCGTAGCGCCCTGCAACGGTGCGGCGGTTGGAACGAACAGACCATCACCGACGATCTCGATTTAACGATTCGCCTGCACTTGGATAATTGGAAAATTGGCTTTTTGCTCGATCCGGCTGTAGAAGAGGAAGGCGTTACCAGCGCGATCGCCTTGTGGCACCAGCGCAACCGTTGGGCAGAGGGCGGATATCAGCGCTATCTCGACTATTGGCGCTTGATTCTCAGCCAGCGGATGGGATTGAGGAAAAAGCTCGATCTGCTTTACTTCGCGTTGACGCAATATATTCTCCCAACCGCAGCCGTACCGGACTTTGTGATGGCGATCGCTCGCCATCGCTTGCCAATGCTGAGTCCGTTAACAGGCTTTACAATTTCTCTCGCATTTTTGGGAATGTTGGTAGGATTGCGTCGAACTTGCAGCGAGGAAAAATTAAGCTTTTTCAATCTAGCGACCATTACCTGGCAAACCCTGCGGGGCACGATTTACATGCTCCATTGGCTGGCGATTATCCCCAGCATAACAGCTCGCATGTCCGTGCGACCAAAGCGGCTCAAATGGGTGAAAACGGTTCACGAAGGAACCAGTGAAGGAAGCTTTGAGTTCTAGCCTACCAATTGCGATCCGCCAGCTTGAGTAATGCTATCCACATATCTGGCGGATTGGCATAGTAATTAATTGTCTCAACCCGATAGCAACAAAAGTCAAAGCCATTTGACAGGATCAGGCAATCGCCGCCTTCTATTCCTTGTCCTCGTCCTGTCATATAACCCTTATTTCCTTCCTCGATGGGTTCAAAGATGTAATCGTCTCCCCAGATAGAGGGGCTGTAATCGTGGGTTTTGGGCTTCCGCCCGGCTGGGCGAAAGCAAGAATGAACTCTCGATCTATTGACAAAATTCTCAAACATAAGTAAGTTATGGTTGGTGAATCGATTTATGTTTTCCTCAAGCCTTATTAGAATCGTTGTTCGTATTCGATAATAGCCCTGCTATCATCCGAGAAATTAGTAGAGCCTCGGATTACGGTATTGCCATTGATGCGGTATTGAAGCCCAAACTGAGGCAGTCGGTCAGTATTCAAAATTTTCATGGCGGAGAAAGAAACATCTTTTGTGAGATCGATTCCGGCTTCAGCCGCTATCCCGATTTGATTTCTGGAGATTCGCTCTTGTTCGTCAATTAAAGGCGTTGAGAAGATGCGAAACTCGCTAAGACCCAAGCGATCGCTCATCGCGTTTTGTATCGTTCCAGAGACGGCTGACCCAGCTAAATTAGTCAAACCCAGGGTGGTATCGCCGCGACCGAGAGTATTGACAAAACCTCCGCCTAAAAGCGCGATAATCTCTCGCTGAGTGCGAGGAGGAGTGCTGGTAAGTTCGAGGCTATTGGTCAGTTGACTGGCATACCCTTGTATCCTGGCTCGAATGCGAACGGTTTGCAAACTATCTAAGCTAGCCGTAAACGGATCGATAATTTCAGTCGAGGAAGGATTGGTCAGTACTGGGTCGCGGGTTGTCTCGGTTGCTGAAGTCAATAGCTGAACGTTCAAATAGGGGTCTAGCCCCCTCTTGGGAGAAAACTGAGCGCTGTTGTCCGCTCCTTTATCCAAACGGAACTGGGAAGCGAAGAGGTTGACTTGACCACTTTTGAGCGTAATTTTACCTTGCGGGCGGGGTTGAGAAAGGTTGCCATTTAAGGTCAAACTCCCCGATGCCAAGAAATTTAAAACGGGAGGTCGCACGATTTGGATATTGTCGGCTAAGGTGAGTTGCAGACGATCGAATTCCATTGATTTAAAGCCAAATTCACCGTTATCGCCGCCATTTCCCTTGCCGCCGTTTTCCGTAGCGTTTTCTTCTCCCAAAAGAACTTGACCGTCAAATAATCTCAGTTTGCCACCAATCTCCGGTTCTAGGACGCTCCCCGCAATCGCGACTTCCCCTCGCACGCCGCCTCGATAGAGTCCTTTGAGGTTAAGAGCGAGGTTATCTAGAGTCACTGTTAGAGGATTTAGCTGGGGCGTAGATTCGACGAGGGGTAAAGTGCCAGCTACCGCGACTTCACCGCCGCCAAATTTTCCTTTGAGACTTTCTACCTCAAGGCGGTCAAAATTGAAAAGAATTTTACCGTTAACTTCAGTTAAAGGCTCTTCGGGAATAACTTGAGCGCCTATCGTCGCATTGTTAAACGTAGCGATTCCTTCTGCTCGTAACTGACTGGGACGACCAAGTTGGCGATCGAATCGACCAGAAATATCCAGCGCTATCTCTCCCTCGCCATCAATCCAGGAGAGGGCATCTTTGCTGAGAATATCCAACAGTGCCATTCCTTCGTTTTTCACTTGCAGATTTAGTTGCAGGCGATCGCTGTCTAGTTTGACGGTGGAAAAAGGCATTTGATAGGGAATAGAGCCTTGTAGAATTATTGGCTGAGCTTGGTGATTTAGTTTACTGCTGGCTTGAAAATTCAGGCGACCGTTGTCGTAGGTAAAACTGCCTTGGGTGGTAGAAAGCGCAGTTTTATTGATGGTTGCCTTGGCGATCGCCAATTCTCCCGTTGCTTGCGGATTATCTCGACTGCCTCCGAGCTTCACATCTCCGTTGAGCAGCCCCCCAAACGTAACGGTTGGCGGCAAATCGACAAATTCTGAGAGCAGTTGGATGGGCACGTTTGCCAGTTGTAGTTGACCGGAGGGAATCTTGCCTCCTATGCTGCCAGAGAAAGCAAATAGACTTTCTCCCGATTGAATTTTCAAGGGTGCCAGCGAGACGATCCCATTATGAAAGCCGCCTTTGAGATCGATCTGGCTAAAGGCAAAATCTCGCCACTGCCACCCCTTCCCTTGAAAGTCAAAAGAGGCTTTTAAACCGCTATTGGGAGCATTGCTGACGACGAGATTGCCATCAAAAGTACCTTTTAATTCTGCCAATTCTGGCAAAGGAGAAGCTTCTTGGCGTTGTTTGCGCTGTCTTCTTAAGAGCGTTTCAATTTCTGAGATATGGCTCAGTTGGTTTAGTATAGAGGTTTCTGGCGTGCCGACGGAGAAAAGGGGATGATTGGGGACTGGAGATTTCTGGATTTCTGTATTCTGACTCCTGCCTTGGAACTTCACTTCCGACTCCGCCGCGCACGTAGCGGTAGCGTCCGAGCAGCGCCGACTTCCGACTTCATAAAGATCGGCTGCTTTATCGTAATCGGGGGCTTTGAGTCCGCGCGTTAAGTCCGATAATTCAAAGATTTGTAGGGTTTCGAGAACGTCTTGGATTTTTCCGCCAGAAACGGCAACTTCGGCTTGCCATTGCGAACCTCGTTGCGCGTTCGTCAGACTGCCGTTGAGGAGATATTGACTGTCATTTTTTTGTAATCGAGCATTTTGGAGGATAAAATTGCCATCTAAATAGCGGAAGTTGGCGGTTAAGCGATCGCCGCTGAGACTGCCAAAACGAGGATTGGCAATTTTCACTTGCTCTCCAGATAGTTCTGAGGTGTTGAGATTGAAGGCAAAGTCGCCCGATAGTTCTCCTGACAGCGGTTGGGCGAGCAAGGTTTCGGGTAAAGCGAATTGGGAGGTTGTGGCTATGTTTTTGAATAAGCCAACTCGTACATTATCTGCCTCTATCTGAAGCCATTCGTTTTTCCGAGTGCCCCTAACGCTCATCCGATCTAACGTCAGATCGAAAGAGACGGGCTGGTATTTAGGGTCGAGTGCTAGTTGAATTTCGTCTTCTCTGCCTGCTAGCGCAAGCTCTATTCCCTTTTCTGGCAGTTCTTTGACCGTTCCTTTAAGAGAGCGATCGAATTCAAGCCCTGCAACTTGCAGATTACCGATTGCTAAATTTCCATTAATCTTGGGCGATCGCAGCGTTCCCGCGATCGTGCCCTTAAAATCCAAGCTGCCCGAATAATCGAACCTAGCCAAACTGGCTGGCACAAAGAGAGAAAAAGCCTTCAGATCGGCTCTATTAGCAGCTACTTGTAACTCGAATCGTTCGATCGCACTAGGAGTTCCCAGTCGCTCGGTAGCAATGTCTGCCCATCCGCTAGCCTGAATTCCCTTAGCCGTGGCTTGTTGAATGTCCAATCGCCGACCGTTCCAGCTTATAGCTGTCGTCAACGGTTGCGCGATCGCGCCGATGCCGTGGCTAAATTTCAATTCCCCACTGGCTTGAATGTCTTTAAGAGTGGGATTTTCTATAGGGCCAAGAACCTGCAATTTTCCTGCTAAAGTTCCCCGTCCGTCCTTGGAGAACTGTTTTAACGCAACTCCATCGGGAATGACTGCTGCCTTGAATTTGCCATCAGCTAGTTGTAAATTCTCTGCCGCGATCGCGCCTTTCGATAGGGCTAGATTCGCCGTTCCATTTCCTCGAACAGTTTTCAGTAAATCCTCTACCCTTCCTGCTAGGTTAAAAGTTCCATTGAGGATCCCTGCAAATTCTGAAGGAACGTTCGGAAAAAGTTCGGTAACTTGGATGCCTTGCGCTTTTAGATCGCTTGTCCAGCGTCCATTTGCCAGGGTTAGCTCGTTTGCGGTTGCTACCCCTTGCGCGATCGCAATGCTAGCCGATCCCGTGGCGCGAATAGTCTCTGGTCGAAAAGAATCGAGCATTCCAGCAACGGCGAACGCACCAGTTAAACGCCCTTGATGGAGTTGAGGCGGCAAAGCTGGATTCAAACTCGCTAAACTAACGCCAAAAGTTTGCACGTTTCCTTGCCAGCGTCGGTTGGCAAATTGAAAATTCCTGGCGCTGACGCTTCCGCCACCCAATCGGAAATTAGCCAAACCAGTTGCTTGCAGCTTTTCTGGATTTTCTAGCGTTCCTAAAAACCGTGCTTGACCGGAAACCAGTCCGGGATTGACAGGTAAATGGGTTTGATAGAGGCGAGCGATCGCTTGGGCTGGAACGTTAGTCGCCTGAAGGTCGAAAATGTATTTGGAATCCTGTCCCTTCCCCTGTGCCTTCTGATTTCCGACTTCCGACTTCTGACTTTCAAACTGAACCCTTCCCGTCCCCGTTAACTTTCCGCCTACGGTAGGGACGGCTTGAAATCTGTCAATAAAAAGATTAGAGTCGATTAGTTGTAAATTGGCGCGGCTACCGGGGCGAAAGTCTACGCGATCGACGCGAGTTTGTTTAGTTGTAACCACGTCGAGAGTCAGTTGCGGGCGATCGATCCATCCCGAAACCCTAATGTCGGCTTGAATTTCTCCTAAAATTGGTACGGATGGTTTTTGCAGCTTTAATGCCTCAATAACTTGTTGTATTCGAATAGGTTGCGTTTTTGCGGTCAGCGCATAGCCTTTTTGCAGGTTGATAGTCCCATTAGCAACCCCAGGAATAGATCCAAAAACAGAAGTGACATTTTCTAGGCGAATCTCGGTTCCCTGAAAGCGCAGTTGACCGTTGCTGCGAGTAAAGGGTTGGGTCAGTGCGGAGATCTGTGCGGTTACTTCTTGCAGGCTGGCAACCCCATTGACGCGAGGAATTTGTTTGGGTCTAAGTTTGACTTCTAGGTTGGCACCGATTGTTCCCATTGAAATATCGAAAGGAAGGGCGAGCAAATTATCGACATCAGACGCTTGCAGCTTATTTCCCCGAACGATTAGGTTAATCGCTTCTGTTTTTGGAATGCCAACTCCTGAAACCTCAAGTTCTCCTCCATTGGCGAGTTCTCCCGATAAGTCAAACTCGATAATTTTCCCGGCATCGATAAACTCTGCTTTTCCCGTATCGATTAATATCTTGACGGGCTTTTGTAGTTTACCTGCTGGCGATCGCGCTGCTAAGATGATTTGTGCGTCTTGCAGTTGCAGAGTCTTGACGTTCACTTTGAATCGGCCTTCCGAACCCTCTCTTTTGGTTGAATCAAACTGAGTTACCAACCAATTTCTTTTTTTGCCTTGTTCTAGATAAATATTGGGTTGAATCGCAGTAACGTTAAGCTGTAATTCTCTTTTGGCAAGTAATAGGAAGGGATCGAAGGTTACGTCTACAGCAGTAATAGAAACTTTAGCGGGATCGGTGGGAGTCGATAAGATTTCGCTAGCACCTAAGCGCGCGCCAAATAGCGAAATGCCCTCAAGCGAACCGAGTTTGACTGGGCGATTGAGAAAATCTGTCAGTTCCTCCTCTACTAGAGGAACTAGCTGGCGCTGAATAAAAAACCATCCGTAGGCAAGTCCGCCACCGAGACTGACCAAGACGAGACTTCCGCCCCAGACCGACAAGCGCCGCTTCCATTGCGATCTTTTAGGGAGTTTTGGATCTGGCTTTTGAGTTAACTTGACTTCCGGTTCGTTATTTTCCTTGTCTGAATCGGATTTGTCTGTCATCATAAGCCTTTTCCACCCTTTGTAACAGTCTGACTAGCCAGTCGGCAACATTGCCTTTCAATTATAAAGAGTGAAATTTCGTGCTTAAGTTTCGTCAGATACGTCAATCATTTCGTTGCTTGAATTAGTTTGATTGATTTAGGCGATTTGATTGAAGGTCGGCACTAGGGGAGCTATTAATTAAATAGACTGAAATTCCTATTGGGTCTTCTTTGGAAGACTTTTTCGAGCAGACAGGAAATTAATTACAAGAACAGTTGTTGAGAATGATGCAAGATCCCGGTTAACTAAGACCGCACATTCTCGCCAATCCAATTCAAGTAAGACTGAGAACCCGCTACAATTGGCAAAGCAATAATTTCTGGCACTTGGTAGGAGTGTAGTTCTTTAATTTTTGCCTCTAGCACTGAAAACCGAGATAGATTGGTTTTAATAAGCAACTGCCATTCTTCTTCTGAATTAACCTGGCCCTGCCAAGTGTAAATCGATCGCACTGGCAGCAAGGTAACGCAAGCAGCTAATTTCAACTCTACCAAAGCCGATGCGATCGCTTCTCCTTCTGCTTGAGAAGAAGCCGTTACCAGTACGATTCCGTAATCAGTAGCCTTTTGCTCCATTAACTATCACTAGCCTTTTGTTTCATTACAGGTTATCCCAAAAGTATAGTATGTTATGTTGAGCGTCGCGATCGCTAGGCAAAACATCTTATACAATTCACAATTAATAATTAACAATTAACAATTCGCATTGAGCATCTGTAGCGTTCTTTTTTAGAAATGGTATTACGGCTTACGGAGTGTGTGCGTCAGTTCACAATTTGCAATTCAAAAAAGTCTTATAAAAAAAGATCCGATAGGAATTTCAGTCGATTTTAATCGAGTTGAGCTTTGAGCCTAGAACTTTAGTTCTAGGCGTTGATGCCAAAGGGACAAGTCTGAGATAGAGAATTGATTATCTGGCTACTAGAATCAAATAGATCTGCTACAAGCCTAACTGTTTTTGGCTCGCAATCCTCCAAATAAGGCAATCTCAAAAACTTTCATAAAACAATCCACATCGACAAAACCAATTTCTCTAAGCCACTGACACTGAGTTTCTACAAGGGTTAATATATTCGCAGTTTTATCGGAGCGATTATAGTATTGTCGAGCGATTTCTTCTCTAGACTGCTGTGAACCTTGCTTTTGATGAAAAGAACAAAGTGCATCGACAAATAAGCGATCGAAACCCTCTTCTCCTAGTTTCGATTGAGAAGCAACATGTTCTAAATTTAGAAATACTCCACCCGGTTTGAGAATTTGATAAATCTCTTGATAAAGTTCTTTCTTTCTCTCATCGGATAAGTGATGAATAGCAAAGCCAGAAACAATAACATCAAAAGGAGCTTCTTGAGTGACTGAATTAAGCCATTCTTTTTTACCAAAATCTTGAAGAATAAAAACAGAATTGTTACTCTCCATTTTCAGATTATTTTTAGCTGCTCGTAGCATATTTTCAGAAATATCTAAAAAACTGCCTTTAGCTTTGGGATAGTGTTGATAAATCGACCGACCTAAAATCCCGTTTCCGCAGCCTAAATCTAAGAAATTTTCTACCTTAGTTTGAGTTAATTGAATAACCCGAAGGAGAATATCGATTTGCTCTGCTGCTAGAGGAATGGCTCCTCGCACTCCTTCTAAAAAAGCTTTTGATAGTTCGGCGTTTTTCCAGACTTCATAGTTTTTATCTTGAGAACTTGTTTGAGATTCCATTTTTGATTTTTGCCTTTTACTCTTTACCTTTTTCCTTGTTTATGGTTCTGGAAATCGCCAATTATTACGATTCCATCGATCGATTCCTTGGATTTCAAATTCTAAACCGTTCTCAAAGCGAACGATACAATTGGTATAACTCGAATCGCCATCAGAAACTTCAGAAATGTCGATTACCTGGCAGGGAAACCACTCGTAACTAGCGGAATCTTCTGGTTGAACCCACTCCCATAGAGCGTTGCAAACCTCAATGCGATCGCCAACTTTGAGCGTTTCGTCGGTTAGCTGTTGTTTGTATTTTGCCAGATGAATTGGCTGAACTCGACTTAGCCAACCAAACCCATATTCGTCGCGGATAAATTGAACGGCGCCGGAATCGCGATTATTCAGCCAATCATTAAGTAACGTAATTTTCCAGTCTTGATTTTGCCGTTGCCGATCTTGTATGAATTCTAATAAAGTCTGACGTTGTTCTAATGTTAATTCGTCGAGGGGGTTGTCCTCAATATTTGGCTGAGTTGTTAGTTTTTCGACAGTCACTTTGAGCAAAATTTCTTTTTGCCTGTCTGTCAGCGGCAAAAACGCTTGTTCGCATTGAAGAAATGCGGCTTTTAGTGCTGCCTCAATCTCAGCTTGGTTCATAGCTTTTTGGGCAAGCTAATTCTTGAGCATGGGTTAGGCATTGCCATCCCCTTGCGGGCGATCGTTTCGTCGCCAAGATCTCGAATAGCGGTACGACTTAACTTCATCAACGATTCGCGCTAAGCTGAAAGACGAACAAACGTTATCTAGTCTTACAGTCTATGGGATTTCGCGCTTTAACTGTTATAGTTGTTTCTGGCTTGTTGTGGATTTTTAGTTGGATAGCAACTCCTGCCGCTTTAGCACTGACCCAAATTCAACTCTTCGATATCTCTTACACTGATTGTCCTCCCGAATTTGCTGAGGGAAACGTTACCAGTGGCGGATCGAGCGACCCTGCCAACTGCTTTATGATAACGGGTAAAGCCAAGAATCCTTCTGGTAAAACCGTTTACGATGCAGACGTTTTCGGTCGCATCTACGATGCCAATGGCGAACCTGCTTTGCAAAACCGAGGTCGCATTGGCTCGATACCTGAAGTTCCGCCCGGCATCAGTAATTTTGAAGTTAGAATTTCAGTTCCTGCCAATCAACCGACACCTTTAAAGTTGGAACAGTTTAAAGCCTCTGGTTTTAGTGGCAGCGTCCGCCCCAATATTCAGCGACTTGACTAGAAATTAGCCGAAACTGTAGGCTCCTCGACTGACAACTTGCACTAGCAATTGCCCGACGACTTGTAAAACGATAATTGCCAACCACGGAGAAAAATCGATTCCGCCTAGCGGTGGGATGAGGGAACGGAAAAGATTGAGATAGGGGTCAGTAATGGGACTTAGAAAAGATATGCCTTGATAAGCCCAACCTGCCGTTTGAAACCAAGTTAGCAGAATACGAATAAATATTAGTAACGTGTAGATCTGAATAAAGTTTAGGATAACGGTAGTTAAAAACATCAGTCCAAATTTTTCCTTATTCAATAGTTAAGGGTTTACAGATTATATTAACTTGACATCCTAGATTATTGAAGTCATACCAAATTCAAAAATTCCTGCAACAAATTAATCCCTAGGGGGATGGCAACGCCTTCTGTAGTAAAAATCGATCGCAAATTTAGTTACGATCTCGCCTCAATTTGTTGTACGACTGTAAGGGCAGAATAACTGACTCCTGCCGTTCCTTCTCCTGGGTGGGTAGAATCGCCTGCTAACCAGAGGTTTTTAATTGGGGTGCGAGTGGCAATACCAAAAGGACCAAAGGTAGAAATTCGCTGACCGACTCCGCCGACCATCCCTTTCTCTCGCGCCGTAAAGCGGGCAAAGGTTCTGGGGGTGGCAGCTTCTTGATGCACGATAGTTTCTGGGGTCAGATGAAAGTACTCTCCTAAGCGCGCGATCGCTTCTTGGGTATATTGTTCTTTTAGAGCCTTATAATCTTCTTTGGTTTTCTGCCACCAGAGCTGGGTATCCGTAAAAGACGAGGCAATAATTGTCGCTTTTCCTTCTGGTGCACGTCCGTCCCCCGGTTTGCTGACCGAGACAAACAGCGAATTATTCTCGCCGATAGGTCCGTTGTAGTCGTAGAGAAACTGCAAGTGTGGCGGACAGCCTTCTGGGATGGCACTGCGATCTACTCCTAGATAAACTACAAATGCTCCCGAAGCTTCTGGGAGTTTATCGACGCGACGCTTATAGTTATTTGTCCTTTGTCCTTGGTCATTAGTCATCGGTAATAGTTGGACTAAATTCCGGACTGTGACGTTGGCAACGATAATATCGGCTTCTTGCGTCCAGACTTGGTTGGTTTTGAGGTGGCGAACTTTTACGCCAGTAACCCGTCCGGATTTGGTGTAAATCTGTTCGACACTATGGCGCATAAATAATTTACCGCCGTATTTTTCCAGGGCTTCTACCAGGCGATCGCTTAATACTTGCATGCTACCTTGAAGGTGAAACAAGCCCTGGGGTTCCTGAGAAACTGCCAATGCCGTCGCTGCGTACAAGAGTGCCGTTTCATCGGCATCCACTTGGGAATACAGCTTCAGTTGCAAATCGAGAAATTTCTTGAGACGCTTATCTTTGTGCAACCCGTACAACCGCAAGGCATCTCCCACCGTCATTAGCGTAAACGGCACGGTAATTAAGGTATCCAGTCGCACTGCCGAGAGCAACCGCCATAAATCCCAGAGATTGCGAGGCGGCAAAACAGGATCGCGGGATTGAAACTTCCAACTTGCCCGAAATAATCTTGCTATTAACTGCCAGAAAGGTTCGCTTCCAGGAAACTGTCGCTGTCTTTCGGCATGCCACTTTTGAGGATCTCGCCAGACGTTAATCGGTTCTTTTTCTCCCGGTAAAAATACGACACAAGCGGGATCGCAAGTAGTAGCGGCAGGCAATTCGACTCCCAGTTCTGCAAAAATCCGATGATGAATGCCTCCTGGCTCTAATCCAGCTACCTGAGTTGCCCCGACATCGAACGTAAAGCCGCGACGTTTGAAGGTAGAGGCGCATCCCCCCGGTACAAAGGCTTGGTCGAAAATAGTGACTTTGTAGCCTCGACGGGCAAGCAGTGCGCCTGCGGTTAGTCCGCCGATGCCTGCACCGACGACAAGAACGCGGGTTTGTTCATGACTGCCTTGGCTACTTGGCATCTTTTGATCTTAGTATTTCTTAATATTTCTTCTTATATGGTAACTAGCAAGGGAAAGCAGTGTGGAAAAGCAGGGCTATTTCATTATTAACTTAATTGCCGTAAGTCCCCACTGAATTCGGTACTCCGAATCGGTGATGGGATTGCTCTGGCGGGCGACAACGAAGGGATCTCCGACCAATGCCATAAGGCGAGGGAGGAGATGCTTGAGGAGTCGCCAATGTTAGTTCGGTGGTGTAGGCTAGAGCCATCGCTTCCTAGATAGTTGTATAGACTTTCAACAATATTTCAGCCTATAGTCTAGGGAGCTTTTTTCTACCCTTGTGCTTTTTGCTACTTTCCAAACATCCTCTAAGCATGGAATGCCGTCAGATTACTTGATTGAGCAACTCAACAAATGCGCGAAATCTGCCATCCCCATGAAGCTCCTGCTTACATCGAATCTTGGGGAGCGTTAGAAGTGTTAGCTATCCGTGGCGATATGGCAGACTTAGAATCGATCGGCTTGTGCCGCTGTCCGAACTGACTATTGCCTAGAGGTGGAATTATGGTTAACTCTCTTTACGATAAAGACTTTTACTTGTGGCTAAAAGGAACGGCTCAGAAATTACGCGATCGCGATTTTAGCAATCTAGACATCGATAATTTAGTAGAAGAAATAGAAAGCATGGGCAGGAGTGAAAAGCGAGAATTATACAACCGTCTTATCGTGTTGTTGATGCATCTGCTCAAATGGAAATATCAAGCATCCTACCGCTCAAATAGTTGGATTAGCGCTATTATTGAGCAAAGAAGACAGATAGAAAAACTCTTGCTAGATAGCCCTAGCTTAAAGCCAACTTTGGAAGAGACTTTTGAGCAATGCTATCAGAAAGCCAGACGAGATGCTGCTTCTGAAACCGGATTAGCGATCGCAACTTTTCCCGAACAATCTCCTTTTTCTATTCTGGAAACGCTTTCGGACGACTATTTTCCTAATTGAATACCTCTGTAGGTGCTGCCTTTGTCTGTCAGTCTGTGGACAGAGGTTGTTACAGAAACTAACTTAAGTTTCAGTGACTCTGAGTGAAGCAGAAATAAGACATCAAGATAGTGTCTAAGTTTGTCTGACTTTATTCTATGCCGATTAAATCGGGAGTCGCGGCAAAAACCTCGTTTAGTTGCTCGATTCCTTGCCCTATCGGACGATCTCGATCGCGATCGCCAAAATATTCCCAGATTAGTTTATCGCATACACTCAATTTGACCACAGCGTATAAAAGTAGAGAATCTTAATGTCAAAGGCATGGTTCGTAATCACAATTTGGCGAAAGCAATATCTGATTGTGGATGGGGAATGTTCGTCAACTTCTCCAAATTCAGATTAATCAAGCGTCTTAATTGTCAAAACCTGCGGCGGCGTTGCATCGGGAGGATACAGAAAATCCACTTGCACTATACGCCAATCATTAGCAGGGATATTGACTGTAACCAACGGTTCTCCCTCTTGCCCTCGTCTTTGAACTAAATGAAAATAGCGAGTGCGGTATTCTCCATTATCATCTGTATAGCTAATCTTTAGGGAACCTCGAAAAAACACTTGCTGGGCAGGAGGTTCGAGAAAACGCAATCCTTCTTTCAATTGGTCTTGTTTAATCGGCGTTTGCACGGAGATCGCAACAGTTTGACTTTCTTGTGTAGGGTTGCGCAGGGGTAAAGTCAGACTATATTGCACTCCGTAGTTTCCATGCGCCTCATACGCTGTATCGGGATAGCGAACTAACATGGGAGCACTCTGACTTTGATGGGTTCCCAATCGCCCGCCCTCTAGCGTACTCAACCCATAGGAAAAAGCTTCGCCTTGCGCCGGAATCGTGAGGTCTAAAGCGGCCGGATCGAGCAATCTCGCTTTCCAGATAGAACCTTGGGCAACTCCCGCCACCCGACCGTAGACAATATTATCAGTCGCATCGGGAGCCGACGGAGCGCGATCGCGCGGAGTGGCTAATTCTCCCTTCTCCAGTAAATTTTCCCATTCTTTTAACGTCGGTTTTCTTTCTTTTCCTGCCGCGTCCACTGGGGCAAACCTAGCCAGACTTGCTGCATAAATCTCGCCATTACTCCGCAATCGCATGTAGGTAGAACGACCGTTCAATGGGGGGGTCTAGCTCCCGTACCGGAATCGGTAAATTCATCAGCATCCGACTTTCTCCGGCAGGAATGACGATTTGACGCGGAAAAATCGCTTGATGGCGATTCCTCAGAATATCGCCCATAACTCGACTTCCAGGACCCGCATAAATCTCTCCTTCGGGATCTTCGACTTGAGGGGGTAACTCAACAAATGGAGCATCTGGCTG
This sequence comes from Pleurocapsa sp. PCC 7327, assembly GCF_000317025.1. Lineage (NCBI taxonomy): Bacteria > Bacillati > Cyanobacteriota > Cyanophyceae > Pleurocapsales > Pleurocapsaceae > Pleurocapsa > Pleurocapsa sp. PCC 7327. The sequence goes on along the minus strand of NC_019689.1, from coordinate 554,750 downwards.
ACTCAAATAGCTAGCTGCTTGCAGAATATCGACCGTGACTGGTTTTTGAGTTGGATTGTGCAAAATTATTCCTAAGTACAACGTCCGCAAATCTTCTGGGGTTGGTGCCTTAGCGACGTGATGGGCAAAAACATCAAAATATCCTTGAAAAGAAAAATTTAAATGGGCAGAGGGATTGGCTTTTCCTTGGGGCGGAAAAGTAGAGAGTAAAATCCCTTCATTGACTACTAATTCTGGACTGTTGCTGTTAAAAACAGGAATTTTATTGAGCTGTCCCGGTAAGGGACGTACTGGTTGCGGCTGCACGATTTCCTGAGGTTGAGGGGCTGTTGTCGGGGGAACCCGGGCAAATATGAAGCTCGTATAAAGAAGGTTAGATAAAATGGAAAACATCAATTTTCGTCTCTACTTTTAGCCGGTAACCCAAAAAACATCTAGCTTAATAGTTTAGGCGGCAGAGAGTCAAAACGAAGCGATTGTGCCCGATTGACACGTCGGTCTTTTATTTTGTCATCTCTATTGCTACTGAAGTTCGGAAACCCGTACTCAAGTAGGAGTTGCCACGAGCTATCCTGTTTCGCTAAATTAGCACTCGGAAGGTGAGAGTGCTAAACATGAAATATAGCACCGACCAATTCTAGTAATCTGGAGGATTTTCCATGGCAGCAATTAGCATTAGCGTATCGACAGTTAAACCATTGGGCGATCGCGTTTTCGTAAAAGTTAGCCCATCTGAAGAAAGAACCGCTGGCGGGATTCTCCTACCCGACACGGCTAAGGAGAAGCCCCAAATTGGTGAAGTCGTTGCTGTCGGTCCCGGCAAGCGCAACGACGATGGCAGTCGTTCCGAGCCAGAAGTGAAAGTTGGAGACAAAGTTCTCTACTCTAAGTATGCTGGCACCGATGTGAAACTCGGCGGCGAAGACTACGTTTTGCTATCCGAGAAAGATATTTTAGCAATCGTTTCCTAACTATTACTGAATTTTAATAGCTCGCTAACTATCACCACTTACAACGAAGTTCGCTAAATCCATTTGCAAGAGGCATAACTTATGGCTAAATCCATCATCTACAATGACGAAGCTCGTCGCGCTCTTGAGCGAGGAATTGATATCTTAAATGAAGCTGTCGCTATTACTTTGGGTCCAAAGGGACGTAACGTCGTACTAGAGAAGAAATTCGGCGCTCCTCAGATCGTCAACGATGGGATTACCATCGCTAAGGAAATCGAACTCGAAGACCACATCGAAAATACGGGCGTTTCTTTGATTCGTCAGGCAGCCTCCAAAACTAACGACGTAGCTGGGGACGGAACCACAACCGCTACCGTACTCGCTCACGCCATGGTTAAAGAAGGCTTGCGCAACGTTGCTGCTGGCGCTAACCCCATCGCTATCAAGCGCGGGATTGAAAAAGCAACGGAATTTCTTGTAGAAAGAATTGCCGAACACGCTATATCAGTAGAAGATTCTAAAGCGATCGCTCAAGTTGGTTCTATCTCTGCTGGTAACGACGAAGAAGTCGGTCAGATGATTGCCAGTGCCATGGACAAAGTGGGCAAAGAAGGTGTTATCTCTCTCGAAGAAGGTAAGTCTATGACTACCGAACTGGAAATCACCGAGGGGATGCGCTTCGATAAGGGCTATATCTCTCCCTACTTCGTCACCGATACCGAGCGCATGGAAGCGGTAATGGACGAGCCTCTGATCTTAATTACCGACAAGAAAATTGCCCTCGTTCAAGACCTCGTTCCCGTACTCGAACAAGTTGCCCGTCAAGGCAAACCTTTACTGATTATTGCTGAGGATATCGAAAAAGAAGCCCTCGCTACCCTGGTCGTCAACCGCCTGCGCGGAGTCCTGAATGTTGCTGCTGTTAAGGCTCCGGGCTTTGGCGATCGCCGCAAGCAAATGCTCGAAGACATCGCCATTCTCACTGGCGGTCAAGTCATTAGCGAAGATGCGGGTCTAAAACTAGAAAACACCAAGGTTGAGATGCTCGGCAAAGCTCGCCGCGTCACCATTACCAAAGACAACACCACCATCGTTGCTGAAGGTAACGAAAAAGCCGTTAAGGCTCGCTGCGAGCAAATTCGCCGTCAAATCGAAGAGACAGAATCCTCCTACGATAAGGAGAAACTACAAGAGCGTCTGGCTAAGCTGGCTGGCGGCGTAGCCGTAATCAAAGTCGGTGCAGCTACCGAAACTGAAATGAAAGACAAGAAGCTGCGCCTGGAAGACGCGATCAACGCGACCAAGGCAGCCGTTGAAGAAGGGATCGTTCCTGGCGGCGGCACTACTTTGGCGCATCTTACTCCCCAACTCGAAGAGTGGGCAACCAAGAACCTTGCTAATGAAGAGTTGACGGGCGCTATGATCGTTGCTCGCGCTCTCTCCGCTCCTTTGAAACGCATTGCTGAAAATGCAGGTCAAAATGGTGCGGTAATTGCCGAGCGCGTTAAAGAGAAAGAGTTCAACGTCGGCTTCGATGCTGCTAAAGGCACGTTCGTCGATATGTTTGAAGCTGGCATCGTCGATCCCGCTAAAGTCACTCGCTCTGCTCTGCAAAATGCTGCTTCTATTGCAGGCATGGTGCTGACCACCGAGTGCATCGTCGTCGATAAACCCGAAAAGGATAAAGCTCCTGCTGGTGCTGGCGCTGCTGGCGGTGGCGACTTCGATTACTAATCTTTCGGCTTAGCAGGCAGTGCCTGCTAGGCAGGCAACCGATCTTCTCTAACTACAATCCCCTTTCCTGAGTTCTCTGAGGAAGGGGATAATTTTATCTTAGTAATGGACGAGAACATAGGCGACACAAACAGATTGAGTACTATCGATTTTTAGCAATTCTCCTTTCAGTTGTCCGAAGTCGATCGGGATGAGAGCTTTTTTATTGGGTTCGCGATCGCGAACAGAGAAAGGGGATGACCCTTGAAATAGCTAGCCTAGAAGAAATTATAATTAGCAATTATGTCTAAAATTCAGCGATCGCGACATCCTCTACAACGTCTATTCAAGTATGGACGCAAATATCATCCGTTAATTTGGCAGGCGACAATTTGTTCGATCTTAAATAAATTATTCGATCTAGCACCCCCTGCAATTATCGGTCTGGCAGTAGACGTGATAGTTGCAGGAAAAAACTCGATTCTGGCTAAATTTGGCGTTACAGATCTGTTTAATCAAATTCTGGTTTTATCGCTGCTCAATTTTGTGATTTGGTGTTTGGAGTCGCTGTTTGAATATGCTTACGATCGCCTCTGGAGAAATCTTGCCCAAAATATTCAACACGATCTTCGTCTCGATGCCTACACTCACTTGCAAGAGCTAGAATTAGCTTATTTTGAAGAACGCAGTATGGGAGGATTGCAAGCAATCCTCAACGATGATATCAATCAACTCGAACGCTTTTTAGATATTGGGGCAAACGAGATTATACAAGTTACTACCAGTTCTCTCATCATTTCTGGTACTTTCTTTTATCTGACTCCCAATATCGCCTGGTTGGCAATGTTACCCATTCCGATTATTTTATGGGGTTCGATCGCCTTTCAAAAATTACTTGCCCCTCGTTATGCTGATGTCCGCGAGAAAGCCAGCTTGCTCAACAGTCGTTTAGCCAATAATTTGAGCGGGATTACTACAATTAAAAGCTTTACGACGGAATCGTACGAAATCGAACGCTTGCGCGGAGAAAGCGAAGCCTATCGTCAAAGTAATAGTAACGCGATCGCGCTGAGTGCAGCGTTTGTTCCTCTGATTCGTTTTGCGATTTTATTTGGTTTTACTGCCTTGCTATTGTACGGCGGCAGAGAAGTTATTGACAGTCGTTTAGCTGTCGGCGCATACAGTACCCTATTATTTCTTGTGCAACGCTTGCTGTGGCCCCTGACTCGCTTAGGACAAACGCTAGATTTGTACCAGCGGGCAATGGCTTCTACCAGGCGCGTGATGAATCTTTTGGATACTCCCATCGCAATTCATTCAGGTAATATTGCCCTTCCCCTCTCGTCAGTCGAGGGAGATATCAAATTAGATGAAGTAACATTTGCCTATCCAGGAAGCAGCGCAATCCTTGCCAACTTTTCTTTACATATTCCTGCTGGCAAAACCACTGCGATAGTTGGTTCGACGGGTTCGGGAAAAAGTACGCTGGTAAAGCTCCTCTTACGACTGTACGAGGTCGATCGCGGTAGAATTACCTTGGATGGCATAGATATTCGAGAATTGCGCTTGCAGGATTTGCGAAGCGCGATCGGGTTAGTCAGTCAAGATGTCTTTCTCTTTCACGGTTCGGTGCGAGAAAATATTGCCTATGGCAATCCCCATGCCTCTCTAGAAGAAGTCATCGCCGCCGCTAAAATTGCTGAGGCAGACGATTTTATTGTGCAACTGCCCAAGGGTTACGACACCATCGTCGGAGAACGGGGACAGAAGCTATCGGGCGGACAAAGACAAAGAATTGCGATCGCGCGTGCCATCTTAAAAAATCCCCCGATTCTAATTTTGGACGAAGCCACCTCTGCCGTCGATAACGAAACCGAAGCCGCCATTCAAAAATCTTTAGACAAAATTACGCAAAATCGAACCACGATCGCGATCGCCCATCGCCTCTCTACCATTCGCAATGCCGATTGCATTTACGTCATGGAGTACGGCAAGCTGGTCGAACGGGGAACGCACGAAGAATTATTAGAAAAAGAGGGAATCTACGCGAGTTTGTGGCGCGTACAAATGGAACTCGTGAGGGGCTAGAGCGATATACCAAGTTGCACTCAAAGATGTTACTTGTCATCGGGAGCGATCGCTCTCCAGTAATAAAATTAAGTTTGAATGCGTAACTGCTGAAAACAACGAATTAATGTTTCTTACCAAAGTCTCTCACCCGCCAAGAAATTAATTCCCTAGCTATTGCCCTGTAATCGATAGTCCGTCTACCCAAACTCTCGGACTCAACCCCCTTGGCGTTAACTCCACCTCTGATTCGACATAAATAATCGACTTCAAGAGATCGAGAAAATCCCCTGCTACGGTTGCAGCTTCGATGCTGGTTAACTTGCCTTTATTCACCAGCCAACCATCAAACGGCAAAGAAAAAGACCCCTGCAAAGCATTAACCCCCGAATGAAGCGCGTGAAGTTCGTCGATGAAAATAACATTCTCCGCTTCTTGCAAGCTATAGGTTTGGAAAGCAGGTTCGCCAGCAAAGACGTGATAAAAATGAGAACCGACCGTAACTTTCGCCCCAATGTTGGCATGACCCGTCGGTTGCGCATTCATTCGTTTTGCCGTTACCGTACTGTGGAGGAAGCTACTGAGTACTCCATTGGTAATCAGTTCCACGCGACGAGTTGGCGTTCCTTCGCCATCGAATGTTTCGGCTGAAACATTTTCGGGATGCAAGGCATCATCGCTGACGCAGAGTAGGGGAGAAGCCACAAGTGTGCCCAACGACTCCGGTGTCGAGAGACTCTGTTTATCTAAGATATTCTGAGCGTTAAATAAGTTAGAAAACGCACTCAAAATGCCTAAAAAAGCACCTGGAGAAAAGACAACCCGGTATTTTCCAGAGGGAATGGGTTGATAATCTAAATGACTAATGGTTTTGTCGATGACTTCCTTGATACAGCCATCGATGTCTAGTTGCGCCAAATTGCGGCTAACTTTAAATGTGCCCGCACTGCGAGGCTTTTTCCCTTCTTGGTCGGTTTTGCTGTAGAGATAGATAGAAGCATAGGAACGACATTCGTGGCGCATTGCCCCATCGCTGTTTAAATAGAAGCGTTCCGCATCCCGTTGCTCCAAACCGTTGTCAGGAACGCCTGTAATGGCTGGATGAGCTTCTATTATGGCTTTTTCTGCCGCAAGTAGTTTTTCTATTAGGGTTGAAACTGGGGCAGGCGCTTCTTTCTCCCAGTCAGTTTCTGCTGTTGGCTGTTTGGCTTGCGAACTGAAATCGGGCACATTTTCTTTCGCCCCAAAGAAACTGGCTTCGTAAGCCGTTTTCAGCGCTAATTTCAGTCCTTGAGGGTCTACATCCGTCGTCGAAGTCACGCCTAAAGTATTATCTTTGTTCCAAACCCGTACGATAATGCTAGAACGATTGGAGGCTTGCACTTGCTTGAGTTCTCCAAAAGCAACCTCCACGCTAGTTTTATCGACGGCTGAACCGTAAAGATCGAATTTTTCAATGCCGAGTTCGCGAGCAGTTTCTTGAGCGTAGTTGGCTATTTCTATAACGTTAGGCATTTTCAGTAATCAGTAATCAGTTATCAGTTATCAGTAGGAGCGGGTTGAATTGTAAAATGAGCGTCTTGTTACATAGCCGCCGACCAAACCCGCCCGTACAGTTGTCAGTTGTAGAATTTAGAATTATCTTCCACCTACGGTTATCGAATCCACTTTAAGATGGGGTTGTCCGACGGTGACGTAGATACTACCGCTGACGGAACCGCAGAAACCTGCTGCCAGTCCTAAATCTTGCGAACACATCGAGATTTTATTCATAATCTCTTTCGCTTCGCCAATGAGAGTCGCTCCCTTCAAAGGTTGGGTAATTTTGCCATTTTCAATTAAATACGCTTCCGAAACGGCAAAATTGAATTCTCCCGTAGCACCAACGCTTCCACCTCCCATCTGTTTGCAGTAGATGCCTTTGTCTATCGAGGCAAAAAGGTCGTGGATGGAATAGTTACCCGGTGCGATGTAGGTATTGCGCATCCGTGAGGCTGCCGCATATTTATAGTCTTGACGGCGACCGCTGCCCGTGCGAGGATGTCCCGTGCGCATAGAACCCGCACGGTCTGCTAAAAAGTTTTTCAAAATGCCATTTTCGATCAACAGAGTTCTTTGAGTAGGCATTCCTTCGTCGTCCATATCAATTGTCCCAAAGGCATTTTCCGATCTTCCCTCATCCCAAGCGGTTAAGTTTTCATGGGCGATTTTCTCTCCCTTTTTGTCGATAAACGGTGTAGTTTTCTGTTCGATTTGGGTGGTTTCTAAAAGGTGTCCGCAGGCTTCGTGGAAGATTACACCGCCAAACTCGTTTGCCATGATTATCGGATAAGTTCCCGACTCCACATAGTCTGCGTAGAGCATCTTTCCAGCCGATTCCGCTACTTCTTCAGCTACGGTTTCATAGTTCCAAGTTCGCAGAAAGTTGGGGTCGCTGGTATTACCAGCGCGCTTTCCTATCGAGGAACGGTGCGCGCCATCGGCACACAGGAGATTGTAGCCGACGGATTGGCTGAGGCGAATGTCTCTAGCAAAGGTTCCATCGCTGGCAGCGACGAGAACTTCTTGCCAATCGCGAAAATATACCGCTCGTCGAGATTGCGAGTGGAAGGCTTTTTGCTTGAGTTTCTGATTGGCATTTAGGAGAATTTCTCCCATTTCTTTCATCGAACTGCATTGAGAAAGCCACGCTTCTTTACCTTTAACGGTGGCGTAGTCTCTTATCATCTCTAAATTAATTTCTGGGACGTAGGCATTCGGTGCGGGAAGTTGCAGTCCCAGGATAGATAACCCTTTTTCTAGCGCTGCTTTTAGTCCGGCAAAGGAAAGGTCGTTGGTACTGACGTAACAGTCTGCTTTTCCTCGGAAAACTCTGACTCCGGCACCAGTCGTAAGTCGAGGCGAAATGCTGGTGATGGCATCATCTTCTGCCAAACAACTGATATAGTTGACGCGCTCTAGGAAAAATTCGATGAAATCTGCTCCGGCAGCGCGTCCTAAGCCTAGCAGGGTAGACAGGGGCGCTTGCCAACTCGTATCGAAGCGATCGCGGCTAAGATTGTATTGCAGGGTAGGTAGTTCTTTAGAAATCAGTAGGGTAGGCGGCATAGATGATTTCCTCTATAGCATGTGATTGACAAGTCCCGTAATTGTCAGTTTAACTTACAAAGCCGCATCTACGGAGGCTTTCTGTCAAGGCTGTCGTTGCCTCCACTATCTAACGATAATCTCGATCTGACTTGCTATTTCCAAAAACTTGCTTGGCATTTAACCATTGTAAGGCTAAGAATAACCTCTAAGACCGCAAATTTCTGCAAAGAAGTAGCCATAGCACCCGTTCTCTATAGCGGGGGTCAGTTGATCCCAGTTCAAGAGTGTAGTATTTGTAGTACAAGATGTAGCAAAAGTTTATTTTTTGTTACAGCTATAAACTGTAACCAGAATACCCACTCCAGAGGCATCATGGCATCCTTTCGAGATATTCTCGGCTACTTTCGCAAGTATAGAGCGATCGCGCTGTTTAGTATTGCCGCTTCCAGTTTTTTTGAACTTGTCGATCTCGTCGTTCCCTATGCGATCGGACAGATTCTCAACGTTCTTTCCAATCAACCTTTAGATCGACCGCTACAAAACTTAGTAGCACAAGTTGCGTTCCTAACGCAACGACCCGAAGATAGATTTTTGTCTTTGGGAGTATTATTGGGCTTAATTTTTCTGGTGACAGTCGTCAGAGCACCCATTCAACCGTGGTTAAGCGCGTGGTTTCATTGGGATATTGCCCTACGCACTCGTCGGGATCATCTCCACAAAGTCATTGCAAAAATCTTGACCCTGCCCCTCTCATTTTACGACGAAAATAATCCCGGTCGCATTGCCAGTCGCATTGCCAGAGGCATTGAAAATCATACCTGGACTTATCCGGAAGTTGCCGGACAATTTATTCCCAAAATGGCAAGAATCTTGGGGATTTTTGTTGTGATTTGGGTAATTGAATGGCGAATCGCGATCGCGTTTTTCATTTCTTTTCTGCTGATTCTGGCTTTTATTCTCAAAGATCTGAACAGACTGATTAAGAAAGAAGAAGTTTTAGATCGTCACATGGAGAATACCCAAAGCCGTACCTCAGAAATTATTACTAATATTAAAACTGTCAAAGCCTTTGCAACGGAAGCCTATGAATTAGATCGTCAAAAACAGCGATTAGAGCGAGAATCAAACTACGTCATCTATCGCATTCACAAAGGATACGTTGACTTGCTGACATGGCAAAAAACCATCGTTCAGCTATCTGTTTTTTTGGTCTTGTTGTTTACGTTAATTTCTACGGTGCAGGGACATATTTCTATCGGACATTTTATTACTACCCTGACCATTTCTAGCATGGCGTATTCAGAACTCGATCCGATTAGTCAAATGGCAGAAATTTTTGCCCGTCGCTATGCTTCTATGATTCGCCTGCACGAATTCATGAAGCTTCCTGCTGGTAGGGATGCAGCCAGTTTATTACCCGAATCTATTGACTCAAATCCTTACAAATTTACGGGAAAAGTTGAGTTACGCCATTTAACTTTTGGCTACCATCCCAATCGTCCCATTTTGAAAGATATTAACCTGCTCATCGAACCCTATCAAACTGTTGCCTTAGTCGGGCGTTCGGGGTCGGGAAAATCAACGCTGGTCAAACTTTTATTCCGCTATTTTGAACCGAATCAAGGCGGTATTTTTATCGATGGAGAAAATATTCGTACTTTAGATACTGCTGGCTATCGTAGACGCTTGGCAATTGTACATCAGGAGGTGGATATTTTTAATGGAACACTGTTAGATAATTTAACCTACGGAAATCGCAAAATTAGCTTCGAGCAAATAGAAAAAGCCTGTCGAATTGCCAGAGTTGATGAATTTATTCACGACTTACCAAAAGGTTACAACACGATAGTTGGCGAACGAGGCGTTCGTTTATCTGGCGGTCAACGGCAGCGTTTGGGAATTGCCAGAGCATTAATTGTCGATCCCGATGTTTTGGTATTCGACGAAGCAACTTCTAGTTTAGATTACGAATCCGAGCGATCGATTCAGTTAGCAATGCGATCGATTTTTGGAACTCGCACGACAATAATTATCGCCCACCGTTTGAGTACTATTCGCGAGGCAGATAAGATTGTAGTATTAGATTCTGGAAGAATCGTAGAAGTCGGAAACCACGATGAGTTATTGAATCAACAAGGGATTTATCATCGCCTGCATTCTTTGCAAGAAACCGGAGAATTGTTAGATTGATTTGAATTAGAGTAGAGGTTGGTTGAAAAGATAGTAATACACAAAACTAACCTCTATTTTTTACCTAATTTTTATATATTTTTCCGGAGCGGACAAATAAATAGACCTTGTTTTTAGATAAAATAAACTTTAGTTTTAAACAAATTTCTTGGCAAGAATTTTATTGTACGTCTGTTTTAAAAAAATAGATAAGCATTTATTATATATTAGTCGAATCTGAGATGGTCGTATATTAAATAGCAAGGGAATTGTTGCAAGCAGTAATAAAATTACTGAAGACCACGTTATTGTACTCCCGAATAGTTCTGCTTTTAAGAAGTCAGTAGCTATACCCAAGCACTCAGTATTTATACCAAAGCTATTTAATAAAACTAAATAACATACGAGAACTAAATAATATACGAGAGCTATTGGATTCCATATAATAGAAAGAATTTTCTCTCTATTATTCAATTCATCTTCCGTATTTTCAAAGTAATCTATTATCTGACATAACGCCTCAAAACTAATATTACGATCGCCAGTGAAATTCTGGTTGGCAGCTATCATTCAAGCTTTGAAAGTCGATCTATCATTCAATTCTATAGCCATGGTAATCGATCGCTTCTGGTTGACTGATAAATCTTTGTCCCCTCATCCCTAAATCCCTTCTCCCACAAGGGACGAAGGGACTTCAGGCAAAAGTCTTAAGTGGAAAGCCCCTTTCCCAGAGCGGGAGAGGGGTTGAGGTGAGTTTGAGTTTTGTCACTCAACCAGTCGATCGCTCAGGAGTGCGAGCATCTTAACTATTTGCGAACAAGATGCTTGCATTAAGAAAAGCGATCGCGCACATCTTTGAAATAAGGAATCAGATCCTATTTTTAGAATTGCTTTAACCCGATCGCGTTACCCTATAAACGGTATCCAGCATTTCCAGTTTTAGAAACTCCTATGACTCTGAAAATTTATTTCCTCCGACACGGAGAAACTATCTCCAGTCAAACTGGAACCTATTGCGGGACTCTAGATGTAGACTTGACACCAGAAGGCTATTTAATGGCGGAAGATTTTGCCAAAACCTATGAATCTCTGCCTTGGACGGCTGTTTTTTGTAGTCCCATGCATCGGACTATCGCTACCGCCAAACCGTTGTGCGATCGTGTGGGATTAGACATGAAACTGAGGGACGGACTCAAAGAAATTGCTTATGGCAAATGGGAAGGCAAAATGCCAGAAGAAGTCAATCGAGAGTTTCACGACGACTACGTGCGCTGGTTATCCGATCCCGGTTGGAATGCGCCGACAGGCGGAGAAAAAGGAGTCGATATTGCCCGCCGCAGTTGTCAGGTACTCGATGAAATCGAACGAACCTGTAGCAATGGAAACATTCTCGTCGTTTCCCATAAAGCAACCATTCGGATTATCTTGTGCGAGTTGTTGGGAATTGATATAGGACGCTTCCGCGATCGCATTGGCATGCCCGCCGCCTCTGTCAGTATTGTAGAAATGGCAGAACGAGGGCCGTTGCTTCATATTATGGGCGATCGCTCTCACCTGCGAAAAGAACTGCGCGATCGCGTCGGTAGCTAGAGCGATCGCCTTTACTATAAAAAATAAGGTCACGCCAGATTGAATTCCCAATAATGCTCCTCAATGACGAGCAATTTAGAGCGATCGCTCTAAGCTGTCAAAATAGTTCCATAGGCAAACGCTTACCCAATGCACTGTACGTTCATACCAGTGCAGTAACTTTCCTCGACGCGCCTTTACGGGATTACGAACGCCAAGCGAGAGTAACCGACAAAATTGAAGGCGCAACCCTCATTAAATTCAGCACCGATAAACCGAAAATTTCCTATCTGTTTTATCCCGACTTCGATTGCGATCCCCATCCCGCCCTACAATTTAGTGTCGTGGTAGATATGGAAACCCTACAAGCAAGTTATTGGGACTATGCCACCTCAGATAATCCACCCATTCTCCACCGCAAAGAAACTTTCGTCGCTTCAGACTATCCTCTCTATCAAGAATTTACCCAACTCACCGATCTTGAAGAGAAACTGGGATTATTAGATAATTCCCGCTTTATCGGCACTCGTTTGGAATGGCAGCAACGTCTAGACAATTACCGAATCGCCTTTGACGGACATCGCCTCATCTGTCCGATTGACGGGACATCTACTCAACTTGTTTCTATCGACCGCCACAAAGCGGCAATCCCCCGCAAATCTCTCTCTCGTCCCGTTCGTTTGGCACTAGAAGCGGGTTTATTTGTGCCAGAAGTTACGACTTTCTTTGACTATGGTTGCGGTTACGGCAGCGACATCGATCGCATTGCCGAAAAAGGTTACAGCAGTTCTGGATGGGATCCCTATTACCGTCCTAATACGCCTCGCACTCCGGCAGATATCGTTAATTTGGGGTATGTTATTAACGTTATTGAAGATCTTGTCGAACGTCGGCAAGCTTTGCTGCAAGCGTGGGAGTTAACCCGTCAAGTCTTAATTGTAGCGGCGCAGGTATTAATTGACGATCGCGATCGCGGTGTTGTTGCCTATGGCGATGGCATTATCACCAGTCGCAATACCTTTCAAAAATATTATGAACAAGAGGAACTCAAAACTTATATCGACCAAGTTCTTAATGTCGATTCAATTCCAGCAGGACTGGGAATTTATTTCGTTTTTCGCGATAAAACTCAAGCAGAAACGTTTCGAGTTTCTCGCTTTCGTTCGCGTACTAATACCCCTAAAATTCAAACTACAATTAAACGGTTTGAAGACTATGAAAATTTACTAATTCCCTTGATGGAATTCGTTACTCAACGGGGTCGTCTTCCTGTCAAAGGAGAGTTAGAAAATGAGTCAGAATTAAGGGTCGAATTTGATACAATTCGTCGCGCTTTTCAGGTGGTTTTACAAGTGACTGATAAAGAAGAATGGGATGCGATCGCCCAAAAACGTCGTCAAGATTTACTGCTCTATTTAGCCCTCAGTAGATTCGGCAATCGCCCAAAACCAAGACAATTATCTTCTACCGTTCGAGAAGATATCAAAGCCTTATTTGGTGGTTATAAGCAAGCTTGTATTTTGGCAGATGCCATGTTATTGAGTTTAAGAGATTTAGACAAAATTGCGGCTTTATGTCAGAATAGTCCGATAGGCAAAAAATTCCGCAATTCTTTATTAATTCATATCAGTGCCTTGGAGACTCTCGAACCTTTACTGCGACTCTATGAAGGTTGTGCGAGTCGAACGGTTGGTCGTTTAGAAGAGGCAAATTTAATTCAATTCTTTTTTAATAAGCCTAAAATTTCTTATCTGGTTTACCCAGACTTTGATCTCAATCCTCATCCGACTTTACAGGCAATTATGGATATTTATTTAGGGAATTTAACCGTTAGATATCGAGACTTTAATAACGAAACCAATCCTCCTATATTGCATGAAAAAGAGGCTTTGGTGCTGACCGATTATCCCCTCTATGAAAAGTTTGCCAAGTTAACTCGTAAAGAAAAAGATTGGGGGCTGCTAGACGATTTTAGTACGATTAATCGCCTGCAAGGATGGTTAAAATGTTTGGAAGATCGTTGTGCTGTTATTAAAGGATATCAATTACAGTGGAATAAAGATGCCGATCCTTATAAAGTTAAGCTATTGCGATCTCAAATTAATGCTCGCAAGCAAAATCAATAAATGTACGGGGTTATTTTATTGTGATATCAAGTTCAGATAATTAGTTGTCATTGTCATTCCCAAAGAAGTGAAGAATCTACTAGATCCTTCGCTTCACTGCGTCTCACTCGGTATGAGATAACGATCTTTTGATAAGTATTCAACCTGACTTGGTATGACTCGATCGCACCAAGAAATAAATTTCTCGTCTCCAAAATATAAAGTTCTATCAGACGGACTTTAGCTCCTTAGCCAGAGAATTTATTCTCTGGCTACTTTATAATAGGATCGTCACAATGAAAAGGTATTCTTGTTAAAAACTATGAGTTGGCAAGTTTCTGAATCGGTAACATTTGAAGACGCGATCGCGTTGACTGAATCATTATTAGAGCAAATGTCAGCAGGTCAGCTAGAAGACAGAGAAATTCAAGCAGCCATTACCGATCTCGTCAAAACCGAAAATGGTGCTAGAGGGTTTTTCGTAACTTATTTAACAGATAATCGTCCTCTCGCCGACAATCCCGCTACTGGAGTAATTGAAGCCCTAAAATCTTCTCCAGAAATTGTCAGCGAGTTACTCGTTAAAAATCTAGCCATGTCATCAGCAATGGTAATAGCTCATCGTCGCAATAATGATGAAGAAAATGCCAAAGGTTCCAATAGAGTTCGTCAGCGTACTGCCAACCTGATTCAACAAATTAAATCGGATTTAGTTGCTAAAAAATTAAAAGAATTACACGAAAGTGCGGCTACTGGAGAAGGAAATTACAAAGCATTCTTACAGCGCTGGGGTTACGACGACGAACAAAAACAAGTCATTCAAAAAGCTATTTCAGAAGTCTGCGATCGCAATTAGATTCGTTTAATGCTTAATTACAAATTGTCTTGACCTCCCCAAGTTGCCGTGTCGATATATTCGCGAAAACGAACGATCTGACCGGCTTGAAAATCTACGAGAATAGCATCGTCGGCTCTGTTAAGGCGACCCTCCTGGTTTTTCTCCTCCCAGTACCATTCCACCGCAGCGCGATCGCCTTCTATTATAATTTGTTTAATGTCAATTCTAACCGATGAATGAGAGGCAAAAAAATCGGCCGCAACTTGCCGAATCGCTTCCCGTCCTACCCAGCGGTTGCCAGGGACGATAAATTCTCCATCGGGACTAAATAAAGACGCAAAAGCCTCTGCATCTCCCTTTACCCAAGCTTCCCGCGCCTGTTCGATAGTGGCTCGGATTTCTTCTGGTTGCATCGATTCCGCCCTTTCTCGATTCAAGGAATTAGCGATCGCCGCAGGAGTAAAATTCTCTAGTGCTGAATAGCTGGCAAAGTTTAGCGTTGCTGCGACGACAACGACTACTATTAAAATTCTCAGGATTAACCTCACTAAATTACCAGCTTGGCGATCGCTCATAAGCGGCAAATAAAGCTCAAATCTTGAGTTGGAAGCGAGCACGGAGGGATTTGAACCCCCGACCCTCAGAACCGGAATCTGATGCTCTATCCACTGAGCTACGTGCCCTTGACCGAGTGAGAGGAGGCTCTGCCGTGAGACGGCGGAGTATCTCTGACTCTATCTAGAATAACATCTATTCAACGATCGCGCCGCGTTCTTTTAAACTGTGCCTCACCTCGTCTACAAGACCGGGATTATGGCTAAATCTGGCTTGCCATACCGTTGCTCGGCTAAAATTGGCATTGCTTAAATTAGCTTCTCCTAGATCGGCTCCCGTGAAATCGGCTGCGATCGCGTTAACTAAAGCTAAGCTAGCGCGGCGTAAATCCCCATAGCTCAAATTAGCATTACCTAAATAGGCACCGCTCAAGTCAGCACCGCTGAGTTTGGCATAGCTGAGATTAGCTTCGCTGAGATCGATATCCGTCAAATTAGCTCCTCTAAAATTCGCTTGCGAGAGATTAGCACCGCTTAGTTCGATCCCGCTTAAATTAACTGCCAAAAAGTTACCTCCAGCCAAATCCGTTAATGGATTTAATCCAGCTAATTTAGCTAATTCTAGAAAATGATCGGTTTGGGCTTCATAAATGCGCTCGATAAGTTGTTTTAAGCGCATTAGTAAATCAGGGCTGAGAGCGGCTTCGTGCCCTTCAACTAGAGGTTGCCAATCGTTTGTATACTCAGAGCTAAGCTGCGTCCAACTTAGATAGGGTTTGAAACGATTTTCTAGCAACAGAAGCGCGATCGCTCTCTCTAAAATTCCGTGTTTGTTAGGGCTGATATCGTGTCGCCACAAATCCTCGGCATCCGTGAGAGAAATATCTGACTGAGAGACTTCAAAAGTCGCAGCGAGGCGATAGGATGGTTCCGTTGGCATCAGCGTTGCCAGCTTTATCTGTTGCAGCGAGCCTTTTAAATATAACTCGCTCGGTTTGGGGAAAAATCGCCAAATTGGATTAATTTTAGAAATTGTCGTCGCCACTTGAAATTCTTCGCTGATATCGGAATTAACTGAAGAGAGTTCGCCGCCTTCGATCCTAAGTTTCAGTTCGCCGCCTTTTAATCCAAATTTAATTCGACCATCGAGCAAAGATTTCCACTGTTCGTTAAACTGAACGGTCAAATAGAGATCGAACTGTTGTGAGGGAGTCCCGCTAGAAGAGGCTAGAGTCGCTTCTAATTGAAGCGAGATGCAGTCTGGGTAAGGATTGTGAGACTCAAGCAGGTGCATGGGAGAGAGGGATTCTGGCATGACTGGTTATGAATTATACGAAATGATATTTAAAACTCCAGCGATCGCTAGACAAAATTTAAGCTTCGAGGCAAAATTCCAATAGCGTTGACTGCACGTGTGAGGAGAGATATTTGGGTGCTGAAAACAATTTTGTTAGCTCTAGACTGTTCGGATGGATCGCAGAGCATTATTCAAGCCTTAGATATCCTCCAAGTTCAACCCCAAACCAAGATTATACTCGCCCACGTGCTTCCCGCTCCGACAAGTGAGAGCGAGCTTGCCGCCGATCGCCCCCATGAATCGCCCGAATCTCTTTATCAGCAAGCACAACAGCAATTACAAGCTTATCGGGCACAAATTCGCAACAGCGCGATCGAGATTGTCAGCGGCGATGCAAGCGAGGAAATCATCCGCCTTGCCAATATTCATCAAGCCGATTTGATTGTCATCGGTACTCGTGGATTAAAAGGAGTCGATCGCGTTATTGAAGGCTCTGTCAGCTCTCAAGTCGTGGCAGACGCTCCTTGTTCGGTGTTGGTAGTCAAGTCTTAGCAAACGCAAGGCGATCGAGGCAGGTAAAAGGGGGAACGGAAAGTATGGGGAGACTGGGAGCAAGGGAGATAATTATACTACTAACCCCCGTATGGACGGGTTTATCTAAAAACGCGAGAGATTTCCCTACACTTCCTGCAAAAAACGCCCTACGACTACTCCCCAATGACCAATGACCAAAGACAACTGACCAATCCCCAAATCCTTTCATCTCATCAAATAACTGGTTACTGGTAACTAAGTAGAATCCAGGGTGCAGGAGTTGAACCTGCCTAGCGCGAATTATGAGTTCGCTGCCTCAACCGCTCGGCCAACCCTGGTTCATAAATTTTGACTGGACGATTGGATTGTAATTAAACATCAGCCATTCAGTCCAGATACTATTATATCTATATATATACCTACAGAATAGCTTCTTAAATTATGGTTCTATCCGATCGGCGACAATTCTTACAATGGAAACAGCCCATTTAGCCTAACTTTTTATAGTAGTTATCGGGTAATGAAATTTACATCGTTTAATCCAGGTAAATCGCCCTCAACTCTAGCCCTAGCATTGTTGGCAGTGATGATAGGAAGTGGTCTGATTAGCGCTTCGATCGCATACAAGATGGGTCACGATGCTCTCAAAGGAGTCAGCCAACCCGATGCCAATCCCGCTAAGAGATTGGCGAGCAATGCCAACAAGGATGCAAACCCTCAAGAATTCGTCCCATTAGATGAAAAGAAAATTTTGACGCAAGTCTATAATCGCATCAATGGCAGAGATCGAGACGAGAAATCCGATCCTACCAACAAAGACCAACAAAATTCGGCTTCCTCGAATAAGGAGCCAAAATCCAGTCAAACTTCCAGCGAAGAAGCTAGCTTTCCACTTAAAACCAGCGATAGAGAAGTTAGCCTTGAGGTCGTTAAAGCGACCCAAAAAGGAGGATCTTTATTGCTAGAAGTGAATCTGAGCAATGAGGGTTCGGCTCCGGTACAATTTTTGTATAGTTTCTTGGAAGTGAAAGATAAAAAAGGACGACCGCTGAGCGCGATCGTAGAGGGTTTACCTGGAGAATTACCTGCTAATGGAGAAAGTTTTACGGGTATAGTCAGAATTCCTCTAGAGTTAGTTGATGAAGGTCAACAAATTTCTCTAAACTTGACAGATTATCCCGCTCAAAAACTCAAGCTAAACATCTCTAATATTCCCGTTAGGTAGGTGACAAGGACAACGATTCTCTATAGCCCGACTCAAAGCGCCAAGCGCTTGCAGAATTTATAATCCAGATGACTATTCAAGACATATTGCTGCGATTGTTGTCAGTCGTGTTCCTGATTGCGATCAACGCCTTTTTTGTCACCGCCGAGTTTTCTATCGTTTCCGTGCGGCGATCGCGCATCAGCCAGTTAGTAGAAGCTGGCGATATTCAAGCGCAGACGGTTCAATCCTTACAGCGAAGCATCGATCGCTTGCTATCGACCACGCAGTTAGGAATCACGCTCTCTAGCTTGGCGTTAGGGTGGATTGGTGAAAGTACTATGGCAGTATTCATCAAAGTGCTATTCGCCCATCTGCCGCTTCCCTCAGCAATAACTGGAGCGCTTTCTCACGGCTTGGCAATCCCGATCGCCTTTTTTCTGATTGCCTACCTGCAAATCATTCTAGGAGAACTTTGCCCGAAATCAATAGCGCTTCTGTATTCAGAACAGCTAGCCCGCTTTTTAGGTCCGCCCATAGGTGCGATCGCGCGGATTTTCAACCCATTTCTTTGGGTTTTGAACCATTCTACCCATTGTTTGCTGCGAATTTTTGGGATTAAGTATAGCGATCGCGGCTGGTACACGCGCGTTACTCCAGAAGAACTACAGTTAATTATTGCTACGGAAGTCGAATCGACAGGGTTAGAAGCTAGAGAACGAGAACTTCTGCAAAACGTATTCGAGTTTGGAGACGTAACGGCATCTGAAGTCATGGTTCCCCGCACTCAACTGATCGCCATTCCCGACACGGCAACTTTTGAAGCTCTTCTCAATGAGGTAACGACTACAGGACATTCTCGCTATCCCGTCAAAGGAGAGTCCCTAGACGACATTCGCGGCATCATCGATTTTAAAGACCTCGCTCTACCATTAGTGCAAGGCGAACTGCAATCCGATACGCCGATTAATCCTTGGATCAAACCCGTGCGCTTCGTGCCGGAAACGACTCCTTTGAGAGAATTACTTTCCCTCATGCAGCGATCGCACCAGCAAATGGTCGTGGTGGTCGATGAATTTGGCGGTACGTCTGGATTAGTAACCCTTCAAGATTTAGTCTCAGAAATCATTGGCGACAATCTCGAAGGAGAAAGATCGGAAACCATTGCCCTGCAAATGATAGACGAGCAGACTTACTTGGTTCAAGCTCAGATGAACTTGGATGAAGTCAATGAGTTGCTAGAATTAGACTTGCCCCTTGCAGATGAATATCAAACTCTCGGCGGATTTCTTATCCATCAGTGGCAAAAAATTCCCGCTCAAGGCGATACTTTGCTCTATGAAAATCTAGAATTTACCGTCGTCTCAGCTCAAGGTCCTCGCTTAGAGCTAATTCGCATTCATCGACACCAACCCCCACCCTCCGCTCCCAATTCAAATGAGAGCAATGCCAATGGATTGACATGGCTAGAAGATCTGCCTTTTTCCAACAATGGCAATACCGATTTGATAAAGGCGGAGAAATTTAGAGAAACCTAACTTCTTGCAATAGTCATAGACAGTTGCTCTAACATTTGAGCGATTGCTACTTACCAATCGTCAACTGTAGAATCGCTGGTCGTTGTTTGAGGTTCCCACCAATTTTTGAATTTACTCCAAAGACTCGCTAGAGTTTGTCTCATTTCATTCTTAAGATTCCATCTCTGGAAAGCTTGCTCGTAAGCTTCGCCTTTGGTTTGAAAAGTTTTCCAAGCATCTAGCGCTAGTCCCAGTCCCCAGATCAACAGTATATAGAGCGACCAAGACAGAACACCGCCAGAGAGAAAATCGAGAGAGACTAGAAAAATGTTGACGATCGCGTATCGAGTCACTTTTTGTTTGAGAAGATCTCGCCGATAAAGATCGAACTCTTGTCGCTTTTTATCCAACAATCTACGATTAAGCCAATCTCGTTCTGCTGCTTGCAACGATTCGCTGTCAATTTCTAGTTCTGCTGCAATTTCCCACAATTGCTCTCTAGACAATTCTCCTCGATCGGTTTTCTTAGCGATCGCCAGATGGAGAATTTGCTGGACATCCTCTTGGGTATAAATTTGAGGCGGTTGAAATTCTGAAGCTGTCATAATTTGCAGTTGAGATCGACCTGCTGAGAAGCTTTCTGTTTCTATTATGCCGAAGCGATCGCCCAACTGGCTTCTGTTTGTCAAAATTTGTCACTGACTATTGACGAAGCGAGTCTTTCTTCCCTTCAAAAACCGAGATACACTAAAAAAAATTAACATTACTTAACATTAGTTGAGCCATGCAAATAGCCCCAGTTGCATCCACCGCTCCTATTCCCGGTACGTATTGGCAGTGGCAAGGACATTCTATCTACTACGTCAAAGCAGGTGCCAAACAAGCGGGACGACCCTCTCTGTTGTTAGTTCACGGATTTGGTGCCTCCACCGATCACTGGCGCAAAAATCTTGCCGAACTCCAGCGGGATTTTGAAGTGTGGGCGATCGATTTGTTAGGATTCGGACGGTCGGCGAAGCCGAATTTACAGTATAGTGGCAATTTATGGTGCGATCAATTACACGACTTTATTACAGAAGTCATCGGTCAGCCAGCAGTTCTAGCAGGGAATTCCCTGGGAGGCTATGCCTCATTATGCGTAGCGGCACAACGTCCTGCTTCGGCGGCAGGAATCGTTCTGCTCAACAGTGCGGGTCCCTTTACAGATACTCAACCCACTCAAAAACAGAATTTATTACCAACGTTAATTCGCTCGATTTTATTGCAACCCTGGGCAAGTTATCTTTTATTTCAGTACGTGCGCCAGCGATCGACCATTCGTAAAACCCTGCAAAAAGTTTATCTCGATCGCAGTGCTGTTACCGATCGATTAGTAGAAGAAATCTATCGTCCCTCTTGCGATAAAGGAGCGGCACAGGTATTTGCTTCCGTGTTCAAAACTCCAGAAGGTGAAAAAGTCGATGCTTTACTCAAACAGATGACTTGTCCGCTGTTGACAATTTGGGGAGAAGGCGATCCCTGGATAAAAGCAAGAGAACGCGGAGCAAAATTCCGTCAATATTACCCCAGCTTAACCGAATATTATCTCCAAGCGGGCCATTGTCCCCACGATGAAGTCCCCGAACAGGTAAATGCATTAATTCGTTCTTGGGTTCTGGCGAATTCTTCTATCATGAAATAGAGGGGATTGGGGGAGTTGGGGGAAGTCGGAATTCGGAATTCGGAAGTTGGAAGTAGGGGAGACTGGGGGACTTCTGAGAGGAGGAGACAATTAACCACTAACTAATAACTACTAACAACTAACTACTCCCCAATCCCCAATCCTTTCATCCAAAATCCAAAATGATATGACTAGCATTCAATCCAATTCAAGCTTGCTAGAAAAGCCCGTTACTCGCAACCATCAAGCTTGGTATAGACCCATGTTTTCTCCAGAACACGGGGTTTACATAGTCTTAGCGGGTTCTTTTCTGGCGGGAGCAGCATTAGCCCAAGCTTGGACGCTCTCATCAACTTTAGCGCTCGTTGCTGCTTTTTGTGGATTTCAAGCCGAGTATCCGCTAGCACTTCAACTCAAGCAAAGAAAGAGTTTGAAGCCTCGTTTTTGGGTTTGGGGTGGGTTGTATGGATCTGTGGCTTTAGGCATCTCCTTCTGGCTAGCTTTGAGTGCGCCTTTATTGCTGTGGCTATACACTGGAGCTATAGCCGCTTTGTTGGTGGATATAGTAGAAGTGCTGCGCAAGGAGCGAAAGTCAATTGTCAACGAGCTAGTCACCTTGGCAGCGGTTAGTTTGTCGGCTCCCTTTGCCTATGCTGCTACCACTGGAACTCTTACCCCTCCAGCGCTAGGATTATGGGTGCTGAATGCTCTTTACTTCAGCAGCAGTATCTTTACCGTCAAGCTGCGCAAGCCTCAAACCAGTTCTCTAATGCTAGGGATAATTTATCATGCGATCGCGACTGCGCTCGTCGCCGTCCTCTACTGGCTTGATTGGCTGCCACCGATTGCCGCTTTAGCTTTTGCGATCGCTCCTCTCAAATTTGGCATTGCTGCCTGGAATCTACAGTGGTGTCGCCATATCAAAATTCAATTCGTGGCGATGTTAGAAACCGGAGGAGCTTTTGTTTTTCTAATCGTTGTGACTCTCTCGCTTTTACCTGCCCGCTTAACAGGGCTTTAGCGCGATCGCTCTCAACTATATTCTTGTTTAAAACTAATATTAAATTTTAACTTTTAACAAAAAAATTAAAATTTACTGCGAACCATTGACAACTGAGGTCACAATTTAAACCAGGATAATGTAGCGGGCGAGAAAACACAAAGCAACGTTTTGTTGCTAATAGATCTCTATTATTCAGGTGAAAGAACTATATTGGCTCGATCGCATTCAACCTTCCGATCGTTTATCGGTCGGAGAAAAAGCCTTTGTCTTGAGTCAGTTTAGGCAGCAAGGCTATCCGATTCCTCCTGGTTTCGTTATTAGCACGGAATTTTGGGGGGAATTTATCGAAAATCTCGAAGGTAAAGCCTCTATTTTGACCGATCTCCCTTATTCTTCTTTACATTTAGATGTAGACGATCGTTCGACCCTGCAACGGGTAGCGCGACAAAGCCGTCAGGAAATCCTTGGAGCAACTTTACCTGCCGAGTGGCGATCGCTTTTCGCGACTGCCGCCCAACAATTACAGTCTTGCGCTTTAATTTTGCGCGTCTCGTTATCGCTGCCGCACTCGCTCGAAGAACGATTTTCAGGATTGCTTCCCTCGCAGGTTTGTTGGTGCGAACCGGAGGCATTAGAATTAGCCATAAAACGGACTTGGGCGGAGTTATTTAGCGCAAAAAGTTTGTTTTACTGGCAGCGAAGAGGGATCGGCATCGAACAGATCGACTTAGCCATTTTAGTACAGCCGCTCGAAAACGCGATCGCTTCCGGCACGGCAGCCATTGACTCGGATTGTCTTGAGATTCAGTCAACCTGGGGATTAGGCTACAGCATCCTTAGAGGAGAGGTTTTGCCTGACACTTACCAAATCCAACTCTCAACCGGACAGATAAAAACTCAGCAGCTGGGCTACAAAATCCGTGCCTATCGCTTAAAATCCATGCCAGCACCAACCGATCGCGACGTTCCTCTCGAAACCTATGTGTTAGCACCAGAAGAACAAGAACGCTATTCCCTCGACGAGACTACTCTAGAGCAACTGATTCAGTTAGCTCAGCGTTTAGTAGCCGAACAGCAATTCTCCGGTTCCTTTGAGTGGACGCTCTCGTCAGTTTCGCAGTTGTCGATCGCGCAAATTCGCCCCAATCTCTCCAAACAAGCGCCCGCAGCTAGTTTGGTTCCTACACGAGCTGTTATGGAAAATTCCCAACTCCTGCTCACTGGATTATCGGCTTCTCCAGGAAAAGCAATTGCCGTTGCCCGCGCGATCGCAGATGACGCACATCTAGCTGCCGTACCAGCCGGAAGTATTTTGGTTGCGCGACAAATTAATCCCCATTGGCTGCCCTGGATCAAACAAGCAGCGGGTATTATCGCCGAACAGGGAGGCATAACCAGCCATACCGCTATTATCGCTAGAGAATTGGGAATTCCTGCCATTGTCAACGCTACTGGCGCAATGCAACGAGTTCGCACCGGAGAATTGTTACTACTCGATGGCGACAAAGGAGAAGTTTATCGTCTCAAAGAGGAATCGCCAACCGTCACAGAAACATGTCCTGAAACGCCCATACAGAAGTCAGAAGTACAGGAATCGATTGCCGATTATCCAATTGGCACTCAGTTGATGGTCAATTTGAGCCAGCCGAGTGCTATTGCCAAGGCGGCTGCATTACCTGTCGATGGCGTGGGATTGTTGCGATCGGAATGGATGATATCGGAGTTGCTGTCTCAAAAGCCTTTAGAGGAATGGCTAGAGCCATCTCAACAATCGCACCTAGTCGAATGGTTGACGCAAGCGATCGGCGAGTTTGCCAAAGGATTTGCACCGCGACCCGTATTTTATCGCTCTATCGATAGTAAAGCGCCCGAATTTAGTTTTCTTTTAGGTAAAAAATCGAGCGAGCAACGAGGAACTTGCGGCTATCAGTTAAATCCGACGCTTTTCGAGCTAGAATTGCAGGCTTTGAAGCAAGTTAGTGATTCTGGCTACACGAATGTGAACCTCATTTTGCCATTCGTTCGGGGTGTTGAGGAGTTTAGCTTCTGTCGCAGTCGCGTCGAACGAGCGGGATTATTGGATCGCCAGACGTTTCAACTGTGGATTATGGCAGAAGTCCCTTCCGTTATTTTTCTGCTGCCACAATTGATTCGAGCTGGCGTTCGGGGCATTTCTATCGGCACTAACGATCTCACTCAATTCTTGTTGGCAGTCGATCGCGAAGGAGCGATGTCTTCGGATAGATTGAATGCTCGTCATCCAGCCATGTTAGCCGCGATCCAACAGTTAGTCCGCCTTGCGAGGAATGCAGCAATCCCATGCTCGATTTGCGGGCAAGCTCCCGTACAATATCCCGAACTCGTCGATCGCTTGGTACAGTGGGGAATTACCTCGATTTCTGTAGAACCGGAGGCAGTTGAAAGAACCTATCGGGCGATCGCTCGCGCCGAACGGCGTTTGCTCCTAAAAGCGTCGAGAAAAATGCTGTCGGGCGATCGCCCTGACTTGCCTGTTTGATGTAGGAGGGGATCGCGAAAAACTGATTGCGATCCTCACAAGTTCCTCAAATTTCAATCTTATTCTGATTGAAGAGAGTTATAGAGAGGTTGAGGTTGTATGAGTAACTGTCCTTGTTGCGGGAATTCATTACTTCGCCATGTCCGTCATGGTAACGTATACTGGTTCTGTCAAAGCTGTTGGGCTGAGATGCCTAATTTCGATCTGATGCGAATGATTAATCCCCATCGCAAATTACAGCAGCATTTATCTCCTCTAGAAAGAGAAAATCAAGGGAAATTAGCAGAAGTAACCTGTGTTTAGAAAACAAGATTAGTGAGGATTTTTGAAGATTAACAAAAAAGATTGTCGCGTTTTTTTGCTTTAATAAAAGCGTTTAAATCAACAAAACAAATTAATTTTTTTGTCGATCGCCTAAAAAATTCAATTGTAAACAGTCAGTGAAAAATAGGTTGCTAGAAAACTAAAATTATCCCTCTAGCTTCGCCCTTCTTCCTAGTAAGGGCGACTGAAGGGAGTTGTATTGCGATCGCGTTAATAAAATTTTTTACAATATTTTATTAATGATATAGCTGCGCAGCAGCCGTTATCGGCAATCGGGATTGTACGCCAAGGGTTAGCGAAGAAGTTTGTCCTCGGTTGAGACGAGCTGCTGCCGCGCAAGCAATCATCGCCGCATTATCCGTACACAGCGTGAGGGGGGGATAGTAGACTTTGAGATTGTGTTCTTGGGCAGCAGCTTGTAAATGTGCTCTCAAGGCGCTGTTAGCTGCCACGCCACCCGCCGCAACAATTGTGGAAATCCCATAATCGATCGCGCAGGTAATCGTTCTTTTCACGAGCGATCGCGCTACGGTTTCCTGAAAACTAGCTGCGAGGTCGTTTATCGGCAACGGTTGGTTTTCTGCTTTAAGCTTCTGTACTAATCGCAAAACAGCCGTTTTTAGCCCGCTAAAACTGGAATCGTAGGGATGATAGCCTCCCTCTGGTAAGGAGACTTTTCCTTCTGGCAGGGGAAACGCTTCTCGATTGCCCATTTTAGCAGCGCGATCGATGGCAGGTCCTCCCGGATATCCTAAGCCTAACAACCGCGCAACTTTATCAAACGCTTCTCCAGCCGCATCATCGCGAGTCGATCCCAGCATCTCGTAAACGCCGCAGTCTTTGACGTAAATCAAACTCGTGTGACCGCCGGAAACTAAAAGGCACAAAAATGGCGGCTGCAATTCGGGATCGCTTAAATAGGTTGCATAGATATGACCTTCAAGATGATGCACGCCGATGAAGGGTTTCTGATGCAAAATTGCCAAAGTTTTAGCTGCGGTAACTCCGACCATCAATGCGCCTACTAATCCAGGCGCTACCGTAGCGGCAACGCCGTCGATCTCGTCCCAGCTCAGCTTCGCCTTTACGAACGCTTGGGCGATGCAAGGATCGATCGTTTGTAAATGTTGGCGAGATGCCATTTCCGGTACGACTCCCCCGTAAGTTCCGTGGAGGTCGATTTGAGAGGCAACAATACTACTCAAAATGTGACGATTTTTTACAACTGCAACGGCAGTTTCATCACAACTTGTTTCGATTGCTAGAATCGTGCTCATTCTCTGATAGTTTGATACAAAAGACTACTTCTTGTAACTTAAACTTTACTCGGCAAACTTGTCAGAGTATTATTACATCTGCATGCAGCCGATTTTCCACATCTTTCATACAAAAAACTCAGTCTTTTGTTACAAAAGGAAACAACTCTTATGAAGCATTTGTTGGCTTTAATTCTCATCGTTACCTTGTGGTTTAATTTTGCTCCTCCTGCCTCTGCCGATGGTAGCGTTGCCGGGTTAACGCCTTGTAGCGAAACCCCTGCCTTCAAGCAAAAATCCAAGAACTTCCTCAACACGACTGCCGATCCCAAATCTGGACAAAAACGTGCCGAACGCTATGCTCAAGCCCTGTGCGGACCAGAAGGCTATCCTCACTTAATTGTAGATGGTCGCTGGGATCATATGGGTGACTTTTTCATTCCTAGCATTCTTTTCCTATATATTGCCGGACAGATAGGTTGGGCAGGTCGCGCTTACTTGATCGCCATCAGAGACGAGAAGGACGCAGAAATGAAAGAAATCATCATTGACGTTCCTCTAGCACTCAAACAGATGATAGCTGCCTTTGCATGGCCTCTATTGGCTGTTAAAGAATTCCTTGCTGGTACCTTAACCGCAAAGGATTCGGAAATTCCTGTTTCTCCCCGTTAACTCATCGTTTGAGCCGTCATAATTTTTCGATCGCAATATCTTGTTTGGAGAATAGTTTATGGCAAAATTTCTTTCTTTGGCTCCGGTAATTCTCTTTGTATGGCTAGCCGAGACAGCCGTTTGGTTGATTGTGTTTAACAACATTTACCCCGATCTGCTTTTCCACCCTCTAGGTTAGGTTAAGAAAGTCACTCTTTCAGTGTGAATTCAACTCGTGGTTGCTGTTGCGATCGCGAGTTTTTTCTCTAGGAAATCCCCAGTTATTGCAAAGCCTTTTTTAGTTCCCGATCGCGCCAGCTACGAAATTTACAACCATAATACTTTTATATTTCAATCTCTTTAGAAGATCGGTCTGTCCGTGAGTTGAAGAGTGATATAGAACCTAATTGGAATAACAGCATTGGAATTGATTTAGGCTTGGAGAAGATAGTTTCTACTTCAGCCGGAGAATTTATCTCCCCTCCTAAATTCTTTAGAAAATCTTCAGAAAACCTAGCTATCCTACAGCAAAAAGCTGAGACCAGAAAGAAAAAAAGTAGAGCCAGGAAACTTTTATATAAAAAAGTAGCTAAGTTACATCAAAAGATAGCTAGGCAAAGACAACAGTTTCATTTTGAGACAGCTAGAGATTTATTAAAGCAGTATGATGTAATTTTCGTTGAAGATTTAGACCTTAAAAATATGTCCAAGAGAAACAAACCTAAAACTGATGAGCAAGGAAAATTTCTTCCTAATAAACAAGCTCAAAAGTCAGGGATGAATAAGAGCTTTGGTGATGCTGGTCTGGGTCAATTCATTGAAATTCTGATGTACAAAGCTGAAAAAGCTAGTGCAAAAGTTATCCAAGTAAACCCAAGAGGAACCAGTCAATACTGCTCTAATTGTTTAAACAAAGTTGCTAAAACTTTGTCTGATAGATGGCATTCTTGTCCTTGTGGTTGTGAACTCGATCGAGATACAAATGCAGCCATTCTAATTAAAAAAGTGGGGTTGGGCATCGCCTCACTCAAAAATGCTCGTAAGTCTAAACTAGACCTGGAGAAGCCCGCCACCTAGCTTAGCTTGCGGTCGGGAGTATGTCACAATAACTAATTAATAGCTTCAAGAGCTAGGTTGTCAATTATCCGAGATTATCACTCGCATTATTTCCTCCCCATGTTTCGCAAATTCTCTTTAGCATCGTTGTTACTCACTCTAGGCGGGATCTTAACCTCTGTTGGACTCATTGCCTACGTCACCGGAAAGGCAGCCTTAAACATCGGTGGATGGTTTTACGGAATTCCCCTAATCCTCGGCGGTCTGGCACTCAAAATCACCGAACTCAAGCCAGTTCCTTACAGTCAACCCACGCCGCCAGAAATTATCGCCTTACGAGAAAAGCAAGGAACACCAACTCAAAATCAGGTTCGTCAAGATGTGACCCGCTATCGCTTCGGTCAGGATGCACATCTAGATGAATCTTTAAAACGGTTGGGATTGAGTCCTAGCAATGAAGAAAGACCCGTTTTGACAGGAGTGCGAGAAACGGCAATTAACGATTCCTATACGCTTATTTTGGAATTTGAATCTCCCTTTATTTCTCTAGAAAAGTGGCAGGAAAAACAAGAAAAGATCGAAAAATTTTTTGGACCGGGAATCCGTGCCGAATTGATGCAACCGCAAGAAAATCGAGTCGATGTGGCTTTAATCGCGATTTCTGAAGCTAAAGTTAGCTGATTGGTCATTGGTTATTGTTTTTTTGTAGTTAACCAATAACCAATGATTCGCAAACAGCAAAGGGGACTGACCAAGTAGTTTTTTATATTATTTTTCCAAGCGGACAACGTACCATTGCAAGTATTTTCCGGGTTCCATATCTAATTCGCAGTAATTTTCCATTAAATATCGCGCTTGTTCTTCAACCATGGGAAATTTTTGCAATTCTCTTGGTAAATTATCTTGACGCGATCGCAAAATTTCGGTGAGTTTTTCTAATAACCCTTCGGGAGTCATCAATTGTTCGGGTTGGTCGGATTCGAGGACAACATAAGCATCCTCTCGATACATGATTGAGTCTGGCATAGCAATGACAAATGAAATTAATTAAAAATTTAAATTAACCAATTGCTAATTTCGTAAGACAGTTAGACATGTACTAGCTAATTAGGTGCAATAAGGGGTAATGTCCTCTCCGCACTGGTCAGCAAGAAAGCAAAGGGCACGAAACCGCAGACCCATCAGTTGCTCGTAGAGAGGATTGAGTTTACAGAGGGCAGGGATGCGAAGAATGACCCGACCAAACAGCCGTACTTCACGGGCAAACGGGCACTGGGCGGGAATTAGCTTAACGATTTGATGGGCTATTTGTTCTTCACGAATCTCCAAATCGTCAATCCATTGTTGAAGAAATCCTAGCAGATGCGAAGACTGATAAATATTTTTCTGGACTAGAGTTGACATAGATATTAAGTATCTGAGATGTAGTTTTAGGTCGCTGATACTACTCTATCTATAACTTTAGCAAATATCAATACTTAAAAATATAATATCCTTTTATGTATAATTAGCTAAATTCATAGGTGTATGAGGAAACTTAAGACCCCTAGCTTCTACAAAACTCTGCCGTCTCTCTTATTTCAGGAGAAATTTCGCCAAACCATTTGCTAAAAATTTGGGGCAATGACGCTGCTTGAATTGCAGAGTTGACTAAATCGTGCCATTGAGGGTCGTTTTTAGGGAGAATAAAACCATAATAGACGCAATCTAGTGGTTTTTGAGGCACCAATAGATAATCTTGCCCTAAAAATAAACCTTCTCTAGTTGCTTCGCCGATTAAAAGAATACTATCGCTAGCAAAAGCATCAATTTTCAACTGTTGGACTGCTTGTATGCCTCGCCGCCGTCCAGTAATTCCTTGAAATTGTTGCAGATTTGCTAATGGATATTTTTGGGCAAGCAGTTGTTGGGTAATCGTGCCGCGAAGAACGCCGATGGTCAAATTAGAAAAATCCCTGTTAGCCTTGATTTTATTAGCATTATCTACCCTGATTAACAATTGCGTGCCCGTAACAAAAAAAGAATTGGAAAATTGCACGTTTCTGGGTAATTGAGGATCGATTGTATTAGGCCCACATTCGAGATGAACAATTCTATTTTCAACCAAATTAAAACGATTAATTAGATTGGATTCATAAAGTTTAATTGCCAAAATATCTCGCTTTAATTCCTTTTTGATTTCATCTATAACTGTCTTAAATAGATCGATGCAAATCCCTGCAAAATTATTAGCCGCATCTTTATAGCCGAAGGGAAAAGCTCCCGCTCGAATTCCGAGTTTGACTAATCCCGTTCGTTTGATTTCCTGGAGGATAGTTTCTTCTTGAGCCTTAATATCTAGCGGCAAACCAACAAAAAAGAGTAGGCTAACGATCCATAGAAGTATTTTCTGGTTCATGACTAGGAAAAGAGCGAGTAAAAATTAAATCAGAACTTGGAGAAATTTCCCATTTATCTAAAATATCTTTAAATAATATTTCTTCAATTAAAATTTTAGCAACGACAGTTAGAGGCAGGGCAAGAAATAATCCGAAGAAACCAAAAGCTTGAGCAAAAAAGATTTGAGCGAGCAAGGTTACCGCAGGTAATACAGATACCTGTTTTGCCATAATAGTAGGAGTAAGCCAATAACTTTCAAGCTGCTGAATAATAATATATGCAACGACAATCGCTCCAATTTTCCAAGGAGAATCGAGAAGGGCAATGGTAATCGGAAAAATCATGCTGAGCATGGGGCCAATATTAGGAATGAAATTCAGTAAACCAGCTATTAAGGCATGAACTAGAACTAAATTAATTTGTAATACTAATAGGCTCAGTCCGCTCAAAGTTCCAATAAAGGTAGAAGTAATGACAATACCTATTAACCAATTTCCTAATGCTTCTTCGGATGCCGAGAGAATTTCATCGGCACGCTGACGATAAAAAGAGGGAAATAATATTAAAAATGCTTTTCGGTATCCTTGTGGACTGACCAACATCATTAAAGTTAAAACGAAGACCAAAAGTAGTTGTAAAACGACAGCTAAAGAATTGGAAAAAACTGCAAAGAAATTGTTAAACAAGGCTGTTCCTAAAGGATGTAACCGTTCGATTAGATCGGCTTGGGTGGGAAGTGGGGGCAGCCATTCAAATTGCAATTGTTGCTGTTTAAAAATGTCAATTTGAAAGCGAATTCGTTCCCAGACGCTGGGGAGCAAAGCAATTAAGTTTTGGAATTGTTCGAGGAAAGGCGGTACGATGAGAACGAAAATGAGAACGGTAACGATGAGACTGGAAATTACAGTAACAGCGATCGCAAGGTGTCGTTTAATCCCAAACCGTTGGAAATAACGAACAATTCGGTTGAGAGCGATCGCAAGAATGACTGCTGTAAACACTAGCAACAACAATTGTTGAATTTTCCAGAGAACGTATAGGGAAACAAGTAAGCTAAGAAAACCAATCCATTGACCGAATTTCACAAGCGATCGCCCTAAAAGAACTTTAGGATAATTTTAACGGCAACTTTCTAGAACCGATCGACGAGAATGCCAACAAATTATTATTGAACTATACAGAACATTTTTATTCTCAATGGCAGCGATCGCAATTGTTATCGTCTCTCATAGTCGGCAACTTGCCGAAGGCGTGCGCGAACTGGTAACGCAGATGGTTCGAGGTAAGGTAAAATTAGCAACGGCCGCAGGAATTGACGATCCCCAAAACCCACTAGGCACCGATGCAATGCAGGTTCGGGAAGCCATTGAGTCTGTTTATAGCGACGATGGCGTTCTCGTTTTAATGGATCTTGGCAGCGCTCTTATGAGTGCAGAAATGGCGCTAGAATTTCTCCCAAATGAACGACGAGATAAAGTATATCTGTGCGAAGCCCCCTTGGTAGAAGGCGCGCTCGCAGCAGCAGTCGCCGCAGCAACGGGCAGTAACATCGAACGAGTCATCGCCGAGGCGAGAGAAGCCTTAACAGCCAAAGCCGCTCAATTGGGAAGTCAGCTATCTTTCATTGAAAGCAAAGGACAAAAGACAAATAACCAAGGACAAAGACAAACCAAAGAAATTCACCTGATTATTCGCAATCAACTAGGGTTACATGCCCGTCCAGCCGCTAAATTCGTTACCACGGCAGCTCATTTTCAGTCACAAATCGAGGTACGAAATCTCACCAAAGGGACTGAATATGTCCGTGCCGATAGTATTAACCAAGTCGCTACATTGGGGGTAAGGCAAGGACACGAAATTGCGATCGCGGCACGCGGCATCGATGCTGACGAAGCGATTGCGGCACTACAAGCCTTAGTGGAAGACAACTTTGGAGAAAGCGATCGCGTTTTAGAATCTCTCCCCCTCACCTCTTCGCCCTCTCTCTCCCCAGATCTACAAGGAATTCCCGCCTCTCCCGGCATCGCGATCGCGCCAGCTTTTCTCTATTGCCCCGCACCAGTCAAACTAGCCGAACGTCCTAGCGAAGAGCCTCAGGCTGAATGGCAGCAATTGCTCTCAGCGCTTCAAATTGCCAAGCAGGAAATACGGACGCTGAGACAGCAAACTGCTAGTCAAATTGGCAACTCAGAAGCGGCTATTTTCGATGCTCATGTATTGTTTCTAGAAGATCCGGCACTGCTAGATACTGTGCGCCAGAACATTTTTGAAAGACATCTGAGTGCCGAAGCTGCTTGGCATGCAGCAGTCGAGGAGTTGGTAACAACTTACCGCCAGCTTGAAGATCCTTACATGCGATCGCGTGCTGCCGATGTAACAGATCTGGGACAGCGAGTGCTGAGATTGCTAACAGGTAGCAATCTGAGTGCATTAGAACTAACCCATCCAGTCATTCTGGTTGCCCCAGATTTAACGCCTTCTGAGGTAACCAAGTTAGATCCCGAACAAGTGCTGGGCATTTGCATGACTCGTGGCAGTGCCACTTCTCATAGCGCTATTCTGGCAAGAACATTAGGCATTCCGGTAGTAGTTGGCTTAACGCCAGAGGTATTGAAATTGCGCGATGAAACTTGCTTGGCACTCGATGGCGAAAGTGGCAAAGTATGGATAGATCCAGATGCAGATACTATAGCAACTCTTCAATCAAAGCGCGATCGCGTCCAAGCCGCCAAACAGAAAGCCCTAGCGACAGCGCAACAACCCGCTATTACTCGCGACGGGAAACAAATTCCCGTACTCGCAAATATCAGCGGGATAGCCGATGCTAAAGTCGCCCTGAATATGGGTGCAGAAGGGGTTGGGGTGATGCGTACTGAATTTCTTTATCTCGATCGAACGATCGCGCCTTCTGAAGACGAACAATTAGCCGTCTATCACGCGATCGCGCAATTAATGGAGACTCGTCCCTTCATCATTCGCACCCTCGATGTCGGCGGCGACAAGCCAGTTTCCTACCTCGGCTTGCAACCGGAAACCAACCCCTTCTTAGGCTGGCGCGGGATTCGTTTCTGTCTCGATCGCACCGATATCTTCAAAACTCAGTTGCGGGCAATTTTGCGAGCCAGTCCCGGACATAAAATTAAGATAATGTTCCCGATGATTTCTACTGTAGCCGAAGTCCGGCAAGCTAAAGCGATTCTGGCTGAAGTCCAGTCCGAACTTCGCCGAGCTAATATTCCCTTCGATGAAGCAATGGAAGTCGGCATTATGGTAGAAGTTCCATCGGCTGCTGCGATCGCGGATCGCTTGGCATCTGAGGTGGATTTTTTCAGCCTTGGCACCAACGATCTCAGTCAATACGTTATGGCTTGCGATCGCACTAATGCCAAGGTGGCTGCCTTAGCCGATGCCTTGCATCCAGCCGTGTTGCGAATGATTCAGCAAACCGTACAAGCTGCCCACGAAGCTGGTATTTGGGTGGGACTATGTGGTGAACTGGCAGCCGATCCCCTAGCAGTGCCTATCTTATTAGGATTGGGGATAGACGAAATCAGTCTCAATCCTCAAAAGATTGGAGAGGTTAAAGGTGCGATCGCGCAGATAACTGTAACCGAAACACAGGCGATCGCGCAAGCGGCTTTGAAATTAAACTCTGCTGCCAGTGTAAGAGAGTTAATCGCAGCCTCGCTTGGGGAGCAACAATTTATAGGGCGATGAAACTATCCTGTCATCTTAGAAGATGTCTGAAAATATAGTTTTTGTCATGCCCAACGTAGCGCAGCGAAGTGAAGCATCTCAGCCTTAACTTAGATCTTGCACCATAACCAGTAAACATTAAAATCTTGCCAAGAAATTTATTTCTTGGCTAACAGCGTAAGTCCATTAAAATGGACTGAAAGCCTTATCTAGTCATCATTTATTCCTATAGGTTAGGATTTTTGCGATCGAGCAAGAGAATTCATTTCCTTGTGAGGTAAAGCATAGGTGCGAAATCTGAGCTTAACGAAAAATTGAGATTCTTCGCTTCATTTTATTGCGCGACTAATGACAAATTCTACCATTTCTAAAAAAGAACGCTACAGATGCTCAATGAAAAAACTCCCAAAAATCTGACTAAAGTAACATGCTGAGAACGGAGACAGATCGATTACAGTAAGGATAAATAGGAGCGATCGCGATTTCCTTTGTAGATTGCTTGCCAGGTGGGGATCGAAACCGGATAAAATATAAAATAAGACAAAGATAAGACAAAGCCAGTTTTAATATACGACCCTTGATACAACAAGAAACTTTAGAATTACTCGAATGGAATCGTCTCTGTCAGCACCTAGCCACCTTTGCCGCGACTAAGGTAGGTGCTGTTGCTGCTCGCAATTTGGAAATCCCAACGACAAAAACGGAAAGCTTGCAGCTTTTGGCACAAACTAAAGAAGTCTATCAACTCGAACAAGATTTAGAAACTGGGTGGTCATTTGACGGGATTGCCGATATTGGAGAATCCTTGGAGAGAGCCAAACTCGGCGGCATGCTGTCGGGACAAGAATTGCTCGACATTGCAACCACTCTCGCAGGGGTTAGACGCTTGCGACGAGTTATCGACAATCGAGAAGATATCCCCGTTTTAACCGAATTAGTTGCCGAAATTCGCACCTATCCCGAAATAGAGCAAGAAATCCATCGCTGTATCGATGATGCGGGAAAAGTCGCCGATCGCGCTTCTCCTAAATTAGCAAGCATTCGCGCCCGCCTCAAAGAAGTCCGAGACAGCATCTATCAAAAACTTCAGAGTATCCTACAAAGACAGGGAGGAGCCGTTCAAGAACCCGTCATTACTCAAAGGGGCGATCGCTTTGTTATCCCCGTCAAAGCCCCTCAAAAAGACCAGATTCCTGGTATCATCCACGATACATCTAGTACTGGCGCAACCCTTTATATCGAACCCAACGCGATCGTTAACTTAGGAAACCAACTCAGGCAATATCGCCGTCAAGAACAAGCAGAAGAAGAAGCAATCCTGCGAGCGTTAACCGAACGAGTCGCCGCCGTTGAATCCGATTTAGAGTATCTATTAGCCGTTGCCACTATCCTCGATTTAGCCACGGCGAGAGCGCGTTATAGCCTATGGCTGGAAGGAAATGCGCCTAGATTTATCGATTTTGAAGAAGGCGAACCTATTACCCTGCGGCAGCTACGCCATCCTCTCTTAGTTTGGCAGCACCAGCACGAACAAGGCGCAGACGTTGTTCCCATCAACGTACAAATCGATCCTAAAATTCGCGTCGTGGCTATTACTGGCCCCAACACGGGAGGAAAAACCGTCGCCCTAAAAACCCTTGGGTTAGCTGCCTTGATGGCAAAAGTCGGTTTATTCATTCCGGCGAGAGAACCCGTCGAATTACCCTGGTTTGAACAGGTATTAGCCGATATTGGCGACGAACAATCAATAGAACAAAGTTTATCTACCTTTTCCGGTCACATTCGCCGCATCATTCGCATTATTGATACATTAAAAGCAGAGTTCAGTAGTTCAAGAGTTCAGAAAGACCCAGACGATAACAGACAAGCACAAGAGTGGGATAGTGAAGCGATAGGAAAGATACAAAGGACAAATAACCAATCCCTAATCCTACTCGACGAAGTAGGTGCGGGAACCGATCCGGCGGAGGGAAGTGCTTTAGCGATCGCGCTTCTCAAATATCTTGCCGATAACGCCTTATTGACCATCGCGACGACTCACTACGGCGAACTAAAAGCCCTAAAATATCAAGACTCTCGCTTTGAAAATGCCTCGGTTGAATTCGACGATCGCACCCTCTCGCCTACCTACCGCTTGCTGTGGGGAATTCCCGGACGATCTAACGCCCTTGCGATCGCGCAACGATTAGGACTCGGACAAGAGATCGTCGAGGAAGCGAGAAAGCGCGTCGGCGGCTATTCCGAAGAGATTAACCAAACCATTGCCGGATTAGAGGCGCAGCGCCGCGAGCAAGAACTCAAAGCCAAAGAAGCCAGTCAACTACTGCAACAAACCGAGCGATTTTACACCGAGATTTCCGAAAAAGCCGCTTCTTTGCAAGAAAGAGAGCGCGAGTTGAAACAGTATCAGGAAAGGGAAGTCCAAAAAGCGATCGCCCAAGCCAAAGCAGAGATCGCCAAAGTCATTCGCCAACTGCAACAGGGATCTCCAACCGCGCAAAATGCCCAAAAAGCCACAGAAGCGATCGGTCAAATTGCCGAAACTCGCCTTCCCAAGCCAGAAAAGCACTCCTCTAATTATTTGCCCAAAGTTGGCGAAAGAATAAGGCTGCCTAATTTAGGTCAAACGGCAGAAGTGCTGAATCTTGCAGATGAAGAAGTAACGGTTCGTTTTGGGCTGATGAAAATGACTGTTCCCCTAACAGAAATCGAGTCTTTGGATGGGAAAAAAGTGGAAATCCCCGCCAAACCAAGGGCTGTCCCCCCCCCACCCGCTCAACCTGCTACGCCGAAACCGCCTGTTACGGTAAGAACCTCTCAAAATACCATCGATCTGCGGGGAAGTCGGGTAGCAGAGGCAGAATCTGAATTGGAAAGGGCGATTTCTAAAGCCACCGAATCGGGAGTTCTATGGATTATTCATGGCAAAGGGACGGGGCGCT
This sequence comes from Pleurocapsa sp. PCC 7327, assembly GCF_000317025.1. Classification (NCBI taxonomy): domain Bacteria; kingdom Bacillati; phylum Cyanobacteriota; class Cyanophyceae; order Pleurocapsales; family Pleurocapsaceae; genus Pleurocapsa; species Pleurocapsa sp. PCC 7327. The sequence goes on along the minus strand of NC_019689.1, from coordinate 517,655 downwards.
TGCGCCAAGGAATTCATGAATTCTTGCAACATCATCCCCAAGTCGAACGGTTTGAACTTGCCCTTCAAAATGAAGGCGGTGCAGGGGTAACTATCGCCTATTTAATTTGAAATCAGGACTTATGCTCTTGGTTGACTGACAAATCTTTGTCCCCTCATCCCTAAATCCCTTCTCCCACAAAGGGCGAAGGGACTTCAGGCAAAAGTCTTAAGTTAAAAGCCCCTCTCCCAGAGCAGGAGAGGGGTTGGGGTGAGGAGGATTTGAGTTCTGTCAGTCAACCAGCTTATGCTTTTAGCCAAGAAATAAATTTCTTGGCAAGATAAGTATACGATAAAACTAGATTTTTAATTTTTCTATGCTTCCCCATCGACGGTATCCGAAAGAGTTGCTAGCGGAGGCAAAAGCTTGCAAATTCAAAAATTTCACCGACCGACAATCCTAATCAGTTTTGGCTTACTAGCTGTTTTAAGTCTAGTTACCTTTGGAATCGCATATTTGTATATCTCCAACGAGAAAACCTTTTATTTCTGGGATTACTCGAATTATTCAAGCAAAACTAGTAGTTTGGTAACTATCTTTCGAGAGTCACCACTTCAAGCAATTAAAGCTGTTCGTAGATCCTTAGCTGAGGACTATAACTTATTGCCTTGTGCCCCTTTGATTCCTTTTATCTTAATTTTTGGTGATTCTCGCCTTGTCTATATCATTAGTTGCGCTCTAGTCTATATCTTGCCATTCAGTCTAGTTGTGGGAGCAATTACAACTAGAATTCTTCCTGCTTATCCTCATGCTGTTTTTTGGTCAACAGCTTTTTTAACTTTATTACTACCTCCTACATGGGTATCTACTCTACGAGGCTATCCCGATATTGGTGCAGCTATTTTTATAGGCTTAGCAATTTTTGTTTCCCTAAAAGATCTAAAGCTTCAGTCCCGGTGGCAGGTACCACTTATTGGATTTTTACTTGCCTTAGCTATCTTATTTCGTCGTCATTTTGCCTACAGTGCAAGAGCTTTTTTGGTAGCTATGTTTCTTCAAGGCTTTATCGTCTTCTCGAACGAAGTCAGAAATGAGCCGAGAAGAGCATTAAAAAATTTAACTCGCTATACTATTTTGATAAGTTTAATAGGTTTGAGTAGCTTGGCAGCTTTAACACTATTAGCTCCAAAATTTTTAGTGAATATTATAACCACTAATTACCGCTTTCTTTATGCTTCATATGAAAAATCGTTGGCTGAAAACTTTCAATATTATGGAGAAGTATATGGTTGGCTTTTTTGGTCTCTAACTGTACTGGCATTTTCTGCCGGAACTCTAACTCGCGTACTGCTGCCTTTAAAAACCTCTTTTATTCTTATATTCGGTAGCATTTCACTGATTCAGTGGGGACTTCTCTCAAGACAACTAGGAATTCATTACACAACACATTTTACTTGGTTGGTTGCTCTTGGTCTCACTGCATTGTTTTGGACAACTTGGCTTATCCTCAGAGACAAAGCACGTATCTTAATGCTAGTTGCTGTAATAATCTTGCTAACTAGCAACGCTGTTATGGGACTAACGTCACTAGGAATATTTCATAATTCAATTCGTCCCTTTTTTTCTGCTAGTCAGCCACCAATAGTACGACAAGATTATGATGAAATTAACCGTTTAATTGATTATCTCAGACAACTTAGTCCTGAAAGAAAACCAATATTTGTAGCTGCTTCTTCAGGAATATTAAATGATAGCTTATTGCAAGTTGCTCAAGAGCAAATATACGGAAGAAAATTTTTATGGGTTATCGATACGCCAGATGTTGACTCCCGTGATTATTATCCATTGAGTCCTTTGTTAGAAGCTCAGTATGTCATTGTTGCTACTCCATTTCAGCATCACTTACCACCTGAAGAGCAAGATGTCGTGAAAGTCGTGGTCGATGCCTTTACTGAAAACTGGGGATTGATTCGAGATTTCCGACGCTTACCCAAGCAATTTGTTTTAGAGGAAGGAGTAAAAGTGAGTATTTATGAACGAAATCGTCTAACTTCTGCGGAAACAATTTTACAAACACTTAACCTCATGCAGGAACGAATTCAACCTAAACCTAGTAGTCAGTCTGATTGGATAGTTTTTAGTAAAAATCGTAAAAAACAATTGAGCGAGATTGGCAATAACCTAAATGGTACTGTCAATATAAAGGCTGATTTTACAAAAGCGAAGCCAACATATTTTTTATACTTTGGCTCAATACCAGAAGAAATTAAAGTAACCGGTAATTTTTCGGATTTGAAGTGTTCAAACTTGAGCGAATTTTCGATTCGTTTATCAACCTTAAATCAACAAGGGGAACGAATTAACACTACAGAAAAATTACAATTTTCAAAAGCCCCAGCTAACTTTTCTCTATTGCTACCCGGTAAAAATGCAGCTTATTTACGTCTTGATTTAGTAAGTCGCGATCGCTCTAAAACTCCAGGTTCTTGTTACATAAACATTAACAATCTTACTGTTTCAAAGAAAATATAGTCAACTGCCTTAACGGGAGTTCGAAGTTGATTATTTAATTTGAAAGATTTCTACAAATCTCTTTACCGTAAATTTCGATAGAATTTTTTATAAGTAGCCCCCACTAGCTTGCTTATGAGGATTCTGCTAGTCGAGGATGACGATCGCATCGCCAAAGCGCTTGCAGAGACTCTCAAAGACCGACAATATCTCGTCGATCTTGCTACCGATGGCGAGATAGGCTGGGATTATCTACAAGCCTTCAATTACGATCTGGTGATACTGGATATCATGCTGCCCAAACTCGACGGCATTAGCCTGTGCCAGCAAATGCGTCGAGAAGGCTATATGAACCCCGTGCTGATGTTGACAGCCAGAGATAACAGCGACGATAAGGTAAAAGGGTTAGATGCGGGTGCGGATGATTATGTAGTCAAACCCTTTGATTTACCAGAATTAGCTGCTCGCATACGCGCTTTGCTGCGTCGGGGCAATTCTACTTTGCCGCCAGTACTCGAATGGGAACGCCTGCGCCTCGATCCGGGGACTTGCGGAGTCACCTATGCAGGACAACCACTACATTTGACTCCCAAAGAGTACGGTTTGCTAGAATTATTGCTACGAAATAGCCCTCGCGTCCTCAGCCGCAGTACGATTTTGGATCGCCTTTGGTCGTTTGAAGATCCTCCCACAGAAGAAGCTGTTAAAGTTCACATCTTCCTTTTATTTTCGATCGCTTTTGGCGTGCAGATAAAGCGCGCTCTTACCGCAGCGAAGGTTCGGGATTGGGATTAGCCATTGCCCAAGCCATTGCCGTTCGTCACGGCGGCGATCTTACTGTCAGCAGCCAATTGGGGGTTGGCAGTTGCTTCAAAGTGCGCCTGCCAGTAGCTCTAACGAGACGGTAATCTTTTTTGGGGCACCCTCTAAATCGACCCGACTTCTTTACCTTTGCTGCTTTACATAATAAGTAGAGGATGTCAAGGCATCGAATAGGTTTTTCTTAGTCTCGATTATGCGAACGAACAGTATCAAGTTTATTTTTAAATTTCTGTTGGCGTTTTCTGTAAGTTAAATTAACAATCCCTGAGCAGTTATCGACTAAAAAGTTGATTTTTGTATATTCTTTGCAAAAAAAAAATAAAATTAAAAGATACTATTAAGATAGTCAATCAAAATTTTAAGAATCAATCTAGAAAAATCCTATTTTTTAGTTGAATTTCTCAACTCGAAGAAACGAGGTGATGAGAAATAAATTAGTGCGAGTTCTTGTTCCCCAGTCGGGTTCAGGAGGAAAGTTCTATGATTGAACAACGATTGGCAGAAGTCAATCTTGAATCCATCTTTCCATCCGACGGGTATTTCCCATCGCCGCTCGCCTGGGAAGATCGGGTATTCTACTTCCTGATGCTCGATCGCTTCTCCGATGGTCAAGAGAACGGGTACAAAAACAACGAAGGCAATCTCGTACAAATTGGGACAACTCCCCTGTACAGCCCCGCTGATGGGGAAAATGCCGTGAAAAAAGAAGCGGATGCAGCGCGTTGGCGCGAAGCTGGAGTCAAATATGTTGGAGGAACTCTGAAGGGGTTACAGAGCAAAATTGGCTATCTGAAACGATTAGGGGTAACGGCGTTGTGGATTAGCTCAATTTTTAAACAGGTTCGGTTTCAGGAAACCTACCACGGCTACGGCATCCAGAATTTTCTAGAGGTCGAACCCCACTTTGGCAGTCGCGAAGACTTGCAAGAAGTGGTGCGAGTTGCCCACGAAAATGGCATTTACGTGATTCTAGATATCATTTTGAATCATGCAGGCAACGTCTTTTCCTATGCTAGCGATCGCGATCGCCCCTGGACTGGCAATACTTACTCAGTTGAGGGCTTCAACGACAGACAGGGGAATCCTACCATTCCCTTTGTCAAACCCGATCCGCAACATCTACCGGATATCGATGGGGCAGTGTGGCCTGCCGAATTGCAAGACCCCAATGCCTTTACTCGTAAGGGGTACATCAAAAATTGGGACTACGACCCCGAATTCCGCGAGGGCGATTTCTTTGACCTGAAGGATATTCACCACGGATACGGTTCTGCTGATGATTACCAAGTATCTGATGCCCTGCGCCATTTGTGTGAAGCCTATAAATATTGGATCGCCTATGCCGACATTGATGGCTTCCGCATCGATACGATCGAGCACATGGACATTGGCGCAACTCGTTACTTTGTCTCGGTGATGCGCGAGTTCACCCAAACCATTGGCAAGGAGAATTTCTTCCTACTGGGCGAGATTACGGGCGGGCGCAAGCGGGCTTACGAAACCCTAGAATTAACTGGACTGAGTGCGGCACTGGGCATTGATGACATTCCCGATAAGCTGAAATATTTGGTCAAGGGATACCGCAATCCCAACGACTATTTCAGCCTGTCCCGCAACTCTGAGTTGGTCAACAAGGGTTCCCATATCTGGTTTCGCAATAAGGTAGTGACTTCCTTTGACGATCGCGACCAAGTACGCAAGGGCAATCATAAAGCTCGTTTCTGTGCAGATGCCCATGCCTCGAAAGTAGTGCTGAATGTTTTAGCCTTAAATGCTTTAACCTTACCTTGGGCATTCCCTGCATCTACTATGGCAGCGAACAGTGCTTTGATGGGCAGGGAGGAAGCGATCGCTACATCCGAGAAGCCATGTTCGGAGGCAAATTTGGGGCGTTTCGGACACGAGGGGTACATTTCTTTAATGAAGACAATCCGGTCTATCAGGAACTCGCTAAAGTTTTGGAAATTCGCCGAAAAAATATCGTATTGCGTCGCGGTCGTCAATATCTGCGTCAGATTTCTGCGCCCAATGATGGGATTCGCTTCAGCTTGCCGGAAATGGTGGGGGTACAAATTCGCTCTGTAGTACCTTGGTCGCGGATTTTCAGCACCAAGGAGATGCTGCTGGCGATTAACACCGACTATGACCAGCCCAAAACGGCTTGGGTGACGATTGACAATGAACTGCACCAAGGGGGTGATGTTTTGAAGTGCATTTACTCGACGGATGCGGCGCAGGTGGGTCAGTCAGTGGCGGTTGAAGCGCGGAATGGCAAAGCCGTGTTGATTACCGTTCCGGCGGCAGGATTTGTAATTTTTGAATAGCGAAAGGGGCTATGGTGTTAGGGCAAACGATTTCGTTGAGTTGCGATCGCCCCAATTTCCCAGAGTGCGATCTTCGTATCCTGAATCTTCTGCGTCCCCACCCGATCCAGACAGATGATAATACTCCTACATTCAACCAAGAACAACAAATACTTTACCTTTACTCATAGAGCAAGCAGGACGACAATTGTGCATCCGGATCGTACCTGATTCTATCGGCGATCGATATCTCTTGCAATTGGAGGAACGAAAATTGCAATCCTTTTCCGTTTCTGCCTTGGAATTACTCGGACTCACTAAGCGTGAGGCGGAGGTACTTTTCTGGGTTGCCAAGGATAAAAGCAATGTCGGAATTGCTAGGGTGCTGGGTTGCTGTGAAGGAACGGTGCGAAAACATCTGGAACATCTTTACAAAAAACTGGGTGTGCAAACCCGGACGGGGGCGGTGATGGTTGTTCTGGAAAAATTGGGGTTACTCAAAAGGTCATTTGTGGCAATGTCGTCATAATCCTATACGCGGATCATCGTATTGCCCCCTGGAACCGATTAATTACAAAATGATCGTAACGGTGTTGTTGATGCCCTATTCATTGTTCATGCTGGTTCAGGAGCTGAAGTTACTGGCGATCGCTCACCTACCAAAATCAATCCAGAACAGTGTGGTATTGGAGAGGGCGATCGCTTCTTTGAAGGGCAACATGCGATCGCCAGAATTAATCCAAACAATTCAGAGCAACAACGCAGAGACACTACAGTTATTAACACAAGGAGCGGAGCAATGAAAAAAATAGAATTAGAAAGAATGTTGATGGATCCTGAAGGACTGAAAAAGTTAACCGAAAGGGCTAGCCAAATTCAGGAGAAATATGCGGAGTCTCAGGAGAAATATGCGGAGTCCGAAGGTACAGAACTTTCCCAGCAAAAAGCTGCGGAGCCATTACCAGGTCAAATCAGACCAACTCTTGAAGAAAGCCAGTTCAATGATGATGACCACTTGGGGCGAGGAAACTTGCTATCCGATCTCAAGCTCTTCTTCCCAGAGCTAGAGAATATGGATGCCCGACAAGCTCTGCAAATGCTCACAGAAAGATGCAGCAGAGAGCCGTCGCTGGCGAACCAATTGCTCGTTGAAGATGCTATTAACTGGGTAATTTCCGGTGTTGACCGGGAGCGCAAAGCAGGAGCGCCAGGCCAAAAGTCATTCCGAATAGAACGAGATAGAGAAGACGAAGAGATTGTTGAGCAAGCGATTCGTGTACTTAGCGAAATTGAAGCTCAAGGTGACAACGTTTGGACTCGACTCTATCAGCACTAGAGAACAGGCGCGATCTCCAGCATCAAACAGAAGGTGACATTTTATTGAGCAGATTAACTTTGCAAGAGTGCGATCGCCGTTCTTGAAAACGGGAGAGGGGCGTCGCCAGAAGACAACAGAAGGTGAAGTTTTATTGAGCAGAGCAAATTTACAAGAATGCGATCGCTTCGCCCTCCTATAAATACTCGATCCAGCCCCGCATCTCGTCAAGACTCAGCACTTCGTAAATCAAGACCAAACTACGAATGATTTCGCCCAGCAAACGGGCATTCTTCTTGCAAAAAGCAACTCCCCAACGATCTTCACTTTGACTAGCCAGCCTCAGAAAATCGGTGCCATGAGTGACAATTGCTCGCCTTTGCTCACAGGCGAATGCTAACTGAACTTCATCCAGTTGTCCAAGTAGTCCCATCTCACGAGTCGTCGTCACATCAATAATCCCCTGACGGCGCAAAGCCAACGCTACATCTGGGTCAACATTTTCATCCAAAGGTCAGCGAATGCGGTCACTCACCGCGTAACTCCTTCAGCTTTGCCTGCAACCGGGAGGGATAATTGCTCTGCAACGAGTCAGCGAACGCTTCATCCTCTCGAATATTCTGCTCTATTTCATCTCGATGGTCATAGTAGTATGCCATCGCCGCATAGACCGAGGCTAAAGGGAGGTGATATTTTCCGGCAATCAAATCCAGAGACTGTCCCATCCGTAAATACACAGTGGCAATATCGGCAACCGTCATGCGAGTGCCTGCAATTCGAGGTTTTCCACCTCTAACCCCTGGTGTAATTTCAATATGCTGATTGAGAGTGACTTCCATAATGACCTGATTTGAGTAAACGTCTAATAACTCTATTTTCCCTGAATAGTTTGAATACGATCGCCAAAATCAAACCAGAGGTGAAATTCCATTGAGCAGAGCAACTTTACAGGGAGACGATCGCTCCTTTAAAGGGCAAGACGCGCTCACCGAAGGTGCGCCTGCGGCGATCGCCAGAAGACAACAGTAGGTGAGATCCATTGAACTACTGAACTTGACAACGATGCGATCGCATGGAGCAAATTAACCAGGATGCGGATGTGACTGACGGACTGATTTCCTAAGTGCGGAGTTGAGTTTGGCTGAAAGTTGAAATGGGAGGCGATCTCTTCGCCCTCCTATAAATGCTCAATAATTTATTTTCCTTCAATAGTCTGAAGGCGATCGCCTTACACCTTACAATAAAGTAAGGACATTTAATCAAAAAAATCGCTAATGGCTAGCGCAACCATCACCAGCAAAGGGTAGGTCACAATTCCCAAAGAAATCCGAGACTATCTAAAACTAGAAACTGGCAGCAAGGTTGATTTCGTAATCGAGCGAGCGAGACGGTCAAGTCAAAGTCATTCCTCTCAACGTTCCTGTGGAAACCCTATCGGGCATACTCCTTCGCCCTGACATGAAAGCAGCTACCCTAGAGGATATGGAGAAAGCAATCCGACAGGGAGCAAGCCTATGATTGGACTAGATACGAATATTATCGTTCGCTATCTCACCAGGGACGATGAAACCCAATGGAAACAAGCCAGTCAACTGATTCGGGGTGGCGAACAATGTTTCATTACCAACATTAGCCAATTGGGGGTTGGCAGTTGCTTCAAAGTGCGCCTGCCAGTAGTTTAACTAAGATCTTGCACCATTCTCAACAGTCCGTCAGGTCAGTCAGCGATGTTCTCTGGATAAGGATCTGAGTCCATTTCAATGGACTTGGTATATGAGACGAGGAATTGATTCCCCGGCGGTTGATGCAACTGCTGCAAGATGATGGTTAAGCAATTTTTGGGAATCTTTTAAATCGACCTGATTTCTTTACCTTTGCTAATTAACTTATTAACTAAAAGATGTCAAGGTTTGAAGGTCAGATTAGTTAAGAAATCATTACTGTTTTTACAGAGGTACTCTTATGATCCGTTCCTTTCGTAAATATCATCGTTATATCGCGATCGCGGTTTTTGCGCCTTTAATTCTGACCGTCATTACGGGAATGGGCTATATCATTTTCGATGAGTGGTTGGGGCAAGAGGAGATTGGCGGATTTCTTCTGAGACTTCATACCCTTGACATTCTGGGACTGGAATCGATCTACCCAATTCTAAATGGCTTGGGATTAGCGGGTTTAATCGTCACGGGTTTGAGTATGACGGGATTATTTAAGAAACGATCTCAACCCAAAAGTACGGGCGATCGCTAATCAAAAATCCGATTTTTTAATAACTTTTTTTCCCATTAGCTTTTTAAGGAGCCTTTAATGAATCCTACGCTAAAAATCCGCTACATGGCTAAGAAAACTGCTATCTTTACGTCTGCTGCTGCACTAGGCATGCTGGTACTCGCGGGCTGCGCGCCAACTACGCCATCGGCTAAAGTCGAACCAACCCAGTCAGAGGAACAACTTGCCACCAAAGCCCAATCGCCAACGCTTAAGAACCTAGAGATAGCTTACAATGGCGAGTCTAATGCCCACGTAATATATCTAGATTATGCGAAAAAGGCAGATGAGGAAGGCTATAAAGGAGTCGCTAGTCTCTTCCGGGCGGCAGCGCGGGCTGAAGAAATTCATAGGGAAAATCATGCCAAGGTAATTAAAGAAATGGGAGGGACTCCTCAAAATACAATTGCCACGCCGGAGGTTAAATTCACTCAAGAAAACTTACAACATGCAATTAAGGGGGAATCTTACGAACGCGATACGATGTACCCCGATTTCATTAAAGAGGCAAACGCTAAGGGAAAGAAAAACGCTGTCCAGACCTTTACCTATGCCAAAAATGCTGAAGCCGGACACGCCAAACTCTACACTGAAGCGTTAAATAATCTTGATGCCTGGAAAGAACCGAAACAATTATACGTCTGTTCGGTGTCTGGGCAGACGGCAATGAATGCAAACGAGACCAATTGCACCGTTGATGGCGTTAAAAAGCCAGTATAACAGATAAAGTGAGCGCAAGGAAATTCTTAGCGATCTCAAATCTGCTCAAACAAACATAATTCAAGAGTAGCGCGAATCCGCCCTTTTGGGCGCTGCGCTCCGCGCAAACGTCTCGCTCGCGGGCATCCTGCCCGCACTACAATTTATCATTGATTAAACGGAAGTAATATGGATCGTCGTGAATTTTTAGGTTGGGTTGGGGTTGGCGCGATCGCGAGTTCTCTGCCAGTCGCGATCGCGGCTTGTTCTGGTCAAAACGCCAAGACAGATTCTTCTAGTAATTCTGCCCGTGCCAACGGGTTTGCGCCTGTCGGTACAATAGCCGAGTTAGATCGACAAGGTCAAATCCTCAATAAGGAATTTGCTGGAGGATCGATATTAGTTATCCGCAATCCGTCCGATCCTCAGAACGTTAATGCCGTCAATCCTACTTGCACCCATGCTGGCTGTACGGTGAGCTGGGACTCCGACCAAAAGCTATTTGCCTGTCCTTGCCACGGTTCTCAGTTTGCGCCTGACGGGAAAGTAGTCCAAGGTCCCGCAGAGGAACCTTTGACTGCTTATGAAGCCAAGCTTGAGGGGAATACAATTCTAGCGAAAAAAATGTAACGATCTATCTAGAGCTGGCAATTTTGTCTCACATGCGATCGCGTTTCATCATCCTAACAATTCTAACAAGCTTTCTCTGCCAACCCCTTTGGGCACAAAATCCTTCTCCTATTTCCTGTGAGGTTCCTTTGGATTTGGAATTGTTAGAGACAAATAGCCCACTCACTACAAAAAACGTCGTTACCGATCGCACGATTTCTCAAGAAGCACTAACGGTTCCCAGTCTGTGGTGGGCAAAGGAACAGTTCGATCCCTTTGGCGGTAGGTTAATTACCAATTGGATAGCCTATCCTAAGGAACGTCGCATCGATCTAGTCGTCAATCGACAACTTTGGTCGTTATTAAATTATATGGATCGCTATCGCTTTGTTAACAAATTCGGGACAGTGGCTAGAGACTATCAATACAATCTCAGAGTCTTCGATCGCCAGCAAAAATGTTTAGCGATCTATTCTTGTAATTTCAATACGAATCCCAACCAATGTGAAATTCACTTTGAACCATCGGGAAGAACAGGTTTACAAGTCGATCCGCTAAATGAGGGAAATTTCTAACAGGTTGTCCCAAAAGTAGAGAAGGTGCAAGGTACTCTGTCAAGTGAGCGGCGGAGCCTGAAAAGCACTTCGTCATGTTGAGCGTCGCGATCGCGAAGCAAAACATCTTATAGCAATTCGCAATTGGGAAATAGAGATGGATTCTAGCTAGAAATTCAATGTTTTTTAGATTTTAATGGCGAATGGCGAATTATCAATTGCGAATTATCAATTAGTCAGCCGCTCTGGGTGTAAGGCTTTTTCCTTCTTGATTTATTGTTAAGAAAAAGTCATGCTTGTTAGTCGATGCGATGAGATTGCGGCTAAGATTGCTGATAGCAGGGTAGCAGAGCATTTGATTTGGGAAGATGCAAATAGACAATTGTGCCGTCTCCAGACAGACAGATCGGTTTCGGCAATTGCAAAATCAGTTGCGCGATCTTTGGCAAAGTGTGGATACTTTTGAGCAAGACGATTGCGATATTTTAGTCGTTCCTTCTTTCAGCATCGACCAACGGGTCGGACAGAAGATTCCAGGATTTCTTCATTACGAAGAACGACTGTTATTTTCTCTCATTCGCCTGCGCAATCCCCATACTCGATTAGTTTACGTCACGGCGCAACCCTTATCGCCGATGATTATCGATTATTACCTACAACTACTGCCGGGAATTCCTTTTTCTCATGCTCGCGATCGCCTGCTACTCCTGACTACCTACGATGGTTCTTTCAAACCCCTGACTCAAAAAATTTTAGAACGCCCTCGCCTCATCGAACGCATTCGCCGCGCCCTGCGTCCCGGAAAATCCTACATGGTTTGCTTCAACTCAACTTGGCTGGAATACGAACTGTCTCTACAGTTGGGAATTCCTCTACTGGCTTCTAGTCCAGAGTTACTCCACTGGGGTTCAAAAAGCGGCAGTCGAGAAATCTTTGCCGAATGCGAGATTCCTCATCCCGACGGCAGTCCGTGCGTGATGACGGTCGATGACCTTGTAATCGAAGCCGTGCGACTCTGGGAACGCCAGCCGCAATTAAAACGGATGGTTGTTAAACTCAATGAAGGCTTCTCTGGGGAAGGAAACGCAGTACTCGATTTACGACCGATTCAACATGTCGCACCGGGACGGGCAACCCAAGCCGAGAGAATAGTCGTATTGCGCGAGCATCTGGAAAATTTGAGTTTTCAAGCCAAAGATGAAACCTGGGCTACCTTTTCCAGCCGCCTTCCCGAATTGGGAGCGATCGTGGAGGCGTTTATCGAAGGGGAAGAAAAGCGATCGCCCAGCGTCCAAGGCTATATCGACCCAACTGGAAAAGTAGAAATCCTCTCCACCCACGACCAAATTCTCGGCGGCCCCGACGGTCAAATTTACCTCGGCTGTCGCTTTCCGGCGAACGATGCCTATCGGTTGCGCTTGCAAGAATTGGGAATGAAAGTCGGACAAGCCCTTGCCAGAAGAGGAGCCATGGAACGGTACGGGGTCGATTTCATTGCGGTTCGCCAGCCAGGAAATTCTCCGGAATGGGAGATTCAGGCAATTGAAATTAACCTGCGCAAAGGGGGAACGACCCATCCATTTATGACGTTGAGGTTACTGACTAACGGCAACTACGATTACACAACGGGTCTCTTCTACAGCCAACACCGCCGGGAAAAATATTATATTGCTTCGGATAATTTACAAAAGCCCCACTATCAAGGATTGCTTCCCCACGACTTGATGGATATCATTGCCAAATATCGCCTGCACTTTGACAGCAGCACCAAAACGGGTACGGTGTTTCATTTAATGGGAGCTTTATCTGAGTTTGGCAAGCTAGGATTAACATGCATCGGCAATTCTTGGGCACAAGCAGAAGCGCTTTATCAACAGGTGGAGCAGGTATTAGATGCAGAAACAAAACTAATGTCCGATACTTCTAATCTACACTTATCTTCCAGTGTGCCAATTAGTTGGACGTAGAAGTTGAAAAATAACAATCGCGCGGCTAAGTCAAAATAGATAAGGAGCATATTAGTATTTGCTCGGCATCATCGACAACTATGACTATCCAGCTTGAGAAGCAATCGATCGCAACTGACAAGAACGAGGTTTTGTTAGGGAAATCTCTAGAGCAATTAACCGCATGGGTACAACAACGAGGACAGCCTGCTTATCGCGGCAAGCAACTCCATCAGTGGTTATATGAAAAGGGAGCGCGATCGCTTGGGGAAATCTCCGTTTTTCCGAAACAGTGGCGCGAAACGCTTGCAGATTATCCGATTTATCGTTCTACCATCCATTATCGCAGCATTGCCTCGGATAAAACCCGAAAGTATCTCCTACGCCTCGCCGATGGATTGATTATTGAAACCGTAGGCATTCCCACCTTCAAAAGAGGGGGAGACAAGGAGACTGGGGGACAAGGAGACTGGGGGACAATTAATCCAAAATCCCTAGAACGCCTTACCGTTTGCGTGTCTTCTCAAGTCGGTTGTCCGATGGCATGCGATTTTTGTGCGACGGGGAAAGGCGGATTCATCCGCAATCTAAAGTCTCATGAAATTGTCGATCAGGTTTTGACCGTACAAGAAGACTTTAGGCAACGGGTTACTAACGGGGTTTTTATGGGGATGGGAGAACCGCTTCTGAATCTGAATGAAGTCGTTGCTGCGGTTCATTGCTTGAATCGGGATGTGGGAATCGGACAGCGATCGCTAACTATCTCTACAGTAGGCATCCCCAACAAAATTCGCCAGCTTGCCCAACATCACCTGCAAGTGACCTTGGCGGTTAGCCTTCACGCTTCTAACCAACGGTTGCGCGAACGACTCATTCCCAGTGCCAAGCACTATACTCTAGATAATCTCATTGACGACTGTCGGGAATACGTTCGCATAACAGGACGGCGAGTCACGTTTGAATATATTCTTTTAGCAGGCACAAACGACTTACCGGAACACGCGCTAGAGTTGGCTAAACTGCTGCGGGGATTCCAAACCCACGTCAATCTGATTCCCTATAATCCAATTCAAGAAGTGGATTATCAGCGTCCCGATCGCCAACGCATCGAAGCCTTTGCGGATATCTTAAGACAAAAACGCATTGCCGTTAGCGTTCGCTACTCTCGCGGATTGGAAGCCGATGCAGCTTGCGGACAGTTGCGGGCATCGAAAGTTTAATCCGATTTCAGTTAAAAGTGGCTACGGATAACGGAGATGGAGGGGTGGGTATAGGGGTGCATCGCGATGCGTCCATCACGGCAATGCCGGGTGCGTAGGACTCTAACACTTTACCCGTAACGGAGCAGTTCACCATTAGGTAATCGCAAACCGGACAGGAAGTTTCTGTAATTTGGTTGTTTAAAAAATAAAATCGTTTTGCAGGACTGCCGCAATTTGGGCAGCGGACTTGTAAAGTTTTAGTCATTTTAAAACCTTTTAATTCCGTGACAACTAATTTTGAAAAGAAGTTGATTAGTTATTTTTTAGTAACTAATTAGTTTTTTTTTGATAAACTTGATAATTACTTTTTATATGTTAGCCAGTCATATCTCTCTTGTCAATGTCGATCCCCATTGAATTTATATTTTTTAATCTAGTACTTATATCAAATGAGCGATTGACAAGAGTTGTTCGGTTTATGAGGGATCGCTTGGATAAAATTGCTGATTTCTTAAGAAAAAATTAATATTTAATTTTTTTCTGAAAATGTAGGCATCCATCTGAGGGCTAAAAGGAAGAAATTGATAGTGAAACAAGAGAGTTTCATGCTGCTGCAACTCTTTGAAAGCTTCTGGCGAAATCTTGTCCTCTGGCAAAACTACAATTAAGTCACCTGTTTGAGGAACTTTTGCGTGATAACAATAGTAGTCAGGTTCCCAAGCAACGCATAGATTATTCTTAGAAAATTTTAGGGGACTCTTCAGAATAAAAATAGTTTCATGTGTAGATTCAGCGAATTGAAGCTTAGCGAGTCGAAGTTTTTGATATTCTAAATAACTAGAGAGAAAGTAAAGAATAGGCTGTTTCTTAACATAAGGAAAAAATAAAGTAACGCGATCGGGAACATCCTGTTAGGCATAGTTCTTCAAAAAATGAGCAATCTGCGCTCTACCATGAATAAAATTCTTTTGAGAAAAAATTAACCTTGGAAACTTATAAGTATTGTGTAGAAACAATAGAATAAAAGCTAAAATAACTATTTTTTTAACTCTGTTTATTCCTAGAGTTAAAGGAATAAATCGCATAATATATAAACTAAAAATTAAATCAATGGGAGCTGTAAAATATGACCTAAATAGCTCTATTTTGACATAAAAAAGAAAGTATAATATGGCAGCAATTGCCAAAGAATCCCAAAATATATCAGGTGATTTTTTTAAAGATAATTAAATAAATAAATTTCGTGGCAACTGTCATTAAAAATATAATTAATAAAGGATTCGATGTTATGTAGCCACGCAAGGTTGCCTACAGACCAATAGCACGACTAGTTGCATATGTAAAATTCATGTATGGTAAATTAATCATACTATAAAGCAGAATAAATATTAATGAGAGAACTATAATTCCAAAGTCTATTTGATAAAGTTTAAAAAATGTTTTATAGAAATTCTGCCTTAATCAACCCCGCTCAACCCAAGCATAAAAAATTAAACGAACACTAGAAAAACCGCCAAAAATCAGAAAAACAGGCTCTTTATAGTAGAGAGCAAAATGTGTGGCAATTAAAACTATTCCAAAATAGAGAGGATGACCAGTCTTTAAAAAACACTTAAAACAGAGTAGGAAAACTAACAACCAAAAAATGACATTGCGTTCGGGGATATGAAGCGAAAAGAAGGATATAACAAAACTAGGGATAGTTAAGATAAATAAGATGGCTAGCAGACAACTGAAGATTGAGAATCGACCTAATAGAACAAATAGCACAATTACTAGGCTTAAAAGTTGAAGAATCGGAAAGACGTGATATCCAACTGGAGATTTGGTTAGAAACCGAATTAGGTTCCACTCTTGATGTCCAAGCGGAAAAAATCGACCGTTCTCTATCCAAATAGGAGGCCCATAGTTTTTTCCTTGTAATGTATAACTGGTAAAAATATTACAATCATAGTAAGCAAAATCTGCCTTATAAAGGATGAGAGAGATATATAAACTATAAAAAATATCAGGAAAAGTAAAATGCTTAAGTAGTTAGTAGAATTCGATTTAATAGAAACAACCAGACTGGGATTAGCTCTTTTAAAGAAAACAAAAGGATTTTGGAAACGATAACTTCGGCTATAAATCCAAGTATAGAAGATAATAAAAACTAAAATTAAAACCCAAATTTCAGGAAAACGATCTTGTAAGTGGTGCGACAATTTTTTTAGGAATAACATAATTTCTTCATAATTAAATTAGAAACTAAAGTTTAGTTTCTTGGGATTTAAAAGCTAGCAAAAAAGTGTAATCGAGTGCAAGGTACTCCGCCGTGAGACGGCGGAGCCTGCTTGTACTTCGTCAAGTCTAACGAAATATAATGATTTCTGTAATGTTACTCCTTACAGGTTGTCTCAAAAGTATAGAATGTCATGTTGAGCGTCGCGATCGCAAAGCGAAACATCTTATAGCAATTTGTAATTGGCAATTATCAATTCGCAATTGGGAAATAGAGATGGATTCTAGCTAGAAATTCAATGTTTTTAGATTTTAATGGCGAATGGCGAATTATCAATTGCGAATTATCAATTAGTGATCGGCTCTGGGTGTAAGACTTTTTCCTCGAGCATCTGTAGCGTTCTTTTTTAGAAATGGTCTTACAGCAGTTTTCAGTTCAAAACTTGCGATCGAGTGCAGAATTTTTTTCTTTAGCAATTGAGGCAAATGTTAAGCGGATCGCGCTTTGCGGTAAGATTGCCAAAGCGATAGAAATGACCGCCTCTTATGCAAGTTGAATGGCAAACTGCTAAAACCTACGAAGATATTCTGTATCACAAGTTTGAAGGCATTGCGAAAATTACTATTAATCGTCCTCACAAACGCAATGCCTTTCGCCCCAAAACCGTTTTTGAACTCTACGATGCCTTTTGCGATGCCCGCGAAGATCGTCACATTGGCGTTATCTTGCTAACGGGGGCAGGACCCCACACCGACGGCAAATATGCCTTTTGTTCTGGCGGAGATCAAAGCGTCAGGGGAGAGGCAGGCTATCTCGATGACGATGGCGTGCCTCGCTTAAACGTCCTCGATTTGCAACGCCTGATTCGTTCTATTCCCAAAGTTGTAATCGCCCTGGTTGCTGGATATGCAATTGGTGGCGGTCACGTTTTACATTTGGTTTGCGACTTAACCATAGCCGCTGATAATGCCATTTTTGGACAAACTGGTCCTAAAGTTGGCAGTTTTGACGGTGGATTTGGGGCTAGCTATCTCGCTCGCATCGTCGGACAAAAAAAAGCTAGAGAAATTTGGTTTCTCTGTCGTCAGTATACGGCAGCTCAAGCTTTAGATATGGGTTTGGTGAATTGTGTCGTCCCAGTCGAGCAATTAGAGGCAGAAGGTATTCAATGGGCAAATGAGATTCTAGAGAAAAGTCCCATCGCGATTCGTTGTCTCAAAGCTGCTTTTAATGCCGATTGCGACGGTCAAGTTGGGTTGCAAGAATTGGCTGGCAATGCAACGCTACTCTATTACATGACCGAAGAAGGCGCAGAGGGAAAACAAGCTTTTCTCGAAAAACGCTCGCCCGATTTTCGCAAATACCCTTGGCTACCTTGAGGGATAAGAGGACTTCTGAGACTGGGGGATGGGGAGACTGGAAGACAATTAACGACTAACCACTAACCACTAACAAATGACAAATGACAAATGACAAATGACAAAGGATAAAGGATAAATGACAAAAACTAAAATCGCACCTCGGTTGAAAATAAGGTGCGATCGCAAGCGCTAAATTTTTATAGAAGATTTGAAAACTCAATAGATATCTTGTCAAGTTAGGGAAAATAGTTGCTTAAACTGTTGCAGGTTGTTTTGATTCGAGATCGGGTGTCGTACTTGAAGTAATAACCGAAGTGCATTCAGCCGGATGTTTCAACGTCAAAGAATTTTCTAAATGAACGACTTCTTCGAGACTTTCCCAAGGAGCACTAAACGGTCGGGCTGCTAAAGCGCAAGCCTTCCAGCCAGCCTGTACGGGAACTCCCAGTTGCTGGCACATGCCCCCTCTACGCCCTTCTGGATGATAGTAACGGCAGTAACGACACGAAGAAGTTAAGAAATTGGCTGTTTTCATAAGTTTGTTTCAAACGATAGCCTTTGATAGAGCTTTATCTCCGCCCTTAATTCTATTTTCCTTCTTGAGGAAACTAGGAGGTTAATGGTTAAAGCTTCGATTCCGTATAGATTTATGCGATCCCCGCCATGTTTTTAATCTTTATATTTTTTTAATTATTAATTAATACAAATATACAATTAATTAAAAACCTAAGCAATTTATTACTCTAATGGGTTTACGCGAATTCAGTATTTTTCGGTATAAAAAAATGGGGATCGACCAAAAATAAGAAAAAACACTTAAGCTATTTTTAATAGAAATTACTTAGATTAGTAAAAAAATACCTTAAGAGTGTAACTTCTCAATTTTTTTTTAGACTTATTTAAGATAGATTTTTCTTGAAAGTAGTCGAGCTTTCGGAAGACCATTGCTTGGCTATGCAGTGGGCACAGACACTCCATCGTTCCAGTTCTCCGGGCGGAGTAGGACTCTGACAGCGAGGACAAAGGGGAAGGTTTTGCGATCGCGCTCCAATAACTGCCGCCCAACTTTGAAATGCTGCTTCAGGCGTTTTTCCCGCTTTGGGTAACTCTATTAAAGGTGGTTGGGAGGTCATCTCGATCGCGCTAGGATGTTTTTCCTGACTAATCGATTTGGGCGCAGAATCAGTAAGACGCTTAGAATTATGCCATTGAGCCGTAGAAAAGCGAATATCGGTTAAAGGCTCCGATAACAGCGCATTTAGTTTTTTTAGCAATGAATACCTCTGAAAAGATAAATTTTGCGCCCAGACAGAACTAGAAGTCGCTACCCATAAAACATTGCGAGCAATATACAAAGGTCGCGTTTGTCGGACAACTTTAGGATCGACTACAGTTTCCCAGCATTGCAGCAAGTGGCGATACTGTTGCTGAATTTCCCAATCCGCTTGTTTTTCAAGCGCTTCAAGAATGCGATCGAGAGAGTCGAAAGACATAGTTAATACCTAGTGCAAAAATCCTGAAAACAAATTAGCAAGACTTAGTCCTTCTCAGTAATTCCACCGATCTCTAGCAGTTGCGTTCGACAAATATGCGTAATCTCACGGAATTATTATTGCGGCTGTTTTTAGATACTAAAGCTGTAATAAACTGAACCAAAGAACTTCAACCCCCGATAGAATGCAAAATAGATTTGCAAAAAAATGGAAGAAATCCATGAACCGCTCAGATTCAAATAACTCTCCTGAAAAATCATCAATTACTTCGTCTACTACACCTGCATCTGAAGACTCGGTACAGTCGATAGATGCAGAAATTGTAGAAAACGATCGTTGCTCATCCAATAGTATCGTCAACGTCAAAAGAAACCCAATTCAGAGAAGATCGGTTAAAGTTTATCGCGTCGTCAAACTCCTTCCCGCATCCTATGAAGCTATTCCAGAAGCAGAAAGAACGACACGTCCCGATCGCGATCGCAATTGGCTCGATGATATGATGACTCCCTGGACAATTGCTTCTATGCTATTGGTGCTGAGTGCTAATATCCTTCTCAGTTTCTCTCAGTTGAGCCGTCCAAACCAGATGACGGCAGAGCAGGATATTTAACCGCGACTCCATCCACACAACAGCTACAGACATTATCCACCCCTAAAAACCTCGATCTAGCGACCGAAAAATTCGATCGCTTAAATGTAGAGGTTTTGAGTCAAGTCAAACCGGATTCTGCTAGCAAGTCAAGCACGCCGACTGCTTCCTCTCAAACTCCTCCCGCTCAAGCAAAAGCGATCGCAGCTAAACCCACTCCAAGCCTAACACAAGCTCTCCTGCCTCTTTCCGTGCAACCACAGCAGACCATTCAAACTTATACCCTACCGCCTTCTCTGCCAGTGGCTTCCCTGCAATTACCAAGCCAGCCACCTCAGCCGTCCTCTCACGTTCAACAGCTTCAAACTCCTCCACCTCCAGTTATTTCCTCAACTCAGTCAGTCCAACAAGCTCAAACAGTACCCACTCTTCCTCAAAACGCCGATCCCATGGCAGAATTTTCTCAACGTCATGCCGCAGAGCAAAGGCGGTTAGAGGCTGAAAATTTACCAACTCCCAGTCTTTATCAAAAAACGCGTCTCGAAGGGATCGCCAAACAAAATCAACTTAATCCTGACGGGTTAATACGGTATTTTCAGCAACAACAAAAAGAGCAAATTCTCAATTCGACAAATGGCGGGTCAGTAGCCAGCAGCCAGCAACCAGCTATTAGCAACCAACCACTAACTACTAACAATCCACAACCATCCACGATCGATGCATCTCCGTCAAATAAAGGTAGACCTTTAGTAGAGATGAATAATGATGGTTCGGTGGAGATAAGAAGTAACAGTTTGCGATAGGATAAGCTTAGCGATTGCTTTAAACTAATCCTGTTAGCGGAGTAGAGTTATGGGCTGGCTGGAGCGTATGGGACGAGTGCTTCGCGCACAGATGAACAGCCTGGTAAATGAAGCTGAAGATCCAGAAAAAATTCTGGAGAAGGCTGTTATGGATATGGAACAAAAGTTGATTGAAATGCGACGGGCGCTAGCAGAAGCGATCGCGACGCAAAAAAGCACAGAACGATATATCGCTAATTATCAACAGGCGAGCCAGAAATGGTACGAACGCGCTCAAATCGCTTTGGAAAAAGGAAACGAAGCCTTGGCAAAAGAAGCGCTGCTTCAGCGCCAATCCTATCAAAAGCAAGCCCAATCTTTACAAGCTCAGCTAGAGGAGCAAGGTGAAGTAATCGGCAAGCTTAAAAAAGATTTGCGGACTCTAGAACATAAATACACCGAAGCTAAAGCTAAGAAAAATCTTTATATTGCTCGTTTGCGCTCGGCTATGGCAACTCAAAAAATTCACGAGATAACAAGTAATCTTAATAGTGCAAGTTCTGTGAGCGTTTTCGAGCAGATAGAGACTAAAATTCTCGAACTCGAAGCGCGATCGCAATTAACGAGCGCTTCAGTGACAGATAGCCTAGAAGAGAAATTTGCTTCTCTTGAAGATGGAGATAACGTCGATAACGCCAATTCTAAACATCAAACCAGTTAGCAACTATTCGCGATCGCTGATTTAACGCCAGATACTGTTCCACCAAGCATTTTGTTTGGCCTCTACAAAATTTATCTTTTTAAGAATTTCGTTAATATTCCATCCCGTCAACTGAACTAATGTTTGCGCTTCTTTTTCTTGTCGTTTTTTTACTGATTGATAGTAGTCTTTCGCTGCATCGCAGTTAGCTTCTTCTCGATAGGGGTGATGAATAATATAACGTCCTTGAAATAATTGATGATTGGCTGTTTCTTGAAACTGTAAATCTTCTGGAAATTTATCGCGAGCATAACGGACGCGCAGTCGAGTAATAAATACATTAGGTAAGCGATCGGAATTCAACCAAAAAACTCCTGCTTGTTTTAATTCTTCTGAATTTAAAGGTTGAGCCGAACAGGGATCGCAGTTGTTCGTATCCCAAGTATATTCAAGAAAAGCTATTTTTTTTCCTGCCCGTTCGTGAGATTTTTTAAACATTGCCTGATAGAAATTCTTAAATTCTTGTGCGATAAATTCAGGAACTTCTATATCTGACGGAATTTTGATAGTTCGATAATTAGTTAATTCAATTTGCCCCTTGGGTGAAAGTAAGTAAACAATTAAATCTTGTTCGTCTTTGGCATTTATCATTCCCAGACGAATCGGCAACATAAATTTGGGAGATTCATAAGCCATCATTAGGGGACGTAGCGATTTAAATCCTGTATTAGCATATTCTTGTAAATTGACTTTAGCGACAAAAAATTTCAGTCCCCCTCGGATGTAAGGACTTAATAATTGACTCGCAGCGCTAGGAATTTTATAGCCATTTTGCTTTAACCAAGTTTCTAGCCCATTTGATTCTTTAGCGCTAAGAATGACAATGTCGTATTCGCCAACAGTAAATTGTTGTTCTACCGTTACACCTAAAGCATTATCGGTTTTTTCTCTGCTTTGAGGAACTGCTACTGTCTCTCCTCGCGTTCGATATAACATATCTTCTGGTCGAACGTTAATTCCACAAGGATCGGAATCGAAATATTCTACTAATCGCGGTGCGCTAAATGCATCCAATCGCTCGATAATTTTGGAGTTGCCAACTTGCACTTGTTCTTGAGTTAAAATAACGGGAACGGGAACGACTAAAGCAAAATCTTCGATCTCGCCTTGATAGTCATTTGCCATTGTTAAAACGGTGCGATCGCCATTTCGAGCAATAATTACTTGAGAGGATTTGTTGTATAATTTTGCATCCGCTTTAGCAACATAAAACCCACAAAAAGCCCGGGCAGGTTCGGGAAAAGAAATTACCGCGATCGCAAGTAGAATTAATGTAATAAATAGTCGCTTAATTTTCATTAGGATCATTCTTATTGCTAGTTTTACTTACTAAACAACTCGACCGAGATTTAGACGACCGACCGAGTTTGATTGCCAAGAAAATCTATGTGCAGACCAAATTGAATCTAAAATTATCGTCAAAGGTGAGAGGATAAATAAAGCCCAAAAGACAGCATTAGATAGATAGAAAGCATGTTGAATAATAAAGGTTAAAATGGCAATACTAACAGCCCAAATAATGCGGCTAATAGTAGCGTTAGGAATGGAACGAGGATCGGTAATCATAAAGAAAGCAAACAGCAATAAACTTCCGCTCGTTAATTGATGTTGCAGAACATCTAAACTCCATCCCAGCCAAAAATTTCGGATCGCTTCCAAACCAATATAAGTCAATAAAAATGCTGCCGAAGTATCCCACCGCCCTACTCGTT
Organism: Pleurocapsa sp. PCC 7327; assembly: GCF_000317025.1. Lineage (NCBI taxonomy): Bacteria > Bacillati > Cyanobacteriota > Cyanophyceae > Pleurocapsales > Pleurocapsaceae > Pleurocapsa > Pleurocapsa sp. PCC 7327. The sequence goes on along the minus strand of NC_019689.1, from coordinate 494,529 downwards.
TTAAAATGATTCCTCCCGTTCCAGCAAACAATAGCAAATACCACCAATCCGTTCCCCATTGTCCGGGAGAAACCCAGGCATCATTGGTCAGAATCAAAGTGGCAATAATGCCAAAATTGGCAGGGTTGAAAAAATGCTTTTCTCGAAAGCGAAAAATAAACTTACTGGCAATAGCCAAACATCCCGCGATCGCTATCGTCGTCCAGTGATTTCCTCGCAGCAACAAACATAATCCCAAAGCAGTAATTGTTGCACTCCGCAATGAGGAAATAGACAGTAAATTTTTTAAATGATAAAATTGACTATCGTAATGGTATTGTGGCACATACTGTTTGATCGCGCGAACCGCTAAGGACAAAAATCCTTGAGTCAGTAAGCAACTCAAGAAAAGCACGCCGATAAGATCCAACCGCAGCGTCCAGTCCCTCGTAAAAATCCCCAAAAATAGGAAGCCTGAAAGAAAAAGAATTTGATAGTCGCGTGCATCTTTAAACAGCATTATTTGGCGATCGCTCAACTTCTGCTCTAGTATGCCTGTTTTAACACCTATACGGCTAAAACGTTACATTTTCTGTAACAAGGCATAGAATTCTCTATTTTGACTCCTATCGATCGATATGACCAACAACAGTCAAAATTCGTTGATAAATTCATCAATTAATTTATTTCCACAATCTATCAGGGGCGGATTCCCGAACCTTCCACTACTTTATTTAGCTTGACAGAACGCGATCGAATTCGTTAGCCTCTATGTAGTCATAACGACTTCATTTTAATAGCAAAACTCTCGTACCAGTTGGAGCGATCGAACTCATGGTCAAAATTGTCGGTATCAGCGGTAGTTTGCGTCCTGAATCCTATAGCGCTCAAGCACTCGATCTAGCAGCAACGCGAGTGCGTGCTTTGGGTGCAGAAGTAGAAATACTCGACCTTAGAGAGATGTCTCTTCCCTTTTGCAACGGCGGGGACGAGTATCCAGGCTATCCAGATGTAGAGAAACTGCAAAAGGCAGTTCGGGAAGCAGACGGACTGATTTTAGTAACGCCAGAGTATCACGGCAGCGTCAGCGGCGTTCTCAAGAATGCACTCGATTTAATGGGATTTGAGGAGCTATCCGACAAAATGACGGGATTGATTAGCGTTTTGGGAGGACAATCCAACAGTAACGCACTCAACGATATGCGCACGATTATGAGATGGGTTCATGCCTGGGTAATACCAGAACAAATCGCGATCGGACAAGCTTGGAAAGCCTTCGATGGTGAAGGAAAACTGTTAGATGAAAAACTCTCCCAGCGATTCGACCAATTCGCTCAAAGCTTAGTCGAGAATACCCGCAAACTGCGTGGGGTTTCCTAGCCAATTCCTCATTGGAACTACTTAACAGGTAACTAAATTGCTAGTTAGGATCTAGCAGAAGCGATCGATTCCTCATCCAGCAACAGTAAGCTTTAGGAGGTAAATATGAATAAGACAACGACAAATTCATCGAAAGTCTTCCTGACTGACGAAGACTGGTTTAACTTAGGAAAAGCTGATGCCTGGGCTGGAAAACCTATGTCTCCGCCAGAGGATGATTCGCGGGCAGCTACTCTGTACCAACTAGGTTACAGCGAGGGTAAGATCGAACGCCCGACGAGCGAAAAGTTGTAAAGCTGCAACAAAAGTGCCACACAAAAACCTTCGAGATCTATGATTTTTGACTAAAAAGTTGGTAAAATGTCTAGCCGCTAATAAGGCTCGCGATCGCCGAGAGATTGGGAGCCTTATTTGATAAAAAATTAAAAATCGTATCTTTAACGACCTAACTGATTGGGAATTCCTTCGCAACCGCCGGGGATTGTCGAGCGAGTTTTTTCTCCTCCCCAAGCGCAGCAATAATAGCGCTGTTCCTCGCTGAGATTTTGAACGCCCGTGAGATCGGCATTTTCGATAACTGCTCCCGTATGAGCGCCCGTTTGGTAGTTGGCAGGAGCATTACGACTGCGAGGACTGGCGGTTTCAACAGAACCGTAGAATAATCGCGCTCCCTTGAGATCGGCTCCCTGGAGATTGGCTTCATATAAAATTGTGCGGGAGAGGTTAGCTTTGACGAGATCGCAGTAGCTCAAATTAGCGCGAACCATATTGGCTTCGCTTAAATCTGTCCAGCGCAAATCCTGTCCGGCAAGATCGGCTAGTGCTAACATGACACCTAAATTAATAACCCGTATTCCCTGGGAGCGATCTTCTGCATAGCCGCCGGAACCGTCGAGAATCGGTCTGCCTAAATAGCGATCGCGCGCGATCGGCGTTAATAATTTAGATTGAGATAAGAAACGCAAAATTTTGGCTTTTCCTGTCGCGTCTACGCTACTCATAAGAGCGGCGGTACGTCCTTCTGCAATCGCTCTTTCTTGGGGCCAATCTTCTAGCAAACCTTCTTCATCGAGAGCTAAATCAGAAATTCCTTGAAAATAAGCATCAATCGTCTGCTGTTGCGTAATGCGGTTTTGTTGGATCGTTAAATCTTTGGAGATGACATACTGTTCCCAAGCTACATAGACCGCCAAAATTGCAATCATAATCTGACCCAACGCTCCCACCCATTCTGCCCAAGAGCCAAATTCATCGTACTTAAAATTATTGAGCCAATTGCTTATAATCCTATAAACCCCAAAATACTTGATTAAACTAGCCACTGCCAGCAGAAAAACAATAAATCCAAACACCGTCCTTCGCTCGTTAGGCGTTAGATATCGGCTAATCCAGCCTCGTAGGGACGGCAAAATCACTCGTAGTGAGAGAAACAGGGCAACTAATGCGCCAGAAAACCCTATCCAAGCTACATTAGACCATAAGCCTATGCCCATAACTGCCACAGTTGCTATTAGCAGCCAGGGATTAGATGAGTCTACCTCTCGCAAGTAGAGTGGTTTGCGTTGGGAAGAAATTTGAGGAGGAGGAATAACGATATTTGCTTGCTCTGTTGAAGTCGAAAAGGAATCGCCCGATGAAGCTTGAGAGGCAGGATTTGGCTTGCCATTTCGATCCTGAAGCGTTTCAGAGGAATTGGGAGTTTGACTGGAATCGGGTCGATCTGTCATCTCGTCTGTCTATAGGGCACCTTGAAAATAGTTTAGCCTTAGCGATCGCCCTTACGCCAACGGCTAAATTGTGATTGTGACTTCCCTATTTTCAATGTTGAGACTTCAACCTATATCTGCTAAGCTGCTGACATTTTTCAGTTTTATATCGGGACAAATTCTCTTAATCAAACCAGTCAATACTTTGCCGGGTCCCACCTCTACAGCTTGAGAAACTCCTTCTTTTGGCAATTGCAGCATAATTTCTCGCCAGCGAACTGTTCCAGTCATCTGCTTTATCAGGCGCATTTTTATCTCAGTTCCTTTGGTGGCAGGCGCAGGATCGACGTTTGATAGGACAGGAACTTTGGCATCACTAAAGGTAACTGACTCTAAGATTTCTTGGAACTGTTGGGCGGCTGGTACCATCATCGGCGAGTGAAACGCACCGGAGACTTTCAGCCCAACGGCTCGTTTGGCTAAAACTTGAGAGAGAACCGAATCGACAGCTTCTGGCGTTCCAGAAATGACAACTTGTTCGGGACTATTATCGTTAGCGATGACGACATCTGGGGTAGTTTCAACGACCTTTTCTAGCGTTTCTCGGTCAAATTTCATCATAGCTACCATTTTACCGCCAGCCGCAGCATCCATGAGTTCGGAGCGATGCTTGACCAGTCGCAACCCGGTTTCAAAATCGAAGACTCGCGCTGCATACAGGGCAATGTATTCTCCTAAACTGTGACCCGCAACGAAATCGGGAAACTGTCCTCTCTCCATCAATAGATCGGCTAGAATGCTTTCGATAACATACAGGCAAGGTTGGGTGTAGAGGGTGCGAGATAGTTGCTCTTCCTCACCTTGGCACATTTCTAAAACAGGCCAGCCCAATATTTGTTCGGCGCGATCGAATTTTGTCTTAGCTGCTGGGATGTCTTTGAGATCGACTCCCATTCCTACTGCTTGCGAACCTTGTCCCGGAAATACCCACGCTGTTCTCATCTGTTATCTGTTCTTAAATTTTGGATAAAAGGATTGGTTAGTGGTTAGTGGTTAGTCGTTAGTCGTTAATTGTCTCCCCATCTCCCCACTCTCCGGGTTCCCCATCTCCTATTTTCCCCATTGAAAAATCGCTGCTCCCCAGGTCAGTCCTGCGCCAAAACCAGAAGTGACGATGGTATCGCCCGGTTGAATTTTTCCTTGTCGTACTGCTTCGTCGAGGGCGATGGGAATGGAAGCAGCAGAAGTATTGCCATATTCGGCAAGATTGCTAATGACTTTCTCGCTAGGGATTTTAAGACGGCTAGCAACGGCATCCATAATTCGTTGATTGGCTTGATGCAGAATGAGCCAATCTATCTCCTCAACTGCGAGGTTAGCCCGATAAAGAGCTTTTTCAATGACTTCCGGGACTTTTTCGACGGCGAAGCGGTAGACCTCTCGACCGTTCATTGAAATTGGTTGATAAGTTCCGGAAGCGATCGCGATATCTTCTTTAAGAATTTTCGGCTCTCCTCGATAAGCTAGATTGAGAGAGCCATTTTGGGTACCATCGCTATGCATTTCAAACCCCAAAAGGCGATCGCCATTTTCAATCCCTTGACATATCACTGCTCCTGCTCCGTCGCCAAAGAGAACGCAGGTGCTTCTATCTGACCAATCGAGCCAGCGAGAATTGACATCTGCCCCAATGACGAGAACGTTGTGATAAACTCCCGTGCGAATGAATTGAGAGGCAGTAATTAGACCGAAGACAAAACCCGAACAAGCAGCCGTGAGATCGAAGGCAACAGCTTTGGTAGCTCCTAGCAAGCTTTGTACTTGACAAGCGCTTCCATACAAATCGTCGGGAGTAGAAGTCGCCAAGACGATCAAATCGAGATCGCAGGCACTAAGACCTGCCATCGCGATCGCGCCTTGACTCGCTTTAGCGGCAAGTTCGCTCAGGGAACTAGAAGCGGCAGCTAGGTGTCGCCTTCCTATCCCCGTTCGGCTTCTAATCCATTCATCAGACGTTTCGACCATTTGACTGAGGTCGTGGTTATCGAGAATCTGTGCTGGTGTTGCCGAACCGCTTCCGGCAATTGCGATGCCTGCCCCTTGTGCTTTCAATGCCTTTCTCCCTTTTTTCAGTTATCAGCGATGTTTGCCATTTGTCCTTGGTTGTATTCCCACTGACCAACGACGAATGACAATCTTTACTGCTCGCTGTTCCCGCCGAGCGCGGTTTCTGAGACTCGATCGCCGTCTTTTGTGGGTCTTTCTTTATATCCCTGAATGCGATCGAGCACTCGATGGTCGATCGCTTCTTTAGCGAGGCGAATGGCATTAAAGATTGAGGGAGCTTGAGAACTGCCGTGGCTAATAATGCAAACGCCAGCCACCCCAAATAACAGTGCGCCGCCGTGTTCGGCATGATCGATGCGCTGCTTGATTCGCCGTAAATTTGGCTTCAAAATTGCCGTTCCGATCTGACCCCGCAATCCTTGGGGTAACTCTTCTCGCACGATTTGCAGCACAATTTCCCCGACGGCTTCGGCAAATTTGAGCAAAATATTGCCCACAAAACCGTCGCAGACGATTACATCGAACCGACCGGACAGGACATCTCTCCCCTCGGCATTGCCGATAAAGGGAATTTGTCCGTTGGTTTCTAGCAGTTGATAAGTTCGCAAAGCCAGATCGTTGCCTTTTGACGGTTCTTCCCCAATATTGAGCAAGCCTACTTTTGGATCTTCGACACCCAGCACGTACTTACTATAAATCGTCCCCATCAAGGCAAATTGTTCTAAGTACTTGGGACGGCTGTCTACGTTAGCCCCAACATCGAGGATGATGACCGATTTTCCTGCCAGCATCGTCGGAAAGACTGCCCCGATCGCCGGACGGTCGATGCCTTTGAGACGACCCAAGCGCAGCGATGCCGCTGCCATAGCCGCACCGGAATGCCCTGCCGACACGACGGCATCGGCTCGTTTTTCTTTAACCAAATTCATCGCCACGTTAATCGACGCATTGGGTTTGCGTCGAATTCCCACTATAGGTTCTTCGTGCATGCCGACTACACCTTCAGCAGGAACAATTTCGATATTGTTATTGCTAGTGGTGGTATGTTGCTTGAGGGAGGATTCGAGCTGCTCTGGTTCGCCTACCAGCAGAATTTCTACCTCTAATTCTGCGGCGGCTCTAATTGCTCCAGCGACGATTTCCTGAGGAGCGTAATCCCCTCCCATAGCGTCTACTGCAATTCTTGCGCGAGTTGATGCCATCGATCGAAGTTATAGAAGCCTTAAAGATTGTATCATTGGAGTTCGACTTAACGGCGACTACTTTGCTACTTTAGTAGCAATTTTGGTTTATTCTAGCCTTAGCTGCTCGCTTTTTTGCCTAATTTCTGTTAATTTAAAATTGCCAAGTAGCTATTAATTCAAAATCATTCGGGTTGCGTCAGCCCTTTGAGAGGTCGCGCTCTCTCTTGTTCTGTCAAGCCTTTCCCTTGAATCAACACGCCAAATCCTCCCAACCCAGCCGGATCGATTAACTGATGCAATGCGTCGCGACGCTTGATGATTTGCTCGACATTGTATTTTCCCCTAGACAGCTCCCGTAGGCGATCGCCCAATCCCAATGCCATTAAAAACATTCCCTGTTGCGTGAATCCGATCTTGGACAACCCGCATAATTCTCCCTGACGTTCTAGAGCGCTAAAGTCTACATGGGCGGTAATATCCTGGTAGCCGATATTTATGTAGGGATCGTCGTGACGGCGATGCTGGTAGTAGCATTGCAAGGTGCCTCGATACCGTTGGGGATTATAGTAACGTCGAGCGCTATAGCCATAATCGATGGTCAAAAGATAGCCGCGCTTTAATTTGTCGGACACTGTTTTCAACCAGTCTAGAGCCGCTAGATTGACTTCTGTTCTATAGCCCTCTGGATATGAATCAGAGGGCAAGTCAACGCCGACTAGGTTAAAATATTCCCTCAGCTTGGGCGTTGAAATTTCGTCGATCGTTTCTATCAATCTGCCTTGGGAATGAGTGACGTAGACTTCTTTTAAATGACCTTGCGCGATCGCGATTTGATGGACGGGCAGCGCATCGACTAATTCGTTACTGAAAATACAGCCAACAATTGAATTTTCTAAAATCTCTTGCCACTCTTTCCAGAAGAGTTTTAGACCGCGATCGCGCCATGGTTTTAATAAATTTTGTTGCCGAGCGATTAATCCTTTTGCCTGTTCGATAATAATATATTCGATGACCTTGAAGCAGTCTAAATAATTTTGTTGTAGCTCGGACAAAATATCTGAAGCTAATAATCCCGATCCCGCACCCAATTCTACTAATAAAAAAGGGGTTGGACATCCTAAAATTTCCCACATTTCAGCCAATTGCTTAGCGAGCAACTCGCCAAAATCTCCTCCTAAACAAGAGGAAGTAAAAAAATCTCCGCTAGCGCCAATCTCGACTGTCCCGGAGGAGTAATAGCCATACTGGGGATGGTATAAAACTAAGTCCATATAGTCAGCAAAAGTTAGGCGTTGCTGGCTAGAGGTAGAGAGGCGTTCGAGGAGAAGATCGAGCAAAACTTGAGAGTTTGAATGGGTTAACATTTAAAAGATTGATGGAAAGGGAGAGTAGATACTTTCTCTTAAAACTAACTACAGATTGCGATCGCAGCAGATAAATTGTCACTCATGAAAAACTAATATTTCTCTAAATCTTCTAAAGATCGATTGATTTTTTCGTGGATCTGGCGCAGAGAAGGAAGCATCTCTAGTCGAGTAGGATTAATTTTAGACATCGCTTGAATTTGTCTTAATTTTCTCTCCAAGCTTTCAGCCAATCGCAAGGCTTGCTGTCCTAATTCATCCATCTGCCGTTGTTGATACAACTCCGATGCTTTGCCTCGCAACACTTGCAGCGTTCCTTCCTCCCCGTATTTACCCGGTATGACCTGCCAGCGCAGTAACAAACGTTCTTGCCGATAGTATCGTTCTAGTTCTCCTTTTCTCGCTTGTTGAAGCGGCGTAGCGGGTAGCTTGAGCAATCGCTTAAACTCGTCGATCGTTCCCTGGAAAACCGATGGCGTTACTTTTTCCAAAGACAATTGCAAAACGCCATTTTTACTCCAAAAAATGCGTCCGTGATGGGAATGTCGTTCAAAATAGAGTCGCCCGATCCCTTCGCTGAGCACTCGAGTCAATAATTCTTGCCATAGCTTTTGGGGCGACAATTTCGCCAGAAAGTCAAGAGATTGCGACGTCGAGTAGGTTTGTACTTCCAATAGCGGTTGGGAAGCGACATCGGATAGCTCTTCCGCTGGCGAATTAGCGTTTTGGGGCGAAGCCGAACCGAAGATCCTCTCTGCTAGCTCTGGAGATAGCTCATCTAGACTATCGACAATTAGAGTCGGTTGTTCGTTAAAGTTGGTAGCAGATGGAGGAGGGGGGAAAGCATCGGAAGCGCTGTCTGCCAAGCTAGGCGATAGGTCTTCTGGGTTATCAACGATTAGCGTCGCTCGCTCGTTAATTAGTGCCGAGCGATTGTTGAAATGAGTTGCGGAGTCGGCATTTGGTCGTTCCAACGCGAACGTGTCATGAATTAGCGTTGGCTGGGTGTTGAAATTAGTTGGAAGTTGGGGAATCTGTTGTTGTGCCAACTTCGCGTCTTGCAGGTCTGAAGGAGCCGCTTGCAGAGAGCTGGAATGAGCAGAAAGAATAAGTTGCAGCGTTTTAGAGTCTATGGGCTGAATTTTTAGACAATAGTCGCCGGAAGATAAAAGGGACCGGACGTAATCGAGCGCTGCCGCATCTTTCAAGTTTACCATCCCCAGAGTCAGATGCTTCTCGACCAGCGATAGCGGTAAAATCTGATGGTAAAGACAAGCTGCTTTAGGAATGAGCGAGTCGATCAGCCGAAAGGCTTGCTCGAAATTGCTAGCTGACCAACCCGTCTGAGACGGAGCGGGTTCGGGTTGAGAAAATTGAAAAGGGTCGCTGGGTTGGGGCATTGTTTTTCACGCAGAAGTAATAAATTTTGTAAAACTAATTGTTACTTTCCCAAACACAATATAGCTGTATAAAGACAACATGACTTAAATTCTATTAAACTGCTACTTTGAAAGAAAGGGGGGGGTGATTTTAGAGTTTTTCAACGTCAGCTTTTGTTTGCTGTAAAATGCATTATAAGGATAAGCTTTTCGCAAGCTTGTTACTCGTTGTATATCGGTTGATTTCCTAACTTTATCTCGTCAAACAGACTTCAATTGTAGATAAATAACTGGCTATCGATATCTCTAATTGTGTCAAACTTCCATCATTTATTTAAAAAGCAAGAGGATGACTGCCTTGAAAACCAGCCAGTGCATGAATCCTAATTGCCTTTATCATAATCCATACAACAGTACGAACTGTCAGCGGTGCGGTTTAAACTTGTTACTGGCGTCTCGATATCGAGCCGTTCGCCAAATTGGATCTGGGGGATTTGCTCGAACGTTTGCAGCAGTGGACGAACATTTATTGGACAATCCCTGCGTTATCAAGCAGTTTTGCCCGCTTCCCCAAAGCAGCCAAGCATACCAGAAATCCTTAACTTTGTTTCAGCAAGAAGCAGAAATTCTCAAAAAACTGGGTCAACACGTTCAGATTCCAGAACTACTTGCTTTCATCAAGCAGGAGGGACGATTGTATATCGTCGAGGAATTTATCGACGGGCTGGATTTGTATAGAGAAGTCAAAGGGAGCGGAGCTTTTAGCGAACAAAAAGTGCGGCAAATTCTCGTCGAGTTGCTACCAGTCCTTGAGTTTATTCACGAACGACAAGTCATTCACCGAGATATCAAGCCGAGTAATATTATCCGGCGATCGCAAGGTGCCGTTGTCCTGATCGATTTTGGCGGCTCTCAACAGCTAAGTGCTGACTTCCCTTTTGGGAAAAGTCCGATTACTGGAACGCCGGGATACGCCGCACCAGAACAAATGCGAGGGAACGTTTCTCCTGCCAGCGATCTCTATAGTTTAGCCATGACTTGCATTCGATTGCTAACCGGATGCTTTCCGACCGATGAGGAGGGCGACCCGCTTTTTGATGCCGAGCGCAAGCAATTTAACTGGCGAGAGCAAGACATTGCAGTAAGCGCCCACTTAGAAGCGATTCTAGACAAAATGTTGCAGTGGAAAGCCAGCGATCGCTTTCAGTCTGCCGCAGAAGTCCTGCAAGCCTTGACTTTAACGCCAACGATAACGCTAACAGACAAAAAAAGTCTGACTCCTACCGTTTCCGTCCTTCCTGATGCTGCTTGCTTCCAAGAAGAACAACCCAATGCCAGTGATGATAGGTCGGAAAACCCGCGCCAGCAATTCTCCCAACCAAGAGAATCCCGACGCACGGCGCCCATGACGGTTGATTACAGCCAACTGCGAGCATTACTAGCGACAGGGAACTATGGAGAGGCAGATCGCGAAACCTGGAATTTGATGCTGAGAGTAGCTCTTCGCGAACAGGAGGGATGTTTGAATCTCAACGCGATCGAACAATTTCCCTGCACGGATTTATATACGATCGATCGCATCTGGCAGGAGTATAGCAATGGACGCTTTGGTTTGAGCCAGCAGAAACAAATTTATCAGCGACTGGGGGGAACCAGTGGGTTCGATTACGAAATTTGGAGAGCGTTTGGCGATCGCGTCGGCTGGTACGCAAAAGGAAAATGGTTGAATTATCATGAGTTAACCCTCGATCTGTCGGCAGTTCCAGGACACCTGCCAGCTTGTTTCGTTGACGTTTTCAATCGGGCGGGGGTAGCGCGAGGGGCTTGCGGTTGGTGGCGCTTGGGGTTTGTGTCTTTGGTACAGAGAATGGATGAATGTAATTGCCAGAGCGAGCCTTCTTTCGATCGCCAAAAAGAAATAGACGGAAATCTTCATCGGTTAGCAGATAGGATTCTATCCTAGAAGTGCGGGCAAAAAAGAAATTTTAGTCAACTAGTCAACTGCTCCAAGCGAGGTTCGATTTATGTCTCAGTCTCCGTCCCCAAAGTCTAGTAAAAATCCAGACAATCCTCTCGATTCTACCCAGAGAATCGACAAACTTTCTCCTCGTCCCGAATTAGGAGCGCCTCAGCGGCAAGCAGAACCGAGGCGGCAGCAGAGCGGGCGACGCGAGCGGAGTCTGAAATCGAAGGTATTAGCGATCGCGATCGCCATCGGCACGATTCCTCCGCTCATCGTGGGGACGGTTACTTATATGAGCAACCAATCGTTTCAGGAGGAGCTAGAGCAAGCTGGATTGCTCACAGAAAAAATCGCGTTCCAAAACCAACTATCCCTGCTAGGGTTGGGAACGGCAGCCACCGCAGCTATAGCAGGCGCGATAGCGGCGATTGCCGCCAATCGAACCTTGCGACCAGTTCTCAATGCCGCCGAAACCTCAAATCAATTGGTCAATCGACTGCGGCGAGAAGACACGAAAATTTGCGATCGCGTGGCGGGCAAAGATGAATTGGTGGCTTTGAAAACTAACCTCAGCTTGCTCAACGAACAACTGCCAGACCTACTTTGGAAACAAGAAGCCGAAGCCGAACGCTTTCAAATTTTGATGAAAATTACCCGTCGCCTGCGGGAAGCGCGCTCTCAAGAAGAAGTCCTCAGATTCGCTGTCGAAGAAGTGCGTCAATCCCTCAGAACCGACCGCGTAGCCATATTTCGCTTCGACGCTAACTCTAACGTCGAGGGGGTAATCGTCGAAGAATCGGTGGCGGCGGGCTGGCCGAAAATGTTGTGGGCGACGCTCTCAGATGCCTGTTTAGAGGAATATGTCGAACTCTATCGCAACGGTCGCGTCAGAGCGATCGATGATATTCATAACGCTGGTCTTAACGATTGTCATATCGGGCTGTTGGAGCGATTTGCGGTCAAGGCAAATCTGATTGCCCCCATTCTTAAAAATAATCGGCTGTTTGCCTTGCTCATTGCCAATCAATGCTCTGCACCTCGCTATTGGCAAGCTGCCGAAATCGATTTGTTTGCTCAAATCGCCACTCAAGTCGGTTTTGCCCTCGACTACACGCAGACGCTAGAACAGTTAGATACAAAATTCGATCGCGCGCAGCTATTTATCGAAATCACGCGCCGCATTCGCGAGTCTTTAGTCGAGGAGGACATTCTCAAAACGACGGTTGACGAAGTGCGCAAGGCAATCAGAAGCGATCGCGTCGTCGTTTACAGTTTCGACGAACAATGGTACGGAACCGTAGTCGCCGAATCGGTGGTGCCCGGTTTGCCCAAGGCAATCCACGCTCGCATCAAAGACCCCTGCTTTGCCGAAGGCTATGTCGAACAATACCAAGCGGGTCGCGTGCAGGCAACGCCGGATATTTATAAGGCTGGTCTGACCGAATGCCACCTCAGACAACTCGAACCGTTTGCCGTCAAAGCCAATTTAGTTGCCCCCATTCTCAAAGACGGGCGGTTATTCGGGTTGCTGATCGCCCATCAATGCTCTGCCCCACGCAACTGGCAGCAGTCAGAAATCGATTTCTTAACCCAGATAGCGATGCAAGTCGGCTTTGCCCTCGACCAAGCCAGACTCCTGGAGCGCATGGATTCCGAAGCGGTACGAACCGAGTTATTAGCCTACCTCAGCCGTCGCATTCGGGAATCGCTCAGCGAAGAAAGTATTCTCAACACCACGGTAGAAGAAATCCGTAAAGCCATTCGAGCCGATCGCGCAGTCGTTTATCGCTTCAACTCCGACTGGAGCGGCTATATCGCCGCCGAATCCGTACTATCCGGCTGGACGCACGCCCTAGAACACCGGATTGAAGACCCTTGCATTCCCGAACAGTTGCGTCAAGCTTATCTAAGGGGTCGCGTCGTTCCCACTAGCAACGTCTTCGAGGCGGGGTTTCATCCCGACCATTTGCAGTTAATGAAACGGTTAGAAATCAAGGCGAATTTAGTGGCTCCGATTATTAAAGACAATCGGTTATTCGGTTTGCTGATCCTCCATCAGTGTTCTAGCTACCGCACCTGGCAGCGAGCCGAGATCGATCTCGTTGCCCAGCTAGCCCTACAGGTCGGACTTGCCCTCGACCACGCGCAGCTGCTTTCTCAGTTAGAGCAGGCTTACCACCGAGCCGAAGGATTGGCTTACCAACAGCGCCAACAAAAAGAGGTTCTTCTGGCTCAAGTCGCCGAACTGCTCAGAAATAGCCAGACTGCCGTCGAAACCCTTTCGACCGAAGCAATGAGTCAGATGGAATCAGTGACGGCTGCCTACAATCAGATTAAAGAAGTCAATCATTTAGCCCAAACCACGAGCGCCAGCGCCCAACAAGTAGACATGCACAAGCAGCAGGTCGCTCAAACCGTCCAGTTTTCCCAGCGGGCGATGGGTCGCATCGTCAAAGGGATGGCTGCCATTCAAGAAACGGCATTGGCAGCAACCGAGCAAGTCAAGCGTCTCGACCGACCCTCTTGCAAGCTTGCCGAGATCGTCGATATGCTCTCTCAGGTAGCATCGCAGATGAAGCTTCAGGCAATGAATGCCGCCCTGGAAGCGGCGAGAACCGGAGAGGCAGGCAAAGACTTCGCAGCGATCGGCGAAAAAGTGCTGGCTTTGGCGCGGCAGTTGGACGCCGATATTGCCGCGATCGCACCTTTGATCGAGGAAATCCAAGTACAAACCCGACAAGTGGCTGCCGCGATCGGAACCGGACAAGAGAGGGCGATCGCAGAAAGTCAAGTAGTCAGCGAAACTCAAAAAGCGCTTCAGCAAATTGCCACCGTCAGCGAACGAATGAACGCGCTAGTAGCAGAGATCGTCCAATCCGCCGATCGCCAAGCACAAACCTCAGCCTCGGCAAGCCAATCGGTTCTCAATATTGCCAATCTTGCCAGCCGAACCTCCGAGCAATCAATGGCAGTAGTCGAGTCCTTTAACAAGCTAGCAGCAGTTGCCCACCAACTTCAGAGCGAAAAGCCATAGTCATCCGGATTTTGAATTCTGTGCGTTGAATTCTAAACAATAGACGATGACAGGAAACTAACGATGACCCTCGATCCCGATTTCCACGACCAAGCCTATCATCTCTTCGTCGAGGAAGCGCTAGAACTCCTACAGCAGATCCAAGAAACATTGCTAAAACTCCCTGATGACCTCAGCCTTACCAATGTTTATGGATTGGTGCGGGCGGCGAGTACTATCAAGAGCGGCGCAGCCCAAGTTAAATTAACCGACATCTATACTCTAGCCGATCGGTTCGAGAATTTTTTTCGCCGAGTGTGGCAAGAAAAGCTAATCGTCGATCCCGAACTCGCAGATCTGCTCTGGCAGGCATATGAATGTCTGCGCCAATCTCTGCTGACCCAAATTCAAGCCGATCGCGAGGAGGGGGCAAACGCGATCGCCAAAGCAGAACCCATTTTTACCCGACTCGAAGCCTACCTGACTCCTGTGCCAGACGAACTAGAAGAACTGCTGGCGCTCGATGATGACCTGGAGGAAGAGGAGCATCAGAAGGAAGCGGAGGAAGAAACAGAATCGCTGTTGAACCAGGAAGTTCTTCAAGCACTGGCAAATCTGGAGGCGATCTTGTCTCGTCCCGAAACCTCTAACCTGGCAACAGCACTCATGGCTCAAATCGAAGAGTTTTTAAGCTTGGGCGAACTGTTAGAGATCTCCGAGTTTGTTGCTGTTGCCCAAATTACGCTGGCAACGCTGCAAGTGAGTCCTCAAACGGCTCCTACTATCGGACAGTTGGCTTTAGCAGGTTTTAGAGGCATTTGGAAGGCAACCGTCAAAAGCAGTTTGACGACAAAAGTCAAACAAGAGGACTTATGGGACGCAGAAATCCCAGCCGCAGAACAGTTTTTGGAACTGGAACGAGAGCGGGCGGTTTCCCCAATCGCTGGCGCACAGGAAACGTTAAGCAAGGAACGAAAGCTGAAGACAGCTAATTCGCTCGTTTGGTTGGCGGGTTCTGCTGCCTTTGTCGTCTCTTGCCAACAAGTCCGAGAAATTTTGCTAGCTCAAGGCAAATGCTCCATCGATGCGAGCGGACGGCAGTGGTTACACTGGCAAGACAGCGATCTTCCTCTTTACCTCCTATCCGAACTGCTCGAATACAATAGCCCCCTGCCAGTTGGTATTGGAGGTACAACCGATCCTAGCGATCTTATGGTCGTCGTCCTCGATCTCGGTTGGCAGACGATCGCCGTCGAGTTAGCCGTCGATCGCTTGATGGCAGTGCCAGAACTGGTTATCAAGCCTTTTGGCAGCGCGATCGCACCTCCAAGTTACTGCGCTGGCTGCGCGATTCTAGAGGACAAAAATTTGGTCGCGGTCATCGATGTTGAGGCTTTACTCGCTCAAAAGCTCGACCGAATGCCGATAGCAGTAAGGGCAGGATCCAAACCTGCCCCTGCTACGATTTTGGTTATCGACGATTCGAGCACCTCGCGGCGGGTGCTCGTTTTGACTCTGCAAAAAGCAGGTTATCGAGTCATACAAGCGCAAGACGGGAAAGAAGGCATGCGACAATTGCTCCAAAATCCAGCCGTCGATTCGATCGTCAGCGATATTGAAATGCCTAATCTCAATGGGTTTGGCGTTCTCAAATCTTGCCGTCAAAACTCGCAGCTAGCTAAAGTC
The DNA here is from genome assembly GCF_000317025.1 of Pleurocapsa sp. PCC 7327. NCBI lineage: Bacteria > Bacillati > Cyanobacteriota > Cyanophyceae > Pleurocapsales > Pleurocapsaceae > Pleurocapsa > Pleurocapsa sp. PCC 7327. Next base: position 478,808 of record NC_019689.1, on the reverse strand, counting down.
CCCGTCATTTTGATCAGTACGTATAACAGCGATCGCCACCGTCGCTTGGCAAGAGAATTGGGGGCTGCTGGTTATCTCAGCAAGCCTTTTGACGAGAGAAAATTACTCGCGATGCTCGACGCGATTTTGAAACAGAAGGTTAGATAATCGGCGCGATAGCACTTGTAACTTATTGAGCGGGAGACACTTTATCGATAATCTCTAGCGTTCCGTCATCTTTTACCGTCCAGACATCGTAATTTCCCACAACATCTCCATATTCATCGATATCGACGTTGCCGCTAGCACCTTGATAGTCGATATCTTCACCTTTTTTGACTAACTCTATGGCTTGGCAAGCATCAGTTACGGCAGTACCCGGAGGTCCGGCGACTTCGCGGATTTTACTCTTAATCCCCTCTCCCGTATTCGTTTTAGCTGCTTGTGCGGCTAGCATCAAGAGAACCGCTGCATCCCAGGTATGGGGCACGTAAGCCGTTACCTCTTTCCCCGTCTTCTCTTTCCACAGCTTGGTAAAGTTTTCTAAGGCTTTACCGTCGGCTGCGGGTACAGTTCCGAGGGCACCACTGATAATCGATTTGCCGTCGCTGGTTTTGCCCACCGACTTAACAAAATCTTCCGAATAAACCCCATCAGTTAGAAGCAGGGTTACGCCTTCGGTCAAGCCTTGCTTGTAGGCAGCTTCTAGCAGCAAACTGCCCGTCTCGGCATAGAGGACGGCGGCGACGGCATCGGGTTTGCCTGCAAAAGCAGCAGCCGCTTCGCTATCGAGAGTAGCTGCCTTGGGATCGTAGCGAACGGGGTTACTTTTATCGGTAATCTTGCCGCCTTGTTTTTCAAAAGACTTGACGAATGACTGCTCGAAACCAACGCCATAATCGTTGTTGATGACGACAGTCCCGACATTCTTGAAACCTTTTTTATTTGCCAGCGCTGCTAGAGCTTGTGCCTGATAGGTATCGGGAGGAGCCGTTCTCGCCCAATAGCCTTGCAGTTCTCCTTTTTTCGCGCGTTCGGTAAAAACAGGACTGGTGCTGCCCGGAGAAACTAACATAATCTTGTTTTGAATGGCAATATCGACTGCCGCACCAGACACGCTACTGGCAAACGAACCGACAACGCCAGCAACTCGATCCGATTCTGCTAGTTTTGTCATGGCTGCCGCACCAGCAGCCGGATCGGTTTGATCGTCTTCGGCGATTAGCGTAACGGGTTTTCCGTTGACTCCTCCGCAGGCATTTATCGTGTCTACTGCTAACTTGGCAGCATCGGGCATATTTTGTCCGATCGATGCTAGGTCGCCCGTGATTGGCAGTAGTGCCCCCAACTTTAATCCCTCGCCACCGCCAGTCACGGCATCGGGAGACACTCCTGGGGAGGTTGGGGGTGGCCCGCCACCTTCAGTAATCAGGCTTGTGTTGCAAGCAGTAGTTAGAAAGCTAGTTGTCAAAGTGGCGATCGCAAGGGGAAATGCAAGGGGAGACTTGATGCGACGATTTTTTTGGGTTTGGCTCATGGCTTTACTCTTCTCCAACTCCGATGACAGTAAATTTTAACGAAATCTTTAACTAATTCAGTAAAGATTCTGCCAGTTTGCGATCGCGAGCAGAGACTAAAAGCTCGATCGCCTGTCAAACAATTGTCGTGTACTAGGCAATTTTTCTTGCTAGTTTTCTAGGCATTAAAATTTGGTTTTAATCATTTTTTAATTTATTGATTTGTTAATAATTAAATAAATAAGGTTTAAGTTTATAAAAAAAATCTTGGAATTTTGTGATTTTTAATCTAAATTTAATTTTTTATTAACTCATATTTTACTTAATAGTTGTTTAATCAACAGAGTGCCCAAAAATTATAATTTTTAACGTTGGGGCTACGATTTCTGTTGGTTTCTCCCTAACTGCCTTGAATCTCAGATCTTGTACCTTTGGCATCAACGCCTAGAACTAAAGTTCTAGGCTCAAAACTCAACTAGATTAAAATAGGCTGAAATTCTTTTTCGGTCAAACAAGAAATTGAACGAGAAATTAATGACAGTAACAGTTGTTGAGAATGGTGCAAGATCTCAGTTGAATCGTAGATTGTCAACCTAACTTAGTAAGTGTGATGCTTTTCCACAAAGAAGATTTAGCTCCAGGAATAGGTAGATTTGTATTTTCGGATATCTGGAACAAAATTGCTCTAAAAATCACAGAGACAATTGACGAATTTTACGACAAGCCAGTTGCCAAAGGATTTTATCCTCACTTTAACGAGATAACTTTTCGCCAAGCGGTTTTGTCTGTTAGTGCTGAGCTTAAGGCTTTGCAAGAAAACCTCAAACAGCTTCTGAGCGACCGATACTGTGCTATTTTTTTGGATCGAACCCATCTATGTTCGTTTTCTGAAATCGATCGCAACAAATTACTCTATGCACTGAGTTTAGCTCTGGGTTACCCTACGCCAACCGACCCTCGTATCGGTAAACTGCTTTGGGATGTAAAGCCTCGGTATCTTCCAGTCGGACATTTTGCTACCTACTCCGAACACAGCGATCGCGCCGATCTCCATACGGATACGCAATACTATTTACGACCAGAAAAGTATTTTCTGCTTTATGTTGTCCGAGCAGCCAGATGTGGTGGCGGAAAGTCTCTCATCTGCAATAGTCGCGAGGTTAAGAATCGTTTGCTCGAAACAGAGCAAGGACGCGAAGCCTATGAGACACTATCAAGCTTCAAGTTTCCATTTCGGATTCCCACAACCTTTACACAGGCAGGAACCATTGGATCGGTCAAAACTACTTTAGCCCCTATCTTCAGTGACGAACCGTTTATTCGATTTCGCTACGATACCCTTGAGAAGGGATTTCAATCTCGTCGGGATCTCGATGTTCCAGAAGCTCGCAATGCCTTAAAAGTTCTCCTTGATGTTTTAGAAAACAAGGCAAACGTAGTGGAATATTACATGAGCGACGATGCTTTAGCAATCTGCAACAATCATGTAGCACTTCATGGTCGTACCAGTTTTCAGGATCGGGATCGCCATCTCATCCGAGTTCGTATGAGCAGTCAACCTGTAGTTTCCAAACCAGCGCTCTTAGCTAGTGCTTAATAGCTTCGATCTACGATTTTTATTTTGCTGAGCCATTTCTTTAAAAAAGTCAATACACGAGTTTTAGCCATAGCCCTAGCAGGGTTTAGCGCTTTTCTGAATTTGTATGCTACGCAGTCGCTTCTTCCTCTTTTCTCGCAAGTCTTTCATGCTTCTAAAGTTGAGGTAAGTTTAACGGTTAGCGCAACGACGATTGCAGTTGGTTTGGCTGCCCCTTTGGTTGGTATTCTTGCTGACGTTGTGGGTCGTAAATATGTTATCTGCTCGGCAATCGGAGGTCTTTCCATACCAACGTTTTTGACGGCAACTGCCCTCGATCTTAATGCGTTAATTGGGTGGCGTTTTGCACAAGGTCTTTTTATCGCAGTAATCTTCTCGGTGACAATTGCTTACATTAGTGAGGAGTGGGCAGATGTTGGAGTCGGCTCGGCAATGTCTGCTTATATTACTGGCAATATTGTTGGTGGAGTTTTAGGAAGATTTCTCTCAGGGGTGGTTGCCGACTATTTTAGTTGGCGTTTAGCTTTTATTATTCTTGGGTGCCTGAACTTAGTTTGTGTTTTTTTTGTTTTAGTGTGGCTACCGCGATCGCGACATTTTGTATGTCAGAAAAATATAATAACCTCGGTGCGTGCTTTTGGCATGCACCTGCGCAATCGCCGCCTATTAGCCGCCTATGCGGTGGGATTTAACGTGCTTTTTGCCAACGTTAGTACGTTTACTTACGTGAATTTTTACTTGGCGGCACCGCCATTTCATCTGGGAACCACAGCTTTAGGGGCAATTTTTTTCGTCTACCTAATTGGTGCTGTGGTAACTCCCATAGTAGGAAAATGGCTTGACTCAATTGGCTATCGTCTCGTGTTGGCGGTCGCGATCGCGACTGCTGGTTTAGGCGTACTGATTACGCTGGTACCAAAATTGTGGCTGGTAATTATCGGACTCGCGCTCGGCTCGTCAGGAATTTTTGTCTGTCAGTCAGCCGCCAAAAGCTACGTCGGTGTAGTTGCCAAAGAGGGACGATCTTCGGCTTCTGGACTCTACGTGTGTTGCTTTTATATGGGCGGCAGTGTTGGTGCAATACTTCCTGGCTTTGTCTGGTCGCTAGGCGGTTGGTCGGCTTGCGTAGAGCTTATTGTGTTCGTCCAGCTACTGACAGGGGGTATAGCTCTTGCCTATTGGCGCTAATAATCTATCGTTCTCGATTAATTAACTGGTAACTGACCGCTGATGGCTGGCTTGAGAATAGTAAAATCGTAACCCGTGCCAGAGGTTTTTCCGGGCTGAATTTTGACCAGTACTGCTGCTCCATAGCGATCGCCAGAGGGAAGAAAACGAATTTCTCCCGTAGCTCCCTTAAAGGAAAACCCAGAATTGGACAAAGCTTTTTGCAAAGCATCGCGCTTCGGCTCGGACTTCAAACCCGCGCTCGCCACCTCAGTCGCATCATAAGCAGTTGCCATGCGCCAGTTTCCTATACCGCCCCAAAGATTTCTGGCATTTTTCAAATAAGTCTGGTCGCCATTAGCTGCTGGATGCCAAGCCACTGCTAATACCATCCCATTAACATTCGTTTGTCCCTGTTTTAGGGTTTCAAATGCATACATAGTTTGATTGCCAAACATTGCGAGTCGATTTTGATTCGCTTGCGCTACATCGATCGCTTGATTGATTTTCTTAATAGAAGGAGCTAGCACCAAAGCATCTGCTCCATCGCTAATTGCTTTTGAGGGAATTTCTGTCGCGTTGAAATCGGCGTTGGCAAAATCGCAGACCGTGGCAGTCACTTGACTCCCAGCCGCCACGACAGTCCATGTAAATTCCTCCTTAAAAGACATACTGGCTTTATCTGTAGAATCGGCACAAATGGCGATTTTCGATTTGCGTGCGGTTTTGACGGTGTATTGTGCCAACGTCTCGGCAGTGACTCTAACGCTGGGAGTCGTGCGAAATATGTAACTTCCGATTCCTGAAAGCTCATTAGCGCTGCTAGTGGGAGAAATCGCAACTAAGCCTCCCGCTTGATAAATGGGAGCCGCCGCTATTGAAGCATCGCTGGCATTATGTCCGATGACTGCTAGGATCTGGCGTTCTTTAACTAATTGTTCGGCTATTTTTTTGGCAACTTCTGGATCGTTTTCATCGTTGGCAATTTTAACTTGAATCAGCCTTCCGCCAATCCCGCCTTTTTGATTGATTTGGTGCTGAGCCTGAGCCACGCCTCGCAGGATTTCTTTGGCAATATTTAAATTTCCACCGATAGGCACGACTGCACTGATGGCAATCGAATCTCCTCGTTCGGCTGCTTGTGCATTGTTCATATAGATCCAGGCTTCCGGATCGTTGCGATTGAGTTGCAGCGACGAATTAAGTAGTTCGACGGCTTTGGTATAGTCGCGACTGGCGAATGCCTTAGTTGCCGCTTGTTTGTCGGGACTGTTATTCGCCGTCACCAAAATTCGCTCGCCCATGCTCATGCGTCTTTGAATGGCTTGGCTGGTGAGCGATTTTGACAAATCTGATAATGTTTTAGAAGGGTCGGATGTACCTTGGCTACCAAACACTAAGATCGCGAAACCGATCGAACTGAGCATAGCAACGTAAGCGAGAAGAACTAATTTTTTTTTGTCGATTTGGATTTTGTTGCCTACCATGGCTTCCCCGCGCTCCTATATAACAATTGCTACAGTCGGATCGAAATCACATGCGATCGATATCCTTAAGTCGGCAAGAATACGTAAATTTTTCAGCAAAAACTCTGGCTCTTCTAGTTGGTTAGTTGGTAACTCGCACTAACGCTTGATTGGCTTGCCGCAGGTTCGGCTCAAGCACGATACATTTTGCGAATCTCTCACCAACACGAGAGAGTTTTGTTCTCTGCTTATCTTAACCTTACTATTACCGAAAATTTAATTATCCATAAATAATGGCTCGTTGTCCATCGGTAATTTCACTTAAATCTTACAAGATATTTTACATTATTTTACGTTAAATTTTACGTAATTTCCGATATTATCGTCATAAACTAAGTCAAGCAACGCTTTTTGCCATCTTTTTTTGATATTTAAGTTTTATTCATGCATTGTCCGTCAATCACGATCGCTTGGCACTAACTCCCAACTGACGCGATCGATTTTTGTCTGTTGCTTGAGCGTATTTAATACTTGTTCTATCAGTTCTAATTCATCAGCATTCTCTCCGCAGAAGAAATCGGCTTGAATCTCTACTACTGACGATTGAGTTGGATCCCCACTTCTTATCGTTTTGCTGTGAATTGCAGTCAGCGTCAGTTCTCTCTCTCTAAGCGACTGAAATAACAAAGTGCGAACGTTCATTTCATCTTCTGCTTGACAGATCAACCAACAGCGATAGTTGATGCTTGGTTGGGTTTGTGTCGCCAAATTGACATTCCCGTCAACTTGTTGGAAGATAGGAATGAGCGGTCGCAGAAGAAAATTTGCTCCTACAACAGCTATCGCTCCAATATAAGCTTGCAAAAAAAAACCCGAACCTGCCAGCGTACCGATCGCAGCTGCGCACCACAAAGTGGCTGCTGTATTAATGCCGCGCACGGTAGCTCCCTCGCGCAAAATCACGCCTCCTCCTAGAAAGCCTATTCCGGAGACGACTTGAGCGGCTACCCTCGTCGGACTTGAATCCCCCGGAGTCATAGCAGACATCATGACAAACATGGCTGCACCGAGAGAAACTAAAACATTGGTTTTGAGTACCGCTCTCGTTTTGAGCCACTGTCTCTCGACTCCGATTGCGGCACCGAGAATGAAGGCAACCAGTAAGCGCACAACAAAATCTGTCCACGACATTACTTAAGTCTCCGAATTAATCATCAAGTCATAGGTCATTTGTCCTTTGTCCTATTTGTATTAGTTCAAACGATCTCTTACAGTGAAACAGGGCAAGTTAATCTTTAGGTTAAGAAATTTTTCTTTTCTTAAATTTTTAATGTAATGTAACAAAAAAAAGCGATCGCGCCGACAAGGATACGCGATCGCCAAAATACTACTAAAGATTTTTTGTCCTAAACTTAAAACACGCCGATAGCGATAGCGGCTGTCATCAAAAACAAAGCCAACATAGACACGCCTATGACGGCAATTAAACCATTGAGGTTCGACTTATGCTCGCTTGTGTTGCTTGGCGTTGGCTCTTCTTCTAAATGCATTTGTCGGATGACATCAGAAATTTCCTTAGCATCCCTAACATGATGGAGTGCCTTAGTTTCCCCATTGGGATAGGTGACAATGAAATAGGTGGGAACTTTAATGTGGGCACCTGTAATATCGTACTTATCTACCGCTATTTGTTTGGCTTTTTCCTCAATCGTTTGAGATTCTTCAGCAATTCTATCCCCTGGATTGGCAGTCAGAGGCATTTGCATTCCTACGTAGCTAACCATAGGAACCTCCACTCTTTTTAAAAAGTATTTTTGATGGGCTAATTTGCTTCTATGCTAAAAGGAACAGCAACTAAATCTAAGAATTCACAAAAATATTTAAAATTTATTATCAATCCTTCATCTTTTACTCAATTTCTTAAATGAAGTGATTTACTTTATTTAGGCTCGGCAGGATAGGGCATATAAAGACCGACTGCAAAACGCTTCCAACAACCAACCTGACCGCACTTTTTAATGACAACATCCCTAATAGCTTGACGCGCTCGCTTTTTGTTTTCTTGGGGCAGCCCTTGAGGATAGAACCAATCCAAAATATCATTAATGCTCATTGCCTTAGGCATATTTTCTTCCAAGCAATTTCTTATCGCTTCGGTGAGGTTTTTATACCGATCTAATTTCTCGTTACCGGGTAGGCGAGATACCCCTCTTTTTCTAGATCTTCCTTTAGTAGGGAGAGAGGCAAGTTCGGGAAATTCGCTCAAGTCAATCGTCCAACAGTCGGGGGAATCGGGCACTGCCATCCATCTTCCTTGGCTCGCTCCTCGTTCGAGAAGTTGCTTTACTACCTGCTTGACTGAGTAAAGTTCTTTGTCTGCTAACCGCCCGCAAAGTATCCTTACGATGTAATCGAGGTGTAACATTTTTCCTCGATTAGTTTTCAAGAGTTCTTCTAAATCTTCTAGATTGGGAAGAAATGACCCGATAGAGATCGCTCCTGGTTGTTCTGAGCTGGGCAGTTGAGTTGATGTTAACGATTCTTGCCGCTCGACCGTTGTCTTAATGACACTGTCTAACCCTGGCTCCAAAGTTGCTTGCTGCTCTAGAGTAGGCTGACCTAGATTGAGCAGGGTTTCCACGTGAGCTAAACGAGAAGCAGCTAAAGTAGCAGAGCGTTGGTGATAATTAAGCAGGGCACGATAATAATTCGCCAACTCGTGCAAGAACTGTTCGCTATTCTGTGGCGGTTCTGGTAGCGGCAATTTCGTCATCTTTAATTCCCCTTAGTTTTTAATACAGCGCAGGCATTTACTTGCTACTCCGTTGCATTTGTTGCCATATTTGGGACAAGTTGTTGTGTAGGTTTCTCGTTCGACATCTTCATGACAAAAGTGACAAATAAATTTGTATATCCTAGTGTGAATCGTTCTAGTATGCGCTCTGACCGTGTATTCTTTGACATAAACTTTCTTGCTCGGCATCTTCTTGTTTGACTGTTTTACTGCTCTGCTACTTGTGAGTGTGAGGTGGTAATTACATTATTCTATTTCTAATAAATGTAGAATGGTCAGGCTGTTCGGCAGATACGACAACGATGGCTTCTATCTGCCATGAGAAAAGCGCATCGAGATCGAAAGCATCGTAATGTAACGCAGATCCATCAGCAGCTTAGCTTAAGAAGGATAGAGATTGGTTAACGTAGCGTGAGCTATTTACTAGAAAGGTATGATGGGTTATTAGCAGTATGGTTTCTCTTCACGATGGTGGGATATGTATTCCCAGTTGCGCCAGTAGAAACTCAAGCGAATTGAACAATTATGTTTCCGCCCCTCTCAGAGAAGAGTTCTTAGCTTCTCTTGAAGATTAACTTCTCCAGTTAACTTTGCTGCTCTAGAAAAAAGGAATTCCTATGAAATTTGCCAAGCGAATGAGTCGTTTAGGAACTGAATCAGCTTTCGAGGTCTTTGCCAGAGCAAAAAATTTAGAGGCGCAAGGCAGAAAGATTATTCACCTCGAAATCGGTCAGCCCGATTTTAAAACCCCCATGAATATTTGTGCAGCTGCTTTCCAGGCGATGAAAGATGGATACACCGAATACAGCCCTGCTGCCGGACTATGGGAATTTCGCGAAGTCGTAGCCGAACATATTTCGCAAACAAGAGGTATTGCGATCCATCCCGATGAAGTTGTCGTGACTCCCGGCGCCAAACCGATTGTTTTTTTTACTATCCTAGCGCTGATTGAGAAAGGAGATGAGGTAATTTATCCCAATCCGGGTTTTCCTATTTATGAATCGGTTATTAACTTTGTGGGCGCAAAAGCCGTTCCGCTGCCCTTGCGAGAGGAAGTTGATTTTCGCTTTCGCGTTGAAGATTTAATTGCCGCAATTTCCGATCGCACTCGCCTATTAATTCTTAATTCTCCCCAAAATCCGACGGGCAGTTTTCTCAAAAAAGAGGATTTAGAGGCAATTGCCAATCTGGCAAATAAATACGATTTTTACGTCCTCTCCGACGAAATCTATTCCCGCATTCTCTATGAAGGACAACACGAAAGTATTATTGGTTTTCCTGGCATGAAAGAGCGAACAATTTTGCTCGACGGTCATTCAAAAACCTATGCAATGACGGGATGGCGATTGGGCTACGCTATCGCTCCCAAGCCGCTTGTTGAGGAGATTGTACGATTAACGATTAATTCTAATTCCTGTACTTGTTCGTTTACGCAAATAGCGGGAATTGAAGCGCTCAAAGGATCGCAAGATTTCGTTACCCAAATGGTTGCCCAATTCAAACAGCGGCGGGATGCAATTGTAGAAGGTTTAAATACCATTGAGGGAATTAGTTGCCTTAAACCCGCAGGCGCTTTTTATGTCTTCCCCAATGTGAAGCAGTTGCCCCTTTCCTGCGGGGAACTTGCCGACTATCTACTCGAAGAAGCGGGAGTAGCGGTATTGTCCGGTACGGCTTTTGGAAAATTTGGCGATGGATACTTGAGGCTTTCTTATGCCAATTCTTTAGAGAATATCCAAGAAGCACTAGAGCGGATTCAAGCAGCCATTAGCAAGCTCAAATAAAATCTATTTGACAGAAGAGGGTTAAAGCAAGAAGTCTACTCTACAGATAGAACTGTGCCTCGGCATTCTCCGAATCCTACTCTGGCGTAGCCTTCTTTTTCGCAGTATCCTCGCAAAATCACTTCGTCTCCATCAGATAAGAAACCTCGCTTTTCACCTGTTGGCAGTTGAATGGGTTGTGAGCCGCGCTGGGTAAGTTCGAGCAGAGATCCTTGCGAACCTTCTTCGGCACCTGAGACTGTGCCGCTAGCCAGTAAATCTCCTGTGCGGAGATTGCAACCATTACTTGAGTGATGGGCAAGCATCTGAGCCAATGTCCAATACATCTGTGCAAAAGAAGCACGACTCAAACAAAATGGCTCCATCCCCACCTCGCGCATCTGAGCCGAAAGCAGCCATACTTCTACCGTGAGGTCGATCCCGCCCAGACTAGCATCCTGCCGCGAAAAAAGATAGGGCAACGGCGGGGGATCTCCTTGGGGACGAGAAAACGCCGAACAGCGAAAAGGGACAAGCGCTTCCAGAGTCACTACCCAAGGCGAGATGGTGGTGGCAAAATTCTTGGACAGAAAAGGACCGAGGGGTTGGTATTCCCAGGCTTGGATATCTCGTGCCGACCAATCGTTAACCAAGCAAAGTCCAAAGATGTGTTCCTCAGCATTGTCTATTGGGATGGGCTGACCTAGTTTATTTCCAGCTCCCACAAAGAATCCGACTTCCATTTCGTAGTCGAGAAGTCGAGAAGAACCGAAACTGGGGGCTGTCTCATCGGGACGCTTTCGCTGACCTTTGGGACGATTAATATACGTGCCGCTGGGTACGATAGAGGAAGCACGTCCGTGGTAGGCGATGGGGACATACTTGTAGTTGGGAAGTAGGGGATTGTCGGGGCGGAATAGCTTGCCAACGTTGGTGGCATGAAAAATTGAGGCGTAGAAGTCCGTATAATCGCCAATCTCGGCGGGTAGTAAAAGTTCGGCATCGGACATCGATACGAGAATTTCTCGTTCTGGAAGGGATTTTTGTTTGTCGTATCGCAACAGTGCGCTCAAGCAACGGCGCAGCGCCAAGGAAGCTTCGCTCCCCATCGCCATCAGTGGATTGAGATTGGTTGCCGCACAAGCTTCTTGCAGTTTCCCCGGAAGTTCTTCTAGGAGTCCGGCTTCGACACATAAAGACAAATCGAGAATGCGATCGCCTATCGCAACGCCAATACGCGAGGAGTCAATGCTATCCCGCCTGCGAAATACTCCTAAAGGAAGGTTTTGGATAGGAAAATCGGTGTCTTTTTGATTCGCCGATTCTACCCAACTGCGCAAATTCGGATCGTGTGTGGCATCGATGGGACGGATCATACGTCATTCGTAATTCGTAATTGGGAGCAGGAGGAGACTTCTGAGACGGGGGGACTGGAAGTATGGGGAGTGTGGGGAGAAAACTAGCCACTAACAACTGTACGGGTGGGTTTATCTAAAAATCCTAGAGATTTACCGACACTTCCTGCAAAAAAACTACCCCTACTCTCCAATCCAAAATCCAAAATCCTTTCATCAAATCACTAACTCCTAACAACCAATTAGCTTAACAGTTTTAGTGTCTTGAGGTCGTCTATTGGCTCTTGAAAGGAGCAGGAACCAAAGGATCGAAAGAAACGTTGTCTGGCTCCCTCTATTTCTGAAAGGTTTAGATGATGGGATGCCCAGCTAATTCCGTCTTCTGCGAATCGGAAACCTTCGATGGAAGATTCCTGAAGAATTGCTAGCGCTTCTTCTCGCGTGATTTTTTGCCAATAGGTGAGTGCTGCCGCGATCGCAACGTTAAGAAAACCGTGCATTGCGGTAGAATTGTTCTGTGGCTCGTAGGTTAGGGGATAGTCGCCTGGTAAGGCGTGATGCAGCCCGGCGGTTGCCTTAAAGGGAACTTGAGCTTCGGCAAACGAAACGATGTAATGACTTAGTTGGGATGCGGTTGGAAAAGCATCGGCGGTCGTGCTTCCAGTTCGGATTTTAGCCAATGCATCGGCGTATTGCAGGGCAGCTAGATAGGCTTCTAAGTTTCCATCCAAAGGTATTTCAAAGAATGCGTCAACGCCAGCCGAGAGATTGGGAAATACGCTTTCGATTTCGTCGGGGGGAAGTGGCGGAAATTCTAGGGCAGCGAGCTTTATTTTGCCCCCGTCAGAGATAGATTGTACCCTTTCAAGTTCTGACTCCAGATTTCCCGAAAGAATAACTGCGATCGACCATTGTTCTAGGGGAAATGCTGGCAAGAGTTGTTCAAACTCGTTCAGTCGGGATGCTGGCAGGACAAAACGACCCAGCATCCAATCATAGGAACTCATCCGATCGCGATCGTAATTCGCCATCGCCTCCCGCATGTCAAACTTGGCTGGCGGGAAAAGTCCGGCATAGTCCACGATCGATGAGAGAAGTGTTTTTATCGATCCAAGCATAAAGCCTCACTTTCTACTCAAATTCCGGTGCCCAAATACTGGCAACTGCCAGTTCCCAGCCAGGAAGCAACTCCGGCACCGTCAATATATCTCCATTGCCTAAAACCTCTGGATTTTCCATCCCAGGGCGATACACCTCCATGGTGCGGGTTCGCGGATCGACCAACACCCCAACTTGCGTGCCCAATCTCAGAAACTCCTGAATTTTGTCGCGCAGTTTTTGAAGCGTATCTGTTTTCGATTTGACCTCGAACATCAGATCGGGCACGAGTTGGGCATAATCTTCAGTCGTTCGTTTTAACCGTTCGGCACGAATAAATGAGGCATCTGGCGCACGGACATCCCCATCTTCATTAGGCAAGACAAACCCGGCACTCGAAGCTGTGACGCGCCCTAACCTACGAGGTCTAACCCAGTTGTTCAGTTCAGTAACAATGGCTGCGGCAACTTCGTCCGATTCCAATCCAGACGGACTCATAACAATAATCTTCCCACCCACTAATTCCATCCGAAGTTCGGGATTTTGAGCTTGCAATCTTTCGAGATCTTTAACCTTTAAACCAGACATGGTAACTCCAACAAGAGGTCTGAGCCTACATTATTCATTTTCGCTCAAACTCACGCTGTCAATTGCAGCTTCAGACAATGGCAATGAAGTAGATGCTTTGATTTCGTTGAGAACGATGCTAGTACGAATCTTATCCACACCTGGAATGCGAGTAATTTTGTCGAACAAAAACCTTTCTAGATGCTGGCGATTGGAGACAACTACTTTCAGCAGATAATCAAATTCGCCAGTAAGGTGGTGACATTCTAGGACTTCTGGTAATTCCTTGACGCGATCGCAAAATTGCCCGACATATTCAGGTTGATGGTGGGCAAGCGTTATCTGTGCAAAACATAACAAGTCTAAACCTATCGCCTCGCGATTGACCAACGTAACGTAACCTTCAATGATGCCGCTTTCTTCAAGCTTCTTCAGTCTTTTTTGCAGTCCCGGCGCTGAGAGATTGACCCGACGAGCCAATTCAGCGCTAGGGATCCGGCTGTTGTTTTGCAACAGGTGCAAGATCTGTCGGTCTATCTCATCCAACTGTTGAAGTTGTTCGGCGTTTTTTGGCGCTGGCTTTACCTTAGTGTTGTTCTTTAGCAATTTATCTCTCCAGTTAGACTCGTTCGAGGATGTTCGACGGATACATTGGTAGAAGATCGAATCAAATCAAAGTATATAAGGTAACGATCGATACTTTCATAACTTTAAAAATAAAATTTATAATCTTATTAAAGGCTTTTAGTTAATTAACGCAACTAAAGGTCAAGCCATTAAAAACCAGCTTTCGATTTCTAGCAAGCATCTAAGTCTGCGTCTGAGTATCCCCATCCCCAATTGCTCTCCCAACAACATCGAGAAAGGCAGTCCTAAAGACTGCTTTAAAGGAGAAATTCAAATGAGCGACTTTTTTCCTATTAAGGGATTCGACCATCTTGAGTTCTATGTCGGCAACGCCAAGCAGGCAGCGTTCTATTACTCAAAATGTTTCGGATTCACCAATACGGCATACCGGGGTCTGGAAACTGGCAGCCGCGAAACCGCTTCTTATGTAATGGAGCAAGGAGATGTCCGCTTTGTTTTGAGTACGGGGCTGAATCCAGACCACCCAATCTCAAAAAGCGTTCTCAAGCATGGAGATGGCGTAGCCGTCATTGCCATAGAAGTTCCGGATGCTGTCGATGCCTACAAAGCGGCAGTCGAGCGAGGAGCCGAAACCGCGATCGCGCCGACTGAAGAAGAAGACGGGCGCGGGATCTTCCGCTACGCCGCTATCCACGCCTACGGAGACGTATTAATCAAATTCGTCGATCGCAGCGATTATTCTGGGGCGTTTGCACCGGGTTTCGAGTCTCGTTACAGCGATCGCCCTCTCTCTTATGAGACGAAACTAAAAGCGATCGACCACGTAGTCGGAAACGTTGAAGTCGGCGGCATGGAGCGCTGGGCAAAGTTTTTTGCCGACACGATGGGCTTTAGCCTATTGGTACATTTTGACGAGAAAACGATCTCGACAGAGTACTCGGCATTAATGTCTAAAGTAATGCAGGACAATACGGGCAAAATTAAATTGCCGATCAACGAGCCTGCCGGGGGCAAACGGAAATCCCAGATCCAAGAGTATTTGGAATACCATTGCGGTCCGGGAATTCAACACGTTGCTCTCGCTACTGACGATATTATCGCGACAGTCGCCCAGCTCAAGGCGGCAGGAGTTGAGTTTCTCGACACCCCGAAAACCTATTACGAGAACTTGGAGAAACGAGTCGGCAAGATCGACGAGCCGATCGATAAGCTAGCAGAATTGGGAATTCTGGTAGATCGGGATGAAGAAGGGTATTTACTCCAGATTTTCACCCAACCCGTGCAAGATCGACCGACGCTATTCTTCGAGATAATCGAACGGCACGGAGCGCAGGGCTTTGGTGAGGGGAATTTTAAAGCTTTGTTCGAGGCGATCGAGCGCGAACAGGCGATGCGGGGCAATCTATAGAAGGAAAAAGGCAAAATACTGACTTCTCACTTGTCCTTTTTGCCTTAGATGGATAGGAAACAGACAAAGCACAGGGATGAAACCATGACTTACTACTACAAGTTAGGACGCATTCCCCACAAGCGGCATACGCAATTTCGTCAAGCCGACGGATCTTTGTATCGCGAAGAGTTGATTAGCACTCGCGGCTTTTCGGGCGTGCAATCTCTGCTCTACCACCTGCACCCGCCTACCCAGCTCGATAAACTATTGCTCGATAGCGTACTAGAAATCCCCTATGAAGAACCAGGAGCATTGCATCCCCGCCATCTGCGTGCGGCAACTGTAGCCACTGGGGGCGATGCGATCGCGGCAAGAGTTCCGCTCGCAGCTAATGACAACGTCTGCATCTCAGTGGCGCGACCGACGGAACTGATGTCCTACTGGTATCGTTTTGCCCACGGCGATGAGGTCATTTTCATCCACGAAGGCAGCGGCGTACTAGAGAGTCAATTCGGAATTCTTCGCTACCGACCGGGTGATTATTTAGTGATTCCTACCGGAGTGCTTTGGCGCATCCTTCCCGATGAAGGTAGCCAACAGCGAATGCTGGTTATCGAAGCCAATGGGCACGTCGAACCGCCCGCCCGCTATCTCAATCGTTACGGTCAATTTCTAGAACACTCTCCCTATTGCGAGCGCGACATTCGCCCGCCAGAGGAACTGATTGCCCACGACGAAGAAGGCGAGTTCGAGATTCGAGTCAAAGCTCGCGATCGCATTACCCGCTACTTTTATCGCTATCATCCCCTCGATGTGGTCGGTTGGGATGGTCATCTTTGGCCCTATGCCTTCAATATCGAGGATTTTGAGCCAATTACAGGTCGGGTTCACCAACCGCCGACCGTGCATCAAACTTTTGAAGGTCCTGGCTTTGTTGTGTGTTCTTTCGTCCCTCGGCTGTTCGACTATCACCCTTTGGCGATTCCGGCTCCATACAACCATTCCAACGTCGATTCGGATGAAGTTCTTTACTACGTTGAGGGGAACTTCATGTCGCGCAAAGGAATCGAGCGGGCATCAATTACCATTCATCCCGGCGGCATTCCCCACGGTCCTCACCCAGGAACTTACGAGGGTTCTATCGGCAAGGAACGGACTGACGAACTCGCCGTAATGATCGATACCTTTCGTCCGCTGAAGCTCACGCAATACGCGGCTGCCTTAGAGGACAAAGACTACCCCTACAGTTGGAGAGGGCAATAACCTAAACAAGATCTAATACCAATTCGCCGATGCTCCTCCACTTCGTGGAAGTCCGCGTCGGTTGGCAATTATCAGTTCGCAATTAGTCAGCAGCTCTGTGTGTAAGGCTTTTTCATCGAGCATCTATAGCGTTCTTTTTTAGAAATGGGATAAGATGCGAACCATAAGAAAATTCATCAGTATGGTCGGGGTACGGAAATTGCGATCGCTTTAGCCAGAGAACCGAACCTAGTGCACCGAGATTTTCTTGTTAGCTTGTAACTGGGAAACCTGAGATCGAGCTTCCCGAAATCGAAACCTGGAATTGAAAAACCTTACCAATTTCCGACGAATCGGGAAGCTTGAGCTTAAGCCTCCCATGAAAAAACTCCAAGATTGGAGGTGTAGTTATGTCACTTATTCGTTTTCGTTGGGAACCTTTCCGAGAAATCGAACGTTGGGAACCTTTCCGAGAAATCGAACGTTGGGAACCTTTCCGAGAAATCGAACGTTGGGAACCCTGGCGGGAAATGGAACGCATACAACAGCGCATGAATCGCTTGTTTGAAAGATTGATGCCCGATGGCGGAAGAGCGCTTTCTTTTGGCGTTCCTGTTGCTGAAATGGAAGAAACCGACAGCGAGATTCACCTCAAACTCGAAGTCCCAGGTTTGGAAGCTAAAGATCTCAACATTGAAGTGACCGCTGACTCGGTTTCGATTAGCGGCGAGCGCAAGTCTGCCACTAAGACTGAAGGAATAGGAGTCACTCGCTCTGAATTCTACTATGGCAAGTTCGAGCGAACGATTCCATTACCTGCCCACATTCAAACCGACAAAGTTCAAGCCGAATACAAAAACGGGGTCTTGAGTCTCACTATGCCGAAAACCGAGACAGAAAAACACAAAGTCGTCAAGGTTAGCGTTGCTTAATTGACGAAGTGCTTTTCAGGCTCCGCCATGCAACGGCGGACTATCTTGCACTCGGTTAGGTTAGAGATTCACTTGCGAAGCGAACAGGATTGGTAACTTAATTTTCACTACCAGTCCTGTCAACCCTATTCTTTTCTAAATGCAACGATTGGCTGGGGAGAGAACGTGTATGCCAAAAGTAGTTGGAATCGATTTAGGAACGACAAACTCTTGCATTGCTGTTATGGAGGGAGGACAGCCAACGGTCATTGCTAATGCCGAAGGACAGCGTACTACTCCCTCCGTCGTCGCATATACCAAAACGGGCGATCGCTTGGTCGGTCAAATTGCCAAACGCCAAGCGGTAATGAACCCAGAAAATACATTTTATTCGATCAAGCGCTTCGTCGGTCGCAAATATGATGAAGTTACCCACGAAGCAACCGAAGTCTCTTACAAAGTCCTGCGCGACAGCAACGGCAACGTCAAACTCAATTGCCCCGTCGCCGGCAAACAATTTGCCCCCGAAGAGATTTCTGCTCAAGTGCTGCGCAAGCTGGCTGAGGACGCAAGCAAATATTTGGGAGAAAAAGTCACTCAAGCAGTGATTACTGTTCCTGCTTACTTCAATGACTCCCAACGGCAAGCCACTAAAGACGCGGGAAAAATCGCTGGTCTCGAAGTTCTGCGCATCATCAACGAACCTACAGCAGCTGCCCTCGCCTACGGTTTAGATAAAAAGACGAATGAAACTATTCTCGTCTTTGACCTCGGCGGTGGCACTTTCGACGTATCCATCCTCGAAGTGGGCGATGGAGTCTTTGAAGTGAAATCTACTAGCGGCGACACGCACCTCGGCGGCGATGACTTCGATAAAAAAATTGTCGATTGGCTGGCTGACGAGTTTAAGCGCAACGAAGGCATCGACCTGCGCAAAGATAGGCAAGCGTTGCAGCGGCTGACGGAAGCAGCAGAGAAAGCTAAGATCGAGCTTTCGAGTGCCACTCAAACTAATATTAACCTGCCTTTTATCACTGCTACCCACGAAGGACCAAAACACCTAGAAATGACCCTGACGCGGGCACAATTCGAGCAGATGTGTTCCGACCTCATCGATCGCTGCCGCAAGCCAGTGCAACAGGCGCTTCAAGATGCTAAACTCACGACTGCCGACATCGATGAGGTAGTCCTAGTCGGCGGTGCGACGCGCATGCCAGCCGTTCAAGCTCTCGTGCGGCAAATGACGGGTAAGGAACCCTGCCAAGGCGTTAACCCCGATGAAGTCGTCGCCGTCGGTGCTGCAATTCAAGCGGGCGTTCTAGCAGGTGAAGTGTCCGACATCTTGCTGCTCGATGTTACGCCCCTATCCTTGGGCGTGGAAACCCTAGGCGGCGTAATGACCAAGATTATTCCTCGCAATACCACGATTCCTACCAAGAAATCGGAGATCTTCTCCACGGCGGCGGACGGGCAGACGGACGTAGAAGTTCACGTCCTCCAAGGCGAACGAGAATTAGCCAAAGACAATAAGAGTCTGGGTACATTCCACTTGATGGGAATTCCTCCGGCTCCCAGAGGCGTACCGCAGATTGAAGTTACCTTCGATATCGATGCTAATGGCATCCTCTCAGTTACTGCCAGAGATCGGGGCACGGGCAAACAGCAGTCGATTTCGATTACGGGTGCTTCCACGTTACCGAAAAATGAAGTGGAACGCATGGTACGAGATGCCGAATCCCATGCAGCCGAAGACAGAAAGCGCCGCGAACAAATCGATACCAAGAATCTGGCAGACTCTGCCGCCTATCAAGCCGAGAAACAACTCCGAGATTTGGGCGATCGCGTCAGTGCTGCCGATAAGAGCCGAGTAGAGGGATTGGTGAAGGATTTGCGCGAAGCGATTAACCAAGAAAACTACGATCGGATGAAGTCTCTCACTAACGAGTTGCAGCAGCTGCTCATGCAAGTAGGCAGCAACATTTACGCTCAAGCTGGAAGCGCGACGGGCGGAACGGCTGGCGGCAATGATGTTATCGATGCCGACTTTGTGGAAAACAAGTAATCCACAAAGGTTAAAAATTCATCGGCACTAGCGATCGCGCCGTGCAAGTAGGACACATTACTCAATTGATTTGACAAGGAGCTACTAGCAATGCCTATCGATACAAATAACAATCGTCGTCTGAAAATGCCTGAGCCAAAGCAGTTTGGCGGCAGCTTGATTCTCCTATTCGCGCTCCTTATTCTTTTTAATTTGTTTTTATTGCAAGGACCTCGGTATCCTACAACAGCCTATAGCGATTTTATTGCTCAGGTAGAAGCGGGTCAGGTCGAGCGGGCGGAAATCGGTCCCGAACGAATCCGATACATTTTGAAAACCGATCGCGGTGCCGATCGAACTGGGATTCAACCCGGTCAAGTTTTTGACACCATTCCCGTGCCTACAGATTTTGAATTGCCCAAGCTGCTAAGGGAGCATAATGTCAAATACTTTGTTCGACCTCCAAGTGGTATGGGCTGGCTCCGAACGGTATTGGGTTGGGTTGTCCCACCTCTTATTTTCGTTGGCATTTGGGCTTGGCTGCTCAGCCGCAGTCAAGGGGCTGGTCCTGCTGCTTTAACCATTGGGAAGAGCAAGGCTCGTATTTACTCTGAAGGCAGCACGGGCGTGACGTTTGATGATGTGGCTGGGGTGGATGAAGCGAAAGCAGAACTGCAAGAGATTGTCGATTTTCTCAAAAATGCCGGTAAATATACTCGTTTGGGTGCTAAAATCCCCAAAGGCGTGTTGCTAGTTGGTCCCCCAGGAACGGGTAAAACTTTACTAGCAAGAGCAATCGCCGGAGAGGCTGGCGTTCCCTTTTTCAGCATTTCAGGTTCCGAGTTTATTGAATTATTCGTCGGTCTTGGGGCAGCACGAGTACGCGACCTATTTGAGCAGGCAAAGCAACAAGCCCCCTGCATCGTTTTCATTGACGAATTGGACGCTCTTGGCAGATCGCGGGCAGGTGCTGGGTTTCCTTTAGGCGGCACCGAGGAGCGAGAACAAACCCTCAACCAACTTCTCTCCGAAATGGATGGCTTCGATCCCAATACCGGCGTTATTCTCTTGGCTGCTACAAACCGCCCTGAGATTCTCGATCCGGCGCTCTTGCGCCCTGGTCGGTTTGACCGTCAGGTTGTCGTCGATCGCCCGGATAAAAGCGGTCGAGAGGCAATTTTAAGAGTCCATTCCAAAACCGTAAAACTGGCTGAAGATGTTGACTTGGCGAAACTGGCAGCCCGCACGCCAGGGTTTGCGGGGGCAGATCTGGCGAATCTCGTCAATGAAGCCGCGCTGTTAGCAGCCCGGAGGAACCGCGATACAGTCACTATGACTGACTTTAACGAAGCGATCGAGCGAATTGTGACCGGGCTGGAGAAAAAATCTCGCGTCTTGAACGATCTTGAGAAAAAGACAGTAGCATATCACGAAGTCGGTCATGCGATTATTGGAGCGCTGATGCCAGGTGCAGGCACGGTTGAGAAAATCTCGGTTGTTCCCCGTGGAGTTGGAGCTTTGGGCTATACGTTACAATTACCGGAGGAAGATCGCTTCTTGATGATCGAAAATGAGCTTCGGGGTCGGATTGTGACTCTTTTAGGCGGACGCTCGGCAGAAGAATTGATCTTCGGTCAGGTTTCCACGGGAGCGAGCGATGATATTCAAAAAGCCACCGATCTGGCTGAGCGATTTGTCACTCTCTACGGGATGAGTGATGAACTCGGACCTATTGCTTTCGAGAGAACCCAACAACAATTTTTGGAAGGAACTATTAATCCTCGGCGTTCGGTCAGCCCTAAAGTCGCTGAAGAGATCGATCGCGAAGTGAAGGAGATTGTCGATAGCGCACATCACATCGCGCTGACGATCTTAGCTAAGAATCGGAATCTGCTCGAAGAGATGGCGACTGCGCTCCTCGATAGCGAAACCTTGGAGGGAGAAAACCTCAAAGAGTGGCTTAGCCGGGCACAATCTTGTACGGAGGTGACTCAATGGTTACAAACTGGCAAACTTTCTCCTGGAACGCAGTTGATGCAAACGAAACTCGATAACCAACAATCGGTTGCTGTAGCTGCTCTTGGAAGTTAGAAAGTTTGGATGGTTCGCGCTCCCATCAGGCGATCGCTCAAGATCCGATCTAAGTAAAATAGCTAGATTGGATTGGTTTTAAAAAACTTTTTAATTGTGCAGGGAATTCTAACAGTTCTTCTATCCGCCTTTTTCTTAACTTTCCACAACATTACTGTCCGAGTTCTGTTTTCAGAGCATCTCTTTCTTGGTTTATTCCTACTCGGCGGATATGTTAAACCCAATTTGCCTAATTCATTTTTGCTGATGTTTATGCGGATGCTGTTAGTAGTTCCACTAATAATAGTTCTCGCTATCCGGCTGTATCCATCGGCTTTAAAAGAATTCCGAGACTTATTTGTCCGCGATCGCAGGGATGCTCTGATGCAAGCATTTGGCTGTGGCGTGTTGATGTTTGTCTACATTGCCTCGCTCTATATTGCCATTGGTTTGATTCCGACTGGAATTGCCATGACGCTCTTCTTTACCTATCCAGTTTTTACGGCATTACTATCCTGGAAGTTTTTTGGCGATCGTCCTACGTTTTTTCGCTGGATAATCATGGGCATGATTTTGGCAGGCAGTGCCCTTACTATTCCCCGGTCTTCTGCCACTAATAACCATTATGCGATTGCGAGCGGCATTCTCGCCAGTATCGGTTCTGGGATCGTTTATGCTTTTTACAATGTGATTGCCCAAAAATGTTTTGAAAGACTGCACCCGATCCCCTTTACTTGGATTAGTTTTGCCTCTACACTGCTGCTTTCTGGCATTAGCTTATTGTTTTGGCAGCTTCCCGATGCTCGACTTGCATGGACTCCCTTGTGGATTGGCAGTATCTTTTCAGGTTTGGTCAGCTTTATCGGACATACCCTCAACAATATCGGCATTCGTATAATTGGTGCAACTGCCGCTTCTATAATTGGTTCTAGTAGTCCGGCATTGACGGCACTACTCGCATGGGCAACAATTCGCGAAACTCTTGATGGGATTCAGATTGTCGGAATTGGCATCGTCACGCTAGGGATTGCTTTGCTCAGTGGAGAACGAACTTTTTGGACTGAACGTGATTAATACCATTTTGGATTTTGGATTGAGAAAGACTCATCTCATCCAGGTTTTAAAACCCATCTGTAGCCAAGATTTTTCAAATTAGTATAATCTTCCAGCACGTCGGACAGCCTATCGGAGTCACTATTTTACCGTGTAGTCATTCCGCCGATCCTCGCGAGGCGATCTGCTTTAACTTTTCAAAAAAATTTTGTCACAGAACTTCTGAGTATCCTCGCTAAGTAGGGGAATACAGTGCCTCTTCCCAAGTAAGATGTCCTCCGGTCACGATCTTGTCCTTCGGTTCTATTTTCATAGACGTTCAATCTTTCGCCGTCCCAAGATAATGACTGTTGGTATAAATAGTTGTGTAAGCGTTCGTACCCAGTCACATTGCATCACCTTTTCTCTATTCATGTAGGGTAAAATTTACGCGCCCGTTGCTTCCCCAAGCGAGCATTGTATAGATGTTGATATTTGGGGAAGCTTCTTGGCGTTCGCCTTTCGTCAACGCCTTTCTTGCTACTACTACAACGCAGTAGTTGCTAGATGATAAAAGTCATCAAGGGCATCCAGCGTCTCCAATGAAGATAATTAATGTACCAAAGGGCTAACATTCTCTTGTCTCCACGTATTCAAACCCGTCATTAAGCTGACGGTAAATAGTTTTCCATTCATGGGTGCTGTCAGCATATACGCTGACATAGTAGGCAGTATTGTCCTCATACTGCCAATAGCTGTGTTTATAAGTAGACATAGTTATCTCCTTCTTCCCATTATTGATTGAGTGTTACTTTGCCTGTGCGATCGCGATTACGTAGTGTAGATGTGTAAATGCGATCGCGAGTATTGGTGAAGCGTTAACATTCGATACGTTAGCGTCTCGCCTAGTATTTCTGCTGCGGGAATAGTCTCACTGTTGCTAGGTTCCTAACAACGTGCTTTTACCTTGGCAAGTGAAGGGATAAAGCCAAGTATCATAACGCTCAGAACCAGTAACATTCGAGTCTAAGAATGCTACTGAGTTCATGACCAATATACATATAACATAATAACTTATTTAAAGACAAAGTGTGTTGGCACGCTGTCATGTAGCAATAAAATCTATTGTGCGAATTCTAATGGGTTTTGCAAGACAGAGTTATCAACTCAAGTAAAAGCAGACTTGCAGTTAATTAATTGATGAATTCATCATCTTTTAATTTTGAGCATGACCCGCTCGATTAGTTCTGGGTAGGAATTTCCCGCAAGCGATCGCTATCCTTCAACCCAGTCAAAACTCAAAACACAACGAAAAGTAACCAGATAAAAAGCGAGAATAATTTTTAGATACCTAGTTCGATATCTTAATAAATTTTACTAACAAATCCAAATGTTAGAGTTCTTTTTTCTTATTATTTTAGATTTAAAAGCAATTTTGCTGTCGCTTCAACCCCGGCAAAAAAATAACAAAAATTTTCTATAAAATAGGAATTGGAGAGACAAAATCATACCCATTTAAAGCAACTAGCTATGTAAGTAATTACTTACGAGGAATATAAAAATGATAAAGCCCTTTAAACCCACTACCGATCCGGCTTACGATATTTTCCGCTCCGAGCGCCAGCCCCTCAACTCCATCTTGGCACCGGAGACGATAGCCGTGTTCGGGGCTACCGAAAAAGAAGGAAGTGTGGGGCGAACTTTACTGTGGAACCTAATCAGCAACCCATTTGGCGGTACGGTTTTTCCCATCAATCCCGCCCGACGCAGTGTCCTGGGCATTAAAGCCTACCCCAATATCAAGGCAGTCCCAGAACCAGTGGAGCTAGCGGTCATTGCTACTCCCGCACCGACAGTGCCCGGCATCATTGGAGAGTGCGTTGAAGCTGGTGTCAAAGGTGCGATTATCATTTCTGCGGGCTTTAAAGAAATCGGCTCGGCGGGACTCGATTTAGAGCGGCAAATCATCGAGAAAGCACGGGGCAAGATGCGCATTATCGGTCCCAATTGCCTTGGAGTCATGAATCCGCATACGGGTCTCAATGCCACTTTTGCCAGCGCAATAGCTCGTCCCGGAAATGTTGGCTTTATCAGTCAGAGCGGTGCCCTATGTACTGCTGTCCTCGATTGGAGCTTTTCTGAGAATGTCGGTTTTAGTGCCTTTATTTCCACTGGCACGATGCTAGATGTGGGTTGGGGCGATCTGATTGACTATCTCGGTAGCGATCCCTACACTCAGAGCATTATTATTTACATGGAGTCGATAGGTGATGCCCGATCTTTCCTCTCTGCGGCAAGGGAGGTGGCATTAACTAAGCCAATCATCGTCATCAAAGCGGGTCAGACGCAAGCAGCAGCTAAGGCATCCGCCTCCCATACCGGAGCCATGGCAGGTAGTGACGAAGTTATCGATGCTGCCTTTCGCCGCTGCGGGGTGCTGCGGGTCAATCGCATTTCAGAACTGTTCGCTCTGGCAGAGGTACTAGCCAAACATCCCCGCTTGCCCAAAGGGCCTCGACTGACCATTATCACCAATGCTGGAGGACCGGGGGTACTGGCGACTGATACCTTAATTGCCACGGGAGGCGAACTGGCAGAACTTTCTGAAACAACAATTGCCCAACTCAACGAATGTCTGCCCCCTCACTGGAGTCATGGCAACCCGATTGACATTCTAGGTGACGCGAACCCAGAACGCTATGCCAAAGCCGTAGAGATTGCCCTCAAAGATCCGGGCAGTGACGGTTTACTGGTGATTCTAACTCCCCAAGCCATGACCGATCCCACCCAGACAGCCGAACAGTTGAAACATCTCGCTAAAAAGGCTGACAAACCCGTCTTGGCTAGTTGGATGGGGGGAGATCAGATAGCAGCGGGTGAGTCTATTCTCAATCGCGCTGGCATTTCCACCTATCGCTATCCCGATTCAGCAGCGCGGCTCTTTAATTTCATGTGGCGATACAGCTACAACTTGAGCGGCATCTACGAAACTCCGACGATACCCCCAGATGAGGAAGGAGTGCCTAATCGCGTTCTGGCAGAAGCGATTATCAAATCAGTGCGCCACAAAGGTAGAACTATTCTCACCGAACTGGAATCTAAACGCATTCTGTCCGCCTACGGTCTTCCTGTTATCCAGACGGCGATAGCCGAGAATGAAACCGAAGCAGTAGAATTAGCTAACGCTATCGGCTATCCCGTAGTGCTGAAACTCCTGTCGGAAACCATTACCCATAAAACCGATGTAGGTGGGGTGCAGTTGAATCTCCTTAGCGCAGAAGATGTCAAATGGGCTTATCGTGCCATTGAAACATCGGTGAGAGAAAAAGCTGGGAAGGAGCATTTCCTAGGAGTAACCGTACAGCCAATGCTCAACCTCAATGGCGGTTATGAACTAATCGTCGGTAGTAGCGTCGATCCCCAATTTGGACCAGTGCTGCTGTTTGGCTCCGGGGGACAACTGGTAGAGGTGTTTAGAGATCGAGCGCTAGCGCTACCTCCTCTCAATACAACCCTGGCGCGGCGGATGATGGAACAAACCAAAATTTATAAAGCCCTCAAAGGAGTCCGAGGACGCAAATCTGTGGATCTTCGCGCTTTAGAGCATCTGATAGTTCGATTCAGCCAGCTTGTGGTCGAGCAGCCTTGGATTAGAGAAATTGACATCAATCCTCTGTTCGTCTCTTCAGAACAGATGATGGTGCTGGATGCCCGGATCGTGCTTCACCCAGAAGAGGTCACAGAAGGCCGACTTCCCAAACTAGCAATTCGTCCCTATCCACTCCAATACGTCGCACTATGGAAGATGGAAGATGGCACCCCCGTCACGATTCGCCCCATTCGACCCGAAGATGAGCCGCAAATGGTTCAATTCTACCAAACCCTCTCCGAGCAAAGTATCTATTTGCGTTACTTCCATCTGATGGCACTGAGTCGGCTCACTACCCACGAGTGGTTAACCCGCCTCTGCTTTATTGACTACGACCGCGAGATGGCACTGGTGGCAGAGCACCGAAATCCGGCAACTGGAACCCCCGAAATCCTAGCAGTAGGTCGCTTAAGTAAATTGCCAGGGGTGAACGAGGGTGAATTCGCTATGCTGGTCAGCGATCCATACCAGCGTCTTGGCTTAGGGACTGAGTTGCTGAAACGACTGGTACAAGTTGGTCGCGACGAGCAATTAGAGCGGATCTCGGCTGAAATTTTGCCTGAAAATCATGCCATGCAGCGAGTGTGTGAAAAAGTCGGTTTTCGCCTCCGTCGCACTCCTGAGTTAGTGAAAGCAGAGATTGATTTATGAATTTACTATTATGACAGAGAAGAACTTGCAGCAGTTCACGAATGAGTTTGAATCCAGCGAATCGCTTGCGGCCAAATGTGCAGATGAGCCTGCCGTCCGACGAGCATCCCGACGTGTTGCAGAGCGACTCCCGTGTCTCCTTCATACCAAAGCAGTTGAGAATCGGGATGGCGAATGGCTTGATGGAATGGCACGACGGACTGAGGCGGAACGAGTCGGCATCGCGCATCTACCACGCTCAGCACCGAAGCCGTCACCTGCTCTGGCAGAGCCAGCTTTCCCCCAACTCTTAAGGTTCCGCTCAGAAAGCGATCTTCGCGATACAATTTCTCAACAACTTCTTCAAAAAGATGCTGTGCCATCGGCATCTCTTCGAGCGTCCAGTGGACGACCCGCAGGTGGGTCAATCGGGCGTGGCGATCCCGAAGGCTTAAAATCCAATCCAGCCATCGGTCAAATCCGAGGGGGACTGGAGCGATAGTTCCGGAGACGATAGAGAGAAATGAGCCGGGAACATTTCCCAGAGCTGCCGTTAAAAAAGAAGTTTTGGGAGAAGCTGCTACGAAAGAAGCCAGAATTCCCGACGACGAACCAAAACCAAGAGGAGATCCCAGGAGGATCAGTCCTTTGACTCGTTCGGGGTGGAGGGCGCAAAAGATGGCAGCGAGAGTTCCTCCCAAGGAATGCCCGGCTAGGAAAATCTGTGATTGTCCGGTCTCCAGCGAGATCTGTTCCAAGCAGTCTAGAATAAGGCGGTCAGCATATTCCGACAAACCAAAATCTCGTTGAGCTTCTCCTGGCGGCTCCCACTCGATAAGGTATATTTGCAATCCTGCCCGAAGGCAATGCCGCACAACGCTGACCGAGGGACTCAAATCCCAAATCGATGCGCTTTTAATCGGGGCGGGAACGATTAGCATTACTGGCCCGCTCTCCCAGTCGGATCTATAGGAGCGAAGCCCGATCCCAGGTTCGGAAAAAATAATCTGAAACGGAGTTTCTACTGCTCCTAACCCGAACTCAGCGAGTTGGCGTGCGAGCCATCGGCGAGAACGATCTAGTTGGGAAAAATAGAGGGAAGCTCCCTTACTTAACCAGGTTAAATAGTTCATGTTGCTATGAACTCGATCTATTCATCGCGATTGGCTCTTCTTTGACCACTATTATTATGGCAATCTATTAGTTTTCTTGCCTAATAGACTTCTTAATATTTTTACAAGGGGTCTAATAAACACTTGAGATGAGACCCTTGTGAGACGATCGCGATGGCATCCTAAACGACGACTCCTGACGCAAACGATCCACCATGCATCCCAACCCCCGCGATCGCGAATCCACAATCCGGGCAGCATCCATCTTGGATTCGGTTGTCTAACATTCCCAAACCACTGCGCTCAATCAGTACGCTACCGCATCCGGGACAGTAAGTGTTCTGGCTCTCCGCATCGGGGACATTGCCTATGTAGACGTATCTTAGCCCGGCTGCCAGTCCGATTTCCCGTGCCTGACGCAGCTTATCTAGCGCTGTCGGTGGCACATCGGTCAGCTTGTAATCCGGGAAGAAGCGGCTGAGATGCCAGGGGGTATCCACACCAAGCTCTTGAGCGATGAATTGCGCGGCATCCCTCAACTCTGCCGGATCGTCATTGATGCCGGGGATTGCCAAGGTCGTCACTTCGAGCCAAATCCCCAGCCGTTTCATTGTCTTGAGACTGTCTAGCACTGGCTGTAGCCGCGCCCCGATATAGTGCCGATAGGTTCGATCGCGAAATGCTTTCAGGTCAATATTGGCAGCATCCAGATAAGGTTGGATGGTCTCCAACATTTCAGCGGTCATGTAGCCGTTAGTCACGTAAATGTTGGCTAAACCAGCCGCACGAGCGAGTCGTGCCGTATCATAGGTATACTCGAAAAAGATGGTCGGCTCCGTGTAGGTGTAAGCAACACTGTGACAGCCGAAGCGCTGTGCATCAGCCACGATTTGTTCGGGGGTTGCCTCATAGCCAGCAATGATATGCCCGAGACGCGGCATTTGGGAAATCTCCCAATTTTGGCACCAGGCACAGCGAAAGTTACAACCTGGGGTGGCGATCGAATAAGCGGTCGAACCCGGATAAAAATGAAACAACGGCTTTTTCTCTACTGGGTCTATATTTTGGCTAATCGTGCGCCCGTAAACCAGCGTATAAAGCTTTCCGCCTTCATTTTCGCGAACTTGACAAATCCCCATTTTGCCATCGGCGATGAGGCAACGATGGGCGCACAGATGGCAGCGAACTCGATTGTCTGCTAGCTTTTCATAAAGCATTGCTTCTTTCATTGCCATGACTACTCGATCGCGCGGAACGCAGCTTCAATATCTTTCTAACGCGATCGGGTTTTCGTAGATAGAAGCGTTTAGAAAAATTGATATCTTCTCCACAGAATCATAAAAAAATTAATTGAGACTAGAGACTCTCAAGTTCTACTACCATAAACCCTCACAATTTCCTCACTTTCAATCGGTAGAGTTAGATTGATAACACCCTCTTTGAATCAGTGCAAGTATTATGCATGATGACAATCGATCGAAGTAGTGATTCATCAATTGATGGTAAATATTGGTGGGTAGAGATCGTCACAGCTAACCCTCAGTGCATCTACTACTTCGGACCCTTTCAGAGTTCTCAAGAAGCTCAAACTATGGGTCCGGGTTATATCGAAGACTTACAAGCAGAGGGGGCTAAAGAAATTCAAGCGAGCATCAAATACTGTAACCCAAAACAGTTAACCATATTTGAGGGGGAAAGTTGCTAGAAAAGAGGAGTGAGTCATGGAGGAGAAAGTCAAAAACTTCATCCTCGAACTGATGGGGGAACACAACATAATGACCTTAGCAACTATTCGCGAAGATGGATATCCCCAAGCGACTACAGTTGCTTATGCCAATGATGGCTTGACGATCTACGCTGTTGTATCCCCAGACAGCCAGAAAGTACACAATATCAAAAAGTGCAATAAGGTATCGCTGACCATCGATCGCGACTACGAAGACTGGAATCAGATTAAAGGACTCTCAATGGGAGCGATTGCTGAAATTGTCACCGATCCCGATGAGTTCGAGCGCGCGATCGCCATTCTCGAAAACAAGTTTCCACAGATCGCGAGTATGTCTTGGCATCCCACTGCTGAGACAGTGGCGCTTCTCAAGATTACGCCCAAGGTAATTTCAGTGCTTAACTATGCATTGGGATTTGGACATACCGATCTGATTGAAGTTTAGGGGAAGTTTGATAAATGGTTGGGTACGCTGGCTGCTTAACATTTATTGAGGTTAGGTCAATTAGCCGATCGTTACACTAGAAGTGGAGGGGAGTTAGAAAAGTTCTTTATCTTTAGGAAAAGCTTTTTGATAAGATGCTTTAGGAGGTTTGGTATGTCCACCTACATTATTTTGAGCAATCTAACTGATGAAGGAGCCAAAACCCTCAAACACAACCCAGAGCGAATCAAAGAAGTTAATAAGGAATTTGAAGCCCTGGGCGTGAAAGTTCTCTCGCAGTATGCCGTGCTTGGACCTTATGATTTCGTTAATATCGTCGAGGGACCGGACAACGTGCAAATGGCGCGGATAGCTGCTGAGTTAAGCTCCCGTGGCAGCGTAAGAGTTCTAACTATGGCAGCCATTCCGATTGATGAATTCATCGGCAGTTTCCAAAAAAAGACCGATACGGCTGAGTTAGTCACCTCTGTCTAAATCGGGCTGGCAGCGATCGCTTCCTTGACTTGTCCGAGTCGATCTTGCTTACCGAGTGCGATCCTTATTTCATTCATGTCCGACAACTGTTGTAAGGCTTGAGTAATCTGAGAAATTGTGTTGGTTTTAAGGGTATGGATTGGCACTCGATAGTTTTTAGCTATGCGCGGTAGGTCGGCGTTTTTTCTCAAGTGCGATCGCAATGCCAAGATGGCATCAGCCTTCTCGATTTTCCGGGTCAGGACGATAGGTAAATTCAGCGTCTCGATCGCAGACATCAGTTGGTGAAGACCAATGCCGTAGGCATAGAGACGCAACGGCGCAGTTTTGCCCATGAGAGCCAGCTTGTAACGAACAGAGTCCGAGAATTGCACGTTTGGGAAAGGGATGATTTGCCCAGTCTTTTGCCAACCGTTTGACTCGGAAACGTCTAAAAGTTCGTAGGAAATTGATTGTCTGTGCACTGGCACGCGGGGAACCGTGCGAGTAATCGCGACCCGACCGTTTCCATTCATCGTTCTCACTTGCAGATGTGGCTGATGCCCCCGCAGGAGGCTATCTACGGTATCGGCGACGCTTTCATGAACCACCCAGCGCTGCCGTTCCAGCATTTCTACGGCAATGTCAAAAGTGGGAGGCGCTTTGCGTTCTCGCACGGTCTTCTGGCTACCCCGTCGTCTAGCTTCTTCATCGCC